>CAXBCS010000001.1:0-188849 GCA_963974305.1 uncultured bacterium
ACCAGGGACACATGGATTTTCAGTCCATTGCTCTACCAACTGAGCTAAGGCACCTCGCGTAAGCGGTTGCAAATATAAAACCTTTCTGAGATACGACCAACAACTTTTTATTAAAAAATAAAAGTTATTAGTCCGCCTCTTCCCGACCCCACAAAATCAAGGGCTTAGATCACTAAAAAATTATTCAAAACCTTTATCACATTAATTTCGTAAGTTATTGGAGAGCTTTACGATTAAATATATCTTTAGCGAGTTAAATATATTAGACTATGGCAGACCAATACTATGATCCTAAGGACCTTCGGAAATTCGGTAAAATCACCGAATGGAGTGAAGAACTTGGAACAAAATTTTTTGATTATTATGGCAGTGTTTTTCAAGAAGGTGCCCTCACCGCTCGTGAAAAATCACTAATCGCCCTCGCAGTAGCACATACAGAACAATGTCCTTACTGCATCGACGCATATACAAAAGATGGTTTGCAACGTGGCGTCACTAAAGAAGAAATGATGGAAGCCGTACATGTAGGCGCCGCTATTAAAAGTGGAGCTACCCTTGTACATGCAACCATGATGATGAATAAAGTCAATAAACTAGACGGATAAACACGCTATCAAACTTTAATATCACACAAAAAGACACGCGCTCCCCTGCGCTCCCTCATATGGCTACTAAATCGCTACAAAAATTAGGCAACGAACTTGCAAACGCAAACAAGCAATTGGAAATACTATCTAATGGCATTTTTGCAAATGGAGAATTGCCCACCTTTGCCAAGAAAATTAAGGAAACAGATCAGTTTCCCTTGCGCCCTAGCAAACTAGAGATCCTGCAAATTAATGTAGGTTATATGTGCAACCAAGTTTGTGATCACTGTCACGTTGATGCAGGACCAGATCGTAAAGAGATCATGACACGTGATACCATGCGTCAGTGTTTAGAGATTATTAAAAATACCGGAGCTCATACCTTAGATTTAACCGGAGGTGCGCCAGAGATGAATCCAGACTTTCGCTGGTTTGTTGAAGAAGCCGCCAAAGCCGGTATCAAAGATTTTATCGTACGCTCCAATCTAACAATCATTAGAGCCAATAAAAAATACTACGACCTGCCAGAGTTTTTCAAAAAACACAATGTGCATGTCGTTTCTTCTATGCCACACTGGACAAGAGGAAAAACAGATAAACAACGTGGAGACGGTGTTTTTGATAAATCCATCAAGGCCTTGCAAGATCTAAATGCTATTGGCTACGGAATGCCAGGCAGTGACCTGCGATTGGATCTAGTCTATAATCCATCAGGAGCTTTTCTTCCAGGAGATCAAGCGAGCATGGAGAAAGATTTTAAAACAGCTCTTTTGGATGATTTTGATATTCAATTTCACAATTTATTTGCGATCACCAACTTACCTATCGCCCGTTTTCTAGACTATCTTATTGCCTCAGAAAACTATGAAGATTATATGTATTCTCTTGTTGAAGCTTATAATCCAACGGCAGTAAAGAGTGTGATGTGTACCAATACCATTTCGATTAGTTGGGATGGCTATATTTTCGATTGTGATTTTAACCAGATGCTCAACCTGCCTGTTAACAGTAAGGTGAAGCATATCTCAGATTATAATGAAGAGTTGCTCAATGATAGAAACATTGTGATTTCGCAACATTGTTATGGCTGTACCGCCGGTGCAGGTAGTAGTTGCCAAGGAACTGTAGCATAATTGAACAAGAACCTATAGTTTCTATGCCAATAATTTCAAGAATACAATCCTATACGACTGCTTTCAATAATGTTCGTTTGCAGAGCGCCATTGGTTTAATGGCTTTTCTATTTTCTGTACAGTTATCTGCGCAGTCTGATATTGACATCATGCTCAAAGAATACAACAATCGAACTGTGCCGTACATTTCTGTGCAAGCCTTAAAGGAAGATGCATCTAAATATTTGCTGCTTGATACTCGAAAAAAAGAAGAATACTTAGTAAGTCATCTCCCTAATGCCGTTTGGGCTGGGGAAGAGGTTAATGCCGCTTTTACCAAAGCGTATCCTAACAAATCCCAACCCATCGTTGTGTACTGTTCTGTAGGTGTCCGATCAGAAGATTTTGGCGAAAGCCTCAAAGCTCTTGGCTATACCGATGTCAAAAATTTATACGGAAGCATTTTTATATGGAAAGACAAAGGGAATTTAGTATATAATCGTGACGAAAAAGTGACCGATAGCATACATGTATTCAGTGAGCAATGGGGGAAATACCTCAATACAGGAATTAAAGTACATTAAAACCAACATATGAAAGGAGCTTATATTTTATTGGGTATTGCCGTTTTAGGGCTTGCATTATTAGTTTACTACCTAGTAACAGGTGACTATACGAAGTCTAATATCATTACAGCCCTAGCAGTAATCATTTCCAATGCCATGTTCTTTTTTATTCTCCGCAGCCAACACCAAAAGAAATAAATGAGCGATCCTTCTTCTGATGTTCTCATCATTTTTACACGTAATCCTGAATTAGGGAAAGTCAAAACTAGACTTGCCAAAGGTGTGGGTGCCGAAAATGCTTTGTCCATTTACAAAACCTTATTAGAGCATACGAGGGATGTGGTCTCACAAATAAACTGTACCAGACGTGTTGGATATTCAGTAAAAATACGACCAACAGATATTTGGCCATCAGAGGATTTTGAAAAATTTGAACAAGAAGGTGATGATTTAGGGGATCGTATGTATCGTGCTTTCGCGAAAGCGCACCAAGACAAATTCTCAAAAGTATTGATAGTAGGAAGTGATTTATACGACTTACAACCAAAACATATTGAAGCGGCTTTTGAGGCATTAGACTCACATGAAGTAGTGATTGGACCGGCCCAAGATGGCGGCTATTACTTATTGGGAATGCGCAACATAATAAAAGAAGTGTTCTACAACAAACCGTGGGGCGGCGATACCGTTTTTGAAGCGACGATGAAAGATTTAGAAGGTTATTCAGTACACCAACTAGAAACTCTAAACGACATCGATCACGCTGAAGATTTAAAGGGATACCCTGCCTTTGAGAAATATTTAAAAAAAGATTAAAAGCCTTATTTTTGAGCCCTTAAGTGGTTCATTTCAAGGGAATCAGAATACAAAAGAATTGATTATTCAATACGAATATATGCAGAAATTTATACAAGAAACAACAGAATACTTACAGCAAAAAGGCTTTGAAAGCCCTGAAATTGGGATCATATTAGGAACAGGACTTGGCCAACTAGTAGGCAAAGTAGAGGTGTTAAAAACCGTGAGTTATAATCATATCCCTAATTTCCCAACGGCAACCGTTGAATTTCACACTGGAAAGCTTATCTACGGAAAACTAGAAGGCAAGAAAGTCATTATTATGGAAGGACGATTCCATTTATATGAAGGATATAGCTTAACAGATGTCACCTTCCCAGTGCGCATCATGCATGCACTAGGGGTTCAAAAATTATTAGTTTCAAATGCAGCTGGAGCGATCAATCTCGATTTTAAAAAGGGATCCCTCATGCTTATTGACGATCATATTAATCTTCAAGGTGGATCTCCGCTAGCTTTCAAAGGCGTGGAACAGTTAGGAGAACGTTTTACAGATATGAGTGCGCCTTATGACGTCTCAATGAATGCTAGCCTAGAAAAAATTGCAAAAGATAAAGGCATTCAATTGCACAAAGGAGTCTATGCTTCTGTGGTAGGGCCTCAACTGGAAACCCGCGCCGAGTATCGTTATCTCAAAATTATAGGTGCCGATGCTGTAGGGATGAGTACCGTTCCTGAGGTCATTGTGGCAAACCATTTAAAACTCCCTGTGATCGCAGTGTCAGTTATTACAGATGAATGCGACCCAGATAACTTAAAACCTGTGGATATTCCAGAGATTATTGCCATGGCTGGAAAAGCAGAACCAGCTATGATTAGCTTATTTAGTGAATTAATTAAAAGTTTATAAAGCTTACGCGAAATTGCGATTCAGCCCATTTAGGCTGGCCGTATCGTGTTATACCAAATATAATTATGAGTTACTTAGATACTACAGTTGACGTTTACAAAGAAGCCGCTTTAACCCCAGATGTTGGTCTGTGTTGTACAACCAACCCTATTTGGGAATTGCCAGGCTTAAAGATCCCTAAGATCATGCAGGAGATGAATTACGGTTGCGGAAGCACTGTAAATGCAAGAGATCTCACCAATGAGCCAAAAATGCTATACGTAGGTGTAGGTGGCGGCATGGAGTTATTACAGTTTGCTTATTTCAATCGCAATAAAGGCGGAGTTGTAGGTGTAGATGTGGTAGACGAAATGCTAGAAGCTTCTCGCAAAAACTTTGTGGAAGCTGAAGAAATGAACCCTTGGTTTAAAAGTGAATTTGTAGATCTTAAAAAAGGAGATGCATTAAACCTTCCTGTTGAAGATAATTCTATTGATGTAGCTGCTCAAAACTGCCTCTTCAATATCTTTAAAGCTGAAGATTTAAAACGTGCCGTTCAAGAAATGTATCGCGTATTAAAACCACACGGACGACTTGTTATGAGTGATCCTACCTGCGAACAAGAAATGAACGACGAACTTCGCAATGACCCAACCCTTCGCGCTTTATGCCTTAGTGGAAGTCTCCCAATGGCCGACTATATCAAAGCCCTTACTGATGAAGGTTTTGGAACGATTGAAATAAGAGCTAGAAAACCTTACCGCATTCTTAATACTGTAGATTACCCAACAGATGAGTTGATCTATATCGAATCGATTGAGATTGCGGCAATTAAAGATCCAATGCCAGCAGATGGCCCTTGTATTTTTACAGGAAAAGCTGCCATTTATCACGGTACTGAAGATTATTTTGATGATAAAGCAGGACACATCCTCTTAAAAAATCAACCGTTAGCAGTTTGTGATAAGACAGCAGGACAACTTGCTGCCTTAGGAAGCAAAGATATTTTCATTAGCGAATCTACCTTCCATTATGATGGTGGAGGGTGTTGCTAACTAGATTCCCGCGAAGGCGGGAACCTCAAGATGATAAGAACTTCCTTAAGGAAATAGTATAATTGGAAAAGGCACGGATTGATTTCTGTGCCTTTTCATTTTGTGATTTAGGACCAAAAGAATTAGCACTTCGTGTAAAGTTTGGTGTTAACTTAGGACTAAACCTTAGTATCTTGGAATAGTTTTAAAAAAGCAATCCTCAAATTATAGGTCCTTTCTATTGATAAAACCAATCACGACAAAAACTCGTAGATTGTTAAAACAAATACTCTTATGAAAAACAGTCTCTACCTACTCCTTTTCGTTGGCCTATTGGCTTCTTGTGGAGGATCTAAACAAGTTGCTTCAACTACACCAGCTCCAGTAGTCGTTATTGAGGAGAAAGTGATAATAAAAGATACTCCTAACACCGCTCCTGAAGTAGAAACAGACATCATTGAGACTCCTGCAGCTGCAGCTCCCGATCAATCAAACCAAGCCCCACCGGCTGAAGTTATTGAGGAACCAGCAATGGCAGCGCCGATAGGTGAAGTTTTTGATCATAAATCTTTCGACAATCTACTTGCTAGTTATGTCTCTCCAAAAGGCAATGTAAATTATCCTGAGTTTAAAAAGCAATGGAGCGCGTTGCGTTCGTATATCGCAGCATTGGGTACTAATATGCCTACAGAAGAATGGACAAAAAATGACAAATTAGCCTATTGGATGAATGCCTATAACGCGATGACTGTTGACCTTATCTTGAGAAATCATCCTTTAACTAGCATCAAAAAAATCAATGATCCATGGGATCAACGCCTTTGGAAACTAGGTAGCAAATGGTATAATCTTGACGAAATTGAGCATCAAATCCTCCGTAAAATGGGAGATCCTAGAATTCATTTTGGCATCAACTGCGCCTCTTTTTCTTGTCCGCCATTACTTAATGAGGCCTTTACAGCTAAGACGGTCGACGCTCAACTCGAAAAGCTCGCCATTCAGTTTATAAACGATAGTAAAAGAAATACCATCACTACAAATAGTATTGAGGTCTCAAAAATATTCAATTGGTTTTCTAAAGATTTTAAAAAGGATGGATCCCTTATTGATTTCCTAAACAAATATTCAAAAACTCCTATCTCGCCCAATGCAAAGACGAGATACATGGATTACGACTGGACACTTAACAACTAATCTATGTCCAATATATCGGTGATCATCCCAACCTTAAATGAAGCAGACAATATTGGTCGTTTGTTAGATCATTTAAAAATAAATAGTGTTTCCAATCCTGAAATTATTGTTGTGGATGGTGGAAGTACAGATGAAACTCTTGTACTTTCAAAAAAATATGATGTCACCGTTATATCTTCATTAAAGGGCCGAGCCTCTCAAATGAATGCAGGGGCTCGTAATGCGCAAAATGAAATCTTATACTTTTTACACGCTGATTCTTTTCCTCCAAAAAATTATGATGTCCTCATCCAAAACGAAGTAGGACATTGGAATGAAGCTGGCTGTTTCAGAATGCAGTTTGACAGTAAGCATTGGTGGTTACGTTTAATGGGTTGGCTTACAAAATTTGAGTGGAGAGCTTGCCGTGGTGGAGACCAAAGTCAGTTTATTACCAAAACTCTTTTTAACCAATTGGGAGGCTTTGATGAATCCTTTACTGTATATGAAGACAACGATCTTATAAACAAACTTTACGCCTTAGATGAATTTGTGGTCATTCAAGAGCGATTAACGACTTCAGCAAGACGCTATGAAGCAAATGGTACTTGGAAATTACAATTTCATTTTGGGGCTATCTATGTCAAAAAATGGTTTGGCGCATCGCCAAAGGCATTGCAGCAGTATTATCAAAAGCATATCGTTTCCTAAAAGTAAATCGACCCTGAATTAGATGCTTTTCATTCAAGAAAGCCAGTGATCGATTTAACTAAGGAAAATTCACATCATAACAATATGGTATTTCTAATTTGCTGTAAATGGTAGGTTGACTAGAGTATTCACCCAATTATCTTCACTCACACTCATTAGTGTAAAAATGTAGGCATCACCAGCCACAAGTGAGGTAGGGGTTTCTGTGGTAATATTAAGTACAACATTGTCCAAGTTATAGAATTGGAAATTAGTTTCGGTGGTATAGGTGCCGGAGAGAAAATCATTAGTACCAGAAGAAACTACTTGAAAATAGCGGTTATCAAGAGGGCTAACCAAGGAATCCCAATTAAAAATTGGCGACCCTTGAATGGATTGGTCAATAGCTATCGTTCCTGAAAATAGAGTGTTCTGGGATATGTGTTTTAGTTGGATAGGACTTGAAATATGCAACTTTCCGCTTTCGCGAAAGCTGATAATCACCCATCGTTCGACCTCTGTTTCCCGTGTGAAAGTTTTGAGATACCCATTAAATAAATCTTCAGCGGGTAGATCAACCTGCGTATAGACAGTGTAGTCGTTTTTATCTGCTGTTAGGTCTGGAGTTTCCCAATATTTTAGGGCAGTGGCATCCACTCGAGGATAAACATAGGCAACCACTTCATTTGGATTTGAAGATCCCGAAGCTATAGCGATTACGTTATCAATTTCAACGGCGCTTTGCTCTACGACAGTGGCGAGTGTTTGTAGTTCTTTGATAATATCTCCAGGCTCATCTGCAGAAGAACAAGAGAAAAAAAGTAAGACACAAGCGATATACATTCTAGTCCACTGCATAATATTCTTTAATTACCGCTTCGGCGGGTTTGTTTTGAGGTGTAAATCGGTTGTTTTCTAATCCTCCAGCGCGTTCATGGTGGATAAACCATTTCCACACAAAACCACCAGCAAACCAATCTTCCTGCCATAATTCTTCAAAGGTAGCACGAGTGGTATTCACTTGGGCTTCTAGATTTACACTTGTCATTGTACGATCAGAGGTCCAGGGTTCTTTGCCTGCGTAATTGACACTACGATATCCCCATTCGGTAAAAAGGATTTTTTTGGAATGCAATTTCGCGAAAGCGGACAGCTCAATCTTCCATGGCTGCCACCCTTTTCGAGAGCTTTCAAGGGTGGGTGTTTCCTTATCGCAAACAGGAAAATACCCATCAATACCTATAAAATCCATTTCTTTCCAGAAAGGCACTCTTTTATATTCATCCCAATTTGCTGCATAGGTCAGTTTTCCAGTATAAATTGTCTTTATCTCGGCAATGAGTGCTTTCCAGTAGACCGGTCTATTAACCACAAATTGTTCTAGCTCAGTTCCAATACAAAATAATGCTACCTGAGTCTCTTGGGCTAAGTCGGCATACTCAAGTATAAAACTACGGTAAGAATCTTCGAGAATTTTCCATCCCGCTTCGTCTTCCATTTTGAGATAACCAGTAAATTCTCCGTGAGAAATCCAGATTTGAGGTTTAAGCATCACAGCCACATTATTAGACTGTAGAAGTTCTATATAATCTTTGGCACCATCTCTACGTTCTCCGTACCATTGACGTTCAGTATTGAATGCGATTTTAGGATTGTCTAAGGCTCGAATAAAACCAAAAGGCATAACAGCAGCATGATTTGCTCCTAGGTTTTTAACGGGTACTATATGTTCTTGGGTGGCTTTATCACGAGATGCGACAAAACTAATTCCGTTGATCTTCGGCGATTGAGCCGTACAACTTTGGAAAACAAACATTACAAGACATAAACGAATCAAAGCGATTCCTGCGGCTCTTTTCATGCTTTGAAATTACTATATTTTTTACATAGCAAAACGTTAAATTAAGTTTGAAAATAGGACCTATAAAAAGTTGCTAATTTAAGCTTGTGCTTCCAGTATCTGACCCCAAAAGGCATCAGGCTGGAAGTCTTAAGAACATACGAAAAGTGTTTATTCGGAATCGTTGAGAGTCCAGTCGTATGAATAGTAGGATACTTTTGCTTTAGTAGGAATTGCCTCCCGTCGGAAGGAATTAATGAATTTTATTACACTCCCGTTTTTCGTAAAATCCTCTTTATACCATTCAAAGATCTGGGAGATTTGCACTTTATTTCCAATGACCTTAATAAAGTTAGGATCGTTTAAGGCCAATGTTGTTTGTTGTTGCAATTGATTTTCGAGTTTGTCGGGAGCATAGGCTTCTCCAATGAGAGGAGGACAGCCTAAACCAGCACAAACTAAGACAAAATGAAAACGTGGTTCTGTAGGAAATTTTGCTCGCAAAAGCTTGTTTTCAATGTTATTAAGGGTTGTTTGGATACCGCCAACATTAAAAGTCTTATTGTCAAAAAAGCCTCCTATTTTTAATGGTGAATCTACAGGGTATTTTGATACAACTCCCTTGATAACTGCAAGATTGTAAGTATTGATCCAAAATGATTTGTAGATAGCCTTATTTTCTGCTGTCACTTTAATCTTAGCAGCTTGCGAAAGCAAGTCATTTAAGGATGATGGATCGCTTTTTATGGTTTTATAATCAACACGCCCATTGGTCACATGAGTGGCAAAAAATGCATTTGCATCTGCAAAAAAAGCAGCCGTATCCTGAGCCGAAAGTTGGACAGTAAAAAACAATACTACAATTGTAAAAATCGGCTTCATGATTTCTTTTTGGTTATTTGATAGGTCGACAACAAAATTGGAGGCTTACATTTTAATAGAAATTAATTTTCTAAGGGAAAAAATGGAAGCATCAAAAAGCGTAAAATTGCACCTTACAGTAAGTTAGGTATTTAAATCCATTCTAAATACACATCGGCTGTTAAGTTTACTATCTTTAAAACGACTCAGCTGCCAGATATAGTGTGAAGCAATCTTTTTTACTTTTAGTCCATCGACTATTATGGATTGTATTCCTTTTCCAATCATCATCAGGGAGTAACTAAAACCAATTATATGGAAGAACATATTGTCATTATTGGAAACGGAATATCGGGAGTGACTGCTGCTCGGCATATCCGAAAGAATTCTGATAAACGCATCACCATTATTTCGGCTGAAACAGATTATTTTTTCTCACGCACTGCTTTAATGTACGTGTATATGGGTCATATGAAGTTTGAGCACACCCAGCCTTATGAAGCGTATTTCTGGAAGAAGAATCGCATCGAACTTAAGCGAGCCTACGTACAAAAGGTCAATCATGCCCAAAAGAAGCTAGGCTTTTCAGATGGTGGGTCGATGGCTTATGATAAACTTATTCTTGCCGTGGGATCTACTCCAAATAAATTTGGTTGGCCTGGACAGGACTTAGAAGGTGTGCAAGGGTTATACAGTGCGCAGGATCTTCAAAAACTAGAAGATAATGCTCCTAATAATAAAGTGTGCAAACGTGCTGTAATTGTGGGTGGCGGACTTATAGGCATTGAAATGGCAGAGATGCTTGCGACTCGCAAAATACCAGTCACTTTTCTTGTACGAGAAGACAGTTTCTGGAATGGGGTCTTACCAGCAGGAGAAAGTGAAATGATCAACCGTCATATTATAAGTCATCATATTGACTTACGATTGGGGGCCAATCTAAAAGAAATTCTCTCAGATGAAAATGGCAAGGCACGTGCAGTGATTATTGAAGAAACTGGGGAAGAGATTGCCTGCAATGTAGTAGGACTTACCGCTGGGGTAACGCCTAATATTAATTTCTTAAAGGAAAGTGGTATTGAATTGGGGCGCGGAATTAAAGTGAACCCAATGCTAGAAACAAACATTCCCGACATCTACGCCATAGGAGATTGCGCCGAACAACATGAAGGCATTAATGGCCGGAGAGCAATAGAAGCTGTATGGTATACAGGCCGAATGATGGGAGAAGCACTAGCTCAAACGATTTGTGGTAAACCTACAGCATACAACCCTGGACATTGGTTCAATAGCGCTAAGTTTTTTGATATTGAATACCAAACCTATGGCTGGGTATATGCGAAGCCAAGGGAAAATGAAACCCATTTTCATTGGAAGCATAAGGATGATATGAAATGTATCACCGTTAATTCGGATAGTACTACTGGAAAATTTATTGGAATAAACACTTTTGGAATCCGCATGCGTCATGAAATTTTTGATCGTTGGCTTAATGAAGGACGATCAACAGATTATGTGATGGAACATTTGAAGGATGCAAATTTTGATCCTGAGTTTTATACGCTTCATGAAAAAAGTATCGTTGCCGCATATAATCAGCAAATGGGTACCCAAATACAGTTGAAAAAGAAAAGCTGGAAACGCATTTTCGCCTAATCTCTAATCAACCTAGATTCTCCTCATCAGGGGAATTACAAAAAATCATCCACTTAGGTGGGCAATATATATGAAAGCAATCAAAAATATTGGGTTAGTCATTTTCTTAGCCGGACTCGCCATCTTTACCGCCTCTTTATTTATTGGAGACTTTAGTTTAAGCAAAGAGCAGCTCACTAAGTTTTCTGATGCTCGAGGCATAAAAAGCGAGCTACTAAGATCCGAATTGGAATCGGCTTTAGTGAATACTGAATTTTCAAGCATTTTTGATTTTTCTTCTAAAACGAGAACGGCATTAGAAGCTGCCAATGCAACTCACAAGGAAAAGCAAGAATGGGATTTAGTCGTGTGGGATAAGCCACATACCTTTAGTTTTAATTTGGCCAAGAAAGCAGGTTCAGGCTTTGTCAAAGATAATGCTGGCATGATGTGGTGGCTCACTTTTGGTTTGGCTATTCTTGGGGCTTTACTTTTTATTCTTCCCAATGTTATTTTACTAGGCCCTCCCGGAATAAAAAATGACGGAGTGTATCATAAGGCAAGCACAAACCGTGGGTGGATAGCCTATTTAGTCTTGGTGTACTTAGTGAGTTTCTACTTGGTACTTTATTTCATGCCTGACTATGTTGTGAATTGGACCTTTATTCTAGACCCTATAAGCAACGCACTTAATGGCGGGGATGCAAGTCAGTGGTTTGTATATGGCTTTTTATATTGCACAGTGATGACGGTTATGGCGGTACGTATGTATATAAAATATCGCAATAATAAATATCAAGTATTACGTACGACATCGGTCTTATTTTTCCAAATAGTTTTTGCCTTTTTGATTCCAGAAATTATGGCGAGTTTAAACATGCCAGGATATGATTTCAAAAATGCCTTTCCTTTAGATTATGATTTCTTCTTTGAATGGAACTTAGATAGCCTAACAGAAAGTGGCGCCATTGGTCTCTTTATTTTGGTATGGGGAATTGTGCTTACTTTAGTTATTGTTCCCTTGATGGTCTACTTCTTTGGCAAAAGGTGGTATTGCAGTTGGGTATGTGGTTGTGGCGGACTCGCAGAAACCTTGGGAGATCCATACCGTCAACATTCCAATAAGACTATGAAAGCTTGGAAACTTGAACGTTGGCTCATTCACTCTGTGCTTGCCTTCTCTTTGATAATGACTGTGGTCACTCTTTATTGTTATTTTACGGGTGTAGATGCCTTCTTAGGAATCAAATCACAGTGGATTAAGGATACATATAGTTTCCTCATTGGCGCATGGTTTGCTGGAGTTATTGGCACGGGCTTCTACCCTATTTTTGGTAACCGTGTTTGGTGCCGTTTCGGCTGTCCTCTCGCGGCTTATTTAGGAATGGTACAACGTTTTAAATCACGATTTAGAATCACGACCAATGGAGGGCAGTGTATTTCTTGTGGTAATTGTTCTACCTATTGCGAACAAGGGATTGACGTACGTGCATATGCTCAAAAAGGAGAAAACATTGTGCGCTCTAGCTGTGTAGGCTGCGGAATTTGTTCTGCTGTATGTCCTCGTGGGGTTCTCAAACTTGAAAATGGTCCAGAAAAGGGTCGGATCAATCCAACTCAGGTATTATTAGGTCAAGATGTAGATTTGATGGATTATGTAAACAACAAGGAGGAGGAAGTTGCTTAAACCGACTATAATGATATTCTTTTAGCTTTAGCTTTAGCTTTAGCTTTAGCTTTAGCTTTAGCTTTAGCTTTAGCTTTCCTGCCGGCAGGAAAGCGAGGTATTACTTTTCAAATCGTAAACCCTATCTTAATCCCACCCCAGCTGTAGGTACTTCCACTCGCAAATTCTTTAGTGATAAAGGAACGTGAAAATTCAAAGTAGAGTGTTTTTGATTTTAATATGATTCCGTAATTAAATTGCCCTGTCAGTCGTTCTATATCGCTTGTTTGAATGGTATAAGGACTCTTATTATTTATCAAACCCCCTTGGAGTGTCGCATCATATCCTATAAGACTAATTGTGGGTTGTGCAAAAGCATACAGCTTAAAACCATTTCTTTCTGAAGCGGCTGAGAAGGGTGAATTAATAATTCCGAAGGTGCTATTTATTCCAAAAGTTGCATTCGTAAAAAGAGTACCTACTTTAGCGTTGCCCGTCGCTTGAAGCGAAAACAAATCACGGTATCTAAAAAGTTGTTTTTCGTAGCCCACTTCATAATTGAGAACCACATCGTTTTTGATTTGATGGCGCCATCCCAACGGAATTTTGTTGCCTGTAGCTTTATGAATTCCAACTTGCATTTCTTCCCCAAAGGCAGCAGGTCCTATTATTCCTAAACTGAAGGAAGAGGTAAATCGGCTATTTTTTATTTGATTCGTTGAGATCATAAAACTTTTAAGCATAATCGCAGATGCAAAAGGTCGATCTCCAAACTGAATATCAGGAAGTTCATAATGATTAGGTGTGAACCCAATATGTTCAACTGCTAATCCATAACGGGTTTCAACTTCCTTGGGGATATAAAACATATGATTGAAAGGGTTAGTCTTAAAATAAGGAGATACCAATTCAAAACTATAGCCTTGGGTATAGTTCTCATCGGTAGCAGCGAAATAATCATTGTCGTAATGAAATCTAAAATAATTGGAACTTTTAATATCCTTAAAAGACACCATGTTATCAATTTTTTGAGCAAGAACATTTTGTAGGAATAATATTGAGACAATACAAAGTGGAAGGATTTTTCGCATACAAGACATACGACAAAAAGTATTACCTGGTTTTAAGTTGATTTGTGATAAGTACTATTTAGATAGTTTAGTTAAACTATCTTTTATAATTTTAAAATGTAACATTCGATATTAAAAAATCCAATGCCATGATAACTAAAAACAAAAGCACTACTTCTTTGAGCTTACTTCTTTTTCTCCTTCTACTTATTAGCTGTAACTCGACTATCTCAAATAACGAAATAAATTATTCTGAAACACCAGTTACTAAAGCTATTCCATTTGCACCGGAGATTATCTCTACAAGCGCAAATAGCGAATTTTCATTGATATTTACTCCTGATGGTCGCACTGTATATTTCTCAAGGCGTGCCCCTAAGGCGAAACAGCAGATTTATGAAGCTAATTTTAAAAACGGGAAGTGGACTACTCCTGTCCTTTCTAAATTTTCTACAGATCGTGATGAAACACCATCTATCACGCCAAATGGAGAAATATTCTTTTTCGGTTCAGAACGCCCCATTCCAAACAAGCCGAATGAAGGGAATTTTGACATGAATATTTGGATGATGAAAAGGCAAAATGATGGATGGAGTAATCCCGAAGCTTTACCTTTTCCAATAAATGACGTCCAACAGCAAGGAGAAGAATGGCCATCTTCAAACAACAATTTTTTATTTGCTGTTGATGATGAAACATTTTTGTTTACCACCATGGTTCGAGGAAACAAGGCGATTAAACTTTATGAAACCAAGTTAATAAATGGTCAATTTTCTAAACCTAAAGAAATAAAAGGCATCTGGGATGACGAGAAATTTTGGGTCTACTCTGCTGTGGTTTCGCCAGACGGCAAATACCTCGTTTTTAATTCATATGGAGCACCTGGGGGTGCTGGAGGCGAAGATATTTTTGTATCGAAAAGACTAGATAATTCTTGGAGCAAAGCAAAAGCCATAGGATCCAAAATAAACACTCAAGATGAAGAAAGCGGACCAAGATTTTCAAGAGATGGAAAATACTTTTTCTTTACAAGAGCAAAAAATCTGGGTAACTACGAATATGGAGAGTGGAGTATATTTTATATAGAAACAGCCTCCTTAGAATTGGAAAAACTATTTCAATGATGTATTAAGCCTTATCAACACGTTTATACATGAGAAAAGGAGGACCCACCTCTTGTGCAAGTAATTGATGTAACAGAAAAATCAATAGCAATTAGAGCATTTTTTTGCGCAAAAGATGCAACAACCGCTTGGGAATTACAATGCAGATTACGTGAGGAACTTGTTAACTATATTGCTCATCTCAATGATGGCATACACCTTTCTAAGAGTAGGCTAGTAATTGAAAATAAAGACAAATTATCTGACTAAATAGAAATTCAGAAAGCACTGAAGTCTATTTTCATTAGTAAATGAGGAGTAAATTATTTTCCCTTTTTCAAATCCTGAAGTGTCTTATAAAAGTCCTCTTGAACTGGTCTGTTTATAGGTATTTCACCCAACGGCTCGACGGCCCTTAAAGATTCATGGCAGTCGGCTGGGAGTTGTTGATAGAGCTTAGTACCCGCTGTTTTCCATGCGATCATTTCATCTGAAACTTCCTTGATGACTTTTGCTGGGTTACCAACCACGAGACTTCTTTTAGGAATAATAGTTTCGGCCTTTACAAAAGCCATCGCACCAACAATAGATTCATCTCCTATTTGAGCATCATCCATAATAACACTATTCATTCCAATGAGGCAGTTACGACCTAGATTGGCGCCATGTATCACTGCACCATGCCCCACATGTGCTCCTTCTTTGAGTGTAATTGATTTCCCTGGAAACATATGCACTGTACAATTCTCTTGCACATTTACTCCATCTTCAAGAATAATCTCACCCCAATCACCTCGAATGGCAGCCCCAGGACCTATATAACAGTTTTTACCAATGATAACGTTACCAGTCACTGCCGCTAGCGGATGTACAAAGCTAGATTCATGTACTACTGGAATATGGTTTTTAAAGGAGTAGATCATATTTAGTGGGTAGTTTTTAGTGGGTAGTGGGTAGTGGGTTGATTAATCATTCTTATTTCGAATATGTTTCATTAATGCCGATAACATTTTATTAATTTCAACTAAGAAAGCCCTGTTTTGCTCACTTTGTTCAAAAGAAATATAATTTCGTCTGT
This sequence comes from uncultured bacterium, assembly GCA_963974305.1. GTDB lineage: Bacteria > Bacteroidota > Bacteroidia > Flavobacteriales > Flavobacteriaceae > Dokdonia. The sequence continues at coordinate 16,103 of CAXBCS010000001.1, forward strand.
ACGCTTTAGTAGTCGCCGCCACGCACTCTAGAGAACTATCACGCGCTATTCTTAAGTAATTCAGGAAACTAGCATCGGAACTCCCTGAGCCTTCGGCAATATTAAATGCAATTGAATCTGACGCTCTGGCAAATTGAGCGGATAGCCTGTAGTCTTCAATTTTTGGAAATTCACTCAGCTGCTTATGAACAAGCTCACCATAATCAACTGCTTTTTGATAAACCTTTAGTTCCTCAAATTAAAATGGTATTGACTTTTCATACTAACTTTTTCTACCCACTACCCACTAAAAACTACCCTCTTTTACTTAAACCTCTTCAAGGTCTCTTTCGTAAATTCACTCAGCACTAATCGACCTGAAATCGCCGCGCGTTCAGCTAGTAAGTCGTCCCAATTTTCTGTGCCTGCCCACATGATCTTTTTCATCTCACGCATTGCTTCTGGATTATAGGTACATAAATTTTCAGCAAAAGCTTGAACACCTTTATCTAAGGCTTCAGTGCTTTCAAAAACCTCAGCATATAAACCTTTCTGTCTGGCCCATTCTGCATCATAGAAAGTATTGGCATCAATAGCAATCTGCGACATTCCTGTGAGTCCTAATTTACGTTCTACCGCAGGTCCAACCACAAAAGGTCCAATTCCTACATTGAGTTCGCTTAACTTTATACTCCCAAACTTACTTGCCATACAGTAATCCGTGGCGCTTGCAACACCTACTCCTCCGCCAACAGTTTTTCCTTGTACACGGCCAATGATAAACTTTGGACACTTGCGCATTGCATTAATTACATTGGCAAAGCCAGAGAAAAATAAACGACCTGTTTCTGCATCATTAATATTGATTAACTCTTTAAAACTCGCTCCCGCACAAAAGGTGCGATCTCCGCCAGATTTAAGAATTATTACTTTTACGGCATCATTCTCCCCTGCTCCTGTAATTGTTGCAGCTAGTTTGGCGAGAATATCTCCAGGCAAACTATTGTGAGCCGGATGAAAAAATTCTATGGTTGAAATTCCGTTTTCTATGTGTTCTTTTACGTGTGGATCGCTCATATTCATCCTCCGCATAGGCGGGGGTCTTATTAGTGGTTAAACCTTAGTATATAAATCTTCCCAATTGGGATTCATTTCTTCTATCAATCGTATTTTCCATTCGCGCTTCCATTTTTTTATTTGGCGCTCACTTATTAGCAAAAGCTCTTTAAAATCTAAAAACTCAAAATAAACGAGCTTATCTAAATTAGATCTCGCCGAAAAAGTATTTGGATGGGCTTTTGTTTTATGTTGTCCAATACGAACTTTTAATCGCTCTGTTGCTCCAATATACAAAACCCCACCTCTTTTATATGTAATGACATATATCGCGTATGTTTTTATGGATTATTGTTATTAGATGAATACTAATTGAGACACCTGCCTTCGCAAGTGCTTTGAACAATTTAGACTTCTAAAGAAGTCCAAATTGTTCAAAGTGATGGTTTAAATGCTTGCGCTCCATCAAATACCATTCGTATTTATTTAATGTCCCAAAAACAACATTTTTTGTAGTTGCCTTTGGGCTTTTCTTGTAAAAATCTAGATACTCTTGGCGTGCTTTGAGTAATGCCGCTTTCGCGAAAGCGAGATTTTCATGCTTTAATGCCGGTTGGATACCCGCTTCATACAAAGGGAAATTATACTCCTTTGGCATTTTGTTGTAATCCCAAAGAGTTGCAGCTACTTTTTCAAGAACTTTCTCTGGGGTTGCTATTTCAAAATCTTGTATTTCTCCTGATGCAATACGATAGGTATATTCTAAATGCTCTACCATTTGTTGTGCTGTCATCGCTCCCCAAGCTGGAGTAGATTCTTGTGTCAGTTTTGATAAACATTGATCCAAAGAATCATCTGTAATTTCAACAAAAGTGGTTTGTTTCTTTTCAACCATGGTAAGGATGGTTGCAACGGCCACAAGTGCAGTTGCCTCTTCATCTGTTTTTCCATTTTCGTAATCTACCGGTTCTGCATCAAAAACTTCAACATACCATTTTACAATTCCACTTGGATGTTCCCGTCCACTGACATCACGTTCTCGTTTTTCCTTACAGGTCAAGCGAACATAAACTGTGTCGTTATGATATAAAGGACGCAAGAAACGAATGTCTTCCAGTCCGTAATTTGCACTCACCGGGCCTTTGTTAGGATACACAAATAATCCAGCCGCTGCCGAAATAATAAAGTATCCGTGGGCGGTTCGTTTTTTGAAAATACTCCCGTCTAAACTTGTAATATCTGTATGGGCATAAAAATGATCCCAAGTCAGATTTGCAAAATTTTGAATATCAGAATCCGTAAGCGTGCGTTTGTGCGTTTTTAAACTCATTCCCGGTTTAATATCCTCATAGTGATACGAAAACGGGTGATTTTCTGCTTCTGTATAAGCTCCATTAGGCTGATAAATTCCAGTGATTGTTGAAAGCGAAGTTGGACTGCCTTGAATCGCACAACGTTGCATAAAATGCTTAATCCCGCGTATACCACCCATTTCTTCTCCCCCACCTGCACGTCCTGGTCCGCCATGAACTAATAGCGGTAATGGTGAGCCGTGACCTGTACTTTCTGGAGCACTTTCTCTATTTAATGTCAAGATACGTCCATGGTGTGATGCTGCTTCTATAGTGTACGCTTTCGCGAAAGCGTCATCGGCAGTAACCACCGAACTCACCAAAGAACCTTTCCCCATCTGAGCCAAAGTAATGGCTTCATCTAGGTTTTTATAAGGCATCAATGTCGCTACTGGACCAAAAGCTTCTATCTCATGTACCTGGGTGTTTTTAAAAGGGGCATCTTCACGAAGTAAGATCGGACTCATAAAGGCGCCATCTTTATCATTTCCGCCCATAGCTTCTACGCCATCTAAAGAACCGTATACGATTTGAGCTGTTGTTGTAAGCTTTTCTATTTGGTTTAGAATAGCCTTTCGATGATCAGTATTAATCAAGGCGCCCATTCTAACTTCTTTGAGTTTTGGATCCCCAATGACTGTTCGTTCTAATTGTTTTCCAAGCGCAATCTGCACATCTTCCATCAAATTTTCAGGAACAATCGCACGACGAATGGCGGTACATTTCTGACCACATTTAACCGTCATTTCTTTGCGAACCTCTTTTATAAATAAATTAAATTCTGGAGTGCCTGGAACTGCATCTGGTCCTAAAACAGAGGCGTTCAAACTATCTGCCTCCATCGTAAATGGCACACTCTCTTGAATTAATCTAGGATGTACACGCAACTTTTGACCTGTTTTTGCACTCCCTGTAAAAGTCACTACATCCTGACTTTCAGTAGTATCTAAAATATTGGTAGTAAGGCCCGATAACAGCTGCAAAGCACCTTTTGGAAGAATTCCACTTTTGATAATTTCCTTGACAACAACCTCTGTCAAAAAGGCGGTCTGTGGTGCAGGAAGTACCACTGCTGGCATCCCTGCCATCCAGTTAACTGCACACTTTTCAAGCATCCCCCATACTGGGAAGTTAAAAGCATTGATATGCACAGCCACTCCTTTTTTTGGAACGAGGATATGGTGAGCCATAAATCGTCCCCCACGGGATAGATCTATTGGGTCTCCTTCTACAGCATAAGATTGATCTGGAAATAACTTACGCAGACTAGCATTTGCAAAGAGGTTACCAAAGCCACCCTCGATATCTATCCAACTATCAACACGAGTTGCTCCTGTTTTATAGCTGATATCATAAAAATGTTCCTTGCGTTTATTGAGATAAAGTGCAAGTTTCTTAATCATATTTCCGCGTTGCTGGAAGGTCATTTTACGTAAAATATGACCGTGATCACGACCGTATTGCAAGGCGCCACCAATGTCCAAACCTTCTGTACTTGTAAGGCCAATTACCTCACCAGTAATCGCATCATACATCGAGCGGGTATTTGTATTATCACCGGTTATCCAGTTACCATTGATATAAGATTCTAGAATCATAAAAATTCTTTTTGACATCGAATTCGAAACTGAAATCGAAATTAGTTTTGTTGTTATTGGGTTCGTCTTAGTAACAGCAATCTATTGAGATCAACTATTACAAATTCACATTTTCAATAATTGCAGCGTATCCTTGGCCTACACCAATACACATAGTAACTAAGGCATAACGCTTTCCTTGTTCTTGTAATTCTAATGCAGCCGAGTAGGCAATTCGGGCTCCTGTAACACCCAGTGGATGTCCGATGGCGATACTACCTCCATTTGGATTGATACGTGCATCATCATCTTTCAATCCCCACTCTCGAATACACGCAAGGGCTTGAGAAGCGAAGGCTTCGTTTAATTCAATCACATCCATATCTTCCATGGTCAATCCAGCTTTCTTTAAAGCTTTATTTGAAGCCTGCACAGGACCAATTCCCATTATGCGGGGTTCAACTCCAATTACCGCAGAAGATACAATTCTTGCTAATGGTTTGAGATTGTATTTGTTAACTGCAGCTTCAGAAGCGATAATTGTTGCCGCTGCTCCATCATTTAATCCTGAACTATTGCCAGCTGTCACACTACCCCCTTCTTTTTTGAAAGCCGGACGCAGCTTGGCTAAAATCTCTTTGGAGCTATTGGCTTTTATAAATTCATCGTCCTTAAAGACAATTGGGTCTTTTTTTCGCTGTGGAATCTCCACAGGAATAATTTCTTTTGCGAGTCGGCCGCTTGCTTGCGCCTTGGCTGCTTTCATCTGACTATTATACGCAAAGGCATCTTGATCTTCACGGGAGATATTGTATTTCTCGACTAGATTTTCAGCAGTATTTCCCATCCCGTCCGTACCATATAATTCTTGCATTTTCGGATTGACAAAACGCCATCCAAACGTCGAATCGTACATCTTTGAGTCTCCTCCAAATGCCGACGAGGGTTTTGCCATAACGTAGGGTCCGCGTGTCATATTTTCAACACCTCCAGCGATAAATACATCTCCATCTCCGGCTTTAATCGCTCTGTTTGCATGAATTATTGCTGAGAGTCCGCTGCTACACAAACGGTTTACGGTTTCACCAGGTACAGTGAAAGGTAAGCCCGCGAGCAGTAAACTCATTCGAGCTACATTACGATTATCTTCTCCCGCCTGATTGGCACATCCCATAATTACATCTTCGTATGCCTCCTTTGGAATGCTCGGATTTCGACTTACTATTTCACGAATTACTTGTGCTCCCAAATCATCTGTACGAACAGCACTTAAGGTTCCTTTGTAATTTCCTATAGGAGTTCTAATCCCGTCTATGATATATGATTCCATAATGATTTATTAGATTGATGATTAACGATTTTTGATTGTTGAACTCAATGTTCACAATTCAAAACGCTACTACATTCAATCATTGATCTAACTTAACTAGTTTTTGGTCGAACTTTTTATTCTATCCATTCAAAAATCTGCAATCAACAATTTCCAATCGTTAATCTAATTTCCAATCTTTATTAGTTCTATACACAACGCCTTTAAACAAAGCTACCAATTCTTCTCCTCGTTTTACCTCAACGATATTAAAGCCGACTTTCGTTTTCTGAACATTCACAGTAGCTTCAGCAGTGATATAATCACCCTCTACTAAGGCTTCAATATGATTAATGCTTGTCTCTATAGAAACGGCATATTTTCCATGAGTATTAGCGGTAAACCCAAAAGCCGTATCGGCAAGGGAATAACTTATTCCGCCATGTGCTTTGAACATACTATTGAGCATTTCCTTTCTGATAGTCATCCCGACTTTTACTCGGCCAACTTCACATTCCAAAATCTCAATGCCGAGCCAACTGCTATAGGCATCTTGTGAGAGCATTTTGTAAGGGATCTTTGTTCCGTCCATAGTATTTCATTTGTCACGCTGAGCTTGTCGAAGCGCATTCCAAATTGTGAAATGTAAGCCCTTCGACAGGCTCAGGGTGACTTTGGGTTTAATTAAAAAACTGTTGTCCTGACTTATTCATTCTTCTTAACAAAGGCGAACATCTATATCTATCCTCACGATATTCATCGTACAAGGCATCCATGGTCGCTACACACCAATCTATTCCTTTTTCATCTGCCCAAGCGAGGAGTCCTTTTGGGTAATTCACCCCTTTAGTCATGGCAGTATCTATATCTTCAGCAGAAGCGACATTTAAAAACAAGGCATCTGCTGCCTCATTGATCAGCATCACTAAAACGCGATTAAAGATTTGTTCTTTCAAAGATTCATCAACAGTACTCGACGTCTCATTATCATTTTCTACTTTCTTGCCATTTGCATCATATTCATAATACCCTATTCCAGATTTTCGGCCTAAATAGCCGGCTTCTGAAAAGCGTTTTTGAGTAAATGAGGGTTTGTATCTTGGATCATAATAGAAAGCTTCAAAAACGGTTTCCGTTACCGTATAATTTACATCATTTCCAATAAAATCCATCAATTCAAAAGGCCCCATTCGGAAACCCCCAATACTTTTCATAGCATTGTCAATAGTAGCAAAATCGGCGACACCTTCTTCATAAATTCGCAAAGCTTCACCGTAAAAGGGGCGTGCAACACGATTGACGATAAAACCAGGAGTGTCCTTGGCAACTGCCACCATTTTTTTCCAACTCTGAATGGTATCAATAGATGTTTCCAGCACTTCGTAGGATGTTTGGATAGCAGGAATCACCTCCACCAGTTTCATCAAGGGTGCAGGATTGAAAAAATGAATCCCTACACATCGCTTTGGCTTTTGTAGAGATGCAGCAATGGAAGCAATAGATAAACTAGAGGTGTTAGATGCAATAATACATGCATCAGAAACATAGGTTTCTAGCTCTGCAAATACTTTTTGTTTGATGTCTAAGTTTTCAACAATGGCTTCAATAGTCATATCAGAATCGGCGAGATCTTTGAGCGTATTTACATAAGAGATGTTCGCTTGAATACGGGATTTCTCTTCAGTATCGATTCGGCCTTTTTCAACTAGTCGATTTAAGATCTTTTCTAAACTAGCTTTAGCTTTTGCAAGTGCCGACTCATTTAAGTCAAAAAGCTTTACAGTGCAACCGGCAGTCGAAGCCACCTGTGCAATTCCAGAACCCATGGTTCCCGCTCCAATTATTCCAACGTTCATGATTGGAGATTGAGAATTAACGATTTTTGATTTTTGATTTCCTTGACTCATTTATGATTATTTTGAAGCAGTCTTTATACTTGAAACGAAAATTGAAATTAGTTGATTATTTTCATCTAAAAGACGAATTAACTCTTCATTATTTACGATGAGGCTAGCCCCTTTCTGGATTTTCATATTGACATAAGATTCGCGTAATTCTTTCAAAGAGAGTTTCATTTTATGAAGAAAATCTTTAGTCGATTCCGCACTTCGAGCTTCTCCATAATTCAAAGCCACTGCAGTGCTTGGTCTTATTAACTGCTTAGTCAAATGTTCCGCTGCAAAGGTTTTGTCCACACTTTTGCCTAACAAAATTATATCTACCGCAAACTTGATTAATCTTTCTTCAAGCTGATTAGGTTTCATTTATTATTAGTTTAAGTTCAAAAATCAAAAATCGTTAATCTCCAATCGTTGATTTATTTCCCTTTAAATTCTGGCTTTCTTTTCCCGACAAAGGCAGAAACTCCCTCTGCATAATCTTCACTTTGTGCGGCTTCAATTTGTAATTTTGATTCCAATGCGAGCTGCTCTTCGAGCGTGTTACTCATAGATGCATTGAGTAATTGTTTGGTCATCCCCAATGCTTTGGTGGGCATTTGAGCAAGCGTAATGGCGATCTTCTGAACCTCATCTTGAAACCCCTCTAGCGTTGTTACCTTAAATATCATCCCTAGTCTTTCTGCTTCTGTTGCTGATACTTTATCACCTAACATCATCAGAGCACTTGCCTTTCCAAAACCGATTAAGCGTGGTAAGAAAAAAGTTCCAGCACTGTCTGGCACCAAACCTATCTTACTAAAAGCCTGTATGAAACTCACTTTCTCATGAGCAATCACAATATCACAGGCCAGAGCGATATTAGCACCAGCCCCAGCAGCAACCCCGTTTACAGCGGCAATCACTGGTTTATTGATGGCACGAATCTTAGTAATAATTGGATTGTAATGCTCTTCGAGTATTTTCTTAAATCCCGGATTCAAATCAGGATCTGTTACCTCTTTAAGATCTTGGCCAGCACAAAAGGCTTTGCCGTTTCCTGTAAGAACAATAGCTCTAATACTATCATTTGACCCACAAGCATCGAGCTCCTTTTGAAGTAAAAATGCCATTTCGCGATTAAAACTATTAAAAACTTCTGGTCTATTAAGGGTTAAGGTTGCTACTCCGTTTTCTATGTTGGTTTGTATTGAATGGCTCATTAGTATTTCCGGCTGGGCGGGTACCTTTTTAATTAAACAGTTATTCCTTATAAATTGAGATTCCCACCAAGGTGGGAATTATTTTAGGCATTTGAAATAGTCAAAAGGCTCTTGGCAATCATCACATTTAAACAATGCTTTGCAAGCTGTTGATCCAAATTGACTCACTAAGTGTGTTTCTGTAGAACCACAATTGGTGCATTTTACAATTTTCTTATTTCCTAACAAAGCTTCTTTGTCTGCTTCTGCCGATAAAGGTGCCGCGATGCCATAATCTTCCAAGGCTTTTCGGCCTCGAGCAGTTATCCAATCTGTCGTCCATGCGGGACTTAGTACGAGGGAAATTACTGCTTTTAATCCCTCTTTCGCGAAAGCGGAAACAATATCATCTCCTATAACATCCATCGCAGGACAGCCTGAATATGTCGGGGTAATCTTAACCTTTACAACACCATCCTCTTCAATCGCCTCTCGCACAACTCCCATATCCATAATACTCAACACAGGAATCTCCGGGTCGGATACCGACCTCAGAATTTCTAGGAATTGAGGTTCTATGTTTTGGATTTCTGTCATGACTAACTTTAATAAATACTAAATGCCTTTATCGCTAATTTACCATTGCATATTAGGATAGGTACGCTGCATAAATTGCATATCTGAAAGGATATAACCCATATGTTCTGAGTGAATACCTCGCTTCCCTCCTTTGTGGAAATACTCACCTTCAGGGATTTGAATAGTCGCTTCTTCCAGTACTTCTGTTATCTTTTTATAGTAAACATCCTTTAGCTTTGACAGATCCACACCAATGCTTTCTTTTAACATAGCGTCGTCTGACTCTAGGGGATGAAAAAGCTCGTCAGTGTACATCCATAAGTCATCAACAGCTTCTTGAATTCGCTCGTGGCTCTCAGGAGTTCCATCACCGAGACGTTTCATCCAATCTGAGGAAAAACGCCAGTGATAACTCACTTCTTTGATTGATTTTTTTGCAATTGCGCTCAGGGTAGCATCGGCGCTTTTCTCCAACTCGGTTAGAAAAAGCAAGTGAAAGGCATCAAAAAGGAACTGACGCGTAATGGTGTAGCCAAAATTAGTATTAGGTTGCTCAACCAGCAACACATTTTTATACTGACGTTCTAATCGCAAGAAAGCAATACTGTCTTCAGTTGCATTTTCATCTTCACTTAGCTGGGCAGCATATTGGTAATAGCTGCGAACTTGCCCGAATAAATCCAAGGAAATATTGGTACAGGCGATATCTGTCTCCAAACTAGGGCCATGACCACATAGTTCTCCCAGACGCTGACCTAAAATTAGGGAGTTATCTGCGATACTGAGGATGTAGTTGTATAAATTCCCTCTCAGTCCTTCGGACATCTCTCCCAAGGGGAGAGAACCTTCATCTATTTTACTTTGATTTGTCATAAACTAAATATTTCTCCATCCCCCTTTGGGAGAGGGTTGGGGTGAGGGATTTTACATATGCTTCACCTCATCTGGTAAATCATAGAAAGTTGGATGCCTGTAGACTTTGTCATTTGCAGGATCAAACAATTCTCCGTTATGTTCTGGATTACTGGCAGTGATATTATTACTCTCCACCACCCAAATACTTACACCTTCGCTTCGACGAGTGTAGACGTCACGAGCGTTTTCAAGTGCCATTTCAGCGTCAGCAGCGTGAAGACTCCCAAAATGTCTATGTTCTAATCCGTTCTTACTTCGAACGAAAACTTCCCATAAGGGCCAATTTTTTTTCATATGTAGTGCCCACTTTCGCGGGTATTTTTATTAGGAGGTGAATTCATACTATTGTAAAGATTCATTCCTAGCCCTTCTTTAAACAGAAGGAACTTTATTAAACTGCCTTTTTAATATCGTTTTTGCGAGCATCTTTTTTCTCTGCATAGGCCATGGCTGCGTCACGCACCCATGTTCCCTCTTCCCAGGCTCCAACTCTCGCTTTCATTCGCTCTTTATTACAAGGGCCATGCCCTTTAACAACCTGCCAGAACTCATCCCAATCAATAGGCCCAAAATCATAATGACCCGTTTCCTCATTCCATTTTAAATCTGGATCCGGAATTGTAAGTCCGAGCAAATCGGCCTGAGGTACTGTTTGATCTATAAATTGTTGACGTAATTCATCATTGGTTTTGCGCTTCAATTTCCATTTCATGGATTGAGCGGTATGCACAGATTCTGCATCTGTAGGGCCTAGCATCATTAATGAAGGCCACCACCATCTATCCAAGGCATCTTGTGCCATTGCTTTTTGTTCAGGAGATCCATTAGCTAGTTTGAGCATAATTTCAAAACCTTGACGTTGGTGAAAACTCTCCTCTTTACACACACGAATCATAGCTCTTGCATAAGGACCATAAGACGTGCTGCACAAGGGCACTTGATTTATGATTGCAGCTCCATCTACCAGCCATCCTATTGCCCCCATATCGGCCCAAGTGACCGTAGGGTAATTAAAAATAGAAGAGTATTTTGCTTTCCCAGAATGTAACTGCTCATAGAGTTCGTCACGGGAAATACCAAGAGTCTCACAAGCCGAATACAGATATAAACCGTGACCAGCTTCATCCTGTACTTTTGCAAGCAGGGCTACTTTACGTCTTAAAGTTGGTGCTCGAGAAATCCAATTCCCTTCGGGTAGCATTCCAACAATTTCAGAATGCGCGTGCTGACTGATCTGCCGAATATGTGTCTTACGATACTTTTCTGGCATCCAATCTTTGGGTTCAATTTTTTCGTCTCGTGCAATACGAGCATCAAAAATGTCTTCTAAATTTTTAACTTCTTTCTCACTCATGGCTGTATTTTTTTTGCTTACACGAAAACCCTCTCTGTCCTCCGGACATCTCTCCGTGGGAGAGAAAAGCAGGTAATCCTGATAGCCTGTTATACATCAAAATTTACTTTTACATTTTCTGAAGTTGGCACAGATTGGCAACTAAGAACAAAGTTCTGAGCCACCTCACTATCCTCCAAGGCATAGTTTACCTTCATTTCTACACTCCCCTCTTCCACCTTACATTTACAGGTACTACACACACCTCCTTTACAGGCAAAAGGTAAATCGGCACCAGCTCCAAGGGCAGCATCGAGGATATTATCATATTCATCTGTCATCGTAAAGTGGAACTCCTTTCCTCCATCGATGATAGTTACTTCTACACCGTCTACCTGCTGTTCTGCAAGTCGGGCGACACGTTGTTTATCTTCTTCAGAAAGTCCCGTTACAAATAATTCATAATGGACCTTTTCTTTTTCCAATCCAGCAGCGACAAGTTCGTCACGAATCAAGAAAATCATTTCTTCTGGACCACAAATAAATACTTCATCTGTACTTTCAACATCAATAAGTGTTTTAGTCAGAACTTGAAGTTTTTCGCTTGTAAAACGGCCATTAAAAAGCTCAATATCTCGCTGCTCTTTGGTCAGGAAATAAAAAATCTCTAATCTTCCAAAATATTGATTTCGCAACTGCTCGATCTCCTCCTTAAAGATAATCGATTTTACAGTGCGGTTCAAATAGAAAAGCTTGAATGTTGCATTGGGCTCTAAGGCTAAATGGGTTTTGATAATAGATAGGATAGGCGTAATTCCGCTACCCGCAGCAAATACCACATACTCTTTAGAACGATTGGCATCTACTGGCACTCCAAATTTTCCACTTGGCGCCATTACCTCTAACCTATCTCCTTTTTTTAAATCTTCATTCACAAAAGTTGAAAACAAACCTCCAGGGATAAGTTTCACGGCTACCTTCCACTGTTTCTCAACAGGGCTGGAACACAAACTGTAGGAGCGACGCACCTCTTGCTCATCAATAATGGTCTTGAGCGTTAAATGCTGTCCTTGTTGGAAATCAAATTCTGAGTATAAATGCTCTGGAACATCAAAAGTAATTACCGAGCAGTCTGAAGTTTCCTTATAGATATCTTTGACTCGAAGGTCGTAGAAATGGGCCATAGTTCATTTTTGGATCAATCAAAACTAACGATTGTTAGTTGATTTTCCAAATAAATCTTGTTAAAAGGCTATTTAACAACTCCTTGAAGGAGAATCTCACTTAGATCTTCAATAAGCTTTTCTTTCTTAAGATCATCTTTTTTGGGTATCCACAAATAAAGATTTCTCAGCGTACTGAGAATAGAAAATAATAGAATTTCATGACTCACACTTTTCAACTCACCCGCCTGTTGTCCTGCTAATACTATTTCGCGAAAGCGTTTCTCATATTGATTACGCAATTGCAAATAATACTCTAGCTTATCTTCCAGATGCATCCAGTCATTGTTCAGTGCAGCCATCCCATAAGGGTTTTCAGAAGTTAAGGTTATATGCTGAGCTACCACTGCCTTCAATTTTGCAGAAGCATCTGCATTCATAGCTGCAATACCTTCAATCCCATCTGTAAAATCTTCAGCTATCGCAAAGATTATTTCGCTCAAAATTTGCTGTTTTGAGCTAATATGATTGTAAAGACTTGCTGCTTTAATCCCTATTTCTGTAGCGAGGTCACGCATGGTCACAGCGCTATACCCTCGCTCTCGAAAAAGTCGAGATGCAACCTGCATAATTTCAGTTCTACGATCGATTTTAGTAGTTTTCATTGTGTTGAAGATACTCATTTTGCGGATGATTCAAAAACCACTCTTAAGCATACATTCTCACGAAAGTACCTAGAGTCACACCATTAATTGAGGTACTATTATTATATTTACTAAAAAAAATATGCGACTACTAAATGCTATTTTCGGCAACAGGACTAAAAAGATTAAGGACTTTCAATCGAGAGGTGCCATTATTCTTGACGTTCGCAGTAAAGCAGAATATGCTCAAGGAGCGATCCCAGGATCTAAAAATATCTCTTTGCAAGAAATTGGCTCTAAGATGAACCAAATAAAAAAGTGGAATGCACCTATCATCACCTGCTGTGCTAGTGGAATGCGAAGTGCGTCTGCAGCAGCTTTAATTAAAGCACAAGGAATAGAAGCGATGAATGGAGGTGGCTGGTTCAATTTGAATGGAAAACTTCAAAAATGAAGGACTTCCATATTAAAACCTTATCAGACCAATACGCTTTGGTGAAAGCTTCGCGCGTTGTGCTTTTAGACTATTGTGCTTACTTAACTCCTGATCATTTTTATGCCCATCACGCTTCAACGGGACGTGGGAGCATACATAACTTGCTCGCTCACATTGCCAATACCTACAAATTTTGGATTGGAGAACAGTTTCTTGGAAAAAAAATAACTACATCTCATATACCGACACCACCCCTCTCGAAACACTGAATACTGTTTTTCAAGAAATAGATATCCTAATGGAATCATTTTTTGAAAAGTTAGAAAAGCAAGCTTTTGCTGAGATCGAATATGAAATAGATGGCAAAAAAGGAAAATCATGTACGCTTGAAGTCTTTACACACGTTATGACTCATGAATATCACCATAAAGGACAACTCCTGACTCTCAGTCGGCAACTAGGTTACACAGCCGTGGATACGGATATTTTGCGTTAGATAAGATTAGGCAGCTTGGCATCAATAATCCACCAATACATTCAATCTCTCTTCTCCAAATCTAGAACTGGATATGTGGATATTTTTTCTGAACAGCCTCAATAGAAGCTCGTAGCTTTTGAAGAAAGGACTGATGTTCTTTACTCCCACCATTAAACGGTCGATGGCTTAAGCCTGCTTGGATTACGGCGATCTCTTTTAGGGTGGATTGCGCTTTCGCGAAAGCGAATACCTCCACAAATCGCTGCCAGATATACTGAATCGCCTGCTCCGAAGGATGGAGCATGTCTGATGCATAAAATCGATAATCTCTCAGTTCATCAATCATTAGTTCGTATGCCGGAAAATATAGGGTGTCATTTCCATTTACCAGGCTGTGTACCGCTGCTATCAAATGTGCCTTACTACGGCTATTTTCAATCATCCCATCCTTGAGATGACGCACAGGAGAGACTGTAAATATCACTTGAGCCTTAGGATTCATCTGACTTATAATGTCGCGTTGCCGCTGCAAACTCGCAGCAATTTGCTCGACGGGCATTAGTCCTTTAACAAATGCTTTCTGAGGCACCTTATGACAATTGGCCACAGGCATTCCAGAAGCAATATCTTGATAGACCCAGGCTGTTCCTAGTGTAATAAAAATATGAGAGGCATCTTGAATAGATTTCTTTAAGACTTGCTGCGCACTCCTTAGTTTGTCAAGAGTAGCTCCTTGCGTCAAAGCATTGAGCCGACTATGAGCAATAAAAGATTTCCAAATTCCATCGATTTCAAAAACCGAACTTTCGTCATAGGTTTTGTCGGTATGCGCATCTTGTAAAACCCTTTCTATCGCCAAAGGATGAAAGAGGATTCCAAAGGGGTTGACCGTAGTCTGAAATTTATGATACATTAATTGTTCGCCAATATTCTCGGCAAAACATGATCCCAATAATAACACAGAATCCTCATACCCAAATTGGGTTTCTGCAGCATTCAATGTAATTTGGGTATGTAGTTTCATAAATTTTAAGCCAAGTAATCCTTTGCAGCGTCTATAGCCGCTTGAATACCAGCTGGGTTTTTACCTCCTGCAGTTGCAAAAAATGGTTGTCCGCCACCGCCACCTTGGATGTGCTTTCCTAATTCGCGAACTACCGTTCCCGCATTCAGGTCTTTACTAGCGACCAATTCTTTAGAGATATAACAGCTTAACAAGGCTTTCCCACCTTGTTCAGTTGCGAATAATATGAAAACATCGGTTTTATTTTCTCCAAGTTTAAATGCTAAGTCTTTGATAGCACCCGCATCCAAATCTACTTTCTTTGCCAAGAATTGAACGCCATTTACTGTTTCAAATTCTTTTGCAAGATCCCCACTTAGGTTCTGAGCTTTCTCTTTGATCAACGCTTCAACCTGCTTTTTCAAAGAAGCATTTTCATCCATTATAGACGTAATCGCTTTTACAGGATCTTGAGCATTTTTTAAAGTATTCTTTACCTGGTTATAAGCTTCTGTTTCAGAAGTGAAATAATCTTTTGCAGCATCACTACTAATCGCTTCAATACGTCGTATACCTGAAGCTACTGCTCCTTCTGAAGTAATTTTAAAATGCCAAATATCTCCAGTTTGAGCCACGTGGGTACCGCCACATAATTCCATGGACTTCCCAAAACGAATAGCGCGAACAGCATCTCCATATTTTTCGCCAAACAAGGCTATTGCACCTTCTTTGATCGCTTGGTCATACGGAATACCACGCTTTTCTTCCAGTGGTAAGTTCTCACGAATACGTGCATTGACAAAATCTTCTACCGCTTTTAACTCCTCAGAAGTCACCTTTGAAAAGTGAGAAAAGTCAAAACGCAAACTTCGACTATGCACCATACTTCCCTTTTGCTCTACGTGCGTCCCTAAGACTTTTCGCAAAGCTTGGTGTAGTAAATGAGTTGCAGTGTGATTTGCATTGGTTCGATTGCGTTGCTTGATATCAACAACCGCCTTAAAAGTTCCGTCAGTTGAGCGGGGTAGGTTTTTGACAAAATGAATAATCACATTGTTTTCCTTCTTGGTGTCAATGATATAAACCACTTCGCCATTGCCAACTTCTAAATATCCTTTGTCCCCCACTTGGCCTCCACCTTCTGGATAAAAGGGAGTAAGATTGAAAACCAATTGGTATAATTCTCCATCCTTTTTACTTTCAATGCGACGGTAGCGAGTAATTTTTACATCGGTTTCTAGTGTATCATAGCCAACAAACTCCTCTTCAGCATCATCGTGTAAGATCGTCCAATCTCCTGTTTCAACTTTGGAAGCAGAACGTGAACGGTCTTTTTGTTTTTGTAGTTCGGTATCGAAACCAGCTTCATCCAGTTTCAATCCTTTCTCACTTAAAATAAGCGCCGTTAAATCGATTGGAAAACCATAGGTATCGTATAATTCAAAAGCCTTTTCTCCGCTAATAGTATCTCCTTTCGCGGAAGCGATCACATTATCTAAAAGGATCAAACCTTGATCTAAAGTGCGCAAGAACGAACTCTCCTCTTCTCGGATGACATTGGTAATTAAATTTTTCTGTGCTTTCAATTCTGGGAAACTATCGCCCATTTGCTTCACTAGTGTTGCTACTAGTTTAAACATAAATGGTTCTTTTGTATCTAAGAATGTAAATCCGTAACGGATTGCTCGACGCAGAATACGTCTAATCACATAACCAGCACCTGTATTACTAGGTAACTGTCCGTCTGCAATAGAGAAAGACACGGCTCTCAGGTGATCGGCGATCACGCGAACTGCAATATCCGTTTCTTCTTCTTCTCCGCATTTTGATTTAGTGATCGTTTCGATCTCCCGCATCAAAGGCAAAAATACATCCGTATCATAGTTGGATTGTACCCCTTGAAGCACCATACAGAGACGTTCAAAGCCCATTCCGGTATCTACATGTTGTGCTGGTAGTGGCTCAAGACTTCCATCTGCCATCCGATTAAACTGCATGAATACAAGGTTCCATATTTCTATAACCTGCGGATGATCCATATTGACAAGATCTTTCCCGTCAACTTTATTTCTTTCTTCTTGAGAACGTATATCCACATGGATTTCAGAACAAGGACCACAAGGACCTTGAGCTCCCATTTCCCAGAAGTTATCTTTTTTGTTTCCGTTGATGATACGATCTTCATCAATAAGTTCTTTCCAAAGGTCGTATGCTTCTTGATCTCTTTCTAAGTCTTCACTCTCATCACCTTCAAAGATGGTAACATAAATTTTATCCTTATCTATTTTATAGACTTCTGTAAGTAGTTCCCAAGCCCAAGCAATCGCTTCTTCTTTGAAATAGTCACCAAAACTCCAGTTCCCCAACATTTCAAACATGGTATGATGGTAAGTATCAATCCCAACTTCTTCAAGATCGTTTTGCTTTCCACTTACACGGATACATTTTTGTGAATCAGATATTCTCGTATTCTTAGGAACACCATTTCCAAGAAAATATTCCTTAAACGGCACCATCCCCGCATTGACAAACATTAGGGTTGGATCATCCTTCAACACCATTGGGGCTGAGGGTACTACGGTGTGTTTTTTAGATTCAAAAAACTCGAGGAATTTTTTACGGATCTCTTGAGATTTCATAGGGTAAGCGGTATCAAATAATTATTTTTATCTTTGAGCGTTATGGGTTGTAAGGTTACGCTTTCGCGAAAGCGAGCAAACAGCCAAAACATCCCGCAAAAATACACATTTTAACTTATGTCGAAGGTTAAATATTTCTACGATAGCGAGACGCTATCTTACCGAAAAGTCACTCGCAAAAAAGGGAGGACCTTAGGTGCTATCTTATTATTTGCTACCGCCGCTACCTTAATGGGCTTGATCATCACGATTACAGTCTTTAACTCTGGTATCGACACACCAAAGGAGCGTAAATTGGTGCGTGAACTAGCAGAAAAAGAGTTGCAAACTGAAATTCAGCAGCAGCGTTTGGATCATATTGAACGCGTATTGGCAGATATACAGTCCAGAGATAACAATATATACCGAGTGCTTTTTGAAGCCAATCCAATTCCCGATGAAATTCGCCAAGCAGGTTTTGGAGGTGTAAATCGATATAAGGATTTAGAAAACATCAATAATTCAGATTTGATTTTGGCGAATGCCAAAAAGATTGATAAGATTTCAAAGCAATTGGTCATTCAGTCTAAATCACTGGATGAAATTGCTCAGCTTGCCGAAGAGAAAGAAGCACTTTTAAAAACAATTCCAGCTATTCAGCCTGTACAAAATGAAGATTTAACCCGAGTAGCTTCTGGATACGGAATGCGATTACATCCCATTTTAAAGTATCGTCGTATGCATAACGGGATGGACTTTACAGCTGCACCAGGAACTCCAATTTATGCAACCGGAGATGGAAAAGTGAGTAAGGTTGGTCTAGGATCTGGCTATGGAAAAATGGTCATAATTGAGCATGGTTTTGGGTATAAAACCTATTATGCTCACATGAGTAAGTACAACACCAAGGTAGGTCGCAATGTCAAACGTGGTGAAATTATTGGGTATGTAGGTAATAGCGGACTCTCTTCAGGACCGCATTTGCATTATGAGGTATGGAAGAATGGAGTTGTAATGAATCCGGTGAATTTTTACCACAATGATTTGACACCTGAGGAATATGATATTATGCTTACCAAAGCTTCTATAGAAAATCAATCCTTAGATTAAGATGCATATAAATCTTCCAGAAAAATTGTATTACGGTATTGGCGAAGTTGCCAAGGCTTTTGATGTTAACACATCGCTATTACGATTTTGGGAGAAGGAATTTGATGTACTACAACCTAAAAAAAATGCCAAAGGCAATCGGAAGTTCACTCCAGCCGACATCAAAAATCTCGAATTGATTTATCACCTGGTTAAAGAACGCGGCTTCACTCTTGAAGGCGCCAAGACGCATTTAAAAGAAGGTAAAAAAGAGACCCTTAGCAATTTTGATATCATTCGGAAATTGGAAGGTGTTAAGGCTCAGTTGATGGAATTGAAGGAGAATTTGTAAGTCATTATTTTTCCTAGCATTATCTTGATTTGCTTTCAATCTGAGATTCTATTATATTTTACTTTGAGCATCGATACGTATTTTAAGCTGTGATACAAACTACATTCAAGCTCCTAAATTTTCTGCTCATTTTCATTCCTTAGCATGAAACTTAATGTACAAGTCCCTAAGTTGTATTAACTTCTATCCCAAAACAAGAACCATGCGTAAATATCTTTCCCTTTTAATAGTAGCAATTTTTGCTTTTACTAGTTATTCTTCAGCACAACAATCGCCGTCAGATTTTATGGTTCTTCAAGGAGCTACAGTTTTCGATGGAACAGGCAAAACCATTGAAAACGCTGTTGTCATTATAAAAGATGGTCGAATTCAAGAAATCGGAGGCCAGGATGTGAAGATTCCCAAAAATGCTACAACCATTGATCTTAGCGGGAAATTTATTACTCCAGGCCTTGTTGACGCCCATATTCATTTTGCGCAAACAGGATTTTTTGACGGTCGGCCAGATGTTGTAGATATCCGAGATTCAATAAATTATAAAGACCTACAAGCCGATTTAAAAGAAAATCCAAAATCGTATTATGAAGCTTATTTACGATCTGGAGTAACCGCTGTTTATGACGTAGGTGGCTTTCCTTGGAGCATTGAACGCCAAAAAACAGCCGAAAATAATCTTATGGCTCCACACGTCGCAGCTGCAGGTCCGCTTTTTTCTGGATATCCCGAAGCTCGACTTTCTACTTTCAATATTGGTGACGATAAACAAATGATCCATCTATCTGATCCAGAATTTGGAAGAGCAACCGTACGAAAACATAGTAGTCTTGGATCGACAGGAATCAAAATATGGGGTGTACAACTCAAGGATTCAACCTTCATGAACAGCCTGAGAGCGGTGGCTGATGAAACCACTATTCAAAAAAACAAACTGATCGTTCATGCTACAAATCTGAACGAGGCAAAAGAAGCGTTGCGCCTAGGTGCAAAAGTCTTAGTACACAGTGTTGATGACGCTGAAATAGATGAAGAATTTATCAAACTGGCGAAAGCAAACAATGTCATTTATCTTCCTACCCTTACTGTTACCCGAGGATACCTAAACACATTTAGATCCCTACTAAAAGAACGAAAAGTCAATGACCCAAATAATGTCATGGACCACAGAGCAAAAGAATTATTAAAAACAAGCACCGATTATTTCTCCTTCTTCCCAGCACAAGTAAATTTAGAAATGCAAATGAATGCATTCGAACAAAGGGTCTTAAAATCGGAGGCCGTGATGGACAAAAATCTGAAGAAATTGTATGATGCAGGAATCACCATTGCTGTTGCCACAGATGCTGGAAATCCAGGAACTTTTCACGGAATATCCATCTCTGACGAAATGGAAGCCATGCAAAAGGCGGGTATTCCTGCTAACGAATTAATAATAATGGCTACCAAAAACGGCGCAATGGCCATGGATCGGTCTAATGATTTTGGAATTTTAGAAAAAGGCATGATGGCCGACCTAATTATTCTGGATCAAAATCCATCTTTAGATATTGCTAATATGCGCTCCATTTTGCAGGTGATGAGAGGTGGTCAATTACGTCCTGTCAATAAGAAATTTGACAATTAAGAGGCCGCCAAAGGTTGTTGTGCAGCACTTATTTCAAACCCATCTTTTTCTTAACTTGCAATAACATTAATATATAGTGTAACAAAACACAAAAAACACTAACTAATCTATTATGAAAAAAGGACTTATTATTACTATCGTCATCATAGCTGTTTTAGCCATTATTGGATTTGCTATTGGCCCTGGATTTTATAACACTTCTATTGAACTTAAAGAAGATGCCACCGCACAGTGGGGGAATGTAGAAAGCTCTTATCAACGTAGAGCCGATCTAATTCCAAATATTGTAAACACAGCCAAAGGTTATGCGCAGTTTGAGCAAGAAACCCTAACAAAGGTCATTGAAGCGCGTTCTAAAGCAACTTCAGTAACTATTGACCCTACTAATATTACTCCGGCACAATTGGAGCAATTTCAGGAAGTACAATCCAATATGACAGGAGCTTTATCCCGTTTATTAGCAGTCTTTGAGCGTTATCCGGACCTTAAGGCAAATGAGAACTTTAAAGAACTCATCAATGAATTATCACGTACAGAAAATCGTATCAATGTAGAGCGGAATCGTTTTAATGAAACTGCAAGACCCTTTAATAAACACATTCAAACATTTCCAAACAACATGATCAATTTGTTCATTGGAAAATTTGAGGAAATAGGATATTTCAAAGCCAAGGAAGGATCAGCAGATGCTCCTGAGGTAAACTTTGATTTCAACAACTAATGGCCTCTATAGTAGAAGATTTTTTGACTGCCGAAGAAGAGCAAGCTGTCATTCAAGCTATTCGTGATGCAGAGGCCACCACCTCTGGAGAGATTCGTGTGCATCTTGAAAAACACAGTGACTTGCCGGCGCTCGATCGTGCCAAAGAACTTTTTCACCTTCTAAAAATGGACAATACCAAAGAAGAAAATGGGGTATTGATCTATGTGGGAGTTGACGATCACCAATTAGCAATTATTGGGGATCGCGGATTAAATAGTCAAGTACCGAAAGATTTTTGGGAAACTACTAAAGACAAGATAATTGCTCAGTTCAGAAAAGGTCGATTTCAAGCCGGTTTAGTAGATGGCGTACAATGTGCAGGCGAAAAGCTCGCTCAGTTTTTCCCATGGAAGCACGGAAATACTAATGAGCTTTCTGATGAAATATCAACCAGCTAATGCAAAGATTTAAACGCGTTTTTATACCTCTTAATTCACTTCTACCATCTAGATGTGCGCTAGCCTTTGCCCTCCTGTTTTTAATGGGAAACATTGCAACAGCGCAATTTACTATTCCTGAAAAGCCAAGTTCCAATACAAAACAAGTAGCTGTTTACGATTATATCAACGAATTAAATGCTGGCGAAAAACAAGCTTTGGAGCGTAAATTGATCCAATACGCAGACACTACATCAACTCAGATAGTGGTTGCCATTATTTCTTCAACAAAAGGGGAAGACATTAGTTTGCTTGGCGCCCAATGGGGACAAAAATGGGGTGTAGGACAAGCTAAAGAAGACAATGGTCTTTTTATTATTCTCGCTAAAGACGACCGCATGGTCGATATCAATACCGGTTATGGAATTGAATATCTTGTAACAGATAGAGATGCAGAACAAGTGATCAATAGGATCATGATCCCACAATTTAAAAATGGCAACTACTATCAAGGACTCGATGAGGGAACCACTGCTTTGATGCAAATGCTAAGCGGAAATTATAAAGGTAGCAGAGAATCCAATGCTCCTGACTTTCCTATAGCACCCGTAGGAATGTTTATTATTTTCCTAATCATCCTCTTCATATTAAGCCGGAAAAATCACCGAGGTGGTGGTCGCAATGGTGGAAAACGCGCAACATCCTTACTAGATGTCATTATCCTAAGTAATATGGGACGTGGCGGATTTGGTGGAGGAAGCAGTTGGGGCGGCGGTGGCGGCTTCGGCGGTGGCGGCGGATTTGGTGGTGGCTTCGGCGGCGGCGGATTTGGCGGTGGCGGCGCTTCAGGAGGATGGTAAATCAACAAAACATATGAAACAAATACCCCTATTTATTATTACGCTGCTCGCCACTTTTATGAGTGGACAAAACCAGCCATCTATGGAAAGATGGGCAGTAGATGATTCTTTAGGACTGGCTCTAATTCATACTTCCTTAATGAAAGACAATGGTAGTATGGAAGTGCTACAAAACAATAACAACTCCTTTGAAATTTTAAAAGAAGACTCCTCACAGCATCCTGCAGAACGTATTTCGCTAAAAGATGCAAAGGGGAGAACATACAAAACTTTTATCACCTCGATCCCACTTATTCAAATTGACGCCCCAGATGGCATTGTAGACGAACCTAAGCGTCTCGCTCAAATTAAATATACAGATGCCGATACGAGCTTTACTTCCTATGCTGGCATCGAACTTAGAGGAAGTAGTTCCCTCCTGTTTGCCAAAAAAACCTATGACCTAAATTTCTACACAGACGCGACCGGAAAAGAAAACGCAGATGTACAATTGGCTGGTATGCGCAAAGACGATGATTGGGTCTTAGACGGCCTATATAACGAACCTCTACGTATGCGTTCGTTTCTGTCCTTAAATCTGTGGAATGAAATCTACCAACCTTATTACCTAGATCGCGAACCAACGGCAAAAGGAGGCGCAAAAGGCACCTATGCTGATGTATTTGTAAATGGAAAATACAAAGGGGTCTTCCTATTACAAGAACAGGTAGACAGAAAATTAACTCGCATTAAAAAAATTAAAGATGAATTTGTTCGCGGTGAGTTATTTCAGGGTTCTAGTTATAAAGGAGCCGTGACCTTTGACTCTTTACCTCAAAAAAAGAACTATTTACCATTTTGGGGAGGCTATAACATCAAGTATCCAGTGCCTACTAATATTTATTGGGATAATTTATATCCCTTTACCGACTTTGTCATTAATAGTACTGATGACGCTTTCGCGAAAGCGATTCCAGAGAAATTCTACCTCAATAATGCTATTGATTATTTTCTTTTTGTCAATGTGGTACGCGCTCCTGATAACCTGGGTAAGAACTTGTTTCTTATTCGCTATGATGAGAATGAACCCTACTTCTATGCTCCATGGGATTTAGACGGAAGTTTTGGAACTATTTTTAGTGGAAAGCGTATTGCAACCACCAATGATTTTCTTGAAAACGGACTCCTAAGACGATTAATCGCTACTGACGCAGATGGATTTAATAAGAAGTTCCAAAAGAGATGGGCTGATCTCAGAGAAGGTGTATTTTCTACAAATGCCATTTTGAAAAGGCAGGAAGACGTATTCAATATGCTTCTTGATGAGGGTGTTTTTAAGCGAGAAGGATTAGTATGGAAGGAATTCAACTATGAACATGAAGGCCTTGAGTATATGCAGCAGTGGACGCAGGAAAGATTGCATTTTCTCGATAATTATATCAGTGGCATTTCTAAGGGCAAGAAATAAATCAAATTATTAAAACTTGCGGCTCATGACCCTACAATTTGTTTTAAAAAAGCCGGCGACTCTTCAAAGAGTGTTTTAATTTGACGATCCCAATCTCTTATTATATCAAAATAACTACTATTTATCACAGACATAATCTGACCGCAATCATTGCATATATGGGTAGAATATTCCAAAAAATAATGGGCAAACTCGTGAAAAGCAACTACTCTTAAAATTTCAGGATCCAACTGTGCCATCCAACTAATATCAATGGCCTCAACGGCACCTTCTGCATCACGACGAAGTATTCCTAAGGTAGAACCCTTTTCTGAAACCGAAAGCGTATTGACAATATCAATGGTTTTGAGCTTAAATAACTTGTCGTGTGTATCAATATTATATGTAGTACACAGTTCCAAAAACTCAGTTAATAAAGGTTGTAATCGACCATCAATGTGTACATTTTGAGAGGTTACTGTGAGACTAGAAATCAATACAACCGCTAGCGTTAAAAGCTTCTTCATAGATTAGCATTTAAAGTTAAGGGGAGTATGGTTCTTGATAATGCACGTCAAACACATTCGCCAACAACCTGTACAAAATAAACTTAAAGGAAGGGCACAATATTGTTTACAACTATTTATTTGCCAATACTTTAACACTTAGTAGCGTCAAATCGTATGATCGCTAATATTTCACATGAATTAAGCATCAATTATTGAGACTCAGGCTTTAGAATATGGAAAAATTATAGCCCTTTTTTACGGCAAAATATTTTCCAAGTTGGATACACAATTTGTTCTGTCTTATCCACCCATTCACCTATCCAATCGAAGCCAGCTTCAGAAATATTTTTAAAAGACAGTCTAAAGGAGCCATCCATTCCGTTGGGTGCTTTTTGATCTCTATATAACACTATACTATCACCTCGCTTCTTCCCTTCCCAAGCTGGTAAGATGGTTGAGGGTCCAGAATTTGAATAATAATGTACGTACCATTTGCTACTATCGGCAATAAATTGACGAATACTTCCAGAATGACCTCCGTTTTCTTTTAAAGTCTCATCCTGAATGGCAGTACCATTCATAATATATTTAAACCGCCAGGTCATCTGTTCTTCGGCGGCCCAACTCCCATCAGGATTGCGTTTTGTCGACTGGCAGTCACACTCACCGATTAGAGGAGCATAATCTAATAATTGAGAAGGACTATTTGGATGCGGTCTTCCAAAAGGATACTCTTCAGAAGGTTCATATGAGTATTGAGCTTGTATACTGAGTGACAAACATACTGTAAGCGCAAAGAGCATTGTTTTCATACGATTAAATTTTAGTTAAGATACAAAATCCTAAAACTGCGAAATAACCGTAAGAAAGTCTTCTCTATTTTTTACAAAATCCAAATCAGAAATATCAATTATTTTAACATTCAGGTTATGTTGGCTTTTTATAAAATACAAATAGCCCTGATTGATTTTTTCAAGGTAATCAGGTTGTATATCCTTCTCATAACTCCGCCCACGTTTTTTAATATTGCTCAGCAGGCGTTCAGTATTTTGATAGAGATAGACAAAGAGGTCCGGCTGTGGTAAATCGCGATACATCATCTCGTGCAGGCGCTTATACAATACGTATTCTTCCTCTTGAAGGGTCACCTTTGAAAAAATAAGAGATTTGTAACGATCATAATCGGCAATCATGAAGTCTTTAAAAAGGTCATATTGCCCGATATCATCTAATAATTGTTGATAACGGTCTGCGAGAAATGACATTTCTAATGGAAAAGCATATCGCTCTGGCTCTTTATAGAATTTGGGCAAGAAGGGATTGTCCTTAAAACGCTCCAAGATACATTTGGCATTAAACTCCTCTGAAATCATTTGAGTCAGACTCGTTTTACCTGCACCGATATTACCTTCAATAACCACATAGTTATAATTCCTAAGATCTGCGCTGTCCTTTGGATTCTTCAACCATTTAGGTTGCTTGGTAAGTTCACTTTCATCAGTACATTGATCCAAGAGCTCTAAAATAGTGCTTTGGGAAGCATTGTTTCCAGATGAATCACCAATAGGCATCACCAAATCCCCAGCAATGTCTGACAATGGTTTTAAAACAAACAATCGTTCCTTCATCAAGGGATGAGGGATCTTTAAAGCACTTGTTTCTTTAACGATATCGTCATATAGCAATATATCTATATCAATGTTTCTCGATTGATATCCCTCTTCCTCTGAACGTTTTCTGCCAAGTATAGTTTCAATAGCTTGACAGGCAGCTAATAACTTAGTAGGAGGTAATCCTGTTTGCATTTTAATAACACAATTATGAAAATCGGGAGCTTCAAATCCCCAAGCAGGGCTTTGATAAACCGCCGATATTTTCAATACACGACCTACCCGCTCAAACAATAACTGTATGGCGCGGTTCAGGTTTTCATAGGTATTTCCCTGATTACTTCCTAAAGATAAATAGATGGTATGCAAGCTTTTAATAAATGTTTAAAGGTGTTAACATTTATCATCAAATTAAGGAAAAGAATATTACAATGCCTTAATTTTGAGAATGAAGTTATTAAGAAAATGAGCAAAGCCACTACTCTTCAAAGCCCTACAAACGTACTAACTGCCTATCGCATCTATTTCACTCTAGGTGCGCTTTTTATATGTGCCTTGGTGGTTTCCAACTTAATTTTTCAGAAATTCTTTTATTGGGACTTTTTTGGTCTGTATACTTTTGAAATATCTGTGGGAATACTTCCCTATCCTATTACCTTTTTAATCACAGATCTCGTAAGCGAAGTGTATGGCAAAAAGAAAGCCAATCAAATGGTTACCGCGGGAATTTTTGCTTCCTTTTTTTCTTTATTAATTGTTTATGTCTCTCAAGCGGTTCCTGCGACATCCTGGTCTCCTGTAAGTGATTCTTTATTTTCAACGGTTTTTGGTGCCACTGCGGTCGCCGTATTTGCAAGTATGATCGCCTATCTTTTGGCACAATTTATTGACATACAAATATTTCATTTTTGGAAACGAGTCACTAAGGGCAAACATTTATGGCTCCGAAATAATTTTTCGACCTTCTTCTCACAGTTTGTCGACACATTTTCGGTACTCTTTTTGCTCTGTTCTTTTGGAAAAATTCCATGGGACAGGTTTGGAGGACTCCTCTTAGGTGGATTTCTTTTTAAAGTGCTTATTGCGGCTTTTGATACTCCCTTTCTATATATAGGAGTCGCACTTTTTAGAAGGAAATTTAATCTAGGCGAAGGCGAAGAACTCAAACTCCCCGTATAATAATAAAACCATTCTATGAAACGCATTCTAAAAATCGTCGGTATATTTTTTCTAGTGGTCGTTCTTTTGTTAGTAGCCGCACCCTTTCTCTTTAAGGACAAGTTGGAAGTCATGCTCATGAACACCATCAACGCTAGAGTAAATGCCGATGTAAGTTGGTCTGATCTAGACCTTAGTCTTTTCAGAAATTTCCCTGATGCAACGGTTAGCATCACCAACTACCAGATCATCAACAAAGCACCTTTTACTGGCGACACCTTAGCAGCGGGTGACCACTTACGCATAGAAATGGGCATCAAACAATTATTTAAGAATACTGGCGATGATCCAATAGTTATAGATGCACTTAGCTTGGACAGAGCTCGCATTTATATTCAAATTGACTCTTTAGGTACTACCAATTACAATATAGCAAAATCGAATTCTTCCAATGAAACAAGTACACAAGAAGGTACTGCCTCTAAGACCTTCTCCTTCGATATGCAACAATATTCTCTTGACGATGCAACTGTACATTACTTAGATGAATCCACAGGCACCTTCCTTCGATTGAAAAAGATCAATCACAGTGGGAAAGGAGATTTAGGAGCTTCTCAAAGTACCTTACAAACTGAAACCACTGCCACTGCATCCTTGGATTATGGAGGTATTAATTATCTAAGTGAACATCTTGTCGACCTTCAGGCAGATATCGCATTAGATTTTGACCAACAGAAATACAATTTTTTAGAAAACAAACTACTCATTAATGCATTACCGCTTATTTTCAATGGCTTTGTTCAAATTCTGGAAGAGGGAAATGCCATCGATCTCAGCTTTGAAACGCCTACATCTGATTTCAAAAATTTCTTGGCTGTTATTCCTAAAACCTATGCCAAAAATTTAGACGGTGTAGAAACGGCGGGCGACTTTCGCGTAAGTGGAAAAATAAAAGGAAATGTTACAGAAACTACTATTCCCACCTTGGACATTGCGATTGTATCTAACAATGCATCTTTTAAATTTCCAGAACTTCCTAAACGGATGAATAATATTAATATTGACACAAAAATCAAGAATGAAACTGGACGTACAGAAGACACCTATATCACCATTAATGCCTTAAATTTTAAGATTGATGACGACCTTTTTTCTGCCAATGGTACCTTACAAAATATCACTACGAATCTATTGGTAAACTTGGCAATCAAAGGCACATTAGATTTGGCCAATATTGAAAAAGTATATCCAATGGATATGGAATATCCACTTCAAGGACGTCTAACAACGGATATGACAACTCGTTTTGATATGAATGCCATCGACAATCAGCGGTATGACGATATTGTAAGTTCAGGAACTGCTCAGTTGACCAATTTCCAATACCAAGGGGAGCAGTTGCCAAAACCAATATCCATTTCAAATGCTGCTGTGAGTTTTACACCTAACAACATTAAATTGAATGCATTTGATGGAAGAAGTGGCTCTACAGATATTTCAGCAACTGGGACCATAGAAAACCTCATCCCATTTGTGATGCGCAAAGAAGATTTAAAAGGTCGGTTTGCAGTGCGATCAAAGGTATTTAACCTTAATGATTTTAGTGTAAAAGAAGAGGCAGTAACCACCAAATTATCAGGAGCTACTGCTGGAACCGCACTTACAGAAACTGGGGTTCAAATTCCTGATTTTTTAGATGCTATTATAGACTTTAACGCAGAGAAGGTGATCTATGACGATATCGAACTCACTGCGGTTAAAGGCTCTGTTTCCATAGTAGAAGAGCAAGCCAACTTGACAAACGTAAGTTCAGAGATATACGGAGGGAACGCTGGCCTTACAGGTACGGTTTCTACTAGAAGCGGCATTCCTATTTTTAATATGGTATTGGACTTACAAAAAATTGATATTGATCAATCCTTTAGCAATTTAGACCTTCTTAAAAGCCTTGCTCCCATTGCCAAAGCGATTCAAGGTGCTTTAACCACCAAAATAAATATTACAGGTCGATTGGATGAAAATTATAGTCCGATCCTATCTTCTGTAAATGGAAATGCCTTTGCACAACTGCTTACTGCCGAGATCAATACTGCTAATTCTCCATTGATCGCCGAATTGGATAACCGACTTGCCTTTATCGACCTAAAGGATGTTGATCTAAGCTCTTTGAAAACCAATCTACAGTTCAAAGATGGCTCGGTGGTTGTTCAGCCGTTTAATCTCAAGGTAAAAGACATCAATATAGAAGTAAGTGGCGGCCACAGCTTTGAAAATATCATGGATTATCAGTTGAAGTTGGACGTGCCAGCTAAATTTTTAGGCAGTGAAGCGAGCAACTTACTCGCTACACTTACAGATGCTGAAAAAGAGAATCTAGTTGTTGATTTACCTATTTCCCTTGCGGGAAATTTCTCCAATCCCAATATCACAATTAATTCAAAAGCAGCTATTAGCAGTCTCACTACAAAGATTGTCGACATACAAAAGAAGCGACTTCAAAACGAAGTTGAAGGAAAAATTGATGATGTAATTGGAGGTACTGTTGGCGGAATTTTAGGTGATATTCTTGGCGGTAATAAGCCTAAGGATTCTACAGCAACATCTAGTGGCACCGATACTCTTGGAATAGGAACTCCAAAAACGGATGCAGTTATTAAGGATATTACTGGAGGTATCTTAGATGGCCTATTTGGCAAGAAGAAGAAAAAGGAGGCAGTAAAAAAAGACAGTGTTGGTAATTAGTTAGATTGGATTCATGTTAAAGCACCTTGAAGAATCTTTAAAGAACTTAACAAATTAAGGCGAGTCTACTCTTTTACCTCATTTAAGGTAATATTCTTGGTCGCCGCATATTTAAAACCACTTTGCCACCAGGCGGACATCTTTTTTTTATCAAAAATCAAGGAATTTGTCGTGAGGACTGTGGGTGTATAGTAGAGATTAATAATCGCATCTTTATTACTAGCTGCAAACTTACCTATAGCAATATTTTGCTTCTCTATTCGGTCTAACATAAAAGCGTGCAGATTTGTTAGGAGGGAGAATACATTTTTTGAAGGCAGACTATTATAATAGGTAACCTCTGTTTCTAGAATAATAACATCAATCTCGGTGGCACCACGATCAATGGCCTCTTTGATAGGCACCATACTTCCAAAACCTCCGTCTGCATACTCGCAACCTTCCTTTTTTACAAGGCTCATAAACGGCACGTAATTACTTGAAATCCAAATCCAGTCACAAAAATCCTCATAGGTGGTTTCGTTAATTGATTTATACTCTGTTGTGTGTAGTGATAAATTTGAAACCGTTACTAATACTTCTTTTGCACTTTGCTTTAGGGTTTCAAATTCTTCGGGAGTAAATATCTCACCTATAAGTTTTCTAAGGTTATGGCTTTCGCCAAAGGTTTTACCACCTTTTAAAAAATTGAGTAAAACGCTGAGATGGTTAATCCCAATTTGCTTCTCTCCATACTTATCTTTTTTCACAGTAAAAGGACAATTACTAAAGATCGAACTCTGAGTCACGGATGTATAAACCTCTTTTATCTTTTCGATTTTAGCCAATGCAAGATGAGAAATCAATAAACTTCCGGTAGAAGTGCCGATAAATAGATCATAGGAATAATCCAGTTCCTCCATGAGGTATTGGGCTACGCCTCCTCCAAAAGCTCCTTTGCTTCCTCCTCCAGATATTACAAGTGCTCGCATTACTTTTTTTTTTGAAACCTTAGATGCCTCAAAATACGGCTCCTTTCCAAAAAAAAGCTTTAAAAAAAGAAGAAGTTATCTTTCCCAGCCTCACCTGCCTTTCCGAGTGTATTAAACTTATAACTAAAACTCAGCATGAAGTATTGTTCCAAAACCGTACTTTGAACATCCTGAATAAAGTTGGCGTTTGCAGTTCTTCTCGCATTGGTATTTTGATTCAATACATCATACACCTTGAAGGTCATTGTTGCCTGATCCTTCAAGAAACTATAGGCCACCGTTGTATTCCAGAACCATGCACTGTTTTGAAAACCCGACGCCACATTAGGATTATAACTGTATTGTATATCATTACGCCATTCAACATTTTTAGGCACAAAAACTGCAGTTCCAATATTGAGATTATGACTCAAAAAATCTTGATCTTCAAAGGTCTCTATTCCAAATTGTGTTTTTGAAAATGATAAACTGTATCGAGGGCGAATTTCAAATAGATCTTTCCAAGTAAAAGTAACATTGACATTGGGCGACAATGAACGCGTTTTACTCGCATATTCTACATCATTATTAAAATTGATATTCCTGTTGAAGTTGGCATAAATTCCTCCGCCGTATTTTATCGAACGAAGAGAGTCAATTTTTGTATTCCTATTATAACCTCCCCCACCACTTAAGTTATAATTGCCATCAACATTTTCGTAGGTTGTATTTCTAACTAGATTGGCGTCTACAGTCGTTTTGTTTACTACTGCATTTGAAGTAACATTACCATTCATATTAAAATAGTATCCCCCGCCTTTTTGAAAATCGTAATTATTAAACCCTGTATAAAAAAAATGATCATTGCTGGGTTCAAGATCGGGATTACCTTGGGTGATATTTAAGGGGTCTGACACATCTACAAAGGGGTTTAACTGTGTAATCTCGGGTGGACGGTTACTCTTCCTATAATTCACATATATGGACATCTTTTCACTGAATCGATAATTTAAATTACCATTGACTTCTACGGCCACAAAATCCTGTTTGATGTTGAGTTCTGGCCTTAATGCATCGGTATTTTCTAAGGTTCTGAATACATAACCTCCACCAAGGTTTAATCTCAATTTTTCACTATTGTAGTTCAGACTTAGTTTAGGTGCCGTACGCATATTGCGACCTTCAAAATCGGTGCTTAATTCATTGTTTGATAATGAATATTGCTGACTTTCCACATCAAAATCAAAGGTGCTTCTTCGGCGTGTTCGTTTATCATCTCGATGTCCAAACTCGGCATCCACAAATAATTTCTTTGCAATGATTGGATAACGATAGGTCACTGCTAAGTTATACCCATCTAAATTTGTCTCCCCATCTGTAAACTGATTTCGGCTCAGTGTGGAGGGGTCATCGCCAAAGATTAGGGTTTCTGAATTAATAAAGTCTTCCGATTCTTGTCGGTTAATTTCATTTTGCAATCGAAATTTCACAAAGGATCCGTTTGAACCCCATCGTTTGGTTAGACTCAAGTTGTTTTCAAAATTTCTACCTGTATTTATTCCATCGTTTTTGGTGACAGATCTGTTAATCAATTCGGCGGTTTCATCTAGTGACTCTTCATTTCTCACAAAACGACTTTCATCATTTGCAAATTCAAAAGAGGGTCGAATGTTAATGAGAAAGGTCGAATCTACTTTTATATTAAACCCAGCATTGACACTGTGATTTCCACCGCGTCCATCTACTCTGGAGGCACTATTTGTAAAGAAACGACTATCAGGAAGTATGTTTTCACGCTCAGTACGCGTTTCATCAAAGGAACTAGCTCCTGAGTAAAAATAGTCGGCTGTTACGTCAAAACTTTTACTGATCTCATCGGCATAATTGGCTCCTGCATTTCGACTATTAACAATCCCTTGTCCTCCACCAAAACTCCGTCCATCAATGGCAAAACTACCATTACCATTTACTGTCATACTATTTCCACCACCAAACATTTTTCTAATCTCTCCGAAACTAAATCCGGCCGAATTAATATTATTCCCACCACCGAGAACAGAAAATCGGCGATCATTATTAAAAACATTTACCAAACCTGCATATTCAAAACGATCATCAGTCCCTACTCCTGCTGCTACTCGCCCAAAAACTCCTTTATTATTCTCTTCAGCGATCGTAAGGTTAATGGTTTTATTTTCGCTATCACCATCTTCGCCTGCGAAAGCTTCGTCATCTGTTTTTGTGTCGGTAACCTGGATTTTTTCAACAATCTCTTTGGTAAGATTTCTTGTGGCAATGGTAGGGTCGTCTCCAAAAAAAGGTTTCCCATTGACTAATATTTTGTTTACTTCTTTGCCATTAACTCTTATAGAACCATCGTCATCAACCTCCACTCCAGGAAGTTCTTTTAGAAGGTCTTCAATATTGGCATCCTTCTTTGTTTTGAAGGATTTGACATTGAACTCTAGGGTATCCTTTTTTACAGTTATAGGTGCTCGGCTCTTGACTACTACTTCATCTAATGAAGCTATCGATGTGGTAAGAGCTATATCTCCAAGATCAATAGTGCCTTTATTAAGATCTACAGGAGCACTATAATCATCATAGCCTATAAACGATATATTGACCCGAGCATTTTTCTCCTGAGAACGTCCTTCCAATTGAAATTCACCCTGTTGATTAGTTATTGTATACGTAAGTAAAGTACTATCCTTAATAGTTTCTAAAAAAACGGTCGCCGCCTCTAAATTTTCTGAAGTCGCCTTGTCTTTTAGAGTTCCTGAAATTGTATAGGACTGCGCTTTCGCGAAAGCGCAAACAAACAAAAAACCGCAAAAGATGAGTAATTGTTCTGATTTCATAGGCGTACCAAGAGGCTTGATTGATCTAAGGTAAAAATGGAAACTTTTGCCCGAAAGGGGAAAGAATTGCTAAATGTTTGGGAAACAATTAACAGAATCTGGTTAACCAAACTAAACAGTTTTGGCCTGCATCAGCTTGATTTTGAGCGGGTCGACTGTCTTCAATTAGTTTGGACGTCTTTAGAAATTGCTTCAAAAACATCCATAACAGCTTCTGAAGCGCTGAATCCATAAAAAACGAATGCACCAATGTGATAAACGATAAATTAATATAGGCTCGGGCCTAATCTTATCATTTATTTCTTTCGAAAATAAATAGAAATTGGCACTCCAGAAAAGTCATAAGCTTCGCGAAGCTTATTTTCTAGGAATCGACGATATCCTTCTCTTAAATACTGTGGCAGATTACAGAACAACGCAAACTGTGGTTGCGGAGTAGGTAGCTGCATACAGTATTTAATTTTGATGTATTTTCCTTTATATGCTGGTGGAGGATATGCCTCAATAAGCGGTAAGAAAAACTCATTCAACTCGCTTGTAGTGATTCGGCGGGTTTTATTTTTATATACTTGAACAGCAGTCTCGATTGCCTTGAAAATACGTTGTTTATTCAAAACAGAAATAAACACAATAGGCACATCGGTAAAAGGTTCAATTTGTTGACGGATTTGTTTTTCAAATTGCTTCATGGTTTTGGTATCTTTTTCAACCAAATCCCATTTATTTACTAAGATCACAACTCCTTTTCGGTTGCGTTCTGCAAGCCAAAAGATGTTTTGAACTTGTCCGTCAAAACCACGAGTGGCATCTACAACAACTAAACTAACATCTGCATGTTCGATAGCTCGCACTGAGCGCATCACTGAATAAAATTCAAGATCTTCCTTCACCTTGGCTTTACGACGAATTCCCGCAGTATCCACAAGGTTAAATTCAAATCCAAAACGATTGTATTTTGTATCTATAGAATCACGCGTAGTTCCCGCAATATCTGTTACGATATAGCGCTCTTCACCAATTAAGGCGTTGATAAAAGAAGATTTCCCAGCATTGGGACGACCCACTACTGCAAAACGAGGTAAATCATCTCGTTCTGGCTCTTCTTCTTTTGGAGGTAAGGCCTCCACAACGGCATCGAGAAGATCTCCAGTACCACTTCCACTTGTAGAAGCAATCATAAAGTAATCCCCTAACCCTAGGTTGTAGAATTCTACCGCATCGGCGGCGCGTTTATTATTATCTACTTTATTTACAGCTAATAAAACAGGCTTTTGCACTTTACGTAATAAGGTAGCAACGTCCTCATCCATTCCTGTAATTCCGCTATCGACATCAACCATAAAAATGATTACATCGGCTTCATCAATCGCAAGTTCAACTTGTTTATCAATTTCTGCTTCAAAAACATCATCACTTCCAACGACATATCCTCCAGTATCGATCATGGTAAACTCACGACCATTCCAGTCGGCTTTCCCATAATGACGATCACGAGTAACACCACTCACAGCATCAACAATCGCCTCACGACGTTGTATCATGCGATTAAAAAATGTGGATTTTCCAACATTCGGACGGCCTACGATAGCGACTATAGCACTCATTTTTTTTATTTAAGCTGCAAAGATAGTCGTAAAAACTGATTTTAGTCTCTCAATACCTAGTTTATGTGGGTTTTAGGTTTGGTTTTGATGCTAAAGGTAATTGATTTGTAGTGCGCTTTGCTCCTTTGCTAAAGCTATGGCGGCACATGGGCGCGAAAGCGCAAATTTTATCATTAAGGCTCCAAACATTCTTTGCTTCCTAATGTCTATGATTATTATTAAAAACCCGTATTAGTTCAGCGATATGGGAATAAGAATTATTTCAATGAATGAGATAAGATGCCGATCTTAAGTGACTACTGCAAAAAATAAAAGAGAAAAAATCTCAATCTAGGTTCTTAAACTAGTGTAATTCTTACAACGTACCCTTCCCAACTGCGGACATTAAATACGGTATCATCTCCAAAAATTAGATATTGCCCCTTTATGCCTTTAAGCACACCTTCATAGGCATGAGCCTTATCCAAGTTTAGTGTTTTGATTTTATTAGGATATCGATTTACGGGAAATTCAATATGGGTTTCCTGAGTACTGTCTATAAAAAACTCCTGAGCCTCTTCAGGAATATATTGTTTTAAGGAATCTCTATTTGCTGCGAGATCTACATCTTCAATTTCGTTTTTAAGCATTTTGCGCCAATTGGTTTTATCGGAGACATGTTCTTTCAGCGCAATTTCTGTAATACCTGCGAGATATCGATTAGGCACTTCTACTATTTCAATAGCTTCATGAGCCCCTTGATCAATCCATCGGGTAGGCACTTGTTGTTTTCTTGTAACGCCAACTTTTATATTACTAGAATTTGCTAAATACACGATATGGGGTTGTAATTGCACCTTTTTTTCAAAGGTTAAATCACGATCTTCGATATCGAGATGTGCTTGAGAGAGTTCTGGTCTCATAATCCAATCTGCAGCCTGAGGCACTTTATAGAAATCATCATAACAATAACCTTGTCTAAAGATTTTTTTATTTTCACCACAGGCAAGACATTGGTATTGAACAAATTCAATATGTATTTTTTTATCAAGCAATTGATTTACATGGAGAAACTCCTCTCCAATCATGAGATAATACTGTACTGGACTTGCTAACTCCGTTTGCATTTTTCTGAGAACACCTTGATATTGCATAAGGGATATAAAGATTTGGCTTTGGATTGAAAGGAAAAAAGGTATTTTTGTTTTAAGTCCATTCCCTAAAGCGGGACTTTTGGACCATGTAAATATACCAACTTTATGGCGATCCCTTTAGTACATTCTATAGCCTCCTGGTTTCTTAAAAAGCGTATTCATCAAATGGAGCTTTTTATGAAATATCCATCAGAGGTACAAAACGAATTGCTAGAACGCCTATTGGATAAGGCCAAGGATACTGAAATTGGACAGGCTTATGATTATCAGAGTATCAAAACTTATGCGCAATTTGCAGAACGGATTCCTATCACTTCTTATGAAGATAATCAAGAACGCATAGAAAGGAGTCGTCGTGGGGAGCCTAACATTATGTGGCCTACGCCCATAAAGTGGTTTGCGCAAAGTAGTGGCACAACCAATGCCAAAAGCAAGTACATTCCCGTGAGTCCAGAATCATTGGTTGATTGCCATTATGCAGCGAGTAAGGATTTGTTGTGTATGTATCTCAACAACAATGAGAACTCTCAATTGTTTTCAGGCAAAGGGCTTCGACTTGGAGGAAGTAAAGAATTATATCAAGACAATGGCACTGTTTATGGGGATTTATCTGCAATTCTTATTGACAATATGCCTTTTTGGGCAGAATATAGTAGCACGCCTAATCACAATGTTTCATTATTGAGTGATTGGGAAATCAAAATGCAAGCGATTGTTGATGAAACAATTCAGCAAAATGTTACTAGTCTCGCTGGCGTTCCTTCTTGGATGTTGGTGTTGCTCAACAACGTTTTAGAAACCACAGGAAAATCTAACATTCTTGAGGTATGGCCTAATTTAGAAGTATATTTTCATGGAGGCGTTAATTTTGACCCCTATATCGATCAGTATAAAAAAATACTTCCTTCAGACGGATTTAAATACTACGAAATTTACAATGCCTCAGAAGGATTTTTTGCCATACAAGACCAGAATGATAGTAAGGAATTACTCCTCATGCTAGATTATGGTATTTTTTACGAGTTCATACCCATGGATACATATGGAACCCCTAGCCAGAAAGTAATACCATTAGGAGAGGTTGAAATAGGACAAAATTATGCTGTAATTATTACTACAAACGCTGGTTTATGGCGTTACAAAATAGGTGATACAGTACGCTTTACTTCCATTCAACCATACCGTATAAAAGTTAGTGGTAGAACCAAGCACCATATTAATGTCTTTGGAGAAGAACTTATCATTGAAAACGCTGAAGAGGCCCTTAGAAAGGCAACAAAAGCAACAGCAAGTGAGATAAAAGATTATACGGCTGCCCCAATTTTTATGGAAGGAAAGGATAAAGGCGCTCATGAGTGGCTTATAGAATTTAATCAGCCCCCTAAAGATATGCATCTTTTTGGATCTTATTTAGACAAGGCCTTACAGGATCTGAATAGTGATTATGAAGCTAAGCGATTAAATAACATCACACTAAACGCACCTAAAATCCATACTGCACGACCTGATCTTTTTTATGATTGGCTCAAAGCACATGATAAATTAGGAGGACAACATAAGGTCCCCCGTCTTTCCAATACCAGAGACTTTCTAGAAGAACTGTTACTACTAAACAACTAGTAATCAATGTTCTTAAAAAATTTGTGAGTTTTTAATTACGGATTTAAAACAATTCTAGTGTTTTTTAAAGATTTGTGTTGTTTAACGATATAAGGCCTCATCTCGTCTAAAAGTCCTTAAAAAGTTTCATTCTTAGCCCTTTGGCTTCTATTTTAGATATCTATTGAGATACCCCAAATATCATAAATACAGCAATGAAATCAAGTTATTACATATTATTTGCACTCTTTCTCATAAGCCCTATGAGTTTTAGCCAAATTGCATCTGAAACTTCAGGTGAATTTGCTATGGTTACTTCTGAAGACGACCAAAACTCAAATGGAGACCCTATTGGGCATAATGGTTTTAAATTTGAAACTTTTCAAACAGGAATAAATTCTAAGTATGCCGATTATGGTATTGGTTTCTACAGAGAGAAATTCCTTTCGTTTTCATCACGTAAAATTGGAGCTATTGTTAAGAAAGATCCAATTACAAATGAACCATATACTAAACTATACTGTTCAGAAATAAGTTATGAGTACGATTTAAATCGTCCGAACTTATTTTCACATATCTTAAATAAGAATGACAACTTAGGAACACTGTCCTTTTCTGAGGATGGTATGAAACTATTTTTTACTAAAAGTAAGGAAGACGATTCTCAAACCTTTCAGTTATATAGTGCAGACATGAACCCAGCTAGAGAAGGGGAATTCATCAACATGAAACCCGTTCCTTTTAATAATCCAAATTACTCATTTGAGAATCCGCACTTAAGTCGAGATGGAAAGACTTTGTTTTTTGCATCTAATATGCCAGAAGCGATAGGTGGTTTTGACATATTTAAGGTGGCTGTCTTAGAAGACGGAACATTTGGTCCTATCGAGCGTATTGAAGGATCAGTGAATACTGTACTTGATGAAAAGTTTCCTCAAACATCACTTGACGGAAATTACCTATACTACTCTTCAAAGGGACACCAAACTATTGGTGGTTTTGATGTCTTTAGAAGTAGAAAAGCAAAATTTGGCTATGTAGCGACTCGTAACTTAGGAAATACCATTAATACTCCAAAAGACGAAATTGCATACATCCCCGCAACAAAAACAGTTGGCTACATCTCTTCAAACAGAGAAGGCGGCAAAGGAAGTTATGATATTTACAAGATTACCGAGTTGTTAGTAGATCAAGCAGTCAGCGGACTAGTAAAAGATCTAGACACTGGGATTCCTCTTGAAAAGGCAACAGTTGTTCTTATCGATGCTGAAGGTATAGAAATTGCAACCGTTCAAACCGACGCAAATGGAGTCTATACATTTCCTATTGATTCCTTTCTTGATTACACCTTACTTGCATACAAGGATGGTTTTGAAAGAGGCTCAACATCTTTTAGTACAAACACCAACCTTACAGAAGTTTTTGACACAGAGGTAACCTTAAAGGCAGAAGCTGCTGAAATAGTAGAAACAGAAGAAAAGTCATACATCAAGATTAACAATATTCAATTTGATTACAATAGTGCGGTTATCAAACCCACCTCGACGATCACATTAAATACAGTTCTTGAAACATTGAAGCAAAATCCAGATATTAAAGTTGCCATTAATGCTCATTCTGATCAAACAGGAAAAGCGGGGTACAACTTAAGATTATCTGAGAAACGCGCTGCATCAGCCATGACCTACTTAACCAATAAGGGCATAGCTGCAGATCGATTGATTTCTAAAGGATACGGAGAAACACAACCTTTATTCGATTGCAAGAAATGTACAAATAAACAGAATGAGGCAAATCGACGTATTGAATTTGTTATCATACCTGATGAAGAGTAAATAAACAATTATTATTAAGTAGTTAATTTTGAGAATAGTCATCAATTGGGGGATTGATGACTATTTTCTTTTTTAGTAACTACTGACCATAAAAAAACCATCGTAATCAAACGATGGTTTTTTTTAGGACTTCAACATTGACTGTTTCAATTGCTATGAAACTGCTTTCAACTTCTTTATAGTTGACTTATTTAATTTTCCTTCTGCATAGCTCTGAGTGACATGAAGTTCTTTAACCCCT
The DNA here is from genome assembly GCA_963974305.1 of uncultured bacterium. Taxonomy (GTDB): domain Bacteria; phylum Bacteroidota; class Bacteroidia; order Flavobacteriales; family Flavobacteriaceae; genus Dokdonia. Next base: position 56,354 of record CAXBCS010000001.1, read on the forward strand.
GAACTAGGCAGTTCAAACATTGCGTCTGTGAGTATCGCTTCACAAAGAGAGCGTAACCCTCTTGCGCCAAGTTTGTACTCTATTGCCTTTCCTACCATATAGTCTAAGGCACCATCTGTGATTTTAAAGTCGATATCATCCATTTCAAACAGTTTTGTATACTGTTTGATAATCGCGTTTTTAGGCTCGGTAAGAATAGCTCTTAAAGTTCCTGCGTCTAGAGGATCCATGTGCGTGAGCACTGGAAGTCTTCCAATAATTTCAGGGATAAGACCAAAATCTTTCAAATCTTTAGGAATAATATATTTAAGCATATTATCCTTTTCAATGACATCATCACTTTTACTAGCCACAAACCCCATGGCTTGCATATTGAGGCGTTTTGAAATATGTCTTTCTATCCCGTCAAAAGCCCCTCCTGCAATAAAGAGGATATGTTCTGTATTGACTTCAATAAATTTTTGATCAGGGTGCTTACGTCCTCCTTTTGGCGGCACGTTTACAACGGTCCCTTCGAGTAATTTCAAAAGGGCTTGTTGCACTCCTTCCCCACTTACATCTCGTGTAATAGATGGGTTATCGCTTTTACGGGCGATTTTATCAATTTCATCAATAAAAACAATCCCGCGCTGTGCTTTCTCTAGATTGTAATCGGCTGCTTGTAAAAGACGGGTAAGAATACTTTCTACATCCTCCCCAACATAACCTGCTTCGGTAAGTACAGTTGCATCGACAATAGCCAAAGGAACATTAAGCATTTTGGCTACGGTTTTGGCAATAAGCGTTTTCCCAGTACCTGTTTGCCCAACCATAATAACATTACTCTTTTGAATCTCGATATCATCATCAGTCGTTGGTTGTAATAATCTTTTGTAGTGATTGTACACTGCCACAGACATTACTTTTTTGGTAAATTCCTGACCAATGATATATTCATCTAAGAATGATTTTATCTCTTGAGGCTTTTTGAGCATAAGCTCATGTTCCAGATCCCCATGCTCGACATCTTTGGATTCTTCGAGAACAATCCCATGTGCTTGCTCGATACAACGGTCACAAATGTGAGCGTCTAATCCCGCAATAAGCAAGTTGGTTTCTGGCTTTTTCCTACCACAAAACGAACATTCTAAATCTTCTTTTGCCATTATATAATATTTGGTGCGTTTAAGCTACTCTTTCCCTTTGGTCAGATTAGCGAAAGCGTGCATCAGTCTCTTTTTAAAATTTCATCAATCATTCCATACTCGAGAGCTTTGTCGGCCTTCATCCAGTAATCACGATCACTATCGTTATACACTTTATCGTACTCTTGCCCAGAGTGCTTAGCGATTATTTCATAAAGCTCTTTTTTCAAGGTCAAAATCTCCTTAGCGGTGATTTCTATATCACTTGCTTGTCCTTGAGCTCCTCCCATTGGTTGGTGAATCATCACACGTGCATGTGGTAAGCCACTACGTTTACCTTTTTGACCAGCACATAATAGCACGGCCCCCATAGAAGCTGCCATTCCTGTACAAATTGTCGCCACATCTGGCTTGATAAACTGCATAGTATCATAAATACCTAAACCTGCATATACACTTCCTCCAGGAGAGTTGATATATATCTGAATGTCTTTGTTGGCATCAGTACTTTCTAAAAAAAGTAATTGCGCTTGCACAATATTTGCTACTTGATCATTGATTCCTGTTCCCAAGAAAATAATGCGATCCATCATGAGACGAGAAAACACGTCAAAGATTGCAATATTCATTTGGCGTTCTTCAATGATATTTGGAGTGAGTGATTGAGGGTACATACTGCTTACGATTTTATCGTAATACATACTACTAACTCCTTGATCCTTTATAGCGAAATCTTTAAATTCTTTTCCGTAATCCATATAAATGTAACTCCAATTTTTATAGTTAAAAAAGGCGTATTACTAAGTAAGTAACACGCCTTAAAGATACTTATAATTAGAATAGTATTCTAATTATATACTTCCTTAACAAATTCGTCAAAAGTGACTTTCTTTGTTTTAAGGTTCGCATTTTCTTTTAAAAATGTCAACATCTTAGTATTCATCAACTGCTCAGATAGACGTTTCACCTCTTCTTGATTTCCAAGAATACGCGCAGCGATATCTTCCAATTCTTTATCCTCAGGATTCATTTGACCAAACTGCATCATTTGCCCTTTAATCATTTCTTTTGCGTAGTCTTTCAACTCGTCAAAAGTTACTTGAAGATTGTTCTCTTGGATTAATTTACCTTCAATAAGTTGGTAACGCAATCCTTTTTCAGAACGATTGTACTCCTCGATCGCTTCATCTATAGTCAATGGGTTTTCACCTGTTGACTGAATCCAGCGCTGTAAAAATGCTGCTGGTAGATCAAACTTAGTATCTTCAATCAAACGTTCTGTAACGTCATTTAAAAGCTGCTGATCACTCTGTTGTGTAAACTGACGTTCAGCATCTTCTTTTATTTTCGCCTTGAGCTCAGTCACAGATTTTACAACATCCTTACCAAAAAGTTTGTCAAACAATTCTTGATCAAGTTCAGCTCCTTCTCTTGTATTAATTTCAGTGATTGTAAAAGTAACTTCTGCATTTAATGCATTTGCTTCCTCATCAGTTTTCTGTAGAGCTACTTTAAAATCTTGAGCCTCTTTAAAGAGATTCTTTGTTTTAACAGTGATGATATCACCTACTTTAGCTCCTTCAAAAGCATCGACGTTCTTTTTACCCTTTAAGCTTGCAACTTCAAAGGTAGCAGTATGATCAATGCCAGCTTCATCATTAAAGAAAGCTCCAGTCACCTCGGCATCCTTAGTCACTTCCTTTTGAGAAGTAATTTTACCGTATTGTTTCTGAATGGTTTTGACTTGATTATCAATCATTGCGTCATCTGCAATGATTGTATAGGCGTTGATCGCCTTTTTAGTCTTTAATTTTACTTCAAATTTAGGCGCCATTCCCAATTCGAATTCAAAATTGAAATCTTCTGCATCCCAATCAAATTCTTCTTGATTTTTAGGAAGTGGATTTCCTAAAACGTCCAATTTCTCTTCCGTCAAATATTTACCTAAAGCGTCTTGTAATAATTTATTTACCTCATCAACAAGTACTGCCTTCCCATATTGTTTTTGAACAAGCCCCATAGGTACATGTCCTTTTCTAAATCCAGGGATGTTTGCAGTTTTACGGTAGTTTTTCAAAATGCCATCCACCTTCTCTTTGTAATCATCTTTAGCAATTGCTACTTTGACTACTGCGTTTAGCTCATCTATTTGGTCTCTTGTAATATCCATGCGTATCTTAATTTAAGGTCGGCAAAAATACGAATTTTTTTAGACCTCAACAATCTTTTAATTTCTTGTCTATTAGGACTTTTAATCTTCCTTAATAAAACCGAACAAGATACTCTGGAAAATACTCAGCAAGATGCTGAAAAGGAGTGCTATCCAAAAACTACTCACAGCAAATCCATCAATGAAATAATCGGCCATCATTATAATAAATGCGTTGATCACAAATAGAAACAATCCAAAGGTTAGGATTGTAATGGGAATCGTAAGAATCACCAAAATAGGCTTTACGATAAATCGCAATAATGAAATTACAACAGCAACGATGATCGCAGAAACGAAACCATCGACAACAACTCCTGATAGGATTTTAGCAAGAATAACAACAGCAACTGCAGTGAGAAGTACTTTAAGTATTGATTTCATAAATAGGGTTTAAGTGAAGTATTTAGAATAAAAAGGTACAAAAAAAAGCGCTTTAGTTTCCTAAAGCGCTTTTCAATATTTATTTGATGTAATTAATCGTTACTAATAGTAACGGTATCATACTGTCCAATATTTACATTCGGAACTGTAGAACCATATTTAGCATTGATTGCTTCAATAATGGCATTTGCAGTCAAGGCATAACCTCTAGGAGATGGGTGCACCCCGTCTAAAGAAAATCCTCCTCCAGTTACAAATGTTGAAGTCACAACACCTCCGTCAAAAGGAACTCCACCACCGGCTACTTGTTGTAATGCTGCACGAGCATCTACATAGGCAAGATCATTTAATCCTGCAAGCGCCTGAATAGTTGAATTATATGAAGCTTGAGCGGCTGCTACTGCAGACTGCTCAGCAGGTGTTAACACCCATTGATCTTCCATTGGATACGTAACTCCATTTATTGATAATTGAGCTGCATCTGCTGCAGGAACTCCAAAAGCTAATAACTGAGCCAAACGACCTTCGTTAAGTTGGCCAATAGCTCCAGAACTTGTAAGTAAAAGTAAATCATCAGCAGTTGCTTGTCTTGCTCTTCCATACTGCAATCCGAAGATTGTAGCCGTAGCTTGATCAAGTCCGCCACCAATAAGTACTTGTGTTAAAGCCCCTGAAATATCATCTAATGACTCATCAAGAACTACCACTGCACTTGCTGCATCTGTGGCAAAACTTATAGAACGTTCCGGCACTCCTAAGAAAGCAAATGCACCATTTAATTGAGCATAAGTTGCATTTAAAGTAGGAATAAGCGGTCCAAAACTAGGATTTGAAGGATCTAATGGAGCAAATGGCACCGTAGTAAAGTAAGGAATTGAGGTAACATCTGCGATATTAATCAAAGCTCCTTTAGCTCCTGTTCCTACCAAAAGGTCAACTTGACTTTGGTATACACTAGCAAAAACGTTAGGATCTGTAATATCGTTACTACCATAAGTAGTAGGATCTAAATTTCCTGTTTGATCTACACCTACACCACCAGAAGTTGCGTAAGATAAGATATCGTTATTTCCAATCCATAAAGAAAAGAAAGTTGGGCTCTGTGCAATTGCATCACCAATAACCGTTGCATTAGCTTCAGAGGCAAAACGCACAAAATAAGGATTAGCTTGACCTGTTTGCACACCAGCTACATTTCCGTAACCAGGAGCGACAAGATGAAATGACTTAGCACCAGGAACACCCATATTATTAAATGATCCAGAAAGTACATTTGAAATATCTGTTGCAGGATCTCCACCTATTCTTGCAGGACCAGGATTTCCGTTTGCATCTACAGCAAGTACAAATCTGTTTTCAGTAATTTGTGCACCACCCAATTTTAAGCCTCCAAGATTATCATCCATAAAAGGTTGATCAAAATCTCCACCTCCCACAAGTGAGAACTGCTGAGCCATAATATTCGGGTATGAATTATTCTGACCAGTAATGAATAGAGCTCCATCTGCATAACCTGCAGTTAGTGAATTACCAACGGCTACATAATTTGAAAAATCTGCAGATCCACTTGAGTAAAAATTCTCTTCTATTGGATTATCTAGGTCCGCTTCACAGGATGCAAATCCTAAAGCTAAAACCGCTATAAACTTTATATATTTTTTCATTATTTCTTTTTTTTACAATTTATAGCTCACTCCTAAACCAGGAATGAAAGCACTTGATTTATAAGTTCCTCCAAAAGGAACTGCCTGACCATTTTCTTGGTAACCATCATAAGAAGCTTCAACTTCTTCAAACTTCAAGTAAAGGAAAGAAGCATCTATAGAAAGTTTGCTGTTTACATTGAAAGATAAACCTCCAGTGAATCCGTGAGAATCATTACGTGGTGTCTCTGGTGCGAAGAAACCTTCTTGCACTGGTGACTCATCAAAGTAATAACCTCCACGAAGGGTGATTTTATCATTCATAACGTATTGAGCGCCAAAACGGTAAGTAGAAGCATCATCATAATTACGTGGATTCACAGAATCAGGAACATCTTCAGGAGCAAAATCAATATCAAGAGATTTATAAGCACTCCAAACCGCTAGGTTATAATCAAAAGCAAGTGTCCATTTGTCACCAAGCTCGTAAGACATACCTGCCGACCATTCTGCTGGAAGAGGTAAAGTAGCATCAAAAGCAACAGTCCCGTTAGCTACTGGAGCTAAAGGAGAGTTAGGTACGTTTGAGAAAGTAGCATCACCACCTTCAACGTTCACATCAATTTGCGCTCGGTAGTTCATTCCAAAATGCAAATCATCTGTTGGATTAAACATAAATCCTGCAGACCATCCCCATGCGTTCACTCCACTTGCGTCTAGTGTTACATTAGAACGATTTCCGTCAAGATCTGTCAAAGTTCTGTTTAAGTTTCTGTTGAAGTTTACAGATCCACTCACGTAGATAGGTCCACCTCCAAGACTAAATACGTCTCCTAATTTTACAGAAATTAATGGCTGTACGTAAATAGCAGCGAGTTCAATATTATTTACAAGGTGAGACCCTGCCCAATCTTGCTCATAAGATACACTACTCCCATAAGGAGTATAAGCTGCTAAACCTACACTTACATTCTCAGAAACTGCATAGCTAGCATAGAAATAAAACGGAGTTCCTGTTGGGCTATCTGTTTGTGCAGACTGACCGAACTCAGTGTTTTGATAATTAACATCTGCAAAAACGCCAGAAACGCCAACTGCAATGTTCAATTTGTTTTCAAGATACACGAGACCTGCCGGATTGAAGAAGGCAATCTCTGCATTGTTCACTACTGCTACTCCAGTATGACCCATCGCAAGCGATCGTTGTCCTTGAAGACTAACACGATAACCACCAGCATACGTCACAGCGCAGACAAGCAAGAGTACTAAAACACTTAATACTTTTTTCATAATTTAATTTAGTTAAGGGAATTGTTCATTCTTTAAAAATAAGCCCCCAAATTTACCAATAATTCAATAGAAATGGGTTTTTTAGCAATTTACTATGCATACATAATAAATTTCCGACGACAATATTATAAAAACTTTAGGACTTCTTTAAGGAAAAACACGGGATTTTCTGCATGGAGCCAATGACCTGCCTTAGGTATTGTTATTATTTTCGCTTTCGCGAAAGCGCGATAAATACCAACAGTGTCATCTTCAAGTATATAGTTAGAATTTTCTCCCCTCAGGAATAGCGTATCTTTAGCATACTTTTTGCCCTCTGGAAGGGCCTTTCCAATTTCAGAAATATGGGTATTTAGAGCTCCCAAATTTGCTCTTAACCCCAACTTTCCAGGAGTCTCCCAATACAGGTTTTTTAACAGAAACATTCGAGTCCCTAAATCCGAAATATATTCAGATAGGAATAAATCTGCCTCTTTTCTGCCAGACATCGCCTCCTTATTATGTATTAAAGCCTCTAGGCCTTCCAAAATTACCTGATGATGTTCTGGGTAATATCGCGGTCCAATATCGGCAATAATGAGTTTTGAGACTCGATCTGGAAATTCTGTGGCAAATGTCATTGCCGTTTTACCGCCCATTGAATGTCCAAGCAATACAATCTTTTCTAAGCCGTGATGATCGCAATAGGCTTTTAAATCATCTGCCATCAAAGAATAATTGAAGTCATCACTATGAAAACTTCGCCCATGATTGCGCTGATCTATCAAGTGCACTTGGTAACCATGGTCAGCAAATTGCTTCCCCAAGGTTTTCCAATTGTCCCCCATACCCAAAAATCCATGTAGGATAAGAAAGGGGGTTCCTTCACCGATTATTTTACTGTACAGCATTATTTTAATTTTTTCAAGTAGGACGCTATAACTGTTTCTAGTCCAAAATAAAGTGATTCTACTATAAGCGCATGACCTATTGACACCTCTAAAAGTCCAGGAATATTCTTCTTAAAAAACTCAATATTATCTAATGACAAATCATGACCCGCATTAATTCCTATTCCAATTTCATTTGCCACTCGCGCTGCTTCTATATAAGGACGAATACTTTTTTCATTGCCTCTTGCATAACCACTTGCAAAATCTTCAGTATACAATTCTATTCTATCGGCTCCAGTTTCTTTTGCGCCCTCGACCATGCTCGTACTAGGATCGACAAAAATGGATGTGCGTATATGATTGCGTTTAAACTCGGCAATCACCTCCTGTAGAAATGATTTATGAGCAATAGTATCCCAACCGGCGTTAGACGTTATGGCATTTACTCCATCTGGAACAAGTGTCACTTGGGTAGGCGAACATGCAAGCACCAAATCTATAAATTTAGCAATAGGGTTTCCTTCTATATTGAACTCTGTAGTGACTGATTTTTTTAAGTCATAAGCATCTTGGTACCTTATATGACGCTCATCTGGACGCGGATGAATCGTGATTCCTTGAGCTCCAAATTTTTCAATGTCTGTTGCCACCTTTACCACGTTCGGAAAATCTGCTCCACGTGAATTTCGTAAGGTTGCTATTTTATTTACGTTAACACTTAATACTGTCATGTTCAAGTTTGGTATAAAATTGGTTACAAAAATACAAAGACGCCTGCGCTAGGCGGTTAATTTTTCATTATTTTGCACTTATGACGATCACCGAAATTATTATAAACGACATACGACCCATTCAGCTCACTAAAAAGATTGGGGAGGTTCAAGCTATTTTTAGCCAGACCACTTATTCACACGTACCTATCGCTGAAGGCGATAACTATCTCGGTTCGTTGTCAGAAAATGACGCACATTGTTATGATGCCGATTGGCTAATCTCAGATCAGCGTCATGCCTTCGAGCCCTTTTTTGTGCGTTATGAAACCAATTGGCTTGACGTCCTTGAAGCTTTTGCGCAGCATAGCACCAATATCATGCCTGTGTTGACTGAAAAAAACGAGTATGTAGGCTACTACGAACTCGCAGATGTGATGAATTTTTTCAATAACACTCCCTTTATTTCAGAACCAGGAAGTGTAGTAATCATAGAAAAAGGAGTTTTGGATTACAGCTTTAGTGAAGTCAGCCAAATTGTCGAATCTAATGACGGAACAATTTTAGGGGCCTTTATTTCTAAAATGGAAAATGACTTAGTCCAAATCTCTGTAAAAATAGGTAGAGCCAATTTTAATGACATCTTGGCTGCATTTAGACGCTATAGCTATAATGTGGTATCAAGCCATCAGGAAGACACCTTTATAAAAGACCTACGTGACCGTTCGAAATATTTAGATAAATACCTTAATATATAAACATATGAAGGTTGGCATTTACGGACAGTTTTATCATCGTGATTCTGCGCGCTATGTTCAGGAGCTTTTAGACATTCTCGATAGACAGAAAGTCACGGTGATCATTGAAAAAAATTTCCTCGAACTCATACGTTCCAACAAGGATATAGATAAAGCTTACCCACATTTTTCAACTTTTGAAGAACTTGACAACAGTTACGATCTCTTCTTTAGTATAGGAGGAGATGGTACTATGCTCAAAACCGTGACCTATGTAAGAGATCTCGACATTCCAATTGTTGGAATCAACACTGGGAGACTTGGTTTTTTGGCAACTATAAAAAAAGAGGCAATTGAGCATTCTGTACTGCAAATTCTAGAAGGCAAATATCAATTATCAGTTCGCTCATTACTCGAAGTCCAAACCAACAACAATCAAGAAGCTTTTGGAGACCTCAATTTTGCATTGAATGAAATTGCGGTTAGCCGAAAGAATACAACCTCCATGATCTCTGTTGCGACCGAGTTAAATGGAGAGGCACTTACCAATTACTGGGCAGATGGGTTGATTATTTCAACACCAACAGGTTCAACCGGATATTCATTAAGTTGCGGCGGACCTGTAATCACTCCTGGCACCTCGAGTTTTGTGCTCACCCCTATTGCACCTCACAATTTAAATGCCCGTCCATTGGTCATTGCAGACAATACAGAAATCACCTTGCGTGTTTCTGGTCGTGAACAACAACATCTAATATCTCTAGATTCACGAATCGCAACCTTAGCCAATGACACCCTTATTCGCATTAGAAAAGCACCTTTTTCTGTTCGACTTATTGTTCTGGAGGAAGATAGCTTCTTAAACACCCTTCGCAAAAAATTACTTTGGGGAGAAGATCGACGCAATTAGGCAATATTTTCCTTTTAAGACTGTTAATTAGACGTATTTAGTTGCGGTATGTATGTGTACGCTTTCGCGAAAGCGTAATAAGACCACACATTATCTCTATGAATTGCCGTAACGAGCACAATATTATTATATTTGCAAACTTTTGAAGCTATATGAAGTATTTGACGATTGTTATAATCGCCATTTTTTGGAGTTTTACAATAACGGCACAGCAGTATGAAGTAGGACTTTATGCTGGTGGATCTAATTTTGTAGGTGATGTGGGTTCAACCACTTTTATCGCTCCTAAAGGCCCTGTTTTAGGGGGCATCGTCAAGTGGAATCGTAGTTCGCGTCATTCCTTCAGGCTCACTGCCTTATTTTCGCAATTGAAAGCCGAAGATGTACAAAGTGATGATCCTAGAAGGCAAGATAGAGGATACGAATTCACAAATAGTGTGAAAGAAGTTTCGTTAGGACTGGAATATACATTCTGGGAGTTTAATATGTTTAGTGGGAGAAGTCCTTCAACTCCGTATTTATATACGGGATTAACATATTTTAACCACGATGAGTTTGTGGTAGATGTGCGCAAAGATGCGCTTGTAAAAACTGGTGCCGCTTGGGATATTGCTATTCCAATGGTTATGGGTTACAAGAAAGCCTTAGGAAGGAAAGCAGTTATTGCTTTTGAAGTGGGTGCACGTTATACATTTACAGACAACCTCGATGGTAGTGCTCCAAAGGATGGTGATGGCTTAACGACGACATTTGGAAATAATAGTAATAACGATTGGTATGTGTTTTCAGGGGTAACCCTAACATTTACCTTCGGCCGCAGACCCTGTTTCTGTGCATTCTAATTAAAGGAATGATCACGAAAGAAGATTTAGATCAAGGAAAACTCCCTCAGCACATAGCCATCATCATGGATGGAAATGGACGTTGGGCAAAAAAGCAAGGCTTATTGAGAGCCGCGGGACACGAACGTGGTACTCGCGGAGTCAAAGAAGCTGTAGAAGCTTGCGCCGAATTGGGACTGCCTTATCTTACCTTATATGCTTTTTCTACCGAAAATTGGAACCGACCAAAAATAGAGGTAGACACGCTTATGCGACTATTAGTTTCCTCCTTAAAGAAAGAAATCAAGACCCTTGTAGACAACGATATTTCCCTAAATACCATTGGAAATATTAATACTTTGCCAAAAAAAGCGCAAAAAGAACTCAATGAAGTTATTGCAAAGACGGCAAAAAATAAAGGACTTAGACTTACCTTAGCCCTTAGCTATGGCGCAAGAGAAGAAATCATACAAGCAGTTAAAGAGATCAGTCTTAAAGTTAAAAATAACATAATTTCAACAGACGAAATTGACGAGTCTTGTATTAATAAGCATCTTTACACACACGATTTACCAGAAGTAGATTTACTTATTCGCACTAGTGGAGAACAGCGAGTAAGTAATTTTTTACTTTGGCAAATCGCATATGCAGAGCTTTATTTTACAGATGTGCTATGGCCGGACTTTACGAAAGCTCACTTGCACGACGCAATTTATAATTATCAGAAAAGAGAACGACGATTTGGAAAGACAAGTGAACAACTCAACTAGATTAAACCTAAATGCTATGCTTAAAAAAATAGCATTTTTTGTGCTCATTTTCAGCGCCACGATTGCCCAAGCGCAAAGAGATTTGCCACTTGATCGCGATACCAAATATGAAATTGGTAGCATCGAAGTTACCGGGACGACCACATATAACGAAAACACCGTAATCGCCTTTACAGGACTTCGTGTTGGAGAAAAACTGTACCTCCCAGGTGAGAAGATCAGTAATGTTATTAAGAAATTATGGGATCTCGAGCTATTTTCTGACATCAACTTATATGTAGTCTCTATTGAAGGGGAAAAAGTTGGCCTTCGTTTAGACATCCAAGAAGTTCCAGAATTGAACGAAGTTCAAATACGCGGAATAAAAGAAAAGAAAGGAGCTCCATTTATTAAGGATAACGGACTAAACAAAGGCGCAAAGGTTACTGAAAACCTAATCACTACCACTAAAAACTTTATTGAGAACCACTATCGCAAGAAGGGGTATTTCAATTCGAAGGTTTTTGTTAATACTATCGAACACGAAGACACTATTGCCAAGAACAAGGTCAATATGTTAATCAATATCGAAAAAGGAGAGCGCGTTAAAATTGACAAGATTGCCTTTGAAGGCAACAAAGCACTTACCAAAAAGAAATTGCGTAGCGCAATGAAAAATACAAAGCAACGTATGCCTGTGCGCTTTTATAAACGCTCAAAGTATATTCGTGCCGACTATGAAGAGGACAAGACTTCAATTATAGAAAAGTATAAGGAAAATGGATTTAGAGATGCTCGAATTGTTTCTGATACCATTATCAAAAATGACGAGGAGAGAATCACCATAAAGCTTACTGTAGAGGAAGGAAATAAATATTATATAGGTGATATAAATTTCATTGGAAATACTATATACACAGATGCTCAATTAGCAGGTCAGCTTGGGTTAAGCCGAGGCGATGTGTATAATGGAGTGGTACTTAGAGATCGTATTGAAAAGGTAGGAGATCCAGATGCAGATGATTTGGCTAACCTTTACCAAAACAGTGGATACCTTTTCTCAAAGATCAATCCTGTAGAAGTAGCTGTTGCCAATGACACTATTGATTTTGAAATTCGCATCGTTGAAGGAAAACTAGCTTACTTTAATAATATTACCATTAAAGGAAATGACAAAACGAAAGATCATGTTATCTATCGCGAACTCAGAACACGTCCTGGACAGCAATACAGTAAGGCTGCTGTTGTTACTACGATTCGTGAATTAGGGCGTTTAGGATTTTTTGATCCTGAACAATTAACACCAGAATTTAAGAATGTAAGTGAGCAAAATGGAACCCTTGATCTTGAATACAATGTAGTTGAGCAAGGTGCCAGCCAAATTGAACTCCAAGGAGGATTTGGTGGAGGTGGTTTTGTAGGGACATTGGGACTTTCATTCAATAACTTTTCAATTCAAAATATATTCAATAAAGACGCTTATCGACCACTCCCTATGGGTGACGGTCAACGTTTCTCTTTGAGAGCACAGGCGAGTCAATTATTTCAAACCTATAGTGTTTCTCTTACAGAACCATGGTTTGGAGGAAGAAAACCTGTTCAACTATCAGCTTCTTTTTCTCACACAGTTCAATTTCTATTTAATAGTAGTGGAACAAGAGGATTTGATGTAGATAGAGATCGTCGTTTTCTTATTACTGGAGGTTCTATTGGCTTAGCAAAACGTTTGCACTGGCCTGATCGTAACTTTACCCTTTCACATGCGATTAGTTTCCAACATTTCGATCTGCGAAACTATACTTCAGGACTCTTTACCTTTGGTAATGGATCTTCTGAAAACTTAGCATACACAATAGGTATTAGTAGAGATAATACTGCTACCAATCCAATTTTCCCTTTAAGTGGTTCTAAATTTAGTATGACTGCTAAGCTCACTCCTCCTTATTCACTATTTAACGGAGTGGACTATGCAGATCTACAAGAACAAAGAATGCTTGCCATCGAAAATCAAGACTCTGATGAGATTGGCCGTATTGATCAAGAACGATTTAATTGGTTAGAATTTTACAAAGTAAAATTCAATGGAACTTGGTATAATAGAATTTGGGACAAACTAGTTCTACAGAGTAATATGGAATTTGGTTGGTTAGGCGCATATAATGGCGATAGAGGTGTACCTCCTTTTGAACGTTTCTTTCTCGGAGGAGATGGTCTTGGTGGATTCTCATTAGATGGACGTGAAGTTATTCGTTTAAGAGGATATCCAAACCAATCTGTAACACCACAAGATCGTGGCGCGGCTACAAACTTAGACAGTAATGATGGTGCAACTATCTACAATAAATTTAGTTTAGAATTACGTTACCCTATAAGTTTCAATCCACAAGCAACCATATATGCTTTAGCATTTGCCGAAGGCGGAGCATCCTTTGACAATTTTAGAGACTATAACCCGTTTCAATTAAACAGATCCGCTGGAGCAGGAATTCGTATATTTATGCCTGCCTTTGGATTATTAGGGCTCGATTTTGGATATGGTTTTGACCCAATTCCTGGTTTATCAACACCAAATGGATGGGAAACTCATTTCATTATTGGACAACAATTTTAATTTTTGGCACGATTATTTCTAACCAATTGCTATCATATTATGAGAACTAAAGTTTTACTAAGTATTGTCGCACTCTTTCTAATAAGCACTTCTGCTTTTGGACAACGCACATTGCGCGTTGGATATATTGATATGGATTACATTTTAGAGAATGTGCCAGAATATCAAGAAGCCTCGCAACAGCTTGATCAAAAAGTAAGTCGTTGGAAAAGTGAAATTGAAGCAAAGCTTAGTGAAGTTGAGCAAATGAAAAAACAGCTCAATAATGAGCGTGTATTGCTTACAAAAGAACTTATAGAAGAACGTCAAGAAGACATTCAATTTGAAGAGGAGCAAATTTTAGATTACCAACAAAAACGTTTTGGCCCAGGTGGAGATTTAATGATCCAAAAGCGCCAACTCATACAACCTGTGCAGGATCAAGTTTTCAATTCGGTTCAGGAGATTTCAAAAAATAAAAAATACGATCTCGTATTTGATAAATCATCAGACTTAATGATGCTTTACACCGCAGATCGATTAGATATAAGTGACCAAGTTTTAAGAAGTATTACTAGAGCTGCAAAGCGTACTCAGGTAAACAGCAAGCAAGATAAAAAAGATTTAGCTGTTGATGAGTCTAGAAGTGTTGAAGAGGACAAAGAAGTTCAAGCACGTCAAGATGCTGTAGACAAGAAAAAAGCAGAACGCGAAGCTGCTCTTGACGAGCGTGCTAAAGCAAGAGAAGCCCAACGAGAAGCTCGTAAATTAGAATTTGAAGAACGCAGACAAAAACTGTTAGAAGACAGACAACGTAAAAAAGATAGTCTAGATGCTATTAGAGCTGCCAAAAGAAACCCTGGAGGTGAAGCTGGAGCTACCGGAAACGATCGGGAAGCACAAAGACAAGCACTACTCGAAGAACGCAAACGAAAAAAAGATTCAGCACTAGCCGCCCGTGCTAAACGTCGAGATTCAATATTGAACGCTCGTAAAAACAGAAACAATCCTCCTGGCAACCCAGATGGTGATGGAGGACGTTAATAACCCTATTTTTATAACACTTAACTTAAATTACAATGAAACAGATTAAAAACGTACTAATTGCATTTGCTTTTATCCTTGGAACTACAGCATTTGTGCAAGCACAAGATTCAAAAGTTGCACATATTGAAACTCAAACGCTAGTAGAAGCAATGCCTTCGTACAAAGCAGCTATTGGAGAACTTGAAAAATTACAACGTTCTTATGATGCACAAATTAACGAAATGGGAACTGAACTTCAGAACACCATGAAACGTTATGGAGCTGAAGCTGATACACAAACTGAAGAAACGAACATAGCACGTCAACGTGAAGTTCAAGAAACACAACAAAAGATTATGGAGTACCGTCAAAACGCACTTAATGATCTAAAGAAAAAAGAAACAGATCTTTTAAAGCCTATCCTTGAAAAAGCAAGAGTAGCTATTCAAAAAGTAGCTCGTGCTAAAGGTTTTCAGTATGTACTTGACTCTACAGTTGGTGCTTCCGGTGTAATCATGGCCGATGGTTATGATCTTTTAAACGATGTAAAAGCCGATTTAGGAATCTAAGTCTAACTTATCATTTCGCTTTCGCGAAAGCGTAATAATTCAAAAAACTGTTTACATTCGTGTAAGCAGTTTTTTTTAGATACATACTCGAAGTGAATAATACATCAGCTCCTATTGGAATTTTTGACAGCGGCGTAGGCGGAACTTCTATCTGGAAGGAAATCGTCACTCTAATGCCTTTGGAATCTACTCGCTATCTCGCAGATAGCAAGTACGCCCCCTATGGCGCTAAAAGTCCTGAACGTATTCTAGAACTCTCTATCAAAAACACAGAAAAACTACTTGAATTTGGTGCAAAAATTATTGTTATAGCATGTAATACGGCGACTACAAATGCAATAGACTATTTACGGAAGCATTATGACATTCCCTTTATTGGCATCGAACCCGCAATTAAACCAGCCGCCCTTGAATCTAAAAATGGCATCATAGGCATTCTCGCAACCCAAGGGACATTAAACAGTAAGCTTTTTGCCGACACCTCCGAGCGATTTGCAGGGGGTTTAAAGCGCATTGAGGTAGTTGGCTCAGGATTGGTGCCGCTTATTGAAGAAGGTGCATTAGACAGTCTAGAACTCGAAAATTTGCTCAAGGAATACCTCGCACCTATGATAGCAGCATCTATTGATCACTTGGTTTTGGGATGTAGCCATTACCCATATCTCATTCCCCTCCTCACAAAGTTACTTCCTAGCAATGTGACCATCATAGACTCCGGTGAAGCAGTGGCTAGACAAACACAGGCAGTATTAAAAAAACAACAGTTACTCGCGATTGAAAATAATGAAACGGTGAGACATTTGTTATACTCTAATACTACCACAAATACTTTGAAAAAACTCGTGGACACACATAGTAAGCACAGCCAATTTCAATACCTCGATTTCTAGTTTATTTAAAGTGAGAGAGTAAATTGGCTTTTTGAGAGGCAGAGACCATAATCTCTTTTCCACTACTTAAGATCACCATTCCTCCTTTTCCCTTCTTATAACCCACCACCTCATTCACATTTACCAAATAGGACTTATGGATACGCGCAAAACCAAAAGTCACCAAAGCATCCTCAAAAAACTTCAAGGTTTTACTTACCAACTTCTTACTTCCGCCTTTTAAAAATATTTTGGTGTAATTGTCATCTGCTTGGCAATAGAGAATTTCTTGTGCTTCCAAAACTTCAAATCCATCTTGGACAGGAATCGTGATTTTCCCCTTTTCGCCCAAAGAACTTGCAGTTAACACCTCATGCTCTAGGGCATCTTCTTTCTTTTTTATCTCAGCTACATAACCAACAGCTTTAATCAACTCGTCAATGGAAACTGGCTTGAGAAGATAATAAGATGCATGTGCATTTAAGGCTTCCATAGCGTATTGGTTGTAAGCGGTAACAAAAACAGTTTCAAAATTGCGATCGCCTATCTGCTCCAATAAATCAAATGCATTGCCTTTGGGCATTTCAACATCTAAGAATACGAGGTCTAAGTCGTTATTTCTAATTAATTCAAGGGCTTGCTCAATATCTGCAGCTTCTCCTACAATTTCTACACGCGGACAATATTTGCCTATATAATTCCGTAGAATCTCTCTACTTGTAGCCTCGTCTTCAACGATAATGGTCTTCAATATTTGCATCCTATTCTTTCTTTAAGGTAAGGATCACACGTGTGCCTTCTCCATTATCAAATACATCTTGAACAGAGACTTCCACGCGATCATCATACATCTCATTGAGTATTCCAATACGCTTCTTAATATTCCCCATTCCTTTGGATTTTTGCTTTTTTTGATGCTCCGTTTTCATAGAGGCACTTTGGGTTCTACCTACCCCATCATCAGATACAGTAACAACAGCCGTATCCTTATCGGTCTGACTAAAATGAATATGTAAATGCCCTTTTTCTTCTTTATATCGCAAGCCATGCCATACCGCATTCTCTACATAGGGTTGTAATAACATAGGTGGAATTTCAAAGGTATCCACATCGAGATCCGAATCTACCGTAAAGGTGTACTCAAACTTATCTTTGAATCTAAAGTGCTCGAGCATAGTGTATTTTTTCAAAAGTTCGATTTCGCTAGAAAGCGGAATAAAATCTTCTTCACTATTTTCCAAAACCGCCCGCATCAAACTCGAAAAATCAGACAAATATTTATTTGCCGTGCGCTCATCATTGGCAGCAATAAAACTATTGACAGAATTCAAAGCGTTAAAAATAAAATGTGGATTCATCTGAGACCTAAGTCCGCGTAAAGCCAAAAGATTATTGGCGTATTTCTGCCGCTTATTACTCTTGTACATTGTAAAAGCTGAAAACATTAAAAGCAGAGCAACTAAGGCCAACGCACCAATAATAAGTTGCTGCCTGGTATTTCGAGCTGCGACTAATTCTTCTTCCTGAAGAAATAATTGGTACCGACTTTCATTGAGTTCGCGATCCTTCTCTAAGCTCAAAATACGATTCTGTTTTTCGGCAATATCTTTATTAAAACGTGCAGCTTGAGAAATTTCCTGCTCCTTTCTCACATAATCCTGATCTACTAAGGAGACGTATCGCTCATAGCTCGCGGCTGCCTTGTCAAAATCTCCCATGTCTCTATACAATTCAGAGATACGTCTCGTAGCATCTTTTTCAACAATGAGGTCTTCCTTTTTTGCTGCTTCTTCTATACTTTTTTCAAAGAAAGGCAGGGCGTCCTTTGGTCGCTGTTGAGCTACATATGCATTGGCAATCTTATAATTCTGTTTTTGAGGTGTAATAGCATCTGTATTACTAATCGAGTCGGTATTGATGGCTGAAAGCTCTTCTAAAGCATCCTTACGCAGTTCAATTTCTTCGGTATATAATTGATTTCTTCCAAAAAAATCGGCGGCCTGAACCTTTGTTCTTGTTGCCGTTTCTGAATTTTCGTTTTTTGATATGTCTAAGGCTTGATCATAAAAATTAATTGCCTCTTGCTTTCCTCCACTCTTTTCATAGGCTTCTGCAATTTTAGCATTGAGTCGTGTGGCATCAGAAAGCTTATTATTGGCTTCAGCGATAGCGACGGCCTTCACATATTCTGCAATGGCATCCTTAGAATTTCCTGTAGCCAGTAATGCATCTCCCAGGCCTTCACTTATTGACTGTAATTTTCCTGCAGCGCTTTTTTTCGCTTTAAGCGCACTAAAGAGAGTAATGCTTTCTTGATAATTCTTGCTATTAAAATAGGCTTTTGCTAGGGCGATTTCAACACTAACACTGTATTGATTTCCCAAACTCAAATTGTAATTTGCTACGGCGAGATCATACTGTTTCCAATGTGTATATACGTCTCCCAGCACTTTAAAGGCTTTGGCTCGCTGTTGGATTCCAACCTCCCCTGCTTCGGCAACCTCCAATGCCACGGCTAGAAAGTCGATAGCTTTTCCAGCGTCCTCCTTATAAACGAGCAAGGCCTTCACCATATATTGGTCAAAATTTTCCGCACGACTGCGTTTAGGAGTTGCAAGTGATTTTTTATTTGCCGACTCCATATCATCAAATTGTACCTCTTGAAGATTGGGCTGCACCTCCACACGAATACGTTGATTATCTACAACTGTATAGTATTTCGTTTCAAAATTGGCATTTCTAATGACAATTTCATCGCCTACCCGCGCTTTAATCATGAACTCTCCAGCAGAATTCGTAGTGGTATAATCTCCTCCTACTATTTCGATATTTACTTTAGAAACTGGGGCTAAGGTTTCTGCATCAATAACGCTCCCTTTTACAAACATAAAAGCAGCTTTGGTGCTCTCCATGCGATTAGAGTTCACTTGGGAAGTCGCAGCGAAACTCCCAAAAAGAAAAAGACAGATGTATATTATATATTTCATTGATGTCAAACTTACCCCAATATTATTACAACTAAAAACGGGTTTTTCTTCCTTTCTCTCAAAAACTACCTATTTAACTTATCTAAAAGCGTGTTGACGCATTCAAAAGGCAAGTTCCCTCATTGAACTGCAGCTTACCATAATTTGAATTTTAAATGGATTTTGTTGGCCCTATTTTGCCATCATATTCATCATAATAAAAACAAAATGAAAACATCACTTTATCTTTTAGCGGCCGCTCTCTTGAGCTTTTCAAGCTGCCTTGGCAACACTAGTAGTTCAGATAATTCGACTCTGACCGCTTACGCGAAATTGCCCACCGTAGCAGCTCCTGATTATTCAATCCCCTTGGATATTGCATCCAATTCTCCCATTATCAATCTTTCAAATAAACTTCCTTCACCGGACGGATACACGATCAGTGTGGCATTATTACTAGATACATCAAACAGCATGGATGGTTTAATCGACCAAGCCAAAGCTCAACTGTGGGAACTTGTCAATGAGCTTTCCTACGCCAAATGTGGCAATGACGCCCAACCTTCATTACGAATAGCATTATACCAATATGGAAACGATGGTCTAAATTCGAGAGAAGGATACATCCAGCAAGTGCTTCCATTGAGCACAGACCTTGATGAAATTTCTAAACAACTCTTTAGACTATCGACCAATGGTGGTAACGAGTATTGTGGTCAAGTTATTCAAACTTCGGTTAACCAACTTGCTTGGGGCACCAAGGATAGAGATCTCAATCTAATTTTTATTGCAGGTAATGAACCTTTTACACAAGGACCTATTAGGTACCAAGATGCTGCGGCCAATGCTTGCGAAAAAGACATCACGATCAACACCATTTTTTGTGGCAACTATAATGAAGGAGTAACCACATCTTGGAAAGATGGGGCTATTCGCACCAAAGGAAGTTATATTGCTATTAATAGTGATAAGCGTACTGTTCATATTCCGTCACCTTATGATGATCGTATTTTAGAAAAAAACAATGCTCTTAATGCAACCTATGTAGCCTATGGTACACTTGGTCGAGCAAAAATGGCTGAGCAAACTCAACAAGACGATAATGCACAATCTTATGGTAATGCAAATGCAGTAAAAAGAGCAGTAAGTAAAAGTTCGCACTTCTATAAAAATGAAAAATGGGATTTAGTAGACGCCGAGGAGGTAGAAGAAATTAACTATGACACACTAGATAAGACAGCATTACCCGCTGAATTAAAAGACAAAAACAGTTCAGAAATAAAAAAATATGTCGCTCAAAAAAGAAAAGATCGTGAAAAAATCCAAGAAGAGATCGCCGACCTCAATAAAAAGAGACGGGACTATGTAGCGAAGCAAGCTACAAAAACCGACAATGAATTACAGAATGCACTTGTAGACGCTATCAAGAAACAGGCAGCAGCGAAGAAATACACTTGGGAAGACTAAATCAAATATTATCAAACAAAAAAAGAGGCGAATGATCGCCTCTTTTTTTATATTATTTTCTGTGATTAGTTTACTGCCGGACAGTTACAATCGTATGGTTCTTTTCCTTGTCCAAAGTTATACCCAAGACTAATCTGATGGAAACCACCATTACTCAATACAACAGAGTTGCTCTGGTAAGAATAAGTATACCCAAAGAGAAATTTATCATAAGTCACGCCTAAGAATGGAGTGATATACTGTAATTTTTGAACATCTACCGTTTCTCCGTTTGGTGTGAATTCAGCACCATCAAGGCTTCTTCTATACGAAACACCTCCCCAAAGTTTACCCCAATCAAACTTGCGGTATGTTTTGATATTGGCATCAATAGTCGCTTCTCCCGTTTGATCAGTTGCCTGAAACATTACCGATGGCTCAAAACTCCAGTCACTGAAGTTAGGACTAATCGCATACGCAAAAGATAAGATATAACGTCTTTGGTTGTTTGGCTCAAAATTCTGAGAGAAGATATCTCTTTTCACAGGAATGGCATTCTTTACAGAGAAATTTGAAGAGAAGTCCATATAATTCCAAGACACCCCAAAGTCAACATTGAGATAAGAATCACTTTGTTCGATACCTGCAATTACAGGATCAAAATCTGTGAGATCGAAGGTAGTTTCATCGAGTTTCCCTTGTAAAACACCGAGACTAATTCCAAAAGATATCTGGTTAAGATCTACGTAATTCCTACTCATCAAAAGGTGATATGCAAAAGTTGCATAAACTCCACTTTGAGAAAAATATCCATTACTATCGTTAAAGAAAATTCCACCTATACCTACTTTTTCACCTGCACGGCCATTAAAGCTAACCGTTTGCAAACTTGGAGCATCATCAACATCAAACCATTGCTGCCTTGCTGTTACTCTTAGTTTACTCACTTGAGAAGCTCCAGCCATAGACGGGTGCAATAAATATAAGTTATCAGATAAATAATCTGAATAGGTCGGAATCCCCTCTTGTGCATAAAGACAAGATGACATAGACGCTATCAATAAAATCAATAAGGATTTTTTAAAGCTCATGTGTTAACGTTTTAGGGTAAAGTGACCATTAAAAGTCTTTCTTGCTAGTGGGTTTTCACCACCTGGCTCTGTGTATTCAACACTGAACCAGTAATCACTTGAAGGCATTGGCTGACCGTAATATTTACCGTTCCAACCGCGACCAACAGGACTAATCTGTTTTAGCAACTTACCGTATCTATCAAATATATAAATTTTCGCGTTCAAATTAGGCGCAGTTCCCAATCCAAGAATATTCCATGTATCATGAAAGCCATCTGAGTTAGGAGTAAAGAATCGTGGATAATCAATAATACCAATCTCCACTGGAGTTGCAGGACAATCACCATCCACACGACGCCCATAGACTATATGATCCCCAGGACGTACATTAGTAAAGGTAAGGCCAGTTTGGAACGGACCATCGTCGATTGCAAATTCATAATCGGCTGCACCAAAACCAGTAATGGTACTCTCTATTACTTGTACAGTATATAAACCGCTAGCGTTAAAGCTATCTTCCAATACTTGTACTTCAAAGAGTGGCGAACTAATAGCCGTATACAACGTACTAGCAAAATAATCACAAGTTGTAATCATTCCTGTAAACAGATCGGTATAGGTAGCCGTTACTGTTACTTCATATAGGCCAACAGCAGTCACTTCTACTTGTGGATTGATAGAAACTAATGCTCCATCCAATGTCCAGGTGTAGGTATAAAAAGCTCCAGCAACAATTGTTTCTGGTGTTGCGTCTAGGGTAACAGGTTCTTGTACAGCACCAGTAACTGGATCAACACATATATCACCTCCCGTATCACTCAAATCTGTATAAGGAGTTGCCTTAACAGAAATCTCAAAGAATACAGGCGGACTCGAAGGACAGGTAGTGGTTGTATTTTCAACCACAGCCCAGATCGTTTGAGGGTTGCTGGTATTTTGGAAGGTATCAGGACTCGTAATTTCATTTGAATTATTCAAAGCATCTGCTTGAGAGATGAAGTAATTTATTTCAATATCTCCAGCCAATGGCCCTCCGTTGATGACTTCATTTTGGGTGGTTAGATCAAATTCTCCAACGCCAGCAACTGGAATACCATTTGCAGCATCTGGAACAATGATCTCACATTCCATCATATCTTCTGGCGTGTTTGCCACAGGACGCGCTTCAATAATTATTTCTTCAAAAACAATTACATAACATCCTGACACTTTATTTTCAACACGGATCCAAAGACCATTAAATGGTGCTGGACGCTCTACAAAGGTATAAGGACTCGTCAATGCAAAGGCATCATTATCTGCCTGTGACTGTTGTTCGTGATAGGTAATATTAAAATCTCCTTCTTGCTGTGGTGGAGCTAAAAGTCCTATTTCACTAGCAATAATATTTAGGTTTAGAATCCCTTCACTATCGTTTCCATCTTCTTGCTCACAGAACACATATGGGTCAATGATATCAGGATTGATAATTGGTAAAGGATTAATAATGATATCAACAGGAACTACTACATAACAGGTATTTCCTGGAACGACAGCTGGATCATGATCTATACGTACATATATTGTTTGTCCATTTGGAATTGAATTTGTGTATATAAATGGCGCTGGATCCTCTGCAACTGGCACAGGAGTATTTGTTGTAACATCGTATGCGTCGGCATCTGCTTGCGATTCAAACACACGTCGAACTACCGATGGACTGGCATCAATTTCGTTCATGGTTGGTGTTAAATCCAAGGTAAGGAAACCGTCAAAATCATCATCACATTCCACAATATCTGCTGGCGTAATGGAGTCAGGCGTAGGCAATGGCAATACACGGATAGTTAATTCTGTCTGTGTAGTACATCCATCTAAGGTGGTCACAATAATTTGTAACAATTGTGGATTGCTAACATTTTGATAGCTCTCTTCGTCTGCATCTGGAATTGGAGCTCCACCTGCATCAATCACCGCCTGACTTTCGTAAAAATCTACATTGAGTAATGGATTAGAAAAGGTCAAGTCATCAATGATAGTAGTAAGGTCAAAAATAGCGATCTCGTCATCATCGTCATCACATTCTTCCAATGGTTCTGTTGGTGGATCTATTACTGGTAATGCCCCTACGGTTACTTCAAAGCTACCCGTGGTTAAACATTCAGACCCATCATTATATAAAATTCTATAGAAAATAGTAATTGATGGCGGTGCCACGGTTACCAGATGATTTGCTGGATCGGCGATACCTGTATCTGTAATATCATCTGCCGAAGCTTGTGAAATATGATACGTAAGAATAAAGGAAGCAGCTGGTTCTGGGAGTTGTGCTGCAAATATAGGCCCGTCATTTACAGTTAGATCTACCATTTCATCACCACTAGAATCTAGATCACATTCGGTGATTGAAAGATCTATACTTGAATCAGGTAATACTGGTGTTGGATGCGCTTCTAGGTCAAAAGGAAATACTTTTGCACAAGCAAGTGTATTATCCGGCATATTTTCTACGCTCTCTGCTCTAGCATACAAAGTAGTCATCCCACTAATATTATTGTAAGCCGCAGTATTCATTATTTGATTGGCAACAGTATTGTCAAGAGCATCTTGCTCTACTTCAAAGAAGGTTATTGTAATCCCCGTTTGTCCATTTGCTATTTCGATAGCATATTCATCTAAATCAAAGATTGCAAAACCGTCATTATCTGGATCACAGGCTATGGCATTAGGCAAAGGATCAGAAATAAGTGCAGGTAAGGCATTGACTCTAAGGTCAATTTGAATTTGATCACTACACATTCCTGCCAAAGTACTTTCTATAACTATAAAGATTGTTTGTGGGTCTGCTCCTGTTCCTTGATAGGCGTTAGGCGTAGGAATTGGACTTGCAGGAATATCTACAAGATTTACATAATAGGTCACCATCAAATCAGGATTGCTCGCCATTATTATATCTGAAATTTCTGTCAAATCAAAAGTTGTAATACCGTCAATATCACTTCCACTATCAAAGTTGTCACAGGCAAAAAATTGCGCAGGTGGCACTGTGTATGGAGGTATAGGTGCTACGGTGATTGTAAACGAACCAACATTAATACATCCTGTAATTACATTTTCTAAGCGCACCCAGATTGTTCCCGATGGCGCAGTGTAATTCATTACCGTTGCCATTGCAATAGGTGCATCTGCTGCACTACCCGGTAATGACTCTGCAGAAGCTTGGGTTTCATGATAAGTAAGATTAAAATCTGCTGGCGCTTGAGCCCCATAGATTGCAGCCTCATTTTCTGTTAGATCAAATACCGCTTCTGAATCTGCATCATCATCACATTCGGTAAGTTCTGGTAACATATCACTGATTACCGGACTAGGATTCACAACTAATTCTACCTCCAGTATAGTGGCACAAAGAGTCGTAGTATTTCGTACTCTCGCCCAAATACTTCCAGTCGCTGCCGAATATAATGTGGCTGAAGGAATTATAGTTGTAGGATCATTTGCAATTGCATTGGCTTCAGTCTCAAAGAAGTCAGTCATAACACCGCCTTCTCCATTCTCGATGGCCATCACTAGGTCACCGGTTTGTGCAAGGTCAAAAAGTCCCATCCCATCTGCTACTAAGTCTCCTGACTCAAAATCAATATCACATCGCTCAACAGGAGCTTGAGGTAATGGTGAAGGGTTAGGGTTCACAACAAGGGTTAGACTTATCGTATCAAAACAGCCAGTAGAAGAGTTTTCTACGCGTGCCCAAACCGTTTGGCTAGCAGGCACAACATTAGCATACATATCTGGAAGTTCAGTTCCAGCTACTCCAGCCTCAGCTTCGGGCTCAGAAAAGTAATAAGTTACTTGCCAGTTGGCAGTACTAGCTGTTATTTCATTATCTCGACTACGAAGGTCAAAAATTGATATTTGGTCTGTTCTACTTCCACTATCTTCATCATCACAAAGCTCATATGCAGCTGGTTGTAACGGCTGAGGAATAGGATTGACCACTAATTCTAAGGTCACTACAGTATAACAGCGTGTAGTTGGACTTTGGGTGGTATTAATCACTCTTGCATATACAAAAGCAGAATACGGCAAGGGAGGCATTGCTCCTGGAATATAGTTCACCTCATCTGCAATATCAGAAGGTGGCTCCATAGCTTGCATGTCATTTGCTAACATTGGATCTTGATACCAGACAATATCATAGATCGTAGGGTCTAGCCCGCCAAGAATTTCAGTTTCACGAGACGTAAGATCAAAAATCTCTACATCATCCTCATTATTATCACATAAGGCATATGGCAAAGGTGATTCATTCGGTGTTGGTGTTGGTAATACAATAAGGTCAAATATAACGGTGTTGTAGCAGCCTGTTCCTATATCCTCCACGCGAGCGTGAATGATTTGGGTCATTGGATCTACGTTAGTATAGTCTGAAGTAACATCTATCTCCAATCCTACCGGTGCATTATCTGCATCTGAAGCGGTTAAGTAATAGTTTACGGTTAGCGTTGGATCAAATCCCGTTATGATATCCGACTGATCACTGAAAGCCATTGAGGTAAATTCTGCAAACTGGTCATTATCTCCATCACAAGATTCCATATCTGGTGGCGTAGTTGCCATTGGATTTGGATTCACTATTAGATCAAAAGAAACAATCTCAAAACAATCATCAGATGGGCCAGCAGCACCAAAATTATTATTATCAACACGAGCCCAAATGGTTTCTCCTGCAGAAGTACGTACACTCGGTATTTCGCCCACATCATCAGAAGCATCCATCATTGATGTATGGTATGATACTCTAAAAATAGTACCATCCTGTCCATTCAAAAGAAGGGCTAGATTTTGATTGAGATTAAAATCTGCCAAGCCATCATTCTGTTCTGCCACTGTATCTCCAGGCGAACGATCACATAATTCTAAATCAGTTGGAACTCCAATAGTAGGAGCTTCGTAAAAAGTTAAGGTTATTGTATCTGTCCCAAGGCTTAAGCCTCCGGGAGCTGGGCCGTCAAAAGCCTCTACTTGGATCATTGAAGGAGCTGCAAAGCTTCCTATTACCATAATCATGGATGTCGTTCCTCCAATCGTACTTCCTGAAACAAGATCTGTCCATTCATAACGGACAGCTGTTGGCGGGGCAGTAGCGGTAAGTAAAACGTTTAAGCCACAGACACTATCTGTGCCATTGGGCGTAGTTATTGTTACTTGAGCAGTCACTTTCGAGAAAGCGGAACTCAGCAATACTAGTACAAGTAAAAAGAGTAGGTTTCTTTTCATTTCTTATAGGGTAAATTATTCAAGGCGCGCAAATATAGATAATTGCGCATAATTTTTAGACAAAAAAACAAGGTCTAACGGTGGAATAACGGCTTTTAACCCTTTTTATTGAATGACATTGTGACTTTTTTAAGATTTACCTTCGATACCTACCTTAATACTTTAGTACCTTTGCAGCAAAATTGCCACAAATGTCTACATATACAATAAGTGTTGAAAGCACTACAAATGACGCCATAAAGAAATTTCAAGCCAATCAATTTCTCGTTAATCATAATAGTTATGAGTTTAAGAATATTGATGACGCAAAGAATTCTCCACTAGCGCAACAACTTTTTTACCTTCCTTTCGTCAAAACAGTGTATATCGCTCAAAATTTTGTCGCTATTGAAAAATTCAATATCGTTGATTGGATTGACATTCAAAATGACCTGTCTGCACAAATTGAAGATTTCTTAAACGACAACGGACTTGTGATTATAGAAGACGTTGCGGCTAAGAAAATTCCTGTGACCGTATATGCCGAGGCAACTCCTAATCCGTCAACCTTAAAATTTGTTGCAAATAAAAAATTGGTGACTGCGCCTTTTGAATTCAAAAGCTTGGACGATACGGCACACGCACCTTTGGCCAAAGCCCTCTTCCACCTTCCTTTTGTAAAAGAAGTATTTATGGATGAAAACTATATCAGTATTCAGAAATATGAAATGGTAGAATGGGATGATGTCGTTACTGAAGCTCGCGAATTTATTAGAACATACATTCAGGACGGGAAAGAAGTAGTAACAGCAGAGCAATTACAAACACCTAAACAAGTTGAAGCTGTTGCTGAAGCTTCTTTTGAAAATCTAGATGATATCTCTAAAGAAATTGTCAATATCATCGAGGAATACATAAAACCAGCTGTCGCTAGTGATGGTGGAAATATTGTGTTCAAGCATTATGATGAGAAAACGCAAAACGTATCTGTTATTTTACAGGGAGCGTGTAGTGGTTGTCCTTCATCAACATTTACTTTGAAAAATGGTATCGAAAATATGCTCAAACAAATGTTACCTGGGAAAATTAATCTAGTAGAAGCGATCAACGGATAAATTTCCATTAAGCTCTTATAGTACAAGCATCTATTCTCAGAAAGAATAGATGCTTTTTTTATCTCATTTTTCATCCTCTCATATTAGTAAACCGATTGATTATTTGTAACTTAGGTGTTCGCTTTTTTAATTGAAACTAAAAAAAATCAAATATTATGGCAGTAATGAAAGTTATAGAAGTACTATCTAGTTCTCCTAAAAGTTGGGAAGAAGCAACTCAAAATGCAGTAAAGCAGGCTTCCAAAACCGTAAAAAATATCAAATCAGTTTATGTAGCAGAACAAAGTGCTGTTGTAAGTGGTAATGATGTTACAGAATACCGTGTGAACCTTCGATTGACCTTTGAAATAAAATAATTCAGACAAACACAGCTTATAAAAAGTTCTACTTTATGGTAGGACTTTTTTTTGTTCGTATTTTTAACCCTATGAAAGTTTGGAAATCCCTATTTATAATTATACCCGCCTTGCTGCTATGGAGCTGTGATGGTCAAAACACCTCAGATATGCACGAGTATACCAATGATTTAATACACGAAACAAGTCCCTACCTACTCCAGCATGCCCATAATCCGGTAGACTGGAAACCGTGGAATGAAGAAACGCTGGCCCTCGCAAAAAAAGAGAATAAACTTCTACTTATTAGTATTGGGTACTCTTCTTGTCACTGGTGTCATGTTATGGAACACGAAAGTTTTGAAGACACCCTCGTGGCAAATTTTATGAATAAGCACTTTATTTCTGTAAAAGTTGATCGTGAAGAACGTCCAGATGTCGATAACGTATATATGAACGCTGTCCAACTCATGACCGGTCGTGGTGGCTGGCCACTAAATGCAGTAGCCCTTCCCGATGGAAGACCTGTTTGGGGAGGTACTTATTTTCCCAAAGACGATTGGATGCATAGCCTGAAGCAAGTAGCCGATTTATATGAAAGCGAACCCAATACCTTGGTTGAGTATGCTGATAAGCTCTCGTCTGGTTTGAAAGCCGTAGGCGTCGTCAAACCTAACCCAAACAAACCTAAATTTGAACAAGAACGTATCGTAAATGCTATTGGTAATTGGTCCAAATATTGGGATGCCAGACAGGGCGGACTCAATCGAGCACCCAAATTTATGATGCCTAACAATTATCATTTCTTGCTGCGATATGCACAGCAAACACAGGATGAAGAGCTGTTAGAATACGTTAATACCACACTTGAGCAAATTGCCTACGGTGGTGTTAATGATCATGTAGGGGGTGGTTTTGCTCGCTACAGTACAGATACCAAATGGCATATTCCACATTTTGAGAAAATGCTATATGACAATGCGCAACTGGTAAGCTTATATAGTGATGCTTATCTCGCTACCAAAAACGAACTGTATAAAGAAACTGTGTATCAAACGCTAGACTTTGTGGCTCGTGAGATGACTACTGAAGAAGGAGGTTTTTACAGTGCGCTCGATGCTGATAGCACAAACAAAGAAGGCAAACTTGAAGAGGGAGCATATTACGTTTGGACTAAGGAAGAATTACAAACATTAGTTGGGGAAGATTTTGAACTATTCTCAGATTATTACAACGTCAATAGTTACGGCAAATGGGAGAAGGATCACTATGTCCTTATTAGAGATACCGCCGATTCAACCTTCATTGAAAAGCATAAAATTGATCAATCCTCCCTAGACGCAAAGAAGAAACAATGGAAGGTTGACCTTTTACGCTTTCGCGAAAGCGATAAAGCAAAACCCCGCCTGGACGACAAAGTTCTAACAGGCTGGAATGGTCTTATGATCAAAGGTTATGTAGATGCTTATCGCGTATTTGGCGAAGAACGTTTTCTGGAAGCTGCCTTAAAAAACGCCAACTTCATCACTTCTGAGGTAATGCGTACAGATGGAGGTCTCAACCGAACCTATAAAGATGGAAAAAGCACAATTAATGCTTACTTAGAAGATTATGCCGCTACAATTGATGCCTTCATTGCGCTCTTTGAAGTGACCACAGATACGGTATGGTTAGAACGTTCTAAAGTATTAACCGACTATACCATTACACATTTTCAAAACCCAGAGAATAGTATGTTCTACTTTACCTCTGATGAAGACCAAAGTCTTATTAGTCGGAATACAGAATATGAAGATAATGTGATTCCGGCATCCAACTCGATGATGGCAAAGAACATTTTTACACTTTCACATTACTACCTCGATCGCAACTATACCAATACAGCCGCGTCGATGCTCAATAATGTTCAGGAGGATATAGAGAAGAGCCCGATGAGTTTTAGCAATTGGTTAGACCTCATGCTTAATTATACAAACCCTTATTACGAATTGGTAGTAGTAGGACCAGATGCTCCAGAAAGGCTAAAGGAATTAAATGCCGTCTATCTACCTAATAAATTGATTGCTGCAAGCACTACTGCTAGCAAGCAAGAAATATTTGAGGGTCGCTTTCTCGAGGGAGAAACGCTTATTTATGTATGTGTAAATAATGCCTGTAAACTACCTGTAAGAACAATAGACGAAGCGCTAAAACTAATTGAACAGTAGAAAACGAGAAGTAAACTAAACTAGTTTTTTTGGTTTTCCAGCGATAAAATCTTTGAGATAATAGGGCTCAAAATAGGCTACATCTTCAAAGTCCCCATCTGTAAATTTTTGATATGCTAAGCCGCATATTTGCGCCGCAGAAGGAAGTCGGCCTTCAATAAATACAGCATTAGGATGTTCACAAATTTCAGAGAATTTAGGAACACCATTACCAATAAAGGACGTCTTTCCCTTTTTTAGGTAAGAGGCAAATGAGTTGGTCTCCAAGATTTCGGCTTGAGTATCTCTTACAGCATTGTTTTGAGCATCAAAAACTGCTGAATATACTTCCATGCGCCTTGCGTCCAGCATTGGGATAACTAGTTCGCCAGGAGCTGCGACAACTTGTGCTGCAAGGGATTGTAAGGTTGGTATAGATATTAACGGAATGTCAAGTGCAAAACAGAGGCCTTTAGCTGCCGAAACACCTATTCTAAGCCCGGTATAGCTTCCTGGGCCTTTACTTATTGCTATGGCCGATATATCTTCTTTTTGCGCTTTCGCGAAAGCGAGCACCTCTTCAATATATTTGTGTAAACGTTCGGCATGAGAGTACTTAACATCATAGTCTTCTTTGAGTGCAATCTGCTTTCCCTCAAAAGACAAAGCCACCGAACAATTTGTGGTGGCTGTCTCTAAACATAATATCATTCCAGGTTTACTCATCATCTTCAGATTCGCTGCCCTTAGACCCTAACTTTTCTTCTTCTACTTTAGTTCCTGTTTTTAGTGTCTTATTCACTAAATTATAAGGACCTGTAATTATCTCATCACCCTCTTCTAAGCCGGTTAAGATCTCAATGTTTGTATCATCTTGAATTCCAGTAGTCACAACTTTTAGTTTTGCTTCTTCTCCATTCTTTACAAACACACATTCAAATTTCTGCTTGTCTTGAGCTGTAGTCTTAGGAGCACTACTGGTCGAACCTCGCCTTGTACTAGAGGTATCTGTCTTAATGACAATTGCACTAATAGGCGCAGAAATTACATTTTCTTTTTTGGTTGTAATAATATCAACGGTTGCAGTCATCCCTGGTCTGAAAGGAGAATAACTTTCTTTCTTTCCTTCGAGAAGATCTTTATATGAAGATTCTAAGATGCGAACTTTCACTTTAAAGTTAGTTACTTGGTCTGCAGTTAGGGTCGCTTCGGCTGAATTTGCAATTTCAGTTACGATTCCTTTGAACTCCTTTTTGAGATAAGCATCAACTTCTACCACTGTAGAATCACCAACATTGATTTTGACAATATCATTTTCATTTACGTCTACTTCAACCTCCATATTCGTTAGGTTGGCAACTCGCAATATTTCAGTACCCGCCATTTGAGCAGTTCCAACAACACGTTCTCCTAGTTCGATACTCATCTTTGAGATTGTACCAGACATAGGTGCATAGATAGATGTTCTTCCTAAGTTATCTTTAGCTTGCTTTACTTGAGCCGCGACACTTTGAACGTTGTAGTATGCACTTTGGCGATTTGCTTGAGCGATCTCATAATCAGATTGAGCTCTTTCAAAATCTGCCTTTGAGATTACTCCTTTTTCAAAAAGAGGTTTGTTACGTTCAAAACTAAGTTTTGAGGCTTTCAAACTCGCTTCTGCTTGCGCAAGGCCCGCTCTAGAATTAGACAATGCTGCTTGTGATTGATTCACTGCACTCTGTACTAAATCAGGATTAATTCGAGCTAATAAGTCACCTTTTTTGACATCTTGACCTTCTATTACAGGAAGTTCGATTACCTCACCAGAAACTTCAGAAGAAAGGCTTACTTCGATTTCGGGTTGAATTTTACCAGTGGCAGCTACAGTTTCGGTTATAGTGGCACGCTCTACTTTTTGTAGAGAAACCATTTTAACGTCACCGTTTGTCTTACCAAAATATCCCATTTTACTTCCTACTAATAGGATAAGGACTAATATTATGGCACCAATGATTAGGTAGTTTCTTGTTTTTTTACTCATGGTTAGAATTTTAGTTCAGTAGCCGGTACTCCAAAATAGAGTTCCAATACTTTGATACGGAAAATGTAATCGTATTTAGATCGTGATAATTCAATTTGTGCGTTGTCAAAGCGCAATTTTGATTGGCTAAAATCAAATGCATTGGTCAATCCTACATCGTAGCGATCTTTTGCATATGCATAAGCCAATTCTTGAGAGTTGATTGCGGCTTGGGCAGCTTCGTAACTTTGTTTGGCTGCTTTTGCACCCATATAAGCTTGATAGATGGTAGACTCCAAGTCTAATTTCGCCTGCTCCAAGAAAATCTTATTTCTTTCAACATTCAGCTCTCTACTCTTTACGTTGTTCTTTACAGAAAGTCCATTTAGGATAGGAACATTTAAACTAAGACCATAATTCACACCATCATTGATATAAATTTGCTCATCAAATGGAATAGGATTTGAATCGGCATAGGTAGTGTTATATCCAAAAAACGCTCTTAAAGAAGGAAGGTAAGCCCCCTTAGTTATTTGTACATCTTTTTTAGCAAGTTCTAGATTTTGTTCAGCAATCTTAATTTCATACCGGTTGCCCTGTGCACTTTCGATGATGGCTCCAACAGGTTGGTCAACCATATCCTCTCCATATATGTCATACGAACCCTCGGCGATATCAAATTCTTGATAATTTTGAATAGCTAAAAGTTGAGCAAGACTCACCCTAGATAATAGCACAGCATTTCTAGCGGCAACAATACGTTGTTGCTCACTTGCAGCCGTTGCTTGAATCTCTAACAAGTCACCTCTTGGAAGCACACCTCCATCTACGAGGTCTTGAGTTCGCTCAATTTGTTCAATGGTCACTAAATTCTGAGCTTCAACGGTTTTGAGATTTTCCTTATTGAGAATGATATCCAAAAAGGCGTTAGCCACCAATAGTGAAATATCATCTTGTATTTTGGCAATATTATATTCAGCAGCTATTGCAGATAATTTTGCACGTTGCAATTGTCTAACATTCTGAAGACCATCAAACAGATTATACCCTATGTTTAAACCTCCATTTGCAGATAAAAATGTTTCTGTACTGGCATCATTGGTCAATGGATTAAAACTTAGCCCTGTTCGTTCGGATACTCCTGCACTCGCATTTATTGTAGGTAAGAAATTCCCGATTGCACTTGATTTGTCTAAAGCAGCTTGATCAAGATCTAAAAGCCTTTGTTTGATAGTAATATTATTTTCTACTGCATATTGCACACACTCTTGAAGTGTCCATTTTTTTGCTTGGCCAAAAACAGTAGTGGCAAACAATACAGCAAAACCTAGTAAGATTGATTTTTTCATAATCCTGTTTGATGTCCAATATGACTATTGAAACGAATTTATGTTACAAAAAATGTTAATTAAATTTTATACGTTTTCGATCAAGCTACCTAATCAGCAGTCAATAGGGCAATTGTGAAAAGGCCTATATGATCAAAAAGAAATTTAGCCTCTTCCTCCAAAACCGATTGGAGCCTTGATCTGATTCCAAACCTTGATGCGATCTTGAGCAGTTACTCCGCTCTTTACTTCGACAAAAATTCCATCACTCGTACCGAGTTCTAGTTCGCGTCTTTCAAATTGCTGATCTCCAATTTCGATTTCAACAAAAGGCATTTTTGTTTTAGGATCATACTGAACAAGAGCCTCTTTAACAGCCAATACCGAATCTGCTCTTTGCAGAATAATACTCGCGTTGGCACTTAGCCCAGCTCTAATAAAGGTTGAAGACTCTATTTTCTTGAGCGTCCCCTTAATTTCAAATTGAATTGCGCCATTTTCAGCAATTCCTTTAGGAGCGATATAATCTAAAGTAGCATCAAAGGTTGCATTTTCAATGGCACCAACGGTGATTTCAAGGGGAAGGTTTTCACTAATTTTCCCTACCTCACTCTCATCAACCTTGCCTTCAAAGATCATTTGATCCACATCTGCAAGTGTCGCGATGGTAGTACCATCATTAAAGTTGTTTGCTTCGATTACTTGATTTCCCGTTTTCACTGGAACGTCCAAGATCATACCTGTAATTGTAGAACGTACCATAGTGGTTGCAGCAGCACCCATTCCACTTGTCGTACCTGTTTTGATAATATCATAGTTTTGCAAGGCGCTTTGAAGGCTCACTTGCTCTTGCTTTACACGTTGCTGCGCTTGATTATATGCATTTTGTATTCCATCAAAATCATTGGCTGAGACCACCCCCTTTTCAAAGAGAGCTTTCTGACGATTATAAATACTCCTTTGATTATCTAGAGCCAACTTTGCCGTTTCCACAGTCGTTCGTGCAGCTGCGATATTGTTTTTGGAATTGGTAAGTGAAGAGGCATTAGGCACCACTTTGATTTTGGCAATAAGGTCTCCAGCGTTTATTTTGTCACCCGCTTCTACATAGATTTCATCAATAATACCAGAAATATTTGGCTTGATTAAAACCTCCTCTTTCGGCACGATACTACCCGTGGCTACCGTTTTCTTGACGATTGTTTTCGTACTTGCTTGCTCGGTAGTATAAACGACTGGATCCTTTTGATCTGTAAGCCATAAGTATCGAATACCGAAAGCAAAAAGGACTACAATAATGACTAAAATGATGATAGTACCCGTTCTTTTCATTGTAAATGCTGTTAGATTAATTTTTATTATTTGATATTATTCAATGCGCAAGGCATCTATTGGTTTCATTTGAGTTGCTCTTGTCGCGGGTATAAATCCTGCCAATAAACCCGAAACAACGAGAATACAAAGGGCGACAAAGGCTACTGATACACCTACTGATGGATTTGCAAAATTCTCGACAGAACCTGTTGGGCCCAATAAAAAATTCATTAACCAAATACCCCCAGCAGCAGTGGCCACTCCCAGCATCCCAGAAAGCATTGTCAACACCAAAGATTCTTGAAGAATTTGAGTCCGAATAGCCCATGGAGTTGCTCCCAAGGCACGACGTACACCAATTTCCTTGGTACGCTCCCTGACTACAATAAGCATAATATTACTAATTCCAATAACTCCTGATAAAAGGATTAATGCCCCTACTACATACCCTACAAGTGTTAGGATATCAAATAAGCCATTTATTCGACCGAAGGCTTCTGCTCTATCAAAATTTCCAATCGCTCTCTTATCTTCTGGATGAATGCCTCGCTGCTTTCTCATGATATCTAGAATGCGTGGCTTGAGCATGGTAATACTTACGTTGTCTTCGGCAGTAATAACCATCCATCCTACATTGTCGGAGCGATTAAAGGCTTGTGAAAAGGTCGTGAAAGGAATATATATGGTATTTGCATCTTCTTCTCCATCTCCATCACTATTGGCTGCTTTAAAAGTTCCAATGACCATAAAATTGACACCATTGATTTTTATATATGTTCCTATAGGATCTTCCCCATAATCATATAATGACTTCACTACATCTTTTCCTATAACTGCAGATTTTCTTTTTTCATTAATATCAGAGTAGCTTATAAATCGTCCAGCCATGATATCCATGGGCTGTTGATTAATAAATTCAGGATAATCTCCAGAAACACTAAATGCACCTGTCTTTGCTTTACGCGTTACATTATTTGCTCCGGTATATCCACCTAACTGATTCCTTGGTGACACATATTTAAGTTCGGGTATTTGTTGCTTAAGCACTTCAACATCTTCCAATTTAAACTGCACTCTCCGTCCTTTTGGCAAACCTTTATAAGGTTTAGATGTTCCTTGCCCCCACATGAATAATGAATTAGTGGCAAAGTTCCCAAATTCTGAAGTTACTCCATTGCGTAAACCTGTAGTCATTGCCAAAAGCAAGACCAAGATTAGAATCCCCCAAAAAACTCCAAAGGCCGTAAGCACCGTCCGAAAACGGTTTGCGTTCAGCGCTTCTAATATTTCGTTCCAACGTTCTTTACTAAACATGGTTTCTTTTTTTTAATCTCTCTCACAATTACAAACTCAGGGTATCTACTGAGTGCAATACTACTAGAGCACGAATACTATTTACTCGTCTCTTAAAGCTTCAATTGGTTTTATATTGGCTGCGCGCCTAGCTGGAAAAAACCCAGCTAGGGCACCTGCAAAAATGATGATTAACACTATAGAAATTGAGGTTACAAAATCTACACGTGGAAATTTAATAAAATCACTATCGATAAAAGGACTCGCAATATTGAGAGCAATCACCCCCAAAAACAAACCGGCAAATCCTGCAATAGCTGTTATGAAAATTGCTTCTTGCAATATCATCCCAACAATTGAACTTGGCAGCGCGCCTAAAGCTTTACGAATACCAATTTCTTTGGTACGCTCTTTTACGACTATAAGCATAATATTTCCAACGCCAACTACTCCCGCAATGATAGTTCCTAGTCCGATGAACCAAAACACGGCACTAATCATATCGATTAAACTGTAAATTTTACGGGCTTCTTCAAGAGTATTATTAATTCGAAAAGCACTACGATCATCGGGTGCCACACTGTACTTAGATTTTAGGTCGGTTTCAAAGCCTCGAGACATAGCCTCGGATAATGCCACAGCCTCATCAAAATTATCGGACATCTTTACCGTATAGGCCATAGACCTTATACGATCTCCTCCATTGAATACTTTTTGAGCTGTAGGCAATGGCAAAAACAAACGCGTTTCCTCACGTTCCCCACCTGGATCGGTATATACACCAATAACTTTAAAGTTGATATCAAATATTTGTACTGACTCACCAATGGCATCGGCTGTTTTAAAAAGATCTTTCTTTACTTGATTCCCAATAACAACAACTTTACGAGATTCATCCATATCATCTTGACTCAAAAACCGTCCTGCGACCATCGATGCGTTTTCAATAAATTGTTGATCTGGTGATGCTCCCTCTATTCGATAATTACCAGTTTCTTTCCCGTAGGATGTTTGCCCGCCCCAAATATTATAAACGCCTGTTTTATACTCGATATCATCTTCGTATTTGCGATTGATATCTTCGTAGTCTGCATTGCGCATTTGGATGCGACGCCCTGGATTGAGACCCTTGAACTCTTTGGTTGTAAGTCCAGAACGAATTGCAATTCTATTTGTAGCATCCTGCTCAAACTCACTGCGAACACCATTTTGAATTCCGGCACTAAACCCAATAAGGATGATTAGAATCAAAACTCCAGAAAACACAGAAACCATAGTCAAAAAAGTCTGAAGCTTATTTTTACTCAGGGTTTCAAATATCTCTTGCCAGCGTTCTAGATCAAACATAGCTATTGGCTTTAATTTGTTTGACTAAGGTGTCGTCTATAATGCGTCCGTCTTTAAGGTTGACGATACGCTTTGTCATTTGTGCAATATCATGCTCATGAGTAACCACGAGAATGGTTTTTCCTTCTTCGTTAATTCCTTGAATAAGATCCATCACTTCATAGGAAGTTTTAGTATCCAAAGCTCCTGTTGGCTCATCGGCTAATAACACTTTTGGATCACTCGCCAAGGCTCTTGCAATTGCGACACGTTGCTTTTGCCCTCCAGAAAGCTCACTAGGTAAATGGGTAGCCCATTGCGCCAAGCCTACTTTTTCTAAATAATGCATTGCTTTTTCTGTACGTTCCTTACGCTTGACTCCTTGATAATAGAGCGGCATAGCGACGTTGTCTAAAGCATTTTTATAATTGATAAGATTAAAGGATTGAAAGATAAATCCTAAAAATTTGTTTCGATATTGAGCCGCAATTTTTTCGTTGAGATTTTTTATGTGAACCCCATCCAAAGTATAAGAACCTTCATCTGCCTCATCGAGCATCCCGAGAATGTTAAGCAACGTAGATTTTCCAGAACCAGAAGACCCCATGATTGAAACCAATTCTCCTTCTTTTACAGAAAAATCAATGCCCTTTAATACATGAAGGGAGTTGCTCCCCATCGTATATGATTTATGTAAATCGCTTATTTCGATCATAGTCAAAGTCTTGAATACGCAATATTAGTTATAGAAAGCTTAAACTTTGTGAAATCCTTGTTAAGACTAACTAGGCAAAGCGACTATTTTAAGGAAAATACCCTCAACAATAAGGACAGCTTAATTATCAAATTGTAACAGTTGAATCTTTTAAAAAATACTTATTCGATATTTTCCTGTTCTTTTTGAAGCTGCTGATCCTTTTTCCGAGAGCGATAAATAGCATAAAAGACGCCTCCCACAAGAAGATATGGGATGACCATAAGATACTTTATGCCATTATTGACGCCTTTGGCTGTACTATTATCTTCTTCAGATTCGAGTACGGCTCTACACATGGCACATTGTGTTGTGGCCATGGTGACTGCGTATACATTGGCTTTCGCGCCCGCCTGAACGATTTCGGGCAGGAAAACGCAACACACAAAAATCAATATGACTAGACGTTTTTTCATCTTCAATGTTGATAGTAGGGAGAAATCATTAGATAAACTACCACCCCAGTAATTGCAACATACAACCAGATAGGAAAAGTAATTTTAGCCAATTTTTTATGCTTATCAAAACGCTCTGCCAAAGCACGTACATAGGTTATCAACACCATTGGTATGATCGCAATAGATAGTACAATATGGGTAATTAAAATAATAAAGTACAGGTATCGCAACACTCCTTCCCCACCGTATTTTGTGGACTCTGAGGTCATATGATAGCCAATATACATTAGCAAGAATAGCACAGATAGCCCTATTGCAACCTTCATCAAGCCTTCATGCAGACTGCGATTGCCCTTTTTTATTGCCATAACGGCAACAATAAGCACTATAGCTGTAATTCCATTAATAGTAGCGTAAATAGGCGGCAAAAAATTTAGAGGTTTTACATCAAAACCGAGTTCTCTTAAATTAACACTAAATAAAATTGCCACCGCCAAAGGAATAATGATCGACAAGGCTACGATCCATTTTCTATACTTCTTTTCTGTTTCTGTGAGTCCTTCCATTACTGAGCTAATAATTTTTGTATGTCTTCAATTAATATATCTATTTCGGGTTGTTCTCCACCTTCAGGAACTTCTTGATCAATAGGTACAGAACCTCTATAATATGGCTTTGGATTCCCATAAGGATCCAAACGTGAGCGTATAAAACCGTTTTGATCAATCAGCGCAAAAAGGCCTGAATGATATAATTCCTTATCGGTATCCCCACTTTCATTAGTTGCTAAATAAAAACCTTCATTAGAGAGCTTTCGTATATCATCCCGCTTACCAGTCATGAAGTGCCAATTGGGATTAGTAACGCCATAATCTTCGGCATATTTCTTTAAAACAGCGGGGGTATCATGCTCTGGATCTATAGAAAAAGAGGCAATTCCAAAGTCATTATTATCTTCAAACTGTTTGGCGATAAGTTGTAAGTTGTGACTCATCGGAATACAGATATCCGTACATCGAGTAAAGAAGAATTCCACCAAAAACACCTTTCCGTAGTAGGTCTTGTTAGTAATGGTATCCATGTTCTGATCTACAAAGGAAAAAGCAGGCACCTTGCGGTCCGTGCCGTTAGCATTAATGTAAACCAATCCTCTGGGAGCTTCTTTTTGAAATTCGCCACCTACCTTATGCATTCTTCCCCCACGAGTGACATCATCGGCAGCTAGTCTTTTGTAAATTCTTGGAATGAATATGATTCCAAAAATGAACACGATTACTGCAATTCCTATATATTTAGTATTCCGCATGCTCTATCACTTTAATTCGAACTACTCCTTAACGGGTCTTCGTTGTTCAATTTTTGCAGTAGCGTTTTTATTTTTTCGCAAGGCCAAACGATAAGCTGCCAACACCACCTTTATATCTTCTTTTAGATAGCCCATCTCTACAGCCTGTGTCAAGTCATAGCCGTAATCATTCAGCTTTTTTAAATCGTCATTACGACTACGAACATTCAATTCTTTATCTACCACAAACACAAAAGGGCTATACCCATTCATATCTGCCGCATAAGGCGTTTTTAAACCGTCAAAATGACTTCTCGCCTGTTCCGGTGTTGCTTCTACAAACCTCAGTTTTGTAACATCGGTAACGCGCGCTAAAGACTCCTTTACTTCTTCAACCTGCGCCTCACTTCCAGGATTGACAAAGAAGATCATTTGAAATTCTGAAAAACCTTGGTAATATTTAAAAATGGTAAGATTCAGATTAGCCGTATAACCAACATTGGTTTTTAATTGATCTCCCAAATAACCAATAATACTGACCTTATCCTTGAGCTGCAAGTTGACCGTATCGTTAAAAGGAGTAAAGACCTCCTTCACATCATACTTGGCTATATCTTCTACGCCAGTCGTTATGATGGGTAGCGAACTAAAATTTGCAACACTTGTTGTAAAGAAGAGATAGGTTACAATAGGTAAAACAAAGAGGGCAATAAGGACTAATTTCTTTTTCATAGCTTCAGTAGCAATCAAAAAAAAGACGGTTTGTAAAAACCGTCTTTTTTAATATTTTAAAAATCCCAACTCTGGAATCCGGTGTCGTATACGTCGAAGATATAATCACCTTCAGTCAATAGAATAAAGACAAGGTAGCAAATCAAAAAGATTGCTGTCCATACAACAGCTCGTCGAAGTCCTTTAACTTCATCGCGCATGTGCATAAAATCCCATGTAATATAGTATGCTTTAAATACAGTTAGGATAATAAAGATCCAGTTAAGGTATTTCATTCTCATGAAACGACCTTCCGTTAACATTTCTGGCTTAACAATACCCAATGCAACTTCTACCGCAGTTACGATAGTAAGTACAATAAGTACTCCCCAGATTTTTGATGTATTTGATTTGAACTTTAAAAGTCCTCTAAATATCTCTAATTTATGTTCGTGTGCCATAACTTATGTATGCTTATTGGAAAAATTTTAATGCGAATTAAACGAGGTAGAAGAAGGTAAATACAAATACCCACACTAAATCTACAAAGTGCCAGTATAAACCAACTTTCTCAACCATCTCATAATTCTTACGACGCTCATAGGTCCCTAGAATTACATTGAAGAAAATGATGATGTTAATCAACACTCCAGAGAAAACGTGAAATCCGTGAAACCCTGTAATGAAGAAAAAGAAATCCGCAAAAAGTGGAGCTCCATATTCGTTATGTCTGAGGTTTGCACCCTCTACAACCATTACAGCATCATTATTTAAACGATCTAAAGACTCTTCTCTACTTAGAATTGTCTTCTCTCCCTTATCTGTTAGTATTTCAGTACGAATTAATAGATTAGGATTAGCTGCAAATCCAGCTTGTATCTCTTCAACAGTAAATTCAGACTGCGCCGAACTATCAACCATATACCAAACTCCATTTTTGCGTTCATGCTGAACACGCACTGTTGGTAAAGTAGTTGCAATGTCTCCAATAGCTACACGCTCACCTTCTGTATCTAAAAATTGTAAGATGTTTCCACCCTTCGTTTCTACAGCACCATAATCACCCTTGATAAAAGTTCCCCATTCCCAAGCTTGTGATCCAACAAATATTGCCCCACCAATGATGGTTAAGAACATATACATGGTCACCTTTTTCTTATTCATATGGTGTCCAGCATCCACGGCAAGTACCATGGTTACAGACGACATAATGAGTACGAAGGTCATAAAAGCAACGTAATACATCGGTGCATTTACTCCATGTAATCCTGGAAAGTGAGTAAATACTTCATCGGCTATAGGCCAAGAATCAATAAATTTGAATCTAGAAAAGCCATAAGCAGCAAGAAACCCAGAGAATGTCAAGGCATCAGAAACGATGAAAAACCACATCATCAATTTTCCATAACTCGCCTTAAGTGGTTGATTTCCACCTCCCCAAGTATTTTCAGAAGTTCCATTACTTGTTACAGTAGTGTCCATAGTTGCGTATTGGTTAAATAATTGGTTGCAAAAATAAGTATTTTCTATCCGTATTTCAAGGATTACATTAGGATTTATAATGGGTCTACATACGACATTCGTTTATGTGCTTTCGACAGTGGAGTTTATACCTTCATCTAACTCACAACAAATTGCACTGGCACCCACCAAAACCGTTGAAACCCCTGTATTAAGCACATGTAAACCACTCACACCAAAATCGTGTGCAGTATAGAAGGCCAAATA
The DNA here is from genome assembly GCA_963974305.1 of uncultured bacterium. GTDB lineage: Bacteria > Bacteroidota > Bacteroidia > Flavobacteriales > Flavobacteriaceae > Dokdonia. The sequence continues at coordinate 99,355 of CAXBCS010000001.1, forward strand.
AAAATACCCAAAGTATATCTAAAAAATGCCAAAACGTAACTCCTAAGCTTAAGCCTAAATGTCGTTCCGGCGTATATTTTCCTTTTGCATTATTTACGATCACAGTTATCAAGGCAATAAAACCAGCAATCACGTGTGCGATATGCAAAGCTGCTATTAAAAAGATAAAGGTTGTCGTGATATTACTCGAGGCTCCAGTAAAGTAAAAGCCTTGTGCTTGAAAATCTTGAAATCCAACAATCTGCCAGAGCACAAAGCCAATTCCAAAAATTAAGGTGGCGAGTAACCAAATAGAACCAGCTGCCCTGTCTCCTTTTAAAATCAACTTTTTTGCCATCATAATAGTAAGACTACTCACCATGATAAATAGCGTTGAAATAATCAAAGCATTTGGAAATTCATAGGTCGAATTCCAATCCCTGCGCTCCATACTTACGATATATGCGCTTGTAAGTCCTCCAAATGACATACACAAACTAATGATCCCAAACCACAACATCTGTCTTTTAGAACGCTCTAATTTATCTTGCTCTGTGCCTTGTGTATAATCCATCTATCTCAAAAATTTATCAACTACAAATACTATTTGTAGTAAAGTAATATAAGTCACACTTGACAACATCAAGCGTTTTGCAGTCTTAGCATCTCTATTTTGGTACAACTTAATTGCCCAATACAACATAAACAAGCCTAAAGCTCCAACGACAACTGCCGCTATAGGAGAAAGAAATAAACTTCCAGTTACTCCAAATGCCGGTATTAAGGAAATCAAAATAGTCCAAACAGTATAAAGTATAATCTGTACAGCTGTGGAGGTATCACGCTTTCCTGTAGGTAACATGAAGAATCCACCCTTTTTATAATCATCAAATAAAAACCAACCAATAGCCCAAAAATGAGGAAACTGCCAGAAGAATTGAATCATAAATAATGTGCCAGGCTCAATGCTAAAATCATTGGTCGCTGCTACCCATCCCAACATATAAGGAATTGCACCTGGAAAGGCGCCTACAAATACAGAAAGTGGTGTTTTGGTCTTTAGCGGTGTATATAGAAACACATACATGAAGATGGAAATTCCACCAAACATCGCCGTTTGCGGATTGATATAAAATAAAGTAACAAGACCTAAAACGGTAAATACACTGGCTATTACTAAGGCAGTAGTCACCGACATTCGGCCAGCGGCAACAGGCCTATTCTTGGTACGATCCATCAAGGCATCCAAGTCGCGTTCCATAACCTGATTGAAAGCATTAGAAGCTCCCACCATAAAATACCCTCCAAAAACCAACTGTAAAACAGTGATCCAATCAAAATTACCAGGGGTAAATGCCAATAAGTACCCCGCTACACTTGAAAAAACCACACTGATGGATAGTCTCATCTTTGTGATTTCTTTAAAATCGTGCCAAGGTGAATAGGCTATAGTATGGGTCGAAACTTCGCTCAAAAGGGCTTGTTATTTTGCAATTTTTAAATCCGTGCAAAGATACTCGCTGCATGAGTCTTACACAACAAAATAAGACTCATAAATGAATGTTAAATGCAGGTTTTCACGAAAGTGAAGCCCGTAACTTTCGAGGAAAGTCAGCTTAAACCATCTATTATGAAGTATATCTACACCCTCGCCCTTCTTTCATTTTCATTAATCGCCTGTGCACAAGGTCGCTTTGATGGTGTTGAAATCACCATTGTACCGGCTGGAGAAAACGTTTATATGCTCACTGGTGCCGGAGGAAATATTGGAATATCTACAGGCGAAGATGGCGTATTTATGATTGATGATCAATTTGCCCCTTTGAGTGAAAAAATTATCGCCGCCATTAAAACCATCTCCGATAAACCCCTAAAATTTTTAGTAAATACCCATTTTCACGGTGATCATACTGGTGGCAATACCAACTTTGCCAAAACTGGCGCTATGATCGTCGCACATGAAAATGTACGCAAGCGTTTATCAGAAAATGAAGATGCTTCGGGGCTACCTGTAATTACCTTTAGTGAAGATGCTACTTTCTATATGAACGATAATGATATATTCATTACCCACGTGCATCATGCACATACCGATGGCGATGCCCTGGTGTATTTTGCACAAAGCAATGTTCTCCACACAGGCGACACTTTCTTTAATGGTCGGTTCCCGTATATTGATATCAACCGAGGTGGAAGTATTGATGGAGATATTGAAGCTGCCAAAAAAGGCCTTATGCTGGTCAATGATGATACTAAAATCATTCCTGGGCATGGAAAAATAGGCACAAAAGCCGACTACCAAAATTACCTAGAAATGCTTATTGAAATACGAACTAGTATTCAAGAAGCTATCAACCAAGGCAAGACTGAAGAAGAAGTTACCAATATGGAATCGCTCACAAGCAAGTTTTTTACCGACGAAGCCACTGCCAAAGAATTCATCTCTGGTCCAAAAATGCGCGCAACGGTATACAAGAGTCTAATGAAGCATTAACACTCTACTCTACAATATATTCCAAGGCTTCATAAACCAAGGACGACCCTAAATCGGTGGTGCGTTGTGAATAGCGCAACCCTATCAATTGCGCGCCTTGCTTCTCGGCATTTGCTTGATGCTCGAGTTTGTCTACATCTGCTTCTGGGATGACGAGACAGAGCTTCCCGCAGAAAGCATCGCCATAGGCATTGACGATGAGGTAATTTTGCCCCATAATCTCCTCATACATCTCAAAATAATAATCGACGTCTGGACTTTCCTTTATCAATCGGTATAATTCCGACTGATACGCAGTACTGTTAAAGGCTTGAGTTCCTAAGATTTTGTTATGTTCTGATTTATAACAACTGGACTCCTGACAGGAAGATAGCACGAACAAAACCACCCCCACAATGGCAATTCTAAAAGACATAATACACGAATTTAAAAGAAAGTAGTGTTGTTCTCTTGTCTAACGCAAAACAGTCATTTTAAAGTATCTAGAAGACCATAATTCTATTCACAAATCGCGTTAATTTTTAAACTTTTTCGGAAAACGTAGAATATTGATTTCTTCAGGAAGCGGAATCTCCATCTCTAAGAGCTCAAAAAGATATTTAGCCAGCAACGGACTCGCCATTACCCCGCGTGTTCCTAGTCCGTTGAGAAGGGCTAGACACTCATACTTGGGATGCACTCCTACCAAAGCTCTTCGATCACCAGTTGTAGGCCTTATGCCTACTTCTTGATCGATAACTTCAAAAGGAGTGTCAACTATCGCTGTAAATTTTTGGATTAACTCTGTCTTTGCAGATTCTGTAGGCACCACATCTTTATCGCTCCAATTGAAGGTAGCTCCTACTTTGTAGTAGTCGTCACCTAAAGGCACCATAAAAAAAGATGATTTTAAGGCAACCGTTAGCTGTAATTCTTTGGCTTTGATAATAATGTATTCTCCTTTATTCCCAACCAGTGGCAAGGCACTAAAATATGGGTTTTGTTTTACCCCATACCCTTCGGCAAATACGATCCGCCTTGCCTTCACTCCCTGATACGAAATCTCCTGATCTTCAAATACAATATCACTGTGGATGAATGGCGCTTTCGCGAAAGCGTTGCTCGTCTCCAAATACGCTTGGTAACTCGATTGTAAAGTCTTTATATCAATACGACCCGTTTCTCTCACTTCTCCATAATCATAAGGCGCTGAAATCTCAGTAAAGGAATTTTTTACCAATTTCGGTTCCATAAACCGATCCAAACCCCTGCGATCACTAGCCGCAAACCAATTGTTCTGATCTTCCACCGAATTAAACACCTTGCGAACTGGTAAGCCTTGCATAAGCTGAACACCCAATTTGACTTCCAAAGATTTATAATAAGGCATAGCAAGATCAAACTGCTCAATCGCTTTCCATGGTAGGGTATATTTATTTAGGATAACGGGGTTATAAAGTCCCGCTGCCACACGACTAGCTCCAGGAGCGCCACTATCATAGACCATCACTGTTTTTCCAGCTGCCAAACATTGCTCACAAAAAGCAATCCCCGCCAATCCTAATCCTACGATAATATAGTCGACTTTTTTCACGGTTCAAAGATAGGTAATTGAGGAGGAGTTGGTTGGTTGTTGGTTGTTGGTTGTTGGTCTTTGGTCTTTGGGTTTTAAAACATCCCTCTGCCCTATGGGCATCTCCCTTCAAAAGGGAGAATTTTTTTACAGAAAATCCAAAAATGTGATTTATTTTTTATCGTTAGACCTTAGTGTTTCTATCCTACTTCTCCTAAACTCCTAAACATATCGACTCATCGACTTTTTAGTCTTTAGTAATGAATATTTCATTCTACATTAATACCATCGTACCAAAATGCCAACATACTAGAATACCAGCCTACCAAAATACCAACTAACCACTTCTCACCCTTTGGGGGAGATGCCCGAAGGGCAGAGAGGGACAAAAAAAAACCACTTGAATTGCTTCAAATGGTTTATATAAGTATTCAATCTCTCTTTTAATAATTCCAGAGATCTTGTTCGATATCACGAATTTGTTCTTTGATACGATTTGATTCCATCAATTGCATCATTGCGTTGTCATTAATGTACTCTTTTACGAGTCTATCACCTTGTACGTTGTCTTCTTTATAAACGATACCGCCAAAGCGCCTACTGTTTAATAGGTGATCAAAAGAGATAGGCATGGAGGTGTTCTTCCTGTTAAAGGCTTTTGCCTTGTGAAGGACATCTCTTGCGCCTGGAAACCATACCCAGAATAATTCGATATTAGAAACGGTATCATCATCTAAAAAGTTAATATCTCCAGAGACTGGTGCAATACCTAATAAGCGGTATTTCAATTCCCCTTGTCTTTTGTCGATATACCAGTAGCCTCTCATGCGGTACGCTTGAATATCATAAGATGTAATACGTTTGGTTTCGATATTATAATCAGAGATAGGCAATCCCTCATTTAATTCTCTAAAGCCATCATCCGTAGTATCCGTAGTAACAAGTGCCGCTGAGATATCATCTAGTGTAATTTTCTCAGTGAAATATGAATCACGATAAATGGCATCAATTGTTCCGTTCTTAATATTCTTTACAAGAACATCATACAAAGAGCGTCTATCTGAACCAATATTCATGGTGTCAACTGGGTAGTACAATGGAAAGTTGATTCGCTCATCTAGATCGACTACTTCCCAAGTGTTTTTCGCCCACAATACGTCACGCTTCTCAACATAGCCATAAGGCAGTGGATTATCGTTATCGTTTGCTTTTTGCTCATCAGTAATCTCAAACATCTGATCAGGAGTTTTTGCGTTCAGGACATTTCCTTGAGCAAAAGCTTGGCCAGTCATCAAAAGACTAAAGACTACAATTAATACATTTTTCAAATTCATAATACCTTATTATTAGTTTGTAAGCTCTACCAATACAGAAGATACTTTAGGCAATTTGTATGCAGAGTTACCTGAAATACTCGCCTTGATATCAAATATCTGAACGGTTGAACCTCTTTTTGCTGTACGCAAAGCAGATTTAGCCTGCGCATTCAATTTATTTCCATTCACTTGAACAGTTGCAGCATCACCAGCTTTAAACTTAAAGCTACCTACATTTAGTTTCAAATCGAAATCAAAATCAGGAAGTGCAGCACCTACTGGAGCCGAACCAACAGCCTCACGTGTCATCTTAATAAATCCAGAATCATCGTTACGCATAGTTCCCACTGGACGTGGAATCCCTTTGATACGGAATTCTTTCTGATCAGATACCGTACCACCACCATCAGGTAGTGTTCCAGTTACTGTAATAGTTAATGCTTTCCCTGTTCCAGGGCTAATACTATAAGCACCAGCTCCACTTAATTTCTTTAAACCACCGTTAGGTGCACTTACAGAAACATTATTATCAGATATACCTGCAAAAGAAATTGTCATTGGATTGACAACTCCTCTATAGACAACATTCATTTTGTCTGCAGCAATAGTAGCTGAGTTTGGTCTATTAATAACGGTATACTCAGATGTTACAGGAATAGATTTTTGCTCTCCACCCTCTGTATAGAAAAGATTACCAGTGATCTTTTTGTTTCCTACACTGCCAGTTGGTAAACTCAACTTCACTTGTCCAGCTTGAGTATCTTTTATTTCACTACCATTGATTTCTACCTTGTCAAATTTCAAAGTATTATCAAAACGTCCTAATACTACAGTCCCCGTGAATTTCTCACCTGCAAAAAAGGCAGTTTTGTCTGGAATTACGATAGCTTGGTAGTTTTTCAAAGAAATCTCTTCACTTAATTGCCCTTGCAACATTGCAGAAAGCACCTCAGATTCTGTTGTTTTGATATCATTTTGTAATCCAGAGATTTTAGCGATAGACGCAATCTCAGGATATCCAAAGAAATGATAGTTTAAGTAAGGAATCATGATTCCGTCCTTATTTTCTACTTCCGCAGTAGAAAATTTATCATTCACAGACTTTACAATTCCGCTGAACTGCTCAGATGAACCAAGTGTAGCGACTACACCTTCTCTAAAAGCGTTCATCTTATCGATCATAGCTTGTCCTTCAGGTTTCAAATTGTCACCTTTAAACAACATCTCATCAAAGTAATCAGGCTTGTCCATTAATTCTCCGTTGAGCATTCCGTTTTCAAGACGCTCATCAGGCTCAATAGCTCCGTTCTTCAACTCTTCCAAGAATCCGTTAAGATCATCAGCCAAATCGTCGATTTTGTCTGCCTTCTCTTTTAACTCTAAGAATTTGTCTGGTTGCTCGCTTGCTTTTTCACCTAAGTTGTCTAAAAAGGCAACATTACGCGTTGAAGCAGCTTCATTATTAGCTTCCAGTCTCTCGTTCATAAGACCAAAGGCCTGTAGAACTTCTTTCGACATATTCAAAGCTAGCATCGCAATGAAGATCAAATACATCAAGTTTATCATTTTCTGCCTTGCAGATAATTTTCCTCCTGCCATTTCTAATTTTTTGTTTTAGTTAGTTATTCAGTATAAAACTAAAATTAGTTCTTAGCCATTGCAGACAGCATTCCTCCGTAAACACCGTTTAAAGAAGAAAGGTTAGTCGCAAGACTTTCCATTTGATCCTTAAGTCTTCCAGCGTTTGCAGTAACTTGTTCATTGATTTCAGCTTGACGGCTAGAAGATTCTACCTGTACTTTATATAAGCTGTTTAATGATTCCATTTGAGTAGCTGCAAGAGACATCTCTTCGCTGTATTTCTTTGTTGAGCTCATTGCCTCTGCAGTTGGCATCATTTCTTTAGCCGCTCCTTCAAAGTCACGAATACTGCTTCCTAAGCTTGCCATCAACTCTCCGTCGATTTTAGCTTCTTTCAACATTGTATCTAATTTTGCAGAAAGAATTCCTTCAGCATCTTCAGTAGTTTCTTTCTTTCCTCCTTTTGCTGTCATTTGCCCTCCAGCTAATTCTGGATACACTAGTGACCAATCTAAGTCTGTATCAACAGGCTCAAAAGCAGAAAGTGCAAAAATGATCGCCTCGGTTACAAGACCGATGGTTAACATTACATTTCCAGTTAATGGACCAATTTCAAAGTGAATAATTTTGAATAATGCTCCGATGATTACGATTGATGCTCCAAGACCATAGGCCATGTTCATGAATCTTTTTCCAGCTTTTGACTGTGCCATAATTAAGTAGTTTTTAGTTAAGTTAAGTAATTTAGTTAGTTAAGTTCAATGTATATTATAATTTGGGATAATTGTAATTTCTATTTCTTTGGGGCTTTCTTGAGGTTGATTTTCTCATCAATTCCCATAAAATCTTGAACGGTTCTAAAACCGATATAGCTACGTGCAGAATCTTGATATTCATAATCACGTGAGCTCACTTGAATAAAATAAGCAACATCTTTCCAAGATCCTCCACGTATAACTTTCCGGCGGTTATCCTTATCGTTTACGTTTGGATTAATGGTAGACATATACTCATATGAGTTAGGATCGTACGAAGACGCAACCCACTCAGACACATTACCTGACATATTGTACAGGTTAAAGTCATTAGGTTCAAAAGCATTTACCTCAACAGTGTATAAGGCTTGATCTGCTCCGTAATCTCCACGCAAAGGTTTGAAGTTAGCCAAGAAACAACCACGGTCATTCTTTGCATACGGTCCACCCCAAGGGTAATCCGTTCCTTCTAATCCACCACGTGCTGCAAATTCCCACTCAGCTTCCCCAGGAAGTCTAAAACGGTTTACAAACTGACGATTACGTTCTTTTTGGTATTCGTTTTTGTGAAGTGTTCTCCACTCACAAAAAGCTTTAGCTTGCATCCAAGAAACTCCAACAACAGGATAATCACCATAGGCATCGTGCCAGAAGTAATCATTGTGCATAGGCTCGTTGTACGAATAAGCAAAATCCTTAATCCAAACAGTAGTATCTGGATAGATCTTTACTTTCTCCGTTTTGATGAAATCTTTACGTTTTCCGTCTTTCTTACGTGCCGCTTCCTCAATGTCTAGGTAGGTATATCTAAATTCAAGTTTGTCAACATCAATAGTACGTTGTCCATTGTAAGACTCTTCCAAAGGAATATACATCGTATCCATCACCTCAGAATAATATTCATCTGGGTACTCAGAAGTATCCCAAATGATATCAATATCCTTGTTTAATGGACGTCCTTCAAAACCAGTTTCTCCAAGGCCGTAGTAATTATCATACATATACTGCTCATATGGAGTCATATTTTCAGGATCTGCATCGTTAAATGCAAAATCTCCAATACCACCACTACCTGGAGTTTCTCCAAGTTCATCAGCGAGTATAGCGAGTTTTGTACGGACTGTTGAATCACGTACCCACTCTACGAATTGTCGATATTCAGCGTTTGAAATTTCAGTTTCATCCATGTAGAATGAACGAACAGTAACTGTTTTGGTAGGGGCATCTTGTACCGCAGCAAGGTCATCGTCACTCTTACCCATAATGAATGCACCACCAGAAATGAGTGTCATTCCAAATGGTTTTTCAGGGTGCCAACGTTTACCTTTAGCGCCAACGAGTTCTCCTCGATCGCTACTGCCACAGCTGTACAACAAAGCTACTATCGCAATAAATGCAACAAACTTTTTCATAGGGTTTAGGTTAAGTATTCTAGATATAAGGCGGTAAACCTATTTATTTATTTCCTAATAAACAATTAATTTACCATAAACCTTTGATCTATTTTATAGTTACAAACGGTTAAATTTCATTCTTCTTGCGCGCCTTGTACCATCTTTCTGGGATGCTTTGGTTACAAGCATCGAGATAGTCTTGATAGGTGCAAGGTAATAACGTACGTCTCTTCAATTTATTATTCAAACCTAAAATAAATGGAATCTCAATCCACCAACGCTCGGTTTTATCACTCTTATAAAACGTAAGTACCTCATCCTCAATAGGAACCTGATACGTCAAAAAATTACCTTTTTCAATATCCATATTCTCGCTTGCGCGAAAATTGACTCCTTCTATAAAATACCAAAGGATTTGAGCTACTAACATCGCAGCTGTCTCTTCCTGGGTATCATTTTTGTATTCAAATATTCCAAAAGCGCTTACTCGGTCACTAATACCTGCATAACGCGCTATTGCGCAAATCTCCTTTCCTTCAAATCCATTAGGAGCTTTGCTATGTTTATAACTGAGTTCGCTACTTTTTATTGCCCCCATGTCTATCGCAACCAAATCGGCATCACGCATGACAGGCTCTACACTATTTAAATTTGCTGTAACATTTCCTAAGCGATACGCATCAAAGTGTAAGCGATCCATCAAATCAATTTCCTCCTGAGGATTGAAATAGGTTTGAAAGCCTAAATTACTGTAATTAAATAAGTTATAAGGCTGTTCGACAATTATTTTACCTACATATGATTGGTGATGAATAGGCTGGGTAGCATCTCCCATATCAAAACGGCTATCTACATTGACGAGATTTACCATCTGCTCCAATGCATCATAAGCACGATAGATTGGGTATACAAGATCTTGACTTCCTCCTAAAAATATGGGAACAATTTCTTTTTTAATAAGAGCTTCGGTTAAGGTGCGAACAGCAAAATAGGTGTCTTCTACCGTATCTCCTTTTTCAATATCTCCTAAATCGGCGATGATACTGTGCCAATTTCCGGGATACAATTCGTAAAACGCCCTGCGAACCTCGGTAAACGAAATGTCCTCTCCTAGATGGTTTCGGTCATTCCTATTTTCGCGTAAGCAAATAAGTGCAACTTGAACTCCATCTAATTGAGGAAACCCATCTTGTTCGCTATGAACGCGAATGGTATTCCCTAAACATTGCTCGTGTAGCAATTGAATATGAGCCAGTGCAACATGGGGAACAGGCTTTAAAACATCGTAGGCCATTCCTTATTTCTTTTTAGTCGCTTTTTTCTTTGGAGCTGCCTTCTTTTTTGCTGCTTTTTTCTTAGGCGCCTTCTTTTCAATGATCGCCTTCACCTCTTCCAAGGTAAGCTTTGAAGCATCTACTGTTTTTGGCAACTCAATTTTGGTTTTACCCTTGATAATATTTGAGCGTCCCCATCGTGCCTTTTCAACACGGATTCCCTCTTCTTCAAAATTGTGAATTACCTTATCAATTTCTTTTTGCTTCTTAACTTCAATGAGCTCAATGATATCATCATCAGACAGATTATCGAAATCATATTTCTTATTGACATTAATAAACATGCCGTTCCACTTTATAAAAGGACCAAAACGACCCGTTCCTTTCTGAACAGGCAGGTCTTCATAGGTGTATATAGGCGCATCTGCTTTTTGCTTCTCCTTAATGAGTTCAATAGCTTCCTTTAAGTCCACATCCATCGGGTTTCTGCCTTTTGGCAAGGACACAAAAGCGGCTCCAAACTTCACATAAGGACCAAAACGGCCATTATTTACCTGGACTTCTTCACCTTCATAAACGCCTAATTCCTTAGGGAGTTTAAAAAGCTCCATAGCCTCTTCATACGTAATTGAACCCAATTGCTGATCTTGTCCGAGACTCGCAAACTGCGGCTTCTCCTCGTCTTCCACTGTTCCAATCTGAACCATTGGCCCAAATTTTCCCAGACGAACACTTACAGGCTTTCCTGATACAGGATCGGTACCTAGAATACGCTCCCCTACTTCACGATCGGCGTTCTTTTCTACATCTTTTACATGCGGATGGAAATCTTTATAAAAATCTCTCATCATCGAGGTCCACTCTTGTTTCCCTTCGGCGATGTTGTCAAAATCTTGTTCTACTTTGGCGGTAAAATTATAATCAAGGATATTTTCAAAGTGATTTACCAAGAAATCATTTACAACCATACCCACATCTGTAGGCACTAGTTTTCCTTTATCAGAACCCACAGTCTCAATGAGCTGCTTTTCAGAAACTGCACCTTTAGCTAGAGTGAGTAAGTCATAAGAACGTTCTGTTCCGTCAACACTTCCTTTCTCTACATACTTACGATTCTGGATGGTTGTAATTGTAGGCGCATAGGTAGACGGTCTCCCAATACCTAATTCTTCTAATTTCTTTACCAAAGAAGCTTCCGTATAACGATACGGAGGTCTGGTAAAACGTTCGGTTGCTGTAATGTATTTTGCATTTAAGGTCTCCCCTTCTCTCAAGGCTGGCAATAATCCAGTCTCTTCATCTTCATCATCATCCTGTCCTTCTAAATATACTTTTAAGAAACCTTCAAATTTCAATACCTCTCCATTGGCAGTAAGATTATCAGTCCCTGCTGAAGAAGTAATTTGAACATTGGTGCGTTCTAATAGCGCTTCACTCATTTGAGAGGCGATCGCACGTTTCCAGATCAACTCATATAAACGCGCTTGATCGCGGTCCATATTTACTGAATGTGTTGAAAAATCGGTCGGGCGTATAGCTTCGTGAGCTTCTTGAGCCCCTTTAGACTTTCCTTTATAATTGCGCTCTTTGCTAAACGCTTCTCCATAAGCGGAGATAATTTCTTCTTTGGCCGCTTTTTTAGCATCTACCGAAAGGTTGACGCTATCTGTTCTCATATAAGTAATCAGTCCAGCTTCATACAGACGCTGTGCCATGGTCATGGTCTTACTTACTGAGAAATACAACTTTCTACTCGCCTCTTGTTGTAAGGTCGAGGTTGTAAATGGCGGTGCTGGTGATTTTTTTGCCGGCTTGGTAGTTAATGATGCTACTTTAAATTGCGCATTTGCATTTGCCGTAAGAAAAGCATTTGCTGCTTTTTTGGTACTAATATTTTTAGGGAGTTTCGCTTTGAGTAATTTCCCAGCTTCGTTTGTAAACGAGGCATCTACTCTAAAGGAAGCTTCTGGTTCAAATTTTTGAATTTCACGTTCTCTTTCTACAATCAGACGCACAGAAACCGATTGTACACGTCCTGCAGAGAGGCCTCCTTTTACTTTACGCCACAAAACAGGTGACAACTCATATCCTACCAAGCGATCGAGTACACGACGCGCTTGCTGGGCATTGACCAAATCATAGTCAATAGCTCTAGGATTTTCAATAGCTTTTAGGATGGCATTCTTAGTAATCTCATGAAAAACGATACGTTTGGTACGTTCTGGCACAAGATCTAACTCCTGTTCCAGGTGCCAAGCTATCGCCTCACCCTCTCGATCCTCATCACTTGCTAGCCAAACCATTTCTGCTTTTTTAGCCAAGGCCTTAAGGTTTTTGACCACCTTTTTCTTATCGTCAGAGACTACATAATTAGCTTTAAAATCACCGTCAACATCCACCCCAAGTTCCTTGGAAGGAAGGTCTGCAATGTGCCCGAAGCTACTTTCTACCTTATAGTCTTTACCGAGAAATTTTTCGATGGTTTTTGCCTTTGCAGGGGACTCTACAATGACGAGATTCTTTGCCATACTGTCTTTTTTTTTGAAGTACAAAAGTATGTCAAATATTTAATTTAAAATTTTACTTTCCACTTTTAACCTAAAAACAATCACTTTGGACCACCTTTTTTTAGGGCTTTAACCCTTTATCGCTCCTACAAACTTCGAATAAAATATTGCCCATTAAAAAATATAGAAATCAAATTTTTACTCCTTGCCAATACTTTGGATAGCGTCTTCTACCTCCCTAAAACCAACAACCTCCTTATATATCATATAGACAGGAATAAGCATGCAGGATATGGTTGCTAGTACTCCAATAAAGCACAAAAACAATCCAAGCAATGAAAAAATAAACATTCCCAATAAAATAATAAAGCTGACACCCCATTTGCGGGTTCCCAATGAAAAAGCAAGGGCATAGATCTCCTTAATAGTGAGCTCTGGGTGAAAGGCAAAGAACAATATGACAAATTGAATTGGGATAATCACATAAAATATAGGTAGTACAAAAAGCATAGTAGCCACGACAAGAATCACGAGATTAATGAGTGCTATTAATGTAAGCTTTAGGAAATACTTCCTTTTAATAAACATCCCAAAGTTAACACCCTTTTCTGAGGCTATTCCTCGATCCTTCAAACGCATAATTCTATAAAAAGCTGCAGTTAGCCCTACTTGGAAGATGGCCACCAGTATATAAACGAGAAAATAAAACACAAAAATCACCAAAGCGAAGACACTCAAGAAAAACTCATCCTCAGCGACCGAAGGGTCCTCCATCACAAACACGCTCCCCATTAAGGGTATATACATAATAATAGCAACCCCATATAAAACCAGTATAGTAAGCGCCTGAAGCAATAACCCCTGAAGCCAAACTTTCTGAAATAACCCAAAGCAATCTCCAAAAACAGATCCTATATCTATAGGTGTTTTTGCTCGTACGGCAAGTTGCAGTTTCTGAAAGCTCATTCCTTAATTTTGAGGCGAAAATAAGAGAGTATTAAACGCAAAAAAACTTTCTCCAGCATGGATTATAGCACATAGAACAACTTCAGCCCTAAGTTGATATCAAGGCCCAAAGAATAGCCTTCAAATTCACTTCCACGAATAATAAAATAATCATTATTACCACCAGAAGGCCGTTGACCCACCAAATTAGAGTAAGTATTTTGACGCACTCTCGGTCCCATCCCGTAAAAAAAATTGAGTTTTAACTTATCTGTGATATTTGTTACGACCCCAAAGGTTAGATTCAGTCCGTACTTTTCTCTTTTAAAATCGGCGCGATCATAGGCAATATTTCCTCCAGGACCTTCGGCATTATAATCCCCGTTTACTCGCGTATCCTGTTGATTTACATAGTACAGTTCAACGCCATAATAGATAGGAGATTTGCGTTCAGGATTGGTAAAATAATAAATCGTTGGTCGCACTTCAAACAACTTCATATTCTCATTAGTCTCATAAAGACTAATGGACTCATTTCCGTATCCCAGATGCATCCCAACTTTCCATCGATCCTTCAAATGATGTACATATCCTAGATTATAGCGAGAAGCATCCCCTAATACTATTGGTGTTGATATATCAAAGGAGAAATAAGAACTCTCGTCCCAGACTGTTTTGATTTCTGTCGCGGTTTCTTGCGCATGAGTTGAAACTACACTCAAAAAGACAAACAAAATCAAGAAAGCATTTTTCATAGTATTTTTTAGTAGGATTACATTGGGTAAGATACCGCTTTCGCGAAAGCGTTGCGTCTCCCATTCACTTTATGCTAAAATATTTAAAAACGGCGTCCCAAAGTCATACTTGCATATTGCCACCTACCTTCTCTTTCCGTTGCTTTGGTTTGAAAATAATAAACAACTTCTGCAAAATTGCGTTCCCCTCGATAGACCAAACCAGCCTGTCCTTTAAAAATAGACGAAACCTCATCTAAGGTAAACGGAGATGAATCTCCAAACGGATGTCCCGATATAATAGCATTGTGCAGGACATATCTATAGGAAACTCCGGCAAAACCATAAAATTCAGGACCGTCCCCCAAACGACCAAATGCAGATGTTAGTCCTGTTGGAGCACGTTTACCAAAATAAGCTAGAGCTCCTTGCTCAGCATAGACCGTTTTAGTGCCAACGGCTATCTCCGAAATTAAAGAAACATTGGATAATAGATTTGATTTTTGAATTTTAAAATCGCGAACAAACTGAGATTTTAGGTTCACATGCACACTATTTGCTATCTCTCCTTCCCAGACAGGAATAAATGAGTTGATAAAGTCATGATATGCTACTTGAAATTTTCCCGCCAAAGACTGAGGTCCAGCGAGGCCAACTTCCCCTTCAAGCTTAAAAATGCTCTTCTCTGAGGCTTTTGAAATCTGCAAACTACCAAAAAGATAGCCAGCATAAGGACGTTCTAATAGATCAAAATTGCTTTCAAAAAATTCTCGCGGAGTATAAGTCTCTTGACCTAGACTAATCTTTAATTGGATAGGATACTCTAGACTTCGTCTTAATAGAAAATCTCCATCTATAACTCGAACATAGTCAAAACCTGTTCCTGTTGTATAATAACGGTCTATAGAAAACAAAAAATCATTATCGTGACGGACTTGTAGTTGGTTTTTATATTCTTGACCGTATACAACAGCCGAAGTCAAACCAAAAAAGAAGAGTAAAAATCCGCGCATTGCTGCCTTAGTCGTACAAGCTTCAAATAAACTACATCTCATGGTACTTAAAGTGAATCCATCAATGAATCTTGACTTTTTATAAGGGAATCTATAGCTACGAAGGAATAGGTCATCGGCTTTTGAGGTAGTTTGGAAAAAATGAGGGCACTGTTCCAGTCCTTAGGATACCACATCCCATTTCCTAAATACACGATCCCTGAGGAATCCACATATTCAAAAGAAGATTGCTTATACCCTAAATCTCCTCCCACCACAATCACTTGTACTCCGCGCTCTTGAAGTTCTTTTAATCGCGGAGCAATCTCAGCTTGGAAATTATTGGGATTATGACAATGAAAACAATCACCACGACGCCCATTACAAACCGTTTCGATAGCTGCATCCATCACAGGATGCCCATTCATAAAGATGAGTTTATGGGTCATTATTAGGACCGTCGAGGTTGTAACACTGTCTAAGGCGGTCATCAAAAATTCTTTTTGATCATTGACAATAGAACTCAGGCTGTCTTGTGAGTCCAAAGTAATAAAGGTGACGTCGTGAGCTTTATAGCTATGAAACTTTGGCTTTAAGGTAGTCTTAAGAAAACGAGCCTCGGAAGTATTATCGTGATTCCCAATGCTCCATAAGGTGCGCTCACTTTTAACATCAAAAACGCTATCCAGGTGTGCAATAATCTCAGGATTTGAAAAAGAATTTGCGGCCAGATCTCCTCCTAATAAAGTCATCTCGTATTGGGAGAAATCAATGTCATATATCTTGGAGTAAATACCTCGGTTATCATCGAGACGGGTATGAGCTACATAGATAAAATTTGAAGGAGTTTCGACTGCTTCACCCAATGAAGTTTCGTTACAGCCAAAAAGAAGACCTAGGAAAGCGATGGCAATTAGAAAATTCCATGATTTGAAAATTGTAGTAATTCTTATGAAGGTATCCAATTTAGAAGGGCTTAGTCCTCACGAAATTACCATTAAATCCTACAAAAACAAAACTGCCACTTTGTCATAAATTGCAAATAGCTGTATCTTTGCACGAAGATTGACAATAGTATTTGTACGAAACCAACGCATGGAAAAAATAATTGACGAGAGTAAACAAGGAGAAACCCTTTCCTTAGAAACTTTAACTGATAATACCAAGAAGCTTTTTATTGAAAGTTACGGCTGTCAGATGAATTTTTCTGATAGTGAAGTTGTGGCGTCTATCCTTGCTAATGAAGGATATAATACCACCACCAATTTAGAAGAAGCCGATTTAGTATTGGTAAATACCTGCTCAATTAGAGAAAAGGCCGAATTGACCGTGCGCAAACGTTTAGAGAAATACCAAGCGGTAAAACGCAAAAAGAATCCGCGCATGAAGGTGGGGGTTTTAGGATGTATGGCCGAGCGGTTGAAAAGCAAATTCCTAGAAGAAGAAAAAATTGTCGATTTGGTTGTTGGCCCAGATGCCTATAAAGATATTCCGAACTTACTCAAGGAAGTAGAAGAAGGTCGTGATGCGATCAATGTAATTCTCTCCAAAGATGAGACCTATGGAGATATTTCTCCTGTGCGTTTGCAATCTAATGGTGTTACCGCCTTTGTCTCTATCACTCGTGGCTGTGACAATATGTGTACATTCTGCGTGGTTCCTTTTACCCGTGGTCGTGAGCGTAGTCGTGATCCTCAATCGATACTTGAAGAAGTCAACGATCTTGGAGCCAAGGGCTTTAGAGAAGTTACCCTTCTTGGACAAAACGTAGATTCATATCTATGGTATGGTGGCGGCTTGAAAAAAGATTACGACAAGGCTACAGACATGCAAAAGGCGACAGCTGTAAACTTTGCAAACCTAATGGCGATGGTCGCCGAGGCCCAACCTAAAGTACGTATTCGTTTTTCTACTTCAAATCCGCAGGATATGACCTTGGATGTGGTAGAAACTATGGCCAAATACAAAAATATCTGTAACTACATTCACCTCCCCGTTCAAAGTGGAAGTGATCGTATTTTGAAATTGATGAATCGCCAACATACGAGAGAAGAGTACAAACAACTTATAGACGATGTGCGTCGCATCATTCCCGATGTTGCCATCAGTCAAGATATAATTACTGGTTTCCCTACAGAAACCGAAGAAGATCACCAAGACACCTTGGATTTGATGAAGTACGCCAAATACGACTATGGATTTATGTTCTATTATTCAGAACGCCCAGGTACGTTGGCAGAACGCAAAATGGATGATGATATCCCATTAGCTGTTAAAAAACGTCGCCTTGCTGAAGTCATCGAATTGCAGCACGAACTATCGCATTACAACACCTTACGATTTATAGGGAAGACCGTTGAAATCTTAGTGGAGCGACAATCCAAAAAGAGTGATCAAGAATGGAGCGGCCGTACCGAACAGAACACGGTAGCTGTTTTTCCAAAGGAAAATTACAAAATTGGTGATCTAGTAATGGTTAAAATTACTGAATGCACCACCTCTACCCTTCGCGGAATTCCGGTGGGGTATAGTGATAATAATTAGTCCGCTTTCGCACTTCGACAGGCTCAGTGTGAACTAGAAGTCAGCACATTGCTACACTGAGCTTGTCGAAGTGCATAACACAGTACAAAAGTTGACTATAAAAAGACTTGAATCCTGAATATATGGAAGGAATACAAACAACAAAACAACGTTTCGGAATCATCGGGGATGACCCTAAACTCAACCGTGCGATAGAAAAGGCCATCCAGGTGGCACCTACAGATATTTCTGTACTAGTAACTGGAGAAAGTGGAGTTGGAAAGGAAAGTATTCCTAGAATTATTCATTCTTTATCGCATAGAAAACACAATAAATACATTGCAGTAAACTGTGGAGCTATTCCTGAAGGAACTATCGACAGCGAACTTTTTGGACATGAAAAGGGCGCCTTTACTGGCGCGACTTCTACTCGTAATGGCTACTTCGAAGAAGCCGATGGAGGAACCATCTTCTTGGACGAAGTTGGCGAATTACCTCTGCCAACGCAAGTCCGCTTATTACGTGTCCTTGAGAACGGAGAGTTCTTAAAGGTAGGATCTTCCAAAACACAAAAAACCGATGTTCGGATCGTAGCTGCGACCAATGTCGATATGTTTGACGCCATTAAGGAAGGAAAATTTAGAGAGGATTTGTTCTATCGATTGAGTACAGTTGATATTGGACTACCTCCACTAAGAGAACGTAAAGGAGATATTCATTTACTATTTCGCAAGTTTGCATCTGATTTTGCAATGAAGTATAAGATGCCTACCATCCGATTGGATGAACAGGCAGTTCAATTGCTTTTAGAATATCGCTGGAGCGGTAATATTAGACAGTTGCGCAATGTTGCAGAGCAGGTTTCTGTTCTGGAACAAGATCGTGCGATTAATGCTTCTACCCTTCGTAATTATCTTCCGGAAACTGGTACACGATTACCTGCGGTGATCAAGAAAGAATCCCAAAGCGATTTTTCAAATGAGCGCGAGATTTTATATAAGGTTCTTTTTGATATGAAATCAGATTTAAATGATCTCAAGAAACTCACTTTAGAGCTCATGAAAAACGGAACCTCTGAAGATGTTCAGGAAGAAAATGAAAGCTTGATCAAAAAAATATACGACCAAGAAGACAGCTATGAATCTGCTGAAGAAGTAATGGACGTATTGCATATCACACAGCAAGCGAGTCCATCAAAAGCGGCTGTAGAGCCCGTAGTCGATCCCTATCATTTTGCGGAAGAAATTCAAGAAGAAGAAAAACTTTCCCTGCATGACAAAGAGCTTGAGTTGATCAAAAAATCTCTCGAAAGACATAAGGGGAAACGCAAAGCAGCGGCTGACGAACTAGGAATTAGCGAGCGAACACTTTATCGTAAGATTAAACAATTTGATTTATAGCAAAATGCTATCTTGCTTAACTAATAATTAACGACCACATTACGTTCGTACCGTATGAAATCTATAAAACTTCTTTTAACCGTTTCGTTTATCTGTCTTGTTTTTCAGGGCTGTGGCTTCTATAAATTCAATGGAATTTCCACAGATGCTCAGACCTTTCAAGTGAATTATTTTCAGAATGAAGCTGCCATTGTAGAACCTGGTATTGAACGAACTTTTACACTAGCCTTACAAGATCTTATTCAAGATCAGTCGAGTTTAAGTCTGGTGAGTAATGGTGGAGAAGTACTTTATGAAGGCGAAATTGTTGAGTATTATATCGCTCCACAAGCTTCTACTTCAAGTAATACAGCGGCTCAAAACAGATTGACCGTTGCCGTCAATGTGCGCTACTACAATAACAACCGACAAGATGGGGAAGATGATTTTGAACGCAGATTTTCTTTCTTTTCAGATGTAGGTGCTGCCACTCAGTTAACAGGATCTGCCCTTGACACTGCTTTAGAAGAAATTTTTGAGCGTATTACTCAAGATATTGTGAACGCTTCTTTAGCACAATGGTAATGAATACAAAAACACTCACATATCTACTGGAACATCCCGACCATATAACGGCCGTGCAAACGAGTGATATGCGAGCAGTCATTGACGAATTTCCATATTTTCAAAGTGCTCAGGCCATCTACCTTAAAGGACTAAAAAACCAAGAGAGTTTTACATACAATAGTGCTTTAAAGCGTACTGCTGCCGCAACGGCAGATCGTAGCGTATTATTTGACTATATTACCTCAGAGGTCTTTAATCAAAATGACATCAGTGAGCAGATCAAGGTGCAAGAACAAACCCTTCGCGGACTCACAATCCAAGACCTACAAGACGTTTCGAATCAAGTGCAAACGGAAGAACTAGCCAAGGCGTCTCAAATATTAGACCCGGGGCTTTTTGTTGAGAAAAAGGATTCTGAAATGACCGCCGAGCGTCCGGAAGAGATTCTACAATTAGGCAAGCCCTTGAATTTCAACACTAATGAAACCCATTCGTTTGGAGAATGGCTACGTTTTGCGGCCTTTAAGCCTATTGATCGTAGTAAAACTGAAACTCCAGAAGCTCAACTTTCTGAAACTGTGGCGGAAGAAACCGAGGAGAAGATAAAATCATTAGCAATTTCAAGGAATGAGGTGACGCAGAAGTCTGCGCTTAGCAAAGTTGAAGTACGAAAGCGCAAACAACAAATCATAGATTCTTTTATTGAAACGAATCCAAAAATTAATGTCACTCCTAAAGCATCTCTCCAGAAAAAGAGCATCATTCAAGAACCATTAATTCCTTCTGATGTACTGATGACAGAGACTTTAGCGCGAGTATACATCGAGCAAAATAATTTTAAGAAAGCAAAGCAAGCATACCGCATTTTAAGTTTGAAATATCCAGAAAAAAGTGGTTTCTTTGCAGACCAAATTCGGGCAATAGAACAATTAGAAGAAAAATAAAACAGTTATGAGTATCTTTTATATATTTTTAGGTTTAATCATTTTAGTATCCTTTTTACTAGTAGTTGTAATTATGGTACAAAACCCTAAAGGAGGAGGATTATCTTCATCTTTTGGAGGTGGTGGTACTCAGCAATTAGGTGGTGTTCAAAAAACAACAGACTTTTTAGATAAAGCAACCTGGGGATTGGCAACACTTTTATTAGTGCTTGTCTTATTAAGCAACACAGCTATTCCAGCATTTGCAAACAGATCTGGAGATGCTACGGCAGATGATCCAGCTGTTTCTGCTCCTGCTGATTTATTAGTTCCTGCTCAAGATCAACCTGTAGATAATAAAACTCCTCAGTAACATATCATAGGTATTAAAAAAAGCCGATTCATTTCTATGAATCGGCTTTTTTTTGGTCCTTATGCAAATTTGTCAGAAGAACTAATATGGCACAATTTCTGACTTTCATACCGCTATACAATTAAGAGTATTTATTTAACTTAAACATACGAATCAAAATGGCTTTAAACATCAAACCACTTGCAGATCGCGTAGTTATTGAACCACTACCGGCTGAGACGCAAACCGCTTCTGGTCTATACATTCCAGACTCGGCTCAGGAAAAACAACAAAAAGGAAAAGTTGTCGCTGTAGGAGCTGGAAAAAAAGATCACAAAATGACAGTTAAAAATGGAGACATCGTTATTTACGGTAAATACGGTGGCACTGAACTTCGCGTTGATGGCGAAGATTATATGATCATGCGTGAAGATGATATTCTAGCGATTGTTTAGCTATCGCTAGACGCTATAGGCTATAGGCAGTAGGCTATAACTTTTTCACACTTCAAAATCATGTTGTTGGAAAATCCTGTGTACGCTTTCGCGAAATCGATCTTGATCCATGAACGATAGCCGTACAATTAATAAACATTCATAAAGTATAACCATAAGATCTCCGCCTTCGCGGAGATGACAATCAAAAGATTAAAATGGCAAAAGATATAAAATTTGACATCGCAGCACGTGACGGAATTAAGCGCGGTGTAGACGCATTAGCAAATGCAGTAAAAGTAACATTAGGACCTAAAGGTCGTAACGTAATTATCAGTAAATCATTTGGTGCTCCACAAGTAACTAAAGATGGGGTAACTGTAGCAAAGGAAATTGAACTTGAAGATCCTCTTGAAAACATGGGAGCTCAGATGGTAAAAGAAGTTGCTTCTAAAACCAATGACCTTGCAGGTGATGGTACAACAACAGCAACCGTACTTGCACAAGCGATTGTAAAAGAAGGATTGAAAAACGTTGCCGCTGGAGCAAATCCAATGGATTTGAAACGCGGTATCGACAAAGCAGTTGAGGCAATCACTAAAGATCTTGAAAAGCAATCGGCGAAAGTTGGTAACTCTTCAGATAAGATCAAACAAGTAGCTTCGATCTCTGCCAACAATGATGACATGATTGGGGATTTGATCGCCAAAGCATTTGGAAAGGTTGGAAAAGAAGGTGTAATCACTGTTGAAGAAGCTAAAGGAACAGAAACTTATGTTGATGTTGTAGAAGGAATGCAGTTTGACCGCGGATACCTATCTCCTTACTTTGTAACTAATAGTGAGAAGATGAACGCCGAGTTAGACAACCCTTACATTTTGTTATTTGACAAGAAAATCTCTTCAATGAAAGACTTGCTTCCTGTACTGGAGCCAGTTGCTCAAACTGGAAAGCCTCTATTAATCATCGCTGAAGATGTAGACGGAGAAGCGCTTGCAACTTTGGTTGTAAACAAACTTCGTGGATCTCTTAAAATTGCTGCTGTTAAAGCACCAGGATTTGGAGACCGTCGTAAAGCTATGCTAGAAGATATCGCTATACTTACTGGAGGTACTGTGATTTCAGAAGAGCGCGGATTTACATTAGAAAATGCAAGCTTAGATATGCTAGGTACTGCAGAGACTATTACAATCGATAAAGACAATACAATTATCGTAAACGGTGCTGGAGATTCTAAAATGATCAAAGCCCGTGTATCTCAAATAAAATCTCAAATTGAAACCACGACAAGTGATTACGATCGCGAGAAATTGCAAGAACGTTTGGCTAAATTAGCTGGTGGTGTTGCTGTTCTTTATGTAGGTGCCGCTTCTGAGGTAGAGATGAAAGAGAAGAAAGACCGTGTAGATGATGCTCTACACGCAACTCGTGCAGCTGTAGAAGAAGGAATCGTTGCTGGTGGAGGTGTTGCTCTTGTACGTGCTAAAAAAGCACTTTTAAAGATCGAGACTGTAAACGCAGATGAAGCTACAGGAGTTCAAATTGTAAATCGTGCGATTGAATCTCCATTGCGTACCATCGTTTCAAATGCTGGTGGTGAAGGTTCTGTAGTTATTGCTAAAGTAATGGAAGGTAAAAAAGACTTCGGTTACAACGCGAAAAACGGAGAGTACACTGACATGTTGAAAGCTGGAATTATTGATCCTAAGAAAGTAACACGTGTAGCCTTAGAAAATGCTGCTTCAGTTGCTGGAATGATCTTGACTACCGAATGTGCCTTAACTGATATTAAGGAAGATACTCCGGCTATGCCACCAATGGGTGGAGGGATGCCAGGTATGATGTAATACATCAAATTTAAGACTGTACAAATACGCAAAAAGTCCTCTACATCACTGTAGAGGACTTTTTTTATGCTTTGAAGAGGATTAGTCAGAACAATCCTTACTCTTCTTTACGACCTTGTTTCCATTGAAAAATAGAGACTGCTATCAGCGTTATCAATAAGGGTATGATCACAAAAAGATCTACTCGAGAGATATCCACCTTGTCAGGATTATAACTAAACCATTCTTGCACGTTCTTTTCCCATACAATCGCGAGAATAATCATCACAACTGTCAACACTTGGACGAAAGTTATTTTTATTTTTTTTTTGGCCATGACTCTTATTCTATAACCTAGTTCAATTCCTTATCTATCGTTCCGCATTTCAACATCTTGTCGCCGTAATACGGATTGCGTACTTCCTTTGAATTAGAAAGCCAGTAGCCTCCTTTTCCATCAAATGCCATTGGGCAGTATTGCTTATAGATTGTTCCTGAGGTAATCGTTTGTTTTGCAATTTCTACCTCCATGGCAGCTGTAATGCGTTCAAAAATAGCACGTTGATTTTTGATATCAGTACTTGCTTCAAATTCCTGAATCGCCTTTTGTAAGCCTTGATTATCTAAGAGATCTTTCTGGCTATTATTTAAAGTTGCGACCGCCTTAGATGCAGCAGTGGCATCTGTATTTACTAAAGAAGCCTTAACGTCTAAATATGCCTCGTAAACCTTTCCAAATGCAGCATTTTCAAATACTACTTCAGAGCTTGTCGATGTGCTATTGAGATCCGTTTTACTTTCCGTTTGTACAGCTGCTACTTGGCTAGGAGCCGTTTTTACTTCTGCTTCCTCGCTGTTTTTACATGAGAATAAAGCTAGTGTAATTCCTAGTATGAGATATTTTTTCATAATTTCTTTTTAGACTGCAAAAATACGAAGCCATTAGGAACTGACCCTACGGTAATAGTAAAAAGCAGGTAAGAGAATAAAAATTAACAAAGGCTGGATCAAAAACCTTCGCACATAGAACAATGCACTATACTCCCCTTGCTCATTTATAGACCAAAAAATGAAAAACATTAGTAGAAGAACAACAAAAACAATCGCAAAAAGTATACTACTAAACTTTAGTATGCCTTTATCCCTAAAAACCAACCATAAAATTGCTAACGACAGAAGCATATTCAGCAGGTATCTAAAAAACAAATTCAGCACATACTGTGTCCATTCTATTTCTGGCAAGATATCATATTGATAATCGCCATAGAAGAATGTAATTAAGGGATCGTAAAAGAGAGCACTTTCGCGAAAGCGTATAAACGCCATTGCAATAAAGCACAGAAAAATCAGCAAAACTCGCAGCGCTTTATTCATTTGTTGCTGTTATTTTAAAGGTTCGAATCCAGCCAAACCACAATAGGAATACCGTTCCGTAAATAATGGCAGGGAACACCGTTCCATGTAATATATCAGCATATTCTGGATACTCGTACAGACCAATTGAGAGCACCGCAATACGTGTTATATTGATACTGTAAATGAGTATTGATCCTCCTAGAATAAAAAGGAGCGTTCGCTTCCACCCGCCCCAAAAGGCGAGCATAAAAGCAATAAATAATAGAATTATACTCACCGCATTGCAACCTTCAACAATCCTCGCCAACTGCAATCCGTTTACTTTGAGATTCATGGCCGCTTCTACCTTACTAGGTTCCACCTGACCATCATAGCCCATATTTTGAATGAGAACTTCGCTCTGTTGCGCTACAAGATGTGTAATTATATCTGGATAATAGGTTTGACTAGATCCGTATTTTAAATAGACTTGGTATAGAAGAATAAGCAGCAAATAACTACCTATAAACGTAAGGATAAAACGAAGTACCGACTTATATTTGCGAAATATTGCTAACACCCTTTTCTTTTAAGAGCTAAAAATACATTAAAAATGCCTTTCCAAACATTAAAACCCCAAGTGAGCGCTATTCTATCTAATTCTAAGATGGATGTAGATAGTCGGTTGTCGGAACTTTGCGAACTCTTACGCAAAAATATATCCTATTATGACTGGGTAGGATTTTACTTTGCAAATCATGAGGCACGCACTTTACATTTAAAGGCATATGCTGGTGAAGAGACAGATCATACGGTGATCCCTTTTGGGAAAGGAATCTGTGGGCAAGTAGCAGTTTCTAATGAAAACTTTGTGGTGCCAGATGTCAAAGGACAAGACAATTATATCGCCTGTAGCATTACTGTTAAGAGTGAGATTGTGATTCCGTTATTTAAAGATGGAGTCAACATAGGTCAAATTGACATCGACTCTAATGTATTGGATCCATTTACTCCAGAAGACGAGGTCTTTTTGAAATGGGTAAATGAGGCTGTTGCGGAGGTTTTGTAATAATGTATCACCTTGGCAAAAAAAAAACGACAACACTAATGCGCTGTCGTTTTACACTTCATCTCAAGAGTTTGAGACTACAATTAGTCACAATTCGCTGCAACATCTCTTACTTCTGTTTGCGTATCTACAATATTGTCTAAGTACATATTACCTTGAATTGTAATTTCAACAAAATCAGACCCAACATTTGTGATTGTTCCAGAAAAACCTGTAATTCTTAATTGGGTGGCTATTTCAAGTCCTGTTAATGATTGTTGGCCAGCTTCAGAATGATTTCCCTTTAATCTAAGTCGTTTTACATAGGGAACTCTCACATTTGAATAGGTTTGGTATGCGTCATACACCAAAGAGGCACTTCCTGCGGGTACTGTAACGGTTCTATTGGAGAAAAATACTTCAGACTCGCTCACTGATTCTTCTGATTCTACTGTTGTTGTGGAGCTTGCTTCTACAGAGACTTCTAATCCGGCTGACACCTCTCCAGTTACAGAGCCACCATTTCCAAAAAAGCTAGCTTCGGCTGTTGCACTTACTGATACATCTACACTAGTGGTCACTCTTCCGCTCAGTCCTATACTTTCTGAAAAAGAGCTAGTGTAAGTGGTCTCGACCTCCCGCTCGACTCCAACCTGTTGCTCAAGGCTTCCAGAGCCACAATTTCTCAAGGTGCTATTGAAACCAAAGGAAGTATCTACAGATGGGAATATGGGTGTTAAATGTCTGGTGTCTAATTCTTGCGCATCCCAATTGAGATCTAAAGCGATGATTCTTACATACTGAATGCTCCCCGTACCATTAGTTCTCCATTTTATTTTACCACCATTAGCAAATCTGCGCATTGGATTGCCTTGCATATCATTAATGGTATACAAACCATTGGTTTCTTTTTTAATAATAAATCTATATCTAGGATGTAAGGAATTGTCTGAAATACCTGTTGGATATGAAACCGCTCCTGACTGCCTAAAGGTTTGATCATTTGAATCGGTTGCGAGGTAGCGACCAGAGTTAGCCGACCAAATAGCAAAGGTGTTTATTGTACCAGGGAACTTATAGAAAAGGTACTGCTCAGTAGTTGTCCCTCTATTGAAGGATGAAGTTCTTTCCTCTAACAATACGTTATTCATTAGTGCACTCGAAGGTTTCCAAACAACACTATTACCATAGTTTCCATTTGCGTTCACATTTTGAATATAGTGATTAACTCCTTCGGCAAAATCTAAGGTTTGTGCTAGATGAACTAAGGATGAGGCATCTATGTCGATTTGATTACCATTTTCTTCAAATGAAATTGTACTATAAGATTCAGAGACGATAACAGCACCACTGGCATTTAAAATTTGAATATTGATTGCTATCCCATTTCTTAGCTCATCGGCAGCCGCATCAGATAAACCATCAACAGCATAATACAATTGTGCCATTCCTGTAAAGGTATCAATATCAATTTGTTGATCATAATTACCCTCTGTCGCCTCCGTGCTTAGATTTACTTTGGCGGGAGAATAACCTTTCTTTACCAATTCTCTTGAATTGATTAAAATTCCAAGATCGCCCGCGTAATTTTCTAAGTCGTCTTCAGAAATTCCATTAGATTGTTCTACTTCTCCATCTCCAGGTCCAGGACCTGAATCATCATCTTCATTTGGACTACAAGCTGTCAAGCCTGTAAATAATAAACAAATTAAGATCCATCGAAATTGTGTCATTGTTGTTTTCATAATATTGGTTTTAGCGAATTGTTTCTGATTCAAAACTAGTTCGGAGGCTAGGCAAAATCAAATATTGGACATGGACAAAGTATGGACACCTAGACATTTTTCTGAAAAAAAACACATAGACTAGGTATTTTCAAAATGTATTTAATTAATTGATTATCTGTTACTTACATTTATTTCCGCTAATTATTATATAGACCGCCCATGGACAAAATGACATTATTAGTAAGTGCCTTAAAATCAAATCTTGTAAGGTCATTCAATAAAATTAGTACCTTGATATTTAATTATATGACCCTTATTATGAAGACAATAACACTATTAATTTTTATTTCATTTTGTTTTTCTCATGAGTTGATTTCTCAAAATCAAAAAGCATTAGACAGTTTAGAAACTACCTTAAAGACACAGGTCGATTCCTTAAAAATGAAAACCTACGGTCCTTTAATTAAAGGATATGTACGTTCAAATCCGGAAAAAGCAGAGCGATTTATAGAGGAGGAACTTTTACTGGCAAAAACGATTGGAAGGGAAGATTTCATAGCTCTGGCAAATATGGACGCTGGAAATTTTCATGCTATACAAGCCTCTTATGCCAAAGCTGAAACTTACTTTGTAGCTGCCAAAAAAGCATTTGAAAGCGCCAATGACAGCTCAGGCCTTGCCCAAGTTAACAACAACTTATCGCGCGTGTTATTTTTTAAAGGCGATCTTGAAGGCTCCCTAGAAGCAGGTTTGGACGCCGCCAGAATGAATGAAAGACCAGGTGCAGATCGGGGCTTGTTAATAGGAAATTATATGGCAATTGGGAATACGATGTCTTCTTTAGGAAATTTCAACAGTTCCTTAGAATACTATACCAAAGCAGAAAAAATCGCCATCGACCTAAATTATCCACTACGATGGGCGCAAGTTCGCCACAACCTAGGTGAGAATATGAAATGGCTAAAGCGTTATTGAGAAGCTATTCCCTACTTTACTAAGAACATTGAGTACTATACAGAAACTAATAATGAGTATAAACTGGCAAACACCTACAATTCCTTGGGAACTGTATATTTTGAAATGGAAGACTATGACACTGCTCTGCCATTTTTCGAAAAGTCATATGCGCTTACTCAAAAGCTAGGAGACAAAAGTGGGATGGCGTTTAACGCTCGGAATCTAGGTAGGCTCAGTATGGTAAAAAATAACCCTAGAAAAGCATTAGATTATTACACTATAGGTATGAATCTATCAAAGGAAACAGGGTCAATTGCAATTTTAAGAGCAGATTATCAGAACGTTTCTCATGCCTATGCAGGACTTGGAGATTTCAAAAATGCCTACGATTACAGACTGAAGCATCAAGTTTTAAATGACTCCATTTTTCAAGCAGAGAATGTGGCCAAACTGAATGAATTAGACATTCAGTACCAAACCGAAAAGAAAGAGGCCGCTATTGCCCTTCAAGAAGAAGAAATCAAAACACTGAATGCCCAAGCCAAAAGTGATCGCTTGAGTAAAACACTTTATGGAATTGGGATGTTCTCCTTGCTCGCGATTGCAGGCTTATTATACTTTGGCTTTAAACAACGCATGAAGAAAAACGAAATTGAACGTCAAAAACAGGAAGAAATTTACAAACAAGAAATTGCGTTTAAAAAGAGGGAACTCACCTCACAGACTTTGCATTTGGTACAGAAAAACACCTTTATTCAAGAATTACGAGAAAATTTAGAACGGATTAAAAAGTCTCCAGAACTTTTTAAAGTGGAGTTTAAGCGTATCGTTTTGCTTCTCAAAAAAGAAAATGCCGAAGACAAGGACTGGGAGGTCTTCAAATCCTATTTCTCTGAGGTGCATAATAATTTTGACACCACACTTCGTTCTTTATATAAAGAAATCACAGAAAAAGAAATTCAACTTGCTGCCTTCTTACGCATGAATCTATCGACCAAAGAAATTGCTTCTATCCTCAATGTTCTCCCTGATAGCGTATTAAAATCGAAGTACCGATTAAAGAAAAAACTAGATTTAGACAAGGATATGGATCTAAGTACTTTCTTGAATACGATTTAGCCGCAGGTTATTTTCTGTTGATGATGTTTTAATTTCGCCTACGCGAAATTGCGATTCAACCTGAGCCCGTTCGTCTTGGAAAGCAAGCAATTAAATGACAAATTGATAAATTGATTCTTAAAATGAGCTGAATTTTTACCACTCATTCACTCGGTTCCCATCGAGCTTTACAAAAATAAAGAGCAGTATGGTAAAGCCCCAAAGTCCGGAGCCGCCATAACTAAAGAAAGGCAGTGGTATTCCTACGGTAGGCAAGAGCCCAATAACCATCCCGATATTCACGGCAAAATGGACAAAGAGTATCCCTGCGACGCTATAGCCGTACACCCGACTGAAATCATTTTTTTGCTTTTCTGACAGTTGGATAATACGCAGGATGAGAGCGATGAATAAAAAGATAACTACTGTGCTTCCAAAAAAGCCCCACTCCTCGCCTACGGCGCTAAAAATGTAATCGGTGTCTTGTTCTGGCACAAACTTTCCTTGAGTTTGTGTGCCTTCCAAGAATCCTCTTCCAAACCAACCCCCGTTTCCAATCGCAATTTCGCTTTGAGCTGTATTATACCCGATACTCTTGGCATCTACTTCTTTCCCTAAAACGATATTAAAACGATCTCGGTGCCTTTGTTCAAAGACATTTTCAAATATATAATTTACAGAAAAAGCAAAGAGCGCACAGGCTGTTGCAATCCCAAAATAAAGGCGTTTACTAGGCCTCTTTTTACGTTTTCGCCAGAATAGAAACGAGGCAATTGCTAGCACTCCCAGGCTTACATATAAGGGTCCGAAAATTAAGGTAGATACAAAGAGCACTACCACAGAAAAGGCAAACATTAAATAGGCGGCTGCAAGACCTTCCCGATATAAAGGAAAGAAAAAGGCTGCATAAACCAAGGCGCTTCCCGGATCAGGTTGCGGTATAATTATCAATGCCGGTAAGGCGATAATAACAAAGGCACGAATCTGATCTTGAAGGGATTTAATATTGGTTTGAATATCACTCAGATATTTGGCGAGTGCAAGAGCTGTGGCAGCTTTAGCAAACTCACTCGGCTGCAGACTCATCGGGCCTATCTTATACCAACTGGTCGCTCCTGAAATTGTATTCCCTAAGGGGAAAAGTAGAATCAAGGAGAGTAAGGCTACGATATAAATTATACTGGAAAAGCGCTCAAAAAACTTGGTGTCTAAGAAGAGAACAAAGACTATCAAAAGTATGCCGAGTCCTATCCAAACTAATTGCTTAAAATAGAGGTTCTCCCAACTAAAAAATTCTACCATTTCAGCATTGTAGGAAGCCGAATAAATATTGAGCCACCCAATACCTACCAAGGTGAGATACAATAGCATCAATACCCAATCAAAACTTCCAGTACTACGCCTAGCTGCGCTCATAGTTATTGATTAATTAGGAAAGGTTTGCCACTATAAGGTTTTGCATATTCTTCCTCGAGACTATGGCTAAGCACCCATTGTTCGAGATCTTTTCGAGTCACATTTCCTGTGAGGTATTTTTCAATCATCACCGAAGCAATCTTACCACCATAACGGGATCCCCAATATCCATTTTCAACAAAAACGGCAATGGCGATTTTTGGGTTGTCTTTAGGTGCAAAGGCAACAAAGGTAGAGTGATCGGTAAGCTTCATACGAACGCCATTTACCTTAGTATAGTTTTCTGCGGTTCCTGTTTTTCCACATATTTCGATGTCTGGCACGCGCAAATAATATCCAGTACCGTGTGAATTATTGTACACCTCATTCATCCCTTCAATCACAGGATCAAAATAGGCGGGATCGATGGTTGTTATTTGCTTTTTTGTATAGGCACTCGGAATGGTATCGGCGCCTTTTATGCTTTTAATAATGTGTGGCTTATAGTACCAACCCCTATTTGCAATAGCAGCCGTAAAATTCACCATTTGCATGGGCGTCATCAAAACATCTCCTTGACCTATTGCATTTGAAATAGTGGCTGTAGTTCCCCAGCGATATTTAGGATATTCATAACTGAGATTATACATCTCCTTGGTAGGAACGAGACCTTTATTTCCAACTGGAAGATCGTAACCCATATATTGTCCCAAGCCGAAACTTTTAAGATGATTTCCCCAACGCTCAATCCCTTCTTGCGGAGTGTCGTATTTATCAATGGTTCTTCTATAAACAGTCGCAAAATAACTATTACACGAATAGGCTATGCCGTTTACCATCGCTAGCGGACTCGCATGATGGTGGCATCCCATAGGCTTTTTTCCGCCATAGTGATATGCTCCTCTACAAGGAATTCGTTCTTGGGTATCAATCACTCCTTCTTGTAACCCTATAAGAGCAGTCAAGGCTTTAAAGGGAGATCCAGGAGGATACTGTCCTTTAAGAACGCGATCAAACAAAGGTTTTGCTAGGGTATCCTGATCGAGGATCGTATAATTCTTTGAACGGGCTCTTCCTACCAATAAGGCAGGGTCAAAATTAGGAGCTGCCACCAATGCTAATATTTCGCCTGTCTGTGGGTCAAGGGCTACAATGCCACCACGCTTATTGACCATTAACTCCTCTCCGTATTTCTGTAAAGTAGCGTCTATAGTGAGTTGGATGTCAACTCCGGGCACAGGAAGCGTATCTAAGGCTCCATTTTTAAAAGACCCAATTTCGCGGTTAAAACGATCCTTTTGAAAACGCTTTACCCCTTTCACTCCTCTTAATAATTCTTCATACTGCTGTTCTACTCCTTGTCGCCCTATCAAATCTCCCGATTGGTAATAGGGATCATTATCAATCATTCCTTGATTCACCTGTTGAATGTAGCCTAGGAAGTTGGCCCCAAAATCAATCTGATAATCCCTTAATGATCGTTTCTGAATATAAAAGCCCTCAAATTTTCGCATTTGCTCGCCCAAGTATGCATATTCTTCTTTAGACATTGTAGGTACTATAGGCGAAGGTAGGCGTGGAGAAAAATTTCGTGCACGCTTGAGTTCTTTAACGAGCTTCTCCTTATCGATATTGAGCAGTTTACACAGTTCTAAGGTGTCAAAAGGCTTGATCTCTCTTGGAATAGCCATAAGGTCATAGGAAGGCTGATTGGAAACGAGCAGCTTATTATTACGGTCGTAAATATGACCCCGTTGCGGATAATCATACTCAACTTTTATCGCATTATTCTCCGATTGTATAGCTGCAGAGGTATCGTATACCTGCAAATAGAAAAGGCGGCCTACAAAGACCATTCCCGTAAAAAGTACTATGAAAAGAAGTAATAGTTTTCTCATTCTCGGCTCGTGCTAAAAAGTATATTGAAGAGGACGCAAAAAATTATGGTACCTACACTTGTTAGCAACGTCTTTTTAAGGATATAAAGTATGCTAGAAACGTTAAAAACTTCTAGACTAAAAAACACCAAATGGTGAACAAGCACTAATATGGAAATAAAAACAATACGCTCATAGAAACTTCCCTTAGACAACTTCACCGAATTATACTCATAACTCACCCCATAAGTAGCTCTTAAAACGAGCGGCCTTACATAGGCAAGTACTAAACAAGCTGCAGCATGAATTCCTCCACTATTTCCAAACATGTCCATAGTAAGCCCAGTCAAAAAGGCAATTAGAATGAATAAAGAACGGTTTGCAGTAAAAGGAAAAACTAATAGAAATAGTACATACGGTAAGGGGTTGATGTAACCAAAAACATTCAGATTATTAAATATAAATATCTGAGCTATGAGTAAACCCAAAAACCGGAGGCTATTTATTACGATATTATTCTTCATTTTCTCTGGGCGCCTCCACCGCTTTTATTTCGTCTAAATCTTCGTTCTGTAAGACATAAACATGTCCAATATTGGTCATGTCATTGAAAAGTTGCACACTGATGACATAGAAATTCTTACTCTCTTCAAGTTCAAAGGCTGCGATAGTTCCTATAGGGATCCCTTTCGGGAAAATCGCCGATTGCCCACTTGTTTCTATAGTGTCTCCTACTTTAATTTGCGCCTGTTGTTGCATGTCGACCAATTGCATCAGGTTAGGATCTTTTCCATCCCATTTTAAGGTTCCAAAATGATCGGATGCTTTGAGTTTTGCATTTGTCAAAAAGGAGGTATTCAACATCGAGATTACTGTAGAATAATTTTTAGAAACGTGGTCGATAACCCCAACAATACCTTTGCTTGTAATTACACCCATATCACGAGCAATGCTATCCTTTGCCCCTGCTTTCAAGGTTAAAAAATTATTTGCTTTTGCATAGCTATTGTGAATTACCTGGGCGGGGATAAAGTGAAATTGACTTTCGGGTAGTATGATCGTCGACCTCAATGCTGTAAGTGTATCAAATTCAATAGCCGTCATTTCAAAAATAGAGCTACTGTTATCTTTCGCATTTTCGCGTAAGCGGGCATTCTCTTCTAATAATTGACGATTGTAGGTTTTTAGATGAAAATATTCTTGAATACCACTCACCGATTCATAGACCCCACCAGATAAGAAATTGGCAGAATTTATGAATTTACTCTTGTGAAAAGAATGTGATTGAATCGTAAAAATGAGCGATAGAAACAACAAGAATGCAAACAACAGAAAGTTCTTATATCGAATCAGAAAATTGATAATCTGCTGCATTACTGCCGGTCGTTTGAATTAGGGCTTATTTTATAAGTACGCTCTTGTATTTGGCGAGGTTCTTTAGGGTAATTCCAGTACCACGAACTACAGCTCTCAAAGGATCCTCGGCAATGTACACGGGAAGATCTGTTTTTTGCGAAAGACGTTTGTCCAATCCGCGTAACATAGATCCACCTCCTGCAAGGTAAATACCAGTATTGTAAATATCGGCAGCGAGTTCTGGTGGCGTTTGTGATAAGGTTTCCATAACCGCATCTTCAATACGAAGAATCGATTTATCTAAGGCCTTTGCAATCTCTCTGTAAGAAATCTGAACTTGTTTTGGTTTCCCTGTCAGCAAATCACGTCCTTGAACGCTCATCTCTTCTGGCGGTACTTCTAGATCTTCGGTTGCTGCACCGATTTGAATTTTAATTTTTTCAGCACTGCGTTCTCCAACATAAAGGTTGTGTTGGGTACGCATATAATAGATAATATCGTTTGTGAATACATCCCCTGCAATTTTCACCGACTTATCACATACAATTCCTCCTAGGGCGATTACGGCAATTTCGGTGGTACCACCTCCGATATCGACTATCATATTTCCTTTAGGCTGCATGATATCAACTCCAATACCAATAGCCGCAGCCATAGGTTCGTGAATTAGATATACTTCTTTTCCGTTTACTTTTTCAGCACTTTCCTTTACCGCTCGCATCTCTACTTCTGTAATCCCAGAAGGAATACAAATTACCATACGTAATGCAGGTTGAAACATACGTTTCTTAAGCGCTGGAATTCCTTTGATAAACATGGAAATCATTTGCTCACTCGCTTGGAAATCGGCAATTACGCCATCCTTCAATGGACGAATGGTTTTGATATTCTCATGGGTCTTCCCTTGCATCAATGCTGCTTCTTTCCCTACGGCTATAATTTTACCTGTAACACGATCTCTAGCGACGATAGATGGACTATCTACGACTACTTTTCCATTGTGAATAATAAGGGTATTGGCGGTTCCAAGGTCAATTGCAATCTCTTCGGTTAGGAAGTCAAAAAATCCCATAATGAGGCGGGGTGTTAAAAGTTATTTTGGTTTTTGATGTATCGCTTAAAAGTACTATTATTTTTTGTTTTTTCTTGCGCTTAGCTGCCCGACATCATTCAGGTGGGTGCGAATGCAAAATAAGTCTAAAGACAATCTACGTTCTAAACGAAAAATCAGACGTTTTAATGTTTGAAATGACGTGTTCCTGTCATTACCATTGATAAATTATGTTCATTACAATAATCTACTGTCAATTGATCCTTTATAGAACCTCCTGGCTGAATCACTGAAGTAATACCTGCATTGTCTGCTATTTCCACACAATCAGGGAAAGGGAAAAATGCATCACTCGCCATAACTGATCCTTTAAGATCAAAATTAAAAGCTGTTGCTTTTTCAATAGCTTGTTTCAAAGCATCTACACGAGATGTCTGACCCGTACCACTGGCACACAACTGTTTGTTTTTTGCTAAAACAATAGTATTCGACTTGGTGTGCTTGCATATTTTAGAGGCAAACATAAGATCTTCTAACTCAGAAGCTGTTGGTTTATTGTTAGTAGCATAGCTTAAATCTGCAATGGTATCGGTTTTCATATTTCGATCCTGTACCAAGGTTCCATTTAAACAAGAGCGAACATTTGTCGCTGGGAACTCTACATCCTTTTGAATTAATAAAATTCTATTTTTCTTTCCTTTGAGTATTTCCAAAGCATCCTCTGTAAAAGAAGGTGCGATTACTACCTCACAAAAGAGGCAATGAATTTCTTCGGCTGTAGCCTTGTCTATAGGTCCATTTGCAATCAACACTCCTCCAAAAGCAGAAACAGGATCTCCAGCAAGAGCATCTACATAGGCAGCATGCATCGTATCTCTTTGCGCAAATCCACAGGCGTTATTATGTTTTAAGATAGCAAAGGTTGGAGCCTCCCCTTTAAACTCATTCATAAGGTTAACGGCTGCATCTACATCTAGAAGGTTGTTATAAGACAATTCCTTTCCGTGTAATTTATCAAACAGGCCGTCAAAATCTCCAAAGAAGAATCCGCGTTGGTGAGGGTTCTCGCCATAACGGAGTACGCGACCTTTATTTTCACTTATTTTCAAAGCAGGAATCGAATGGTCTGCATTGAAGTAATTAAAGATTGCCGTATCGTAATGTGAAGAAATTGCAAAAGATTTTGCAGCAAATCTTCTACGGTCGGCTAATGTTGTACTTCCATTTCCTTCGCTAATCATTGTAAGAACCTCAGCATAGTCTTCCATAGAAGACACACAAAGTGTATCCTTAAAATTCTTAGCTGCAGCACGGATCAGTGAAATTCCACCAATATCAATTTTTTCAATAATGTCCTGTTCTGGCGCACCAGACGCTACAGTATTTTCAAAGGGATATAAATCTACAATAACAATATCCAGCTGTGGAATTTCAAAAGACTCCATCTCCTTGACATCTCCTTCGTGATCTTGTCTATTTAAAATACCTCCAAATACTTTAGGGTGTAAAGTCTTTACACGACCTCCTAAAATAGACGGGTAAGAAGTAACATCTTCTACTGCGACAACTGGAATTCCAAGGTCTTTAATAAACTTTTCGGTACCACCTGTTGAATACATGGTAATTCCTAATTCGTGAAATTTCTGCACCAAAGGCGCTAAACCATCTTTGTGAAAAACTGAAATTAGTGCTGCACTAGCCTTTTTAATGTCGCTCATTACGGGATTTTTTATCTCCCGAAATAGTCGGGATTAGTAGTTTGCAAAAATATAAATTTAACACTATAAACTTTGCGTTTTCCTGCATTAATTCCCACATATTGTAACATATATTGTAACGGAACGTCTTATCTTTAAATTTCGATAAAATACACCCATGTTTCAAAGCCTAAGCGCCTTAAAAGAGAGTTTTCGATTTGCGGTAAATGCAATGAAAAATAACATCTTACGTACCTTTCTCTCCTTGCTAGGTGTAACGGTGGGTATCTTTTCAATTATTGGGGTATTAGCCGCGGTAGATTCCTTAGACAAAGAAATACGTGATAGTCTTTCTACTTTAGACCAAAGCACAATGATAGTTTGTCATGTTTCTTTTGGCCCTACTGAAGTGCCACGCTGGAAACGCAAGAACTTTCCATTGGTTACTTATGACGACTACCAATACCTAGAACGCAATTTGCCCGGATTAAAAGCAGCCTCATATACTATCAATGTACCTTCTCAAAAAGTAAGCTATGACGATGTCACGGTGGAACGTGTAAATATTGATAATGCAACTAATGGCTTATACGATATTGAATCTTTTGAATTTGAAGAAGGACGATTTTTTGGAGAACAAGAATCAACAACAGGAGCCAGTGTTGCTGTTATTGGAAGTGTATTAAAACAGCAACTCTTTGGAGATGGAGTAAGTGCCATAGGTAAAAAAATTAAATTTCTAAGTCGAAAATTTACAGTTATTGGGGTATTAAAAAAACAAGGCGAAGGTATTTTTGGACCCTCCAAAGATGAGTCAGTTGTAATTCCTGTGAACATAGTACGCCGCGTATATGGTGACAACAATAGAAGCACATTCCCGACCCTAACTTTATTACCAGAAGCTGATGTAGATTACGACGAATTTTACGCTGCTACGGAACAAAAAATACGTCAGAATCGAGGGATAAAAGCTGGAGAAGTAAGCAATTTCTTTATCAATCAGCTGAAAGGTTTTGCCTCTGCCATTGAAGAGGTTATAGGAGTATTAACCACCATTGGCTGGCTAATAGGAGGTTTCTCTTTACTTGTAGGAGGTTTTGGAATCGCAAACATCATGTTTGTTAGTGTAAAAGAACGTACCAATCTAATTGGAATTCAAAAAGCATTGGGTGCCAAGCGAAAATTCATTCTCTTACAGTTCCTTTTTGAGTCTATTTTACTTTCTGTTTTTGGCGGGCTAATAGGACTATTTTTGGTCTGGATCATTACCATTGTGCTCAGTTCGGTGGTAGACGAGTTCACTTTTGTGCTCTCTATGGCCAACGTCATCTTAGGTATTTCTGTAACCTTTATTATTGGAGTTATTGCAGGTATTGTTCCTGCGATTGGAGCTTCACGTTTAGATCCTGTAGAAGCGATTCGAACAGGGATGTAATTGCTAATTACCTAAAAGCTCCACCCTTTATAATCGGCTGAGGCCTCTAATCGATTCTCTTGTTCATCATCCAAGGCAGGAAAGAAATCTATACCTGTTAGTTCCTCAATATGATCTACCGTGGTCACAAAGGAATACAAAGGTTTGTTTGATTCATTGTGATTCATCAAAAAGGCAATCATACGATCTTCCCCTCTGCTGCGATCATAAATAATTTTATAAAAAGATTCTGGTACGGTGACTCTTTCGTCACCTATTGTCCCAATCTTATCTTTTAATACGCCTCCAGTTACAATAAATACTCCGTCATATTTCTTAGCCCAATAGCGTACTTTTTGCTCTAGTCTATTCCAAACTCCTGCATTAAAATCATTGCGTTGCGGACTGATATTACTCGTGAGGAAGGTTTCTTCATAGGCTGCTTTACTAAACTCGCGATCCCCAGCTGGGCATAAATGTCCGCGGTCATATCCAGATTTTTTATAATTTTTCCAGTGGGCGCTCTTCGTTTTCACGGCGGGATCTACCTCAAAATAGGGACGTTTAAAATCACTGTTTTTGAGTTGGGCTTTTGTGAGTTCGTAAGCTACCCACTCGGCTTGCTCATCTTTTTCGCTATAACTTAAAGAGAAAAAATTATGATGAATAATTTGCCCTGTCGTTGATGAGGGCATATAATACGCATTGGTAGCCTCCTTTGCGGTAGCTCCAGCTTCGAAGATAGGTGCGTCCAATTGTTCATTGGCATACTTTTCAAAATACAGGTAGCCTAAGGTTAAAACAATAACAACTAAGGGGTAGGTATATTTACGTTTCATGACTCAAATAATAAGCCACAAAGTAACGGATTACCGTTCGTCCAACAAGCTCTTAGCCTCTTTAAATTTTTTGTTTATTGAAGACAATACGAACCGAATACCTACTTTCTTAGTCTAAACTTCATTGCAGTTGTTTATAGCAGATTAAATCAAACTACCCCTTCACATCAAGAGCATCCCTCAATGCATTTCCAACCAACATAAAAGCCATTACTAAGATCATGATTGCAAGACCTGGTATTAAAGCGAGGTAGGGTTTGCCTAAAATAATATAACTATAGTGATCTTTGATCATCGCACCCCAACTAGGCATGGGTGGTTGCGCTCCAATCCCCAGAAAACTGAGTCCGCTTTCTATAAGGATAGCTCCAGCAAAATTGGCTGCTGATATTACAATAAGTGGCGCCATAATATTGGGTAAAATATGCCTTACAATAATGCGACCATCTGTATAACCTAATGCTCTTGCTGCAGTCACATATTGCATTTCTTTTACACTCAGCACTTGCCCTCTAACGACTCTAGCTACTTCTACCCACATCGTAAGGCCAACTGCAATAAAAACCTGCCAAAAACCTTTCCCTAAGGCTAAAGTAATAGCAATTACAAGCAGTAAGGTGGGAATAGACCAGGTAACATTAATCATCCACATTATCGCTCTATCTACCCATCCTCCAAAATAACCAGCAAGTGCCCCCATAAAGATCCCTATGAGCAAGGAAATCAAAACCGCAACAAAGCCAATGGTAAATGAAATCCGTGTCCCCACAAGCATGCGACTAAGGAGGTCGCGACCATATCTATCGGTTCCTAGACTAAATGTGCGTGTTTCTATGTACGCTTTCGCGAAAGCGTCATAATCATCAACCCCGACTAGCTCAAGGCGTTTTGTAATTCCTGTATTATCATCGCCTGCATAAGGAGTATATTCTAAATAGATATCATGAAAATGATAGTCGGTGATTGGAATTTCAGTATCGCTATTTTTCTTGCCAAAAAACAAACGAGACATCATAGATTGTTCTGTTTCGATATTTGAAGGAAGGGTCAAAATATCAACGGTAAAGCCTGGAGATTTTGAATGTATCGACAAATGCATTTGGTTTGCATTTTGACTCGAATCTGGGGCAATGACATATGCAAAAAGTGCCAGAAAACCACATAGAACAATAAGCCCTAAACTCAAAACGCCCCAAAAGTTCTTTTTAAACTTTTGGAGCGCTAATTGAGTTAATGAATTGGGCGTTTGCGCCATATATTAGTCCTTAATAGCAGCTATTTTAGACTGTCTGATATTGTTGATTTTCAAATCTCTTAATACATTTATTGCTTCTTCGATATAAACATCTTTAGCAAGGCTTTTGTGCCAGCGTTGACGCTTTTCTTGAAGTACAGTGTCTTTTACAAACAGCTCCTCTTCATAAGGAAGTGACTTATAACTTAGCTTAGAATCATAGTTATTGATTGCATCAAAACGCTTTGCAAATTCTTCACTTTTCAGGACGCGTGATTTATATTGATCATAGTTTAAAGACCAAGAATTATCGTCACGACGTTCTCTAAGCCACTTTGCATAATCGTCTATAAGTTGTAATTGCTCACTTTGCTTCATGCGGGCAACACTACTTGCTATGGTCTTATCAAAATCAAGATATCCATCCCATACGTTGTATTTTGCAGCACGAATCTTATCCCATGGTAAAGGATTTTCCATGTCTTTCTCTCCTACATCAATATAGCTATAACGATCTGGAACAACCACATCACTTTTTACTCCTTCCAATTGAGTAGAGCCACCATTGACACGGTAAAACTTTTGAGTAGTTACCTTTAAAGCGCCCATATCTCCGTAGTCATTTTTACGTAACCAGCGATTTAAATCTACAACATTCTGTACCGTTCCTTTTCCATAGGTTTGTTTACTTCCTATGATTATAGCACGTTTGTAATCCTGCATAGCAGCTGCGAGTATTTCACTTGCAGAAGCAGAAATTTCATTAACCAATATTACTAAAGGCCCATCCCATACAACAGCTTCATCTTCGTCCTGAAGAATCTCAGGTTCGTCACCGTTTCCAGCGACCTGAACCACGGGACCATCTTTAATAAAAAGACCCGCTATATCAACAACTGTTTTAAGAGATCCTCCGCCATTATTTCGCAAATCAATCACAAGGCCTTCCATTCCCTCTTCTTTAAGACGTTCAATCTCATTGCGAACATCAGAAGCGGCATTGCGCTCCTTGTAATTCTCCATATCAAAATAGAACCTTGGCAAGTTAATAACACCAAAGCGCTTTTCTTCCTTATCTACTATAGCCGACTTAGCATATACTTCTTCCAATTCTACGACATCTCTTGTGATTGTAATATCTCCAGTACTCCCGTCGATTTTACGTTTTACAGTTAATGTGACTTGAGTTCCTTTAGGACCTTTGATTAATTTGATGGCATCGTTTAATCGCATACCAACAATACTTGTAGCCTCTTCATCATCTTCTTGAGCCACCTTCATAATAATATCGCCTTCCTGTAACTCCTCTTGAAGCCATGCTGGGCCACCTGAGATTATTTCGGTCACACGAACCTCACTATTTTTCTTTTGTAAACGAGCACCAATTCCTTGAAACTGACCACTCATTTGTTGGTCAAAGCGTTCTTTTGCTACTGGAGCAAAGTAAGCTGTATGTGGATCAAATTCTTCGACAATTGCATTTAAGAACTGAGCAAAATAGTCCTTACGCTCAAGCTCAAAAGTAAATTCAAAAAATTCACTCATATTCTCAGCGACCTCTTTACGCGCTTTCTCTTCTAATTCAGTATCATTTAAAATCTTAACCACTTCAGGTTTTTCGATCTTTATTAATGTATCCTTTCTCTTCTTTTTTGAAGGATTCTCTTGTGCATCTCTATGATCATAATAGTTTCCAATAGCACTAAGTTTTAATTGTTGTCTCCAACGATCTTTTAACTCTCTCTTGCTTTTGGCGAAGGCTAGCTTCTCATAATCTGTATTAATAATCTCTTCTACGCTAAAGTCAAAAGGTTTTTCAAGTACCTTAATACTCATTTCTTGAGCCTCCATTAAACGCTCTTGATATCGAGTATAAGTCAAATTGAAAAAGGTCAAATCTTTTGCCTTGATCATATCATCCAACTCTGTGCGATACTTAGAAAATTCATCGACATCTTTTTGTAAAAGAACGCGCCTGAATGGATCTAAAGCGTCCAAATAATCATCATAAACACCAATA
Organism: uncultured bacterium; assembly: GCA_963974305.1. GTDB lineage: Bacteria > Bacteroidota > Bacteroidia > Flavobacteriales > Flavobacteriaceae > Dokdonia. The sequence continues at coordinate 141,930 of CAXBCS010000001.1, forward strand.
GAAAAAGTATCATCCATGTCTTTGGCATCATAATGACCCCTTTCTAAAACATAGGAAATGAGATCCAAAAGAAGTTTATCTTTATCTGGATCGTTAAAATCTTTGGTCGTAAAACTGCAACTAGCGACCGAAAATAATAGGCCAACTGCGATTAATTTTATATTCCTCTTCATAAGATCTTGTATTTGCTTCATGTAAACAGCAATGTACATTAAAAATTGTGCCACAAATATACCGTGGCTGGTAATATTTTGTTAAACATTAATACCAACACTAAGCCGTACAATTTACGTATTTTCGCGGAGAGAAACCAATGCTTAACATGGGAAAAAAACCACTCATACTGATTACTAACGACGATGGAATCACAGCTCCAGGCATCCGAACACTTATAGAAGTGATGCTAGAAATAGGAGAAGTTGTAGTAGTCGCACCCGACAGTCCGCAAAGTGGTATGGGACACGCTATCACAATAAACGATACTCTTTTTTGTGATCCAGTAACTATAGATCCAACTGCAACGCACAAGGAGTACAGTTGTTCAGGAACTCCAGCCGATTGTGTCAAACTTGCAAATCAGCAAATACTAGAGCGCAAACCAGACATTTGCGTAAGTGGAATCAACCACGGAAGTAACTCATCTATCAACGTTATCTATAGTGGTACAATGAGTGCAGCCGTAGAAGCAGGCGTAGAAGGAATTCCTGCAATTGGATTTTCTTTACTTGATTATTCCCTGAATGCTAATTTTGAACCTTGTAAGAAATTTATCAAAGTGATCACTCAACAGGTCCTTCAAAATGGTCTCCCAAAAGGTATTGTGTTAAATGTCAATATCCCCAAGCTTAAGGCCTCCGAAATTAAAGGCACCAAAGTATGCAGACAGGCAAAAGCAAACTGGGAAGAAGATTTTGACAAACGCACCAATCCAATGGGGAGAGATTACTATTGGCTATCCGGAGAATTTGTCAATTATGACAAAGGCACCGACACAGACGAATGGGCTCTTGCAAATGGCTATGTTTCTATAGTTCCAGTACAATTTGACCTCACTGCGCATCATTTTATTCAAGATCTCAATAGCTGGGACCTTTAATAGCCTGATCTAAGTTCATATTTATAATAGTGCGCTTTCGCGAAAGCGCAACCCATACCAATAGGAAGATCATTACTTTTGTAAATACCACACCCAAGCTCAATAAATGAAAAAAGAAATTTTAATAGGAATTATCACAGGAATTGCTGCCAATGTACTAGGCGTAATCCTTTATATTTTAGCCTTTTCAGATGAAGGCATAGACGCAACTTTACAGCAATCTATGGCTGAAGGCTATTTTGGTAAAATTGTTACTTTAGGAGCTGTACTTAATCTTGCAGCCTTCTTTATCTTTATTAAAAAGAAACAAGATTACAGAGCACGTGGTGTATTATTAGCCACTTTGTTTATTGGCATAGCGGTATTAGTGCGTAAATTTATTTAAGGTGAAATATTATATTCTTGCTGGCGAAGCGAGTGGCGATCTTCACGGATCAAATCTCATGAAAGCCCTAATGATTGAAGACCCAGAAGCCGAAATTAGGTTTTGGGGCGGAGATCTTATGCAGGAAGTTGGCGGAACCCTTGTCACTCATTACAAAGAAAGAGCCTTTATGGGGTTCTTTGAAGTCATTCAAAATCTTCGCAAAATCACTAGTCTTATAAAGGCTTGTAAAAAAGATATTGCCCAGTTTCAACCCGATGCCCTCATTTTTATTGACAATTCAGGTTTCAACTTGCGCATTGCCAAATGGGCAAAACCCCTAGGCTTTAAAACACATTATTATATCAGTCCGCAAGTATGGGCCTCCCGAGCAGGTCGTGTACCTACTATCAAGGCTACTATCGATCATATGTATGTGATCTTGCCTTTTGTTAAGGACTTTTATGCAAAGTATAAGTACGATGTACATTTTGTTGGTCATCCACTACTAGATGCAATCGCTGGACGTAAGCAGGTTGCTGCTGCCACTTTTGCAGAGCAACACAACTTAGATGAGCGCCCTCTTATTGCCCTACTTCCCGGAAGTCGGAAACAAGAGATTACCGCCATGCTGGATGTGATGCTGAGCCTTGTAGATGATTATCCAAAGTATCAATTTGTCATTGCAGGAGCTCCAAGTCAAGAGGAAGCATTTTATGCTCCTTTCCTAAAACAGCATAAGGTGCGATTGATCATGAATCAAACCTATGATATCCTCAGTTTTGCAAACGCTGCTCTAGTCACTTCTGGTACGGCTACTTTAGAAACCGCATTATTCAAAGTCCCGCAAGTAGTGTGTTATAAAGGCAACGCCATTTCCTATGCCATTGCCAAACGTATTATTAAACTTAAGTACATCTCTTTAGTCAATCTTATCATGGACAAAGAAGTGGTAACAGAATTGATTCAAGGAGATTTTAATACCAAGACTTTAAAGGCCGCTTTAAATCAAATTTTAGACGACTATCAACGCGCGAGCCTGTTTTTGGACTATTATGATCTTGAAAAAACCTTAGGTGGTAAAGGAGCAAGTGCAAAGACGGCAAAATTAATTGTAGGCTATACTAAGACCCAATAGACCTCTTACTTCTATTTGAGCATTGGTCAAGCAAATAAAATAGTAGGCTCACTTTTCCGTTATCATAGAATTACTCATATTTGTGGGGCCTCAAATGTTACTATGAAAAGAATCCTCTTCCTTTTATCCTTACTCATTTTGTTTTCTTCCTGCGGAAGCTCAAAGACATCTTACAGAAAACCAGCCGCTTCAAAAACAGATCGCATTATCCAACAAGCACAAGCATTTTCTGGTACCCGGTATAAATTTGGTGGCACTACACGTAAAGGAATGGACTGTTCTGGTCTTATTTATGTCGCCTTTCAAAAAGAAAATATTGTCCTTCCTAGAGTTTCTAGGGATATGGCTACCAAGGGGAAACCTATCAAAAAAGGAAGTATTAAAAAAGGGGATTTGGTATTTTTCAGAACCAATAAAAACAGTAAAAAAATCAATCATGTGGGTCTTGTGACCACAATTAAAAATGGAGAAATTTTCTTTATTCATGCCTCCACTTCACGTGGAGTCTTGACCTCCTCTATGAAAAACCCTTATTGGAAGGGCGTGTATGTTCAAGCTAGACGAATGATTTAAGATTGCATTTTTTTGTATCTTACTAACACCTAATTAATTCCTTGCAAAAAGTCCTAGTAATTCTAAACTAGGTGCATCGAATTAATACTACCATTCTCAATATCCTTCTTGCCTATATCCTTGGATTGATCCTTCAGGATAGATATCCCTTAGCGCTCCTACACCTATTTATCGGATGCTTTTCACTCTTAGTTATTCTCTTTATTTATCATTGGCTCCTCCTAAAAAAGAAGAGATCTAAGTGGCTTTTTAGCAGTATCATCACCTTTACAACCATTCTTTTTGGCATGCTCAACCTTAGCCTAACAAATCCCTTGAGAATTGACACTCATTATTCTCGGCAAGTGGATAGCAAGGAGCAATCATTGATTTTTGAAGTAAGAGCACAATTAAAACCGACCACCTTTCAAAATAAGTATGTGGTACAATTAAAACTTGCCGATGGCAAAGCTGCCACAGGAAAACTTCTCTTAAATGTTTCAAAAGACAGCACTCAACAACTTTTAAAGGTTGGGCAACACCTTGCAAATACATCCATCATTCAGGATGTACCTCGCCCCAAAAGTCCGTATCAATTTGATTATGGTGCCTATCTCAACAAGCAACATATTTATGGTCAAATCCACGCTCGACCTGATGAGTTACTAAGCCTTGCAAAAAAAGGAAATGATATTGTTGTATGGGCCACACGCTTTCGCGAAAGCGTACAGGAAAGTTTACAAAAACAGCCCTTTAATGAACGACAGCTAAGTGTCATCAACGCTCTTCTTTTAGGACAAAGACAAGGAATAGACCGGCAATTGAATGACCAATATGCCGATGCGGGTGTGATTCATATACTTGCGGTTTCGGGCTTACATGTAGGGATAATTCTTTGGCTACTAAGAGCGATAACGGCTCCATTTTCAAGATATCAATGGCGGCATTTTAGGTCCATCTTAATAATTGTATGTATTTGGGCTTTTGCTTTTATTACTGGCGCATCGCCTTCTGTACTTAGAGCGGCGACCATGTTTAGTTTTTTAGAATTGGGACGAGCAGTAGGCGGTCAAAGCAATACTTTTAATAGCCTGATGTACTCGGCGCTTCTTTTATTACTTCTCAATCCGCTACAGCTATACCAGGTAGGTTTTCAACTGAGTTATCTCGCTGTGATAGCGATTTTATGGATTCAACCTTGGTTGTCTAGCCTCTATAAACCCAAGTACAAAATCCCTCGTTTGTTTTGGGATACGATGACTGTTACTGTGGCTGCCCAACTGGGAGTAATGCCACTGAGCATATTATATTTTCATCAATTTCCTGGCCTATTCATGGTTTCAAACTTGGTGATTCTACCTTGTCTGGGAATTCTATTAGGAAGCGGAATTGGTATTATCCTATTGTCATACTTTCAGATCTTGCCCGATAGTATTGCGTGGGGCTATGGTGTCGTTATAGATGGCCTCAATGGATTTATTGGATGGGTAGCAACACAAGAAGCTTTTATCTTTCAACACCTCAGCATATCACCTCTAGAAATGCTAGGGATGTATCTCTGTATCATTTCGGGAATTTATCTCTTTCAACAGTACAGCTACAAAAAATTACTTTTCTTTTTGAGTGTGATAATTTTAGGAATTGGGATCTTGACCTATCAGAAAACGACGCTCGAACCATCTCATTTTGTGATTTTTCAAAAGTCGAGATCTACAATGATGGGAATCTATGCAAATAGGGAACTAAGAATATTTTGCAATGATTCTGCTTATGATTACTTATCCGATTATAAGGTCAATAATTATAAAGACCAACTATCAATTAAAAGTGTTTGTCGGGATTCCCTTCGCTCTGTTTTTCGCTTTAAGCGAAAGGCAATTCTAAGGATTGATAGTATAGGAATCTATGATATTCCAAGTTTGCAACCAGACATTATTGTTTTATCCCAATCTCCCAACATCAATCTAGAACGACTTATTGATAGATATCCTGATATTAAAATCATTGGAGATGGCAGTAATTATAGGTCTGATATTGTACGGTGGAAAGCAACTTGCCTTAAAAGAAAAATCCCTTTTCATAGCACATATGAAAAGGGAGCTTTTGTATTGAAATAGGCTTTTATTTGGCGCTAAACGTATATTTAAAGGCATCTTGATATGCCTGCCACTTCTCTGCGGTCGTGAGGCCTTTATAATCGTCATTGGCAATCATCTTAAGATAGATTTCCAATTGGCGAGGCGTTTTATATCCCACCACTGGTTGGATATAATTTCCTTTTTCATCAAAAAAGACAATACTAGGATAGCCGCGAATCTTCATAGCTTGCGCAAATTCATGTTGGCTATTCCTACCGCGACGCTTGGCATCGTAATTTGGATTGGTGTATACATTGTCTAAGTAATTCACTTCTTCTGTTCCTTCTCCATTGAATTTAACTGCATAATAATGCTCGTTGATATAGTTGGCTACTTTTTTATTTTGGAAGGTATTTTTATCGAGCAACTTACATGGGCCACACCAAGTGGTATATACATCTACGATGATTTTCTTGGGAGATGCTTCTTGTGCGACTAGTGCCTCGTCAAAAGTCATCCAATTAATCTGTGCCATTGCAGTAGTTCCCACTAGCAATAATAATCCTACAATAATCCTTTTCATCAATTCTAAATTTAATTGTTCTGTCTTTTTGTTACTGAACACCTTACAAACAAAAAACGTTCCAAGATAAGGAACGTTTTTTATTTGTGTAATTGTATACTGCTATTTAACTCCGTGCATCAATTTCTTGATTACAGGATATAAGGCTGCAGAAAGTACTCCTAGTCCTACCGCAACCGCTGTAAGGAGCCAGAAAAAATAACTCAGTCCTTCAGTTTTAGCGATTGATTCGGATGCTTCTCCAAAAACTCCGGCAAGCTTCATCCCGATAGCCACGGCTAAATACCAGATTCCAAACATCATTGCAATCATTCTTCCAGGAACTAACTTACTAACATATGAAAGTGCAACTGGAGAAATACATAGTTCGCCCATAGTATGAAAGAAATATACAAGCACTAACCAAATCATACTTACAGAAGCGGTTCGCGCTCCTACAGGTATATCTGAAGCTCCTATTGCTACACAAGCCATTCCAATACCGAGTAGTGTCATCCCTATAGCATACTTCATGTTTGCATTAGGATTGTATTTACTCTCCCACCATTTTGAAAACAACGGTGCCAAAGTAATTATGAATAATGAGTTTAATATTCCAAACCACGAAGCATCAATTTCTGCGATGTCTTGATTAAATTTATCAAAGAGTCTATAAATAGCCAAAGACCATATTATCACAAAACTCAAGGCCAAGATAATATTGGACAAGGAATATTTTTTAAAGGTGTTTTTAAATAGTTTTATCAATACCCATGTAATAACCACCAATGGAATAATAGTGATTAGTGCATCTACAATTTTAAAAGTCAAGCCAGCACTACCTTCTAATATTCGGTCTGTATAATCTCTTGCGAAAATGGTAAGCGAACTAGGAGCTTGCTCAAAAATTGCCCAGAAAAATATCGTTACAAAGGCAAAGAAAATCACAGCAATCATTCTATCTCTAGTGATTCGGGCATACTTTGGTATCCTAATAATCAAGAGAAGAATAAATAAGGCCAAGGCAAATAATATCATGAAATTGGCCCCACTTAATCCGAGGAGTTCAAAATCAAAGAGATTGTATTCTCCTTCAGATATTTTACTAACTGGATCATTTAATATCCATGAAAGTCCGATTACCGAAGCAACTGCAATCAACAATAATTCAAACTTCGTAAAAGGGTTCAGCTGTGTATCTTCTCCCTCTTCTAATACGATTTCTTCTTTCTTAGCAGGTTTCAACCCGATTTTTCCAAAAATATCTTGAGCAAACCAGAACTGTAACAATCCGAAAAGCATAAAAATCCCTGCCAATCCGAATCCCCATCTCCAACCAACTTGCTCTCCAAAATAACCACATAGTAAAATTCCTAAAAAAGCTCCTGCATTTACCCCCATATAGAAAATGGTGTACGCACCATCCTTCTTTTCCGGTCTATGCTTGTACATTTCCGAAATAATAGAAGTCATATTTGGTTTAAAGAAACCACTTCCAAAAACTAATAAGGTCAAACCTGTATAGATAAAGAAAGGTGTCTCAAGGGCCATAGCTGCATGACCAAGCGTCATTAGTAATGCACCAACAACAACTGCCCATCGATATCCTATCTTTTTATCTGCAAAATAACCTCCCAAAAGCGTAGACAGGTACACCAACGAAGTATATGTGCCAAATATGGCAAAAGCATGTTCTCTGGGCCAACCCCAACCTTCATCCATAATAGATGCAGTGAAAAACATCACCAATAAAGCTCTCATTCCATAGTATGAGAAACGTTCCCACATTTCTGTAAAAAAGAGAACAAAAAGACCCGCTGGATGACCAATTACGGGATTCTCAAAAAATTGATCCGTTGAATTTGTAGACATAATTTTTCTTTTTAGTTATCAGCTAGTTCAAAACCTTCAGCCTCATCATGAATTATTCGTTCATTATCCTCTGCACCATGCGTTAGATACTCGAGTTTTTTTCTAAAAAGCATTACTATAATTCCAAATAGCACACAAAAGCCAGCTATTCCAGTGAAAATTGTAAACTCACCTAGTTTTTCCGAAGCTTCACCTAAAAGACCTGCAAGTTTATTTCCGAAACCAGTCATTGCAAAATAAACACCCATCATTATTGATGCATATTTCACAGGAGCCAACTTAGTAATATACGATAGTGCCACTGGTGAAATACATAGTTCACCTATCGTATGAAATAAATAGGCAAGAACCAACCAGAACATTGCAGAAGAACCTGTACTCTCAAATTGAGAAGAGGCTGCCGACATAAAGAAGAAACCAGTTCCCATGATAATAAGCCCTAAGATCATTTTAAATAAGGAAGTCGAAAGTTTTCCTTTTAATTTTCTCATTGCCCAATACCCAGCTACAGAAGTTCCTAGGAAAATAATAAACATTGCGTTCAGCGATTGAAACCAAGAAGCCGGAACTTCAAACCCCATAAGCATGCGGTTTGTATTATCCTTTGCATAGATATTCATAAGGCCTCCAGCTTGTTCAAAAGCTCCCCAAAAAACAATTACCAATAAGAAGGAAATAAAAAGTACTACAATTCTATCTTTCTCTATTTTCGTGAGTGGCTTTTTCAATGCAGCTTTATCAGCTTCGTTTTTAGAGGCGCCTAAGTATTCTCCAACGTGTTTTAAATATTTCTGACCTGCAATATATTGAATAAGTCCTAGCGCCATTCCTATGCCTGCTAGTCCAAATCCGTAGTGCCATCCATAGACTTCGCCTACATAGCCAACAATCAAACTAGAAAGAAATGCTCCAACATTAATCCCAATATAGAATATGGTGAACCCTTTATCGCGGCGTATATCGCCTTGTTTGTATAAACCTCCTACCATTGTAGAAATATTAGGCTTGAGCATTCCTACTCCCGAAATAATAAGGCCAAGTCCAGTATAAAAAGCCCACATCTCTTCAATAGCCAAAATACTATGACCTGCCACCAGTAATATCCCTCCTACCAATACAGACATACGTTGCCCAAGAAGCTTATCTGCTATGATACCGCCTGGAATAGACGCTACATATACAAGCATTGTATACGTTCCATATAAGGAAAGTGCATCGCCATTAGACCATCCCAAACCTGCATTATCCGAGGTAGCATCTGCAACAAGATATAATACCAATATGGCTCTCATTCCATAATAGGAAAATCGCTCCCACATTTCGGTAAAGAATAAAACATATAATCCCACGGGATGTCCAAATAGTTCCTTTTGATGCGCAGCTTTAGTCGACATATAATTAGAGTGTTAGTTAGTAAAGATTGATTGGTTAGTAATTGAATTTATAATTTTTCTTTAATGAAATTGGTCATTTTTGTAAAAAGGTGCAGGCGGGTATACCCACCGTAAATACCATGATTCTTATCTGGATAAATCGCCCAGTCAAATTGCTTGTTTGCTTGCACAAGTGCTTCTATAAGATCCATACTGTTGTGCACATGTACATTATCATCGGCGCTACCATGAACTAAAAGAAAATCCCCTTTTAATTTATCTACATGCGATACCGGTGAATTCTCATCATAACCTGATGGATTCTCCTGTGGCGTTTGCATATAACGCTCTGTATATATAGTATCATAGAATCTCCAACTCGTAACTGGAGCGACCGCAATGGCCATTTTGAAGGTGTCGGCGCCTTGGAATAAGCAATTGGCAGACATAAAGCCTCCATAACTCCATCCCCAGATTCCTATGCGATCTGCATCGATATAATCTTTTTGACCTAGTTGCTTGGCAGCGGCGATTTGATCTAACACCTCATACTTTCCAAGTTCTTTTTGTGTCATTTTCTTGAAGTCTCTTCCTTTAAGACCTGTTCCTCGAGGATCAACACATACAATGATATATCCCTCTTGTGCTAACATTTGGTACCAATAATCATTAGAACCTCCCCAAGAGTTAGAAACGCTTTGAGATCCTGGCCCCGAATATTGCGTCATAAAAACAGGATACTTTTTTGAAGCATCAAAATCTGCTGGCTTAATCATATAGGCATTCAGCTCGGCATTGTTAACCTTTACCGTGAAGAATTCTTTTGGAGACACCTTATAGCCATTATATTGCTCCTTCAAAGCCTCATTGTCCTTGATCGTCTTAATCACTTCTCCATCCTTAGCATCGTTCAATGTGAATTTCCAAGGAGTACTGGCGCTACTGTATGAATTGATGAAATAGGTATAATCTGCACTAAAATCTGCACTGTTATTCCCAGCCTTAACAGCTAACTCTTTCTTTTTCTTACCATTCAATTGTATAGAATACACACCTCTATTGATGGATCCATTCTCTACACTTTGATAGAATACACGCTTAGTCTTGGCGTCATATCCGTAATAATCTGTTACTTCCCACTTTCCAGAAGTAACTTGATTCTTTAAACTGCCATCTGCATTGTGGTGATAAATATGATTGTATCCATCCTTTTCACTCGTCCAGATAAAGCTGTTATCATCTAAAAATGTCAAGTTGTTTGTAACGTCTACATAGGCAGCATCCTTATCGATCATAGCGACCTTAGAAATATTTGTAGCTGCATTGTATAAAGAAAGGTGTAATATATTTTGATGTCTATTTAAAGTTTGAACCGCTAATACATTAGGGTCTTTTGTCCATTCAATACGCGGAATGTAATAGCCTTCTGCAACTCCCAAATCAACCTGAAGCGATTGCGCTTGACGCACTCCTTGTTGGCCAACTTTAAAAACGTGCAGACTTACTTTTGCATTTGCCTCCCCAGCTTTTGGGTATTTAAAGACTTGCTGCGTTTGATATAATTCCTTCCCATAAATATCCATAGAGAATTCAGGAACGGCGCGTTCATCAAATCGAATGTATGCTAAATGCTTGCCATCGGCACTCCAATCAAAAGCTCGCACAAAAGCAAACTCTTCTTCATATACCCAGTCAGTAATACCATTGATAATTTCATTTTTCTTTCCATCATAGGTAACTCTCTCAACCGCTTCAGTTGCGATATCCATAATGTATATATCATTATCCTTTCCATAGGCAATCTTAGTACCGTCAGGAGAAAATGTTGGTTCTTGAATCTCAGCATTGGCAACTTGCGTTAGCTTTCGCGTAAGCGTATTATACACAAAATAGGTTCCCAAGGAAGATCTTCTATAGATAGATTTTAAGCTTTTAGAAAGCAACACTTGCTTCTCTGAAGGACCAAATTCATAACTAATAAAGTAATCTAAACTGTCTATCTCGGCAGTGTTTACTACGGTACGTACTTTTTGACCGCTTTCATAATTGTAGATATCAACACTACCAACCTTGGCAGCTCTGTCATAATTTTGAACAGCATATTCGGTCCCATTGGCCATAGAGTGTAAGCGATCTAGGCGCTCCATTCTAAAGGTTCCATCTTTCCAAATATCTTCTAGACTAATTGATTTTTTCTGTGCGGTAATTGCGGTTGTTGCCAGTAGAAACAGAGCAACAATAAAAGGAGGAAATCTCATATATACGTAATGATCTTTTTTAAGTGTCCCAATTTTACTAAAAATATCGCAGAAAATCGCTGTTTTGTTGTTAATACTGCGATTGTGCTAACTTCCAAAATCTTAAATATGTATCATTACTCCTTAAAAAAAACACCAGTTTTTAACTTCTCCCTATCTTTGTAAAGACGACAAATCCCAACGAATGACCAAGACCATTAGCGGTTTTTCCAAACTGACCAAAGAAGAAAAAATCAATTGGCTCGCAAAGACCCACTTTGCAAATCCGGCGCAGGCTGTTTCCTCACTCAAGAAGTACTGGAATGAAAATGCCAAGCTACAGCAACTTCACGACGAATTTATAGAGAACACCATAAGTAATTATTACCTGCCACTTGGAGTGGCTCCTAATTTTGCGATCAACAATACACTGTACACCATTCCTATGGCCATTGAAGAAAGTTCGGTGGTTGCTGCAGCTAGTAAGGCCGCTAAGTTTTGGGGCGCTCGCGGAGGCTTTAAAGCCACCGTTTTAGGTACTACCAAAGTTGGCCAAGTGCATTTTACATTTACTGGTGACACAAATATTCTTGTAGATTTCTTCAACAGTATACATCCTACTCTTATCAGTGATGCGGCTTCTTTAACCGCAAACATGGAAAAGCGAGGCGGAGGGATTAAAAGCATTGAATTGGTTGACAAAACCGATCAATTAGAACATTACTATCAGTTGCATTGCCAGTTTGAAACCTTGGATGCGATGGGTGCAAATTTCATCAATAGCTGTTTAGAACAATTTGCTTCTACCTTAGAAAGAGAAGCAGAAAATGATGTGCGCTTCCGCGAAATTGCCCCAAATGAAGGCAAGAGCAAACTCACTATTATCATGAGTATTCTTTCTAACTATGTCCCCGACTGTATCGTAAGAGCAGAAGTTTCTTGCCATGTAGATCAGCTCGCGACAAAGAATATCGAGGGAAGAGAATTTGCTGAAAAATTTCTACAAGCGATTGACATTGCTACAGTAGAGCCTTACCGTGCCGTGACCCATAATAAAGGCATCATGAACGGAATTGATGCAGTAATTTTAGCCACTGGTAACGACTTTAGAGCGGTCGAAGCAGGTGTTCATGCCTATGCAGCAAGAAGCGGACAATACAGTAGCCTTACCAAGGCCACAATCGAGAATGATATTTTTAACTTTTGGATAGAAATTCCATTGGCAATAGGAACTGTGGGCGGACTCACAAAATTGCATCCTTTGGTAAAATGGTCGATGGAGTTATTAGGAAATCCATCTGCCAAAGAACTTATGCAAATTGTTGCCGTAGCTGGTTTAGCTCAGAATTTTGCAGCTGTAAAATCCTTAACGACCACTGGAATTCAGCAAGGGCATATGAAAATGCACCTAATGAATATTCTGAACCAATTAGAAGCAAACCCCAGCGAAAAACAACAATCGGTTAGCCATTTCAAAACCGTCGCAGTGACACATAGTGCAGTAGTTGATTATATCAATGCCTTAAGAAACTAATTTGAAGACCTTTTATAGCCACGGAAAATTATTACTCACCGCCGAGTACTTTGTACTTGATGGGGCCAAAGCGCTTGCGATACCTACAAAAAAAGGTCAAAAACTCAGCATCTCAACTACAGAATCTCCCGGTTTACACTGGAAAAGCATCTTAGCAGATGGAACTGTATGGTTTGAAACCGTATTTGATATTGACGCCCTTAAAACACAGGCGTATCAGAATGAAGATCCTATTTTGCAAAGACTTGGGGATATTTTAATGGCGGCTTTAAAACAACAACCAAACTTTCTACATACCACCGAGGGAATTCAAGCCATCTCACAATTAGAATTTGCAAGAGATTGGGGATTGGGTTCTTCATCTACCCTCTTGAACAATATTGCCACATGGGCGCAAATAAACCCTTATAAGCTCCTTTCTGACACATTTGGAGGTAGTGGCTATGATATTGCTTGCGCGAAAGCAAAAGGCCCTATAACCTATCTGCGTGCGAAGACAGATCCAACCGTAAAGACCATCTCATTTTGTCCTTCCTTTAGACATCAGATCTTCTTTATTCACTTGAACCAAAAACAAAATAGCCGGGACAGTATTGCACAGTATCGAGCGATTGAAAAAAAACATATTGACGACCTCTTAAAGCAAGTAAACGTCTATACAGACCAAATGATCCAAGCAGAAACCTTGAATGAATTTGAAAGCATCATTTATAATCACGAATCTTTTCTAGCTGATATACTTCAAACATCAACAGTAAAAAATCGCTTATTCTCAGACTATCCAGGGGCCATCAAAAGTCTTGGTGGCTGGGGAGGAGATTTTGTGATGGCAACTGGAACCTTTGAAGATATGACCTACTTTAAAGAACGAGGCTATGAAACCATCCTTTCCTATGACGATATGGTTCTTTAGGAAATCATAGAAATCAAAAAAGGCTCGCTAAGCGAGCCTTTTTTCTGATATTTACTATTAACTACTAGTAAAAGGTAGCTCTATTGTCTTCAATATCTGCAGCTTTCTTAAGCGCATTCACAACTTTAGCACTTACTCCATTTCTGGCAGCCTGTGTTTGTTGAGCAGCAAATACTGAATAATTTTCTAAAGGAGCCGCTTCAGTAACCTTAGTTACTTTCACTCTATATACTCCACGTTCACCATCGATAAGATCAGAAGTTTGACCTTCCTTTAAGGCAAAAGCAGCACCTACCACTTTAGGCTCTCTTCCAGCTCCTGCAATTGTAGGGTTAGACATATTCAAAGCTCCAGCAGTTTTTACAGCTTGTCCTTGATTGCTTGCCATTTCAGTTAAGTCTGTAGCAGAGATATTTGCTCTAATTTTAGCAGCCTTTTTCTCTTTACGTACTTTAGGAGTAATTAAAGCAGAAGCATCTTCAGCGGTGATTAATCCTTTCTTTGTTTTCTTTGTTACTTGAGCAACAATGTAACCGTTGTTTACTTGGAAACGCTTCACGTCACCTACTTTGGTTTCTTCATCAAATGACCAAGTTACGATACTACGTTGAGCACCTTCACCAGGTAAAGTTTCATCCAAAGGCTTTATAGAATTTACCGGCTTAACCGCGTATCCTTTTTCAGTAGCAACAGCTTCGAAATCTCCCTTACGAGAACCAATTTCAAAATCTTGTGTTGTACTATATACCTGAGCAATTGTCTTTTCAGAAGGTGTAATCTCTTTTGAAACCGTTGCTACTTTTAGCGTTTTCTGTGGATTCTTTTGACCTAAAACTTCAATCACGTGAAATCCGTAGCTAGTTTCAACAGTTCCAATACTTCCTTTTTTCTGCTCAAAGGCAAAATCATTAAAAGCAGGGACCATTTGTCCGTAAGGGAAATAGTCATATACTCCGCCTTTATCTTTACTTCCTGGATCTGAAGAAAATTCTGCAGCTAAAGCTTCCCATTTTCTAGGGCTACGTCTTACAACTGATTCAAGACTATCTGCTAATTTCTTGGCAGCATCTTTATCAAGAGCTCCAGCACCTTGTGTTGGTACAAGAATATGTCTTACAGTCGCCGAGTCTGGTAATTGCTTTACAGCAACTACACGATCGATCTTCATATATCTTCCGTCTTTATAGGGTCCGTACACATCTCCTGCTTCCATTTCATATAAAGCATCACGACTTACAGCACTCAAAGAATTCTTAAAAACGAAACGATCTATATAAGGAGTATCAGAGTTTTCACTAACGAAGTCAGAAATAGCATCCACCGGAGTCGATTCTAAACCTGGCTCTACAATACCTTCATAAGTAGTTTGCTTAATAAGAGATGATAATTCTGCTTTTAAAGCGTTTTCATCTTCCAAAGTTGCTTTTTCATCAAACTTTACAAAACGAATAGAACGAGTTGCTTCAGTTTCATACTCATCTTTATGAGCATTGATGTAAGCAGTAATATCTGCTTTAGTTACGTCAACATCTGTATCGGCGACGGTAGAATAAGGAACTTGTACATATTGAATATCAATAGTATTTCCGTCTAATTTATAGGCTACCTCTCCATCTTTCAATGTTGCTCCAACGCCTGCTTTGACAAGGTTGTCATAAATAGCGCGCTTTTCAGCAGTAATTAAACCTTTTTCAAAAGTTACCCAAGCGTTATACGCCTCCGTATTTCGAACTGTTGCAACATATTCATTCATCTTAGCTTCACTAAAGAAACCATCAGCGTCTTGAAAAGTAGGATTGCTTTCTAATGCCCCTTTCAATAATTCCGTAAGACGTTCTTTACTTACTACAATTCCTAAAGCGTCATATTGTTCTGCAAGAACTGCCGCTTCAACTTCTCTTTCGAATACAGCATTCACTGCACGCATCGTAGAAGCGTTAGGACCCAAGTTACGAGACTGCTGCTCTACTTTTCGTGCAAAGTCTTCTCTAGACAATTCAACACCGTTTACCGTTGCGATTGTATTTTGTTTTGAATCAAAACTTCCACTCGAGGTAATAACACTTGAGAATATAAAAGCAAACAATGCTAATGCTATTATTATAATCAAATAAATCCCTCTACTTCGTATTTTATTTAAAATTGCCATCTGTCATTATTTTGTTCAAGAATAGTGGGCGAAAATACCATTTTCTATCAAAATAAAAAATAGAAAAATGCAAAAAGAAAAAGGGAGATTATTCTTCGATTCGGCGAACCTCCACCAACTCGATTTTTGTACTGGAAGTCTCCTTAATGTGGAAAACAAAGGGCTCAATAATTATTTCTTCTCCCACTTCTGGAATTTGCTCTGCATGTTTAACAATAAGCCCACCTAAGGTTTCATAATTTTCATGCTTTGGAAAGTCAAGTTTATAGACTTCGTTGAGATAATCTATCTCATGTCGTGCTGAAAAAACATAATGTCCATCTCCATGAATTTCTTCCTTCAACGCTATTTGATCATGCTCATCTTCTATCTCCCCAAATAGCTCTTCAACAATATCTTCGACCGTCATCATCCCACTTGTACCTCCGTACTCGTCAATAACGACCGCGATACTCTTTCTTTTTTTGGTAAGCACATTTAAAACATCCTTAGCCAACATAGTTTCTGGCACATACACCACTGGCATTAAAACACTGCTTAGGGTACGTGGCTTTTTAAATAACTCTGAAGAATGCACATATCCAATGATATCATCAATAGTATCTTTATACACTAAGATTTTAGAGAGTCCCGTTTCACAGAACTTCTTATTCAAGGCAGCGGGAGTTGTTCGCTCATCAACGGCGACAATCTCGGTACGTGGAATCATCACTTCTCGAGACTTTACTTCTGAAAACTCTAATGCATTTTGAAAAATCTGTATTTCAGTATCCACTTCCTCATGCCTAGAAACTGCTTCCATTTGTTCAGAAATATAATTTCCTAATTCCACTTTCGTGAAAGCAAGCTGCACCTCATCCCCATCTGTTTTGAAAAAACGCTTGAGAATAAAATCGGAAATCCAGATCACAAACCGACTGATAAAACTAAAAATGATATAAAAGAAATAGGCAGGAACTGCTAAAAATCGCAGTAGGCTATTGGCATAGATTTGAAAAAATACTTTAGGTAGAAATTCTGCGGTAAGCAAAATAATCAAAGTAGATATGATTGTTTGAGACAAAAGCGCAAAGTCAGACAGGAGTGTATTTAGCCAAACCATATTTTCGCCGAAAGGCATACCTTCCAAGGCATTTTGAAGCAAAGCGCCCATAAAATACCCATATACTACCAGAGCAATATTATTGCCCAAAAGCATAGTCGCTATAAACTGAGATGGTTTGGCGGTAAGCCTCGCAAGAATTTTTGCAAGAAAAGTATCCTGCTTTTTCTCTAACTCAATATGGATTTTGTTAGAAGAAACATAGGCGATCTCCATACCCGAAAAGAAGGCAGAGAGCAACAAACAAATACATATTACAATGATTTGAACCTCTAGACTTCCCATTATTCCTGTTTGCGTTGCTCAAACTTCTTGCGGTAATGTCTTTTGAAAATGAACATACCCACAGAAACAACAACAAAAAAGATAAATAAAAATGCTTTTGATCTATTGGTATCCCAAAGCGTATACGCTTCAATGGCTGCAAGGATCGCAACTATAGGATAAAGGAATTCAAATATTTTACTGTAACGTGTCATTAGCTGTGTTTTCTTCTTTTAGGTATTGCTTCCCAATATTATTTAAAGATACAAAATTTGTAAAATCTTCATTCGAATCAAAGAGGTCTCCTGTATTTCGTGAGCCATCTTTAGTAATTAGTGTGTAAGGCTGGTCGGTAAAAATCCAACTATGATCTTGATCCCAATACAACTGCTGTGCCTTCAAGGTTACAGAATCGCTGGTGAGTAGTTTTACATCTCCTCTCAGGTCTACCAAGCCAGTTTCTGTATACCGCATGGCATAGTTGGCCGTAATATGGCTTTCTTTTCCCTCCTCATCATAAAAAGTAAGATCTATTCCTTCTGGAAACTCTTCATACGGGAAGTCATCATTCGAATAATCCTTCCGAAGGGGCGTAATAAAATGGGCAGTCACCTTTCCAGAATCGGTATACTTACCGTTGATCCCAGTTCCTACAGAAGCGGGGCCTTCTAGTTTCCTACTCATTCTTTTAACGGCTTCGCCTTTACCAGTACATCCCACAAAAAACAAAGTCACAGCAACTGCTGTGACTAAGTTTATAAATATATGTTTCTGTACTGCTGCCATTAAAGATTAGGCACTTTTACAGACATTCCAATCCAACAGTTTAATCGAACAGACTTTCCAGCCATATCTCCATTAAATATATCTGTCTTAGATGGTGCTTTTCCTCGATAGTTTGCAGCCAATCCGTTAGCATTTCCTGCCAACCTTGGATCTACACGTCCAGCTCTTGCAACAACATCTGCAGCTAACCAGTAAGTAGCACGCTTTTCAAATACTGTTGTTCCACAGTTATTTGCACTAGCAGCATACATAGCAGCAATTCTTAAATAAGCTCTACCGTAAGATGGATTGTCTGCAAGGGCCTTATTGTAATACGTTCTTGCTTGACCGTAACTACCAGCTTTTCTATAACCCTCAGCTTTCTGATAGTTTAGTGCAGCTCTCTTCATAGGATCTTGCTCAAGAGCTAATGCTTGTTCGAAGTACTGCTTTTCACAAGCGCTATCTCCAGCCTCTCTACATAAGATCATTAAGTATTTTGCAGAATCAGCAGATGGATTTAAGGTATGCAATTGCTCTACCAATTTCTTAAACATTGGGTCTGCAGTACATTCTTTGTTTAACATACGGCTAGCCGCTTTGTTAATCCATGTGATATCGTTTTTGTTTTCTTCAAACTGCTTGTTGTATAAAGGAATCAAGTTTTCACAATCTGCAAGATCACCTAAGGTAGCATCTACACTCCCTGCAAAAATTCCAAAAGCCTTCAAGTTTGTTTCGTAACTTCTTTTACGCTTTGCATCTTTTCCAGAAAGAGGTTGACCCGCCTCTTCTTTCTCAACAAGCTTTTGAAGTCTTGCATCTAAAGCAGTTCCTTCTTTACTCAACTTGGCCTGTACATCATCATAAAGATCAAAGATCTCATCCAATGGCTTTCCACCTTGCTTAAATAAATCTACAGCCAACTTAAAGTAAGTATAGATATTCTTAGAACTTTTGATTGATTCGATATCGGTAGTCCATGCGCTATGAAAAACGTCATATTGAGACTGAACAGTTCCTACTTTATAGTCAAACATATATTGACCTATAGTCGCTGCATTTTTTCCTTTAGGCGTTTTAGCCGCAAAGTACTGCTCACGCATTTTCAATAAAGAAATGATTTCTTGAACCTTAGTTTTCTTAGCTTCTCCTTCAGCAGCTTTCAAATCGGCCTTCAACATTTTCTCCCCATACTGATAGATGGCAAGAGACTCTGAAGGACAGTCTGTCTTTAATGTTTCGAAGTAAGGTCTCGCAACATCGTAGTTCTTTACTTTAGCTGCTTCTACAAACAGTGAAAGTGTGGTTCTACAATCTTGGGCTTCTACATTGCTTGAGAACATTCCAGCAAGCAAAACTAATACAAGTGTGGTCAATTTAGTTTTCATAGTTCTAGGTTTTATGCTATTAATTAAATTTTGTTTTCTGAAACCAAATGTCATTTAGAGATAAACTCAAATAAACATTAAAAAAAGTTTCTTCAACAAGATTGGCGTTTGTCGTGCCACGCTGTCCGTATTCTAATCCAACGTTTGCATTACTAAATAAACGTCCAGCTGGTAATCCTAATCCAAAAGATATGCCAAACTCGTTTATCGCCTCATTTTGTATCACAATACCGCTTTCCTCATAACGGAGACCAGCTCGGTAATTTACTTTCTGCCAGTAACTTGTAACAGAATTATACTTCGGAATATAAAACCCACCTAATCGTATTTGATTAGCATCTTCAAAGACTACATTATCTAAAGTAAAGGTTCTATTTGTAAAGTTACTAGATTTTTGCTGAGTATATTCTGCTCCAAGAAACCATTTATTAGCTTTACCAACTCCTAAACCTAAGGTTACAGACGATGGAAATTCAAAATCGGTATCGGCTACAGAAATTTCTCTAACATCTAAATCCTGAACAAGTCCTAAAGAATTAAACAATACAGAAGATATCTGTCTTGTATTTTCTGAAGAAACATTAGAACCAGGAACATATACTGCCGAACTATATAAGGTAAGCTTCTCATTGAGCTTTGCCTGATACTGTGCCGCAATATCAAAAGTCAATCCGCTTAAATCAGATCGATTCTTTTCGCGAGTACCTAACTCAACGTCATCTTGTGTACGTAAGGATTCATTTTGAATGTTACCAAAATTGTAATTGGCATTAATTCCAATCGTAAAACCCTTGGCTACACGGTAACCCGCTCCTAAAAACACCCTGTTCAAACCTCCTTTACCAGAAAATCTATTGAATGCTGTGTCGGTTCCATCATCAATCTTATAACCTACAGCAGTATATGGCATCAATCCAAAACTCATTCCTAAACGGCGAGAGACTGGAAATCCAAGTGCGATATAATCGATTGTTGTTGAAGAGACGCTATTCTCAGCTGTCGCATCTTTTAGGTTGCGTTCACTTTGTGATCCTCCAACGGTAAAAGTGACAAATCTCAATTTCCCTAAGGCTGCTGGATTTACAATACTTAAATGCAAACTATCGCCATAGGTACTCAATCCACCCATAGAACGATTTTCGGCTGTACCCTTAAATTGTTGCGTTCCTATTCCGTAAAAGGAATACGGAGAAGCAGTTCCACCTTCCTGACAATAACCTGTTATAGTCACTAACAGCACTACTGCTATTATTAAATTTTTAATCATCCGTCAATTTTAAAATATAATTAAGTCCCTCCAGCAAAAAATTTGAGTGCGCAAAGATGCTATTTTTTAATCGTTTTGACAAAATATGAGCGTCTCCTCCTGTTAAAATAACCACAAGAGGCTCGTATTTGTCCTTATATTGTGCAATTACACCATCAATTTCTTGAATTAGTCCGTTATAAACGCCAGAGTGAATGGCACTTTCAGTAGTATCTCCTATCCATTGTTCAACCTCTTTAGTCTCTAAAAGGGGTAAATTTGCAGTAAGATTATGTAAAGAAGTATATCGCAAACGCAAGCCTGGAGAAATAGCACCCCCTAGATATACACCTTCGGCATTTATAAAATCATAGGTGATACAGGTGCCAGCGTCAATGATCAAGCCATTTTGTTTTGGATACGCTTTCGCGAAAGCGGAAACTAATGCCAACCGATCTACACCCAAAGTTTCAGGTGATTTATATGCGTTCTTAAAGGGCAATGCTGTGTTATGATTCAATACAACTGTAGGAAATCGATTTTGCACAGCCCTCATTTGTTGCTCGTTAAGCCTACCAACCGAAGAAATAATAGCCTTTTTGACAGCATGGTCTTTAACAAGATCAATTACCACTTCTACAAAGGTTTCTAAGTAGGTCTCGCGTTTCTCCAGGAGTTTATCTCCTTGGAAAATAGCCAATTTAATCTTTGTATTCCCTACGTCTATGATTAGTTGCATGTACAGATCAATAATGGTCAAAAATACAAATTGACAGGTTCTCGCTTGTTAAGGGAATGGTAAAAGAAGTTGAGCTTTGGAAATTATTATGATTTCAACAATTAAATGGACTTACTAACATCTCTACTGCGATTTTATCAAACTATTTTGATTTTTTATTATGTTTGTGAACAACGGTTAAAAACTAACTAGCAACTGCAGTGACTTTTAACTCATTCTTGGGTGATAATTTAGCAGGTTTGAGATAATAATAATCCCTAATAACTCAAAATTATGAAAAAAGCAATTTTTGCAGCAGCAATGGCCATGGCTATTTTTGCGGTAAGTGCGACCGTCAACACCGCCCCAGATGAAACCTTTATTGACAAAAAGAAAGTTGAAATTCCGCCAAACGGATAGAAAATCACGATTTTTATTTGGAGGTGTGATAGCGATTTTACTCGTTACCACACCTTTTTTATTTTACCTTTATAAGTACGCCCCCGCCGATTCTGATACTTGGGAAACCTCTTTGATCACCATTAAAAGTGGAGGCTTTACAAGCGTTCAAGGGTTTATGCACCAACTTATCTCCAAAGGAATATTTGTCTTAATGACTACACTTTGGTTTATTACCTCAAGAGATTGGTGGAAATGGGCCATCCTCGCGCCCTTAATCATGTTCCTATTTCAACTTTCAGGAGTTGTAAATTATCAAATAGACTACATAGATAAGTTTGACTTTTGGTACGCTCTTCCCGTGATCACTCCAGTCATTATTATTCTAATCTGGGTGAGCCATGAACTCAATAAGGTGGTTGGCGATCTCGATCTTAAAGATGAAATCGAAGACGAATTAGAACGATACAATCAAGAATAGTATCAAAAAATATTTTTTCCATTCCTTTCTCCAAGGAAAATTTTAAGCTTACTGACGCCCTGAGACAAGTCTCAGCCTTACTTTTTTATCCAATTTTTACTATAACTCACGACATCCAAAGTCCTTAAAAAAAGGTTAAAAAAGCTCGGTGGCTACCATATTGGTACAATCTATATTATTTTTACGTTCGAAAATTTTTATAAATCCTACAAAAAATCAAATACATGAAATTTATCTTTTTCATTGCCTTAAGTCTTTTCTCATTTACACTTATGGCACAAGGCCCTAGTGTTGACGCAACTAGAGCATCTAATTTTTTAAATACTGTAGGTACCCAAGGTGCAAATTTTGGATCTTCTTCTTTAATTAGAAACCCAAGTAGAACAATTCAAGGTTCAGTACATTTATTTGACGATTGGTCAAATCGTGGAGTAGCAGTTGTGTCTCCTGAGCAATCAATTAGCATTCAGAATATAAACTTCAACGTGCAACGCAATACTCTAGAATCTAAACTAAATAGAGATTCTATTTTTACCTTTAATGCTAGTCGGCTTGAAAAAATTACAGTCAACAATCACACTTTTAAGCATATGTACTTCCCAATTAAAAAAGGAACACGTTTACTAGAAGTAATTGGCTCAGCAAAAAACATTGCTATATATAAGGACTACGAAATCGACGTTAAGGAAGGAAACCCCAACCCAATGCGTGGCGCATTAAAAGACAAATTCATCATAAGAGATTATTACTATATTCAAAATGGTGAAGATTTCAAAAAATTCAAATTGAGAAAGAAGGCCATCCTAAAGGTTATGGGAGACAAAGCAACTGCAGTGAAAGCATTTGCAGACATCAACAAACTTAGCTTTAGCAAGGAAGAAGATGTATCTAAAATCTTCAATCACTACGATAGCTTATAAATCCTATAGTGCGACTTGTCTTTGACATCGTAGTACAATCGCAAAATAGAACCCAAGACTAAAATGGCTTATGAACTTTTAAAAGTTTATTAGCCATTTTTTGTTTCTCAAGGCAATGGTTACCTTAGTTTTCTAAACAGAAAATTATGAGTGATAATCAGAGCCGCACGTCTAAGGAATATGACCTTATTTGTGTTGGAGGAGGCATAATGAGTGCTACCCTCGCTCTGCTTACCAAAATACTCAACCCTAATAGCAAGGTACTCATCCTTGAGCGTTTAGATGCGGTAGCTCAAGAAAGTTCGGCAGCTTGGAATAATGCAGGAACTGGACATTCGGCTTTGTGCGAACTCAACTATTGCCCAGAAACTAAGGATGGGACGATCTCCACTACCAAAGCCATTGAAATTTGCCAACAATTTGAAATCTCCAAACAATTCTGGTCCTATCTAGTTAACAAAAAACTTCTTAAAGACCCTTCCTCTTTTATTCAAGCTGTACCTCATTATAGTTGGGTAGAAGGAAAAGACAATGCAGACTACCTGAAAAAAAGGTATCAAACATTAAAGGAGCATTTTATGTTTGAAGATATAAGCTTCACAGACGACCAAAAAGTCATGTCGACTTGGTTTCCCTTAATGATGACCGATCGTTCTGACAATGAAATTATGGCTGCTTCAAAGATTGATAGAGGGACCGAACTTAACTATGGAGCCTTAACAAAGCAGCTATTTGATATACTAGAAAGTGAATTTGATACTCATGTTGAGTGTTATGAAGAAGTCTTAGATATTGACCCTTCTAAGGATATTGACTGGTCGGTGGAAGTAAAAAATACTTTGACAGGAACGATTCGCCGCCTAGATGCAGAACATGTTTTTATTGGCGCGGGAGGTGCAAGTTTACTCCTTTTGCAAAAGGTTGAAATTGATGAAAAAGAAGGTTATGGCGGCTTTCCTGTGAGTGGCGGATGGCTCGTTTGCAAAAACGAAGCAATCATCGCCCAACACAATGCCAAAGTCTATAGCAAAGCTGGAATAGGCGATCCCCCAATGTCGGTGCCGCATTTAGACACACGATATATCAATGGAAACCGCCAACTCTTATTTGGCCCCTTTGCTGGCTTCAGTCCGAAATTCTTAAAAGAAGGATCGAATTTAGATTTGTTCAAATCTATCAAATTTGATAACATTCCGTCTATGCTAGGGGCCTTTTGGCACAACCTGCCATTGACCCAATATCTGGTGCAACAAGTAAGCATGTCATTTGATGACCGCATGGACCACTTACGTAAGTTTGTAAAGGACGCAAAGAACGAAGATTGGGAGCTTATGGTAGCTGGACAACGAGTACAAATCATCAAAAAAGACGAATACGAAGGTGGCACTTTACAATTTGGTACCGAGGTGATCAGTAGCAAAGATGGAAGTATTACCTGTCTTTTGGGAGCTTCGCCCGGCGCTTCAACAGCAGTAAAAATTATGCTTGAAGTTTTAGAAAAAGCCTTTCCCGAAATTACTCAATCCAAAGACGGAGAAGCCAAACTCAAGCAAATGATTCCTTTTTGGAAGACAGAGGTTGACAAAACCATTTTTGATCGGGAATTACAGCGGTCTAAAGAGGCATTGAAGCTATAAAGTCGAAATTTCTTTTCCTTCATCAATTTATTAACAGTAACCCCATAATTGAGTTCATCTTCTTACATTTGGTTTTTATCGATGGTTCGCTTTCGCGAAAGCGCAATAAAAGTCAATTCCGAGGGTCATTTTGAACTCCTTAAGACTCATTTCGCCGCCCAAAGCAGCCCCCAACAACTACACTGTGACTAACACCGAAGACAATACTCAAAAACGCCTTTTTCTCCTCGATGCCTTTGCACTCATATTTAGAGGATACTACGCCCTTATAAAAAACCCACGAATCACTAGTACAGGTATGGACGTGAGCGCTATTATGGGATTCACCAACAGTCTATTTGACGTAATTAGAAGGGAGCGTCCAGACCATCTTGCTGTAGCATTTGACAAAGGAGGAAGTTCGGCACGTGTAGATGCTTTTCCAGATTATAAAGCAAATCGCGATGTTACTCCAGAAGCAATCAAAATTGCAGTACCGCATATCAAGGAAATTTTAAAAGCCATGCACATTCCTATTATTGAAAGGGATGGCGTAGAAGCAGATGATTTGATTGGAACCCTAGCCAAACAAGCCGAAAAAGAAGATTTTAAGGTCTTCATGGTGACTCCAGATAAAGACTATGCACAATTAGTGTCTGAAAATATATTCATGTACAAGCCAGCCCGAATGGGGAATGGCATTGAAATCTGGGGCATTCCAGAAGTCCAAAAACGCTTTGAAGTTGATCGCCCAGAACAGGTAATTGATTACCTAGGAATGATGGGAGACGCCTCCGATAATATTCCTGGTTTACCCGGTGTAGGAGACAAAACCGCTAAAAAATTCATAGCTCAATATGGCTCTATGGAAGGGCTGCTCGCCAATACAGATCAGCTTAAAGGGAAAATGAAGGAGAAAGTTGAAGCAAATGCAGAGCTGGGATTACTCTCTAAGCAGCTCGCCACAATTATGTTGGATTGTGATGTTGTCTTTGACGCCTCAGATTACGAGTTGTCAGAACCAGATGCCGCTGCTGTAGGAATAAAATTTGATGAATTGGAATTTCGCCGTATGAAAGACCAATTTGTAAAGCTCTTTTCGGACGAGGCAAAAGCAGCCTCTACTCCGGCAGCTGTAGCCGCTGCAGCAAAACCAACAGCAAAAACCCCATCTGCTGGGGAGGGACAGTTTTCACTATTTGGTGGTGACGGACAAGCAACTACTGATCTAATGAGTGCCGCCTCAAGTCGGAAAACGATTAAGGATACGCCTCACTTTTACCAGAGTATTGCCCCTGGAATGGCTACAAAATTATTCATGAACAATCTCATGAATCAAACGGCTGTTTGTTTTGATACTGAAACAACAGGTTTAGATCCCTTAGAAGCCCTGCTCGTCGGGATCGCTTTTTCTTGGGAAGCTGGCAAAGGATTCTATGTACCTTTTCCTGAAGATCAAACAGAAGCACAAGCACTTATCGAAGTGCTTCGCCCCTTCTTTGAGGCCGAGCATATAGAAAAGATTGGTCAAAACTTAAAATACGATATTAAAGTCCTTGCCAAATACAATTTGAAAGTTCGTGGAAAGCTCTTTGACACCATGATCGCGCATTATTTGATCAATCCAGATATGCGTCATAATATGGATGTATTGGCAGAAACCTATTTAAATTATACGCCCGTTTCTATTTCAGATCTGATTGGTAAAAAGGGAAAGAACCAATTATCGATGCGCGATGTTCCTTTGGAACAACAGACAGAATATGCCGTTGAGGATGCAGATATTACCTTACAATTGAAAAATCACTTTGAAAAGGAACTGGATGAGGCTGGCACCCGTAAACTCTTTGATGAAATAGAAGTGCCCCTACTTCGTGTTTTGGCGGCCATGGAATTAGAAGGAATCAACTTAAATGTAGATTTTCTTAATGGCTTATCTGGGACTTTAGATACCGACATTCAAAAACTGACCGAGGCCATTTTCGCGGAAGCGGGAGAAGAATTCAATATTGGATCTCCTAAACAACTAGGAATAATCTTATTTGAAAAAATGAAGCTCGTTGATAAGCCTAAAAAGACCAAAACAGGTCAATATTCAACAGCAGAAGACGTACTTTCTTACTTGGCTAAAGACCATGCAATAATTAGAAATATCCTAGAATACCGCGGACTCGCTAAATTGAAGTCGACTTATGTTGATGCATTACCTACTCAGGTGGCAGCAGATGGTCGCGTTCATACCGATTATATGCAAACAGTAGCAGCAACAGGAAGGCTCAGTTCGAATAATCCTAATTTACAGAATATCCCAATCCGAACAGAACGCGGACGCCAAGTGCGAAAGGCGTTTATTCCTAGAGATGAGAACCACACCTTGTTGGCTGCCGATTACTCACAGATAGAGCTTCGTATTATCGCTGCTTTGAGTGAAGAGGAAACGATGATGGAGGCCTTTAAAAACGGTGAAGATATTCACGCTTCTACTGCCGCCAAAGTATTTAATGTACCTCTGGAAGAAGTTACAAGAGAACAACGTGGGAATGCTAAGACCGTTAATTTTGGGATTATGTATGGTGTTTCTGCCTTTGGATTGAGCAACCAGACTGATTTGTCTCGCTCAGAAGCCAAGGATCTAATTGAAACTTATTACAAAACCTACCCGAAGTTGCGTAATTATATGAGCGAACTGGTAGATTTTGCCAGAGACAATGGCTATGTAAAAACCGTTTTGGATCGCCGACGTTATTTAAAGGATATCAATTCTGGCAATGCCATTGTGCGCGGTGCCGCCGAACGAAATGCAGTCAATGCTCCTATTCAAGGAAGCGCCGCCGACATTATCAAACTGGCCATGATCAATATATTTGAAAAATTAGAAGCAGGTAATTATGCTACTAAAATGCTCTTGCAAGTTCATGATGAATTGGTCTTTGACGTCCCCAATAATGAATTGGAAGAAATGCAAACGCTCATTAAAACAGAGATGGAAAACGCATTTATCATGAAAGTACCATTGGATGTGGAAGTTGGCTTAGGACAAGACTGGCTCGAAGCTCATTAATAATACAATATTAAATTAAGGAACAAATTACAACAACCACTTACTCATGGAAGGACTTTTAACCCTCGACAGTTTATTTACCTTATTAATGCTTGTATTACTTCAGGTGGTACTAGGCTTTGACAATTTATTATACATCTCCTTAGAATCTAAAAAAGCTCCAACAGACCGCCAGAGCTATGTGCGCAAACTAGGAGTGGGTCTCGCTATTATTTTACGGATTGTGCTATTATTTGTATTGATGTCCCTGATTCAATACTTCCAAGATCCTTTTGCAAGCTTGCATGACAATAACATTGTTGAGTTTTCCTTTAATATTCACTCAGTGATTGTTTTAGGCGGAGGAGTTTTTATTATTTATACGGCGATTAAAGAGATCTGGCATATGATGCTTATGAAAGAACATGCAGATTTAGAACCAAAAAAAGCATCTGTAGGGAAGATCATTTTTTGGATTGTAATCATGAACCTTGTTTTCTCTTTTGATTCGATTTTAAGCGCGATGGCACTGACGAGTGGTATGGAGTTTAAGGGACAAATGATTTTAATGTCTATTGCAATCATTTCGGGAGGAGTGATGATGATTGTCTTGGCAGATAAGGTTTCTAACTTCCTTCAAAAGAACAAGATGTACGAAGTACTTGGGCTTTTCATTTTACTAATTGTAGGCATCATGTTACTTTCTGAAGGTGGGCATTTGGCACATTTAACCTTGTTTGGAAATCCAATTACACCTATGAGTAAAACAACTTTTTACTTTGTGATTATTGTGCTTGTATTGATTGACATTGTACAAGGAAGGTATCAAAAGAACTTATTGAAAGGAAAAGAGGCTAGGGATAATCAACAACTCAGATAGGGCAACCTACACTTAGCAATCTATTGAGAGATTTGATTGTAAATAAAAAGCCCCAATTTCCTAATTTATGGAAATTGGGGCTTTTTGTATTTGGCTACTCTATTATAAAACAAATCTATAGGTCCACTTGACCAGAAATGTATTTCGTATTTGTCGATCGAATATTACACTCTCTGCGGCATCAAAGAATCCATTATCAACATCGGCGATGCCTTCTGTTCCTTGTGACCACACAAAGAATAACTCTGATCCTGGAATATACTCCCAACGCAATACTAGATTTGAACGAAACTGAACGTAGTTAAAGTCAGGATTTCCGAAAGAATAATCAACGGTGCCATCGGTATTTTCATCAACTGAATATACGCCATCATTAAACGAGATCTGATTCTCGGTGAAATTGGTTACTCTTTCATTTAAATCTTCAGCTCCAGCCTTATTCACATAATTGAAATTATTGTATTTCGCATTAAAGAAGAAAGGCTGTCCATAGTACTGGATCGTAAGATTGGGATTAATACTATAATTTACACGTAAGGTCATACTCAGATTTTCATTATCTATCCCTCCTAATATATATCTCGGAGTACCGTCAAAATCTGCCTGAGTTACATATTGCGTTTTGTTTGGATTTTGTTCGAATTCACTCACAAGTGAAAGATTCAAATTATCTAAGGGCTGATAAAAGAATCGCAGTACATATCGTTTGAAAGAGAAATTATCCTGTTTGGCTTGACTAGTTACATATCCAGCATGCATAGAAAATTTCTTACGCCCATCTGTTCCTGAAAACAGAAATACAAAATTCTCATCAGAAAATCTCCAACGTTCTCCACCACGTAAGAAAGTGTTTGAAAAAATGCGGGGCTTATGTCCAATTCCAGACTCAGACCACCAGTTGTTTTTCCAATTTACATACCCTTGAACCTCATACTGGATTCGGTTATAGTTACCATCAAAATCGAATTCTGTAAACTGACTCACTCCTAGATTGGCTTGACGAAACCAAGTAGAAGGCTTATTCCAGAATCGTCTAACGTTAGCATATTGACGTAATTGGTCAGCTTGGCGCAGAAATCCAATGTCGTTTAATTCCAATTCTGGAGAACGGTAATTGCCCCCTACATTATAACGCCATTCTCCGCTTCCGCGACCTATTTCAAAATTTCCACCTGATCCGGTGAGGCTTGTTCGTGTAGGATCTACTTCAACGTGACTTGCATCAACGCGCTGAAAAAGGTGGGTCAAGGAAGTTTGTGTATTTGTAATCGCTTCGGGACTTCCGTTTACTCGGCTAATTATACCTCTTCCTGTTAAATAGTACTTTCTATCTTTCCAATTATGATTAAAATCTAATCCTCCAGAGAAGGCTTGTTTGTGTAGAAAAGAAAGTTCTGGTTCGAGATTTCGATGTGTTGCAGTAAATATCCCTCCTATATATGAATTGCGATCGTTAAAATCTTTTTGTACACGACCTACAAAATAATTGGTCAAGGGCTCTACGAGTTCTTTTCGTTCCTCTCCTAACTCGTCTAGAATGTCTAAGGCGTCTGTAATCTCTGATCGATCATCTAGTTCTATCTCTGCAAACTCTTTGGCTGTTACACTTTCTAAAACCCCTATTGTCCAACCATCTTTGGTTTTTCCACTAAATTTAGCCGCTCCTAAAATGGTTGAATTAGTAGGGATGTCTGCAAACTCTCCTTTGCTACTATCAACAGAAGGGTAGCCTTGTGGGGTTCGTCCAATACGGCGTGAAAAGAAAAGGTTATCTGCCCCTCCTCCCACTCTAAAATCAAAAATATTTTTGTTTTCAACAAAAAATGGACGACGTTCTTGGAAGAAGATTTCAAAACCATCTAGTGCAATGGCACCCGGATCTGCATCTACTTGACCGAAATCAGGATTGATTGTCAGGTCTAAGGTTAGGTCATTGGTTATACCAATTTTTGCATCGAGACCAACATTGCCCATGATATCATCTCCATCTCTAAAAGGATTTCCTACCTCTTCTTCAAAGGTGTCATATTGTCCTAATACAAAAGGCTGAATTTCGAGTTGTTTCTGTGGTTTAAGGCCTATAAGCCCCCGCAATATACCAAACTCACTCACCCACCCAGGCGGGTTTGCTGGCACTGGTTGCCATAGAGAACGCTCTTCGTTAGCAAAGTATCTACGCGTTGATTGAATGCCCCATACTTGCTCTTCTTCGTTCCCGAAACGGAGTTGGCTCAAGGGAATGCGCATTTCTGCTGTCCATCCTTCATCATCCTGAGCAGTACTGAGGTACCAAATGGGATTCCAGCTATCGTCAAAATTTCCATTGTTTGAAATAAATTCATCTCCTTTTACACCAGAGACAGAGGCAGTAAAGGAAAAGGCTGTTCGGTCGTCATTATAACTATCAATATTAAACTCGACCCAGTCGCCCGGGAAGTCATCTCTTCGTCCAAGGCGTTTTTCAATTTTTGAAGGATCAGATTCATAGCAGCGAAAGGCGACATATAGATTCTTATCATCATACGTGATCTTCATCTTTGTTTGCTGGGAGGGATCAGTTCCTACATCCGGCTCAAACTCGACATAATCGGTTGACCATTCAACGATATCCCATGCGGCATCATCTACTTGTCCGTCGATGGTTGGCGCCTCCCCGCTTACTTTTTGAGTGGTATACACTCGTTTTTCATAGACAGTGGTACTATCGGTTGTTGTTTCTTCCTGTGCTTGCAGACTTTGAATGGGAAGGCTTACACATAATAAAAGCACGATGACTGCTCGTAGATGGTTGATTGATTGCATAATGTGTTGATTGATTGATTGGTTTGTGGTTTGTGGTTTGTGGTTTGTGGTTTGTTTGTAATGACCTCAAAACTGTGGCGTTGTGACAAAAAAGTAAGGTATTTAAGATTTTATTAACTTTTTTAACAGCTAAAAACAATGCCAAAAGCCTCGTTTGGTATGGAAATATGGTTGATATATAAGGGGAAGTTGGCGTTTTGAAATGCAATTTCGCGAAAGCGTAAAGGCGTAAATTTGGGGAAGATTAAATGACCTTATTATTTAACCTATTTTTGCACCTTGAAAAGCGTGGTAAAATATTATGCGTACGCTATTTGCCGTATTAATAATATATTGTACTTTTGCACTCCTGTTTTTACAGGAAAATGGAATGTTTAATTAAAATTATTTAGTGTGAACACATTAAGTTACAAAACAGTATCTGCAAACAGCGCTACCGTAAACAAGGAGTGGGTTTTGATTGATGCTGACGGACAAACGCTAGGTCGTATGTCTTCTATCGTAGCTAAGTTTTTGCGCGGTAAGTACAAAACGAATTACACCCCTCACGTTGATTGTGGAGATAACGTAGTTGTTATCAATGCAGAAAAGATCAATTTGACAGGAAAAAAGTGGACGGACAAATCATATATCCGTCACACTGGTTATCCAGGTGGACAACGTAGTCTTACAGCGACAGAGCTTTACGAAAAAGACCCTACACGCCTCGTTGAAAATTCAGTGAAAGGAATGCTTCCTAAGAACAAATTAGGAGCGGCATTATTTCGCAATTTAAAAGTGTATTCGGGAACTGAGCACGGACAAGAAGCTCAAAAGCCGAAAGTAATTAACCTTAACGATATCTTATAATGGAGACAATTCACAAAATTGGTCGTCGTAAGACTGCAGTAGCACGTGCTTATCTTTCAGAAGGTAAAGGGAACATTACTGTAAACAAAAAAGATCTTGCAAACTATTTCCCAACAGCTACTTTACAGTACAAAGTAAACCAGCCACTTGTTTTAACAGGTAACGAAGGTAACTTTGATATTAAGGTAAATGTTTTCGGAGGTGGAATTACAGGACAGGCAGAAGCTATTCGTCTTGCTCTTTCAAGAGCAATGGTAGAGCTTGATGCTGAGAACCGTCTTATTCTTAAGCCAGAAGGTTTAATGACTAGAGACCCAAGAATGGTAGAGCGTAAAAAATTCGGTCAGAAGAAAGCGCGTAAAAAATTCCAATTCTCGAAACGTTAATATTTGCACAGCAAATGTTGCACTCAGCTGGTCTGAGTATCTCTTTGAGATTGCATATATGCGATTGAGAAGAATCTAAAATTTAATCAATTAACGAGATATCCAATTAGATTGGGTATTAAAAATGTTGTCGTTGCTTGATATGCTTTCGCGAAAGCCTGCCTTTGTCGGCAAACTGGCGGATACAGAATCAAGGTTAGTTTAGCATCTAAACATTGAGAAATCGATGTTGCTAATTTAAGTCCAACGGAACGTAAACTATTACAAAAATGGCAAACAACATAGAAGTTAAAGAATTACTTGATGCAGGTGTACACTTCGGTCACCTCACAAGAAGATGGGATCCCAATATGGCACCGTATATCTATATGGAGCGTAATGGTATTCACATCATTAATCTTTACAAAACAGCTGCTAAAATTGAAGAGTCTGCAGAGGCTTTGAAAAAAATTGCAGCATCAGGTAGAAAAATACTTTTCGTAGCTACCAAAAAACAAGCGAAAGAAATCGTAGCAGACAAAGCGGAAAAAGCAAACATGCCTTACATCACAGAAAGATGGCCAGGTGGTATGCTTACCAATTTTGTAACTATTAGAAAGGCAATTAAAAAAATGCAAACCATCGATCGCATGAAGCAAGATGGACGTTTTGATACCCTTTCTAAGAAAGAAAAGTTACAAATGGACCGTTTACGTGCAAAACTCGATAAAAACTTAGGTTCTATTGCAGACATGACTCGTCTTCCAGGCGCTTTATTTGTAGTAGATATTAAGAGAGAGCACATTGCGATAAAAGAAGCTCAAAAATTAAACATTCCAATCTTTGCGATGGTGGATACAAACTCTGACCCACGTCAGGTTGATTATCTTATCCCATCAAATGATGATGCTTCTAAATCTATCGACAAAGTCGTAGGTTACGTTTCTGCAGCAATTATCGAAGGCCTTTCTGAGCGTAAAGCTGGGAAAGATGCTGAAGATAAAGACAACGCAGCAGCTAAATCAGCTAAGGCTGAAACTGCAAAAACTCCAAAAGCTAAGGCTGAAAAAACGGAAGCTCCAAAGGCAGAAGTTGTAGCTGAAGCTCCTAAAGCAAAAGCAACTCCAGCTGCAAAGACAGAGCCTGCTAAAGCCAAGGTCGCTGCAAGCGAAGAAGAAGAGTAAGAAACAATTTCATAATACAAAAGAGTCGTTTAGTTACTTTCTTTGCAGAAATAATTTAGGCGACTTTTTTTAATTTAATCAAATACATACTACAATGGCAAAAATCACAGCCGCAGAAGTAAATAAATTGAGACAGTCTACCGGTGCCGGTATGATGGATTGTAAAAATGCTTTAGTAGAAGCTGAAGGCGATTTTGACAAAGCAGTATCTATCCTTCGTAAGAAAGGACAGAAAATTGCAGAAAAAAGAGCCGACAGAGATTCTAGCGAAGGGGCAGTTGTTGCAAAAATTAATGATACAAACACTAGAGGTGTTGTTATTTCATTAAACTGTGAGACTGATTTTGTGTCTAAGAACGATACCTATGTAGCTTTAGCTAACAAGATGGGAGATGTCGCTCTTGGTACTGCAACATTAGAAGAATTTCTTAAAGCTGATTTCGAAGGGATGACGGTTGCTGAAAAGTTAATCGAGCAAACTGGAGTTATTGGAGAGAAAATTGAAATTGGTGGATTTAAAACACTAGAAGCTCCTTTTGTAGGTTCTTATGTTCACGGTAATAAAATTGGTGCTTTAGTAGGTCTTTCGGCTGCCGTTGATGGTGCAGCTGAACTTGCTAAGAGTGTTTCAATGCAAGTTGCTTCTATGGGAGCTTCTACATTATCTTACAAAGATTTTGATCCAGCTTTCGTAGCATCTGAAACAGAGGCTAGAATCGCAGTTATCGAAAAAGATAATATCGAACTAGGTCGTTTAGGTAAAACCCTTAAAAACGTTCCTGAATATATCTCTATGGCTCAATTGACAGAAGAGGTGCTTGCAAAAGCAGAAGCAGATATCAAAGAACAATTGAAGTCTGAAGGGAAACCTGAGAAAATTTGGGATAAAATCGTTCCTGGTAAATTGGAGCGTTATATCGCAGACAATACTACATTAGATCACGAGCAGTGTCTTTTAGACCAACGCTTCATCATGGACGACAGCATGTCTGTTGCCGAATTTGTTGCAACTAAAGGTGATGTAAGTGTTGTTTCTTTTGTAAGAGTTTCTTTAACTTAGGTTGAAAAAACACACTTTACTATATTAAAAAATCCCGACGCTAAGCGTCGGGATTTTTTTGTTCATCTATTTTCTTTTAAACAGCCAAATATCACTTAGTTTGTGCGCACAAAAGTAATACTACCAAGTGCAGCTGTCAAGCCGCCATTCCCAAAAGGAGCATCATTTATTACTCTAATCGTCCCACCCGTTGTAGGTTCGTCAGGAGAATTATAGGTTGCCCCAGAATCTGTTCCTGCGTCTAAAGCGCTCAACGAAAATTCTGCGTTCTCAACCAAACTAATTCCATCGGCTGCAACCACGTTGAAAGAATCAACACCTACAAACCAATCTGGACTTGGACTTAGTCTTGCAATAAATGTAATACGAGTATTGGTAGGCGTTACATTTACTGAAAGTGCATCGGCCGTTGTAGGACCTGTACTCCCTCCAGAAAATATCATTGTTGTAACTTCCATTCCATCTACTCCAGTTGTCAATACAGTTGCCAATCCATCTGCATCTCCATTTTCTGCATAACCCTTAAAAGCTGCACTAGCAACTTGTCCCAATTTGAAAACTGAAACATCTGGCGCATGTGCTATGGCCAAAATAGGTCCAAAACTAGCATTAGAAGGATAGTCTGTAGGATGCGTTTCTGCCGTAAAATTAGGTGTAAAGGTCACCTCATAGGTCGCAGAAGCCGTTGGCCCACCATCATCTCCACCTCCTACTGCAGGAGAACCTTCATCATCACCGCCGCAGCTCACAAAAAGTACCACTGCTAATACTGTAAATATTCTTGAAATTAATTTCATTTTTATTGTCGTTTAATGTTTGTAAAATAACTCGCCTAAGCGCCTATTTAGTATAGGCTCTCACAAATATAGCCTTAATATAAGTAAACACATACCGTTTTTCAAGCCTGAATCCTTACTTCTTTGTTAATCTTTATCGGGAGATCCCAATCCCTACACTACTTTACGCCACAGGGAATTTCATTCATAAAATATGCATATGTTTTACTCAATGGCAGCTTTAATTTATATCACCACTTCTCAAATACAGTTCTTATTCTTTATGTTCGTTCTCCAATTGCCACCCTCTACTATAAGTAGCGCTATTAGCAAAACACTTTCCTTGTTTATTGGGTTGCAATTTCGCGAAAGCGGCAGCTATAAAAATCCAATTCACAATCTTAGAAGGTTGTTCTCAAAAATCTAAAGGATGCCTTATATTTGCACAATCCTTATAATCATATGCAGTACAAAAGAATCCTCCTTAAACTTTCTGGTGAAGCCCTTATGGGAGATCGCCAATACGGTATTGACCCAAAACGTCTTGCTCAATACGCTGAAGAAATCAAATCAGTAACCGCCCTTGGAATTGAAGTTGCCATAGTAATTGGTGGCGGAAATATTTTCAGAGGTGTATCTGGCGCTAGTGTTGGCATGGATCGCGTACAAAGTGATCATATGGGTATGCTCGCTACTGTAATCAACGGTTTGGCATTACAAAATGCCTTAGAAGATGCAGATATTCCCACTCGCCTTCAATCGGCTATCAAGATAAATGAAGTAGCAGAACCTTTCATCAGGCGTAAAGCAATGCGTCATTTGGAAAAAGGTCGTGTAGTCATTTTTGGAGGAGGAACAGGAAATCCTTATTTCACCACAGATTCTGCGGCGGTATTAAGAGCTATAGAAATTGAAGCCGATGTTATTTTAAAAGGTACTCGTGTAGATGGTATTTACACTTCTGATCCAGAAAAAAATAGTGACGCAATTAAGTATGACAATATTACATTTGACGACGTACTTCGCAAAGGTTTAAAAGTAATGGATACTACTGCCTTTACCTTAAGTCAGGAGAATGAATTACCGATCATTGTTTTTGATATGAATACACAAGGTAATCTACTAAAAGTAGTCACTGGTGAAAATATAGGAACGACAGTACAATTATAATTGGCAAGAATGGCGCAGTTTTTGTAAACTTGTGTCACAAAACGCATATTTTATGAACGAAGACATTAAGTTTATTCTTGATTCAACCAAAGAATCGATGATTGGAGCTCTTGGACATTTATCCAAGAGATTATTAACCATCCGCGCAGGAAAGGCGAGCCCGGCTATGCTACAAGGCTTAATGGTAGACTACTACGGAAGTCCAACTCCATTGTCACAGGTAGCAAATGTACTTACGCCAGATGGCAGGACGATCTCTATCCAACCTTGGGAAAAATCTATCATACAGGAGATTGAAAAAGCTATCATTAATTCAAATTTGGGCTTCAACCCTATGAATAATGGAGAGAGTATCATTATAAATGTGCCCCCACTAACAGAGGAGCGCAGGAGAGATCTTGTGAAACAAGCCAAAGCAGAAGCAGAAGATGCAAAAGTTGGTGTACGTAATGATCGTAAAAATGCCAATAATGACATCAAGAAATTAGAGGATGCTTCTGAAGATGAGCAAAAAAATGCAGAGGCAGATGTTCAGAAACTCACCGATATTTATATCAAGCAAATTGATGAAATTCTCGATGTGAAAGAAAAAGACATTATGACTGTCTAACGACCAACGTTAAACAAATACAAAAAAGCGACCTACTGGGTCGCTTTTTTGATACATTTAGACACGCACCCAATCTATGCAAATCATTCGAATTTTTATTTTCTTATGCTGCTTTCATTTAGCAGCTCAAAGTCAGCAACCATCGGTAGAATCCGTATTGCAGTTGGCTCTGGAGAATAAAACAAAGAACGATCCGAGAAAAGCCTTAGAAGCTTTTCAGTTTGACTCTTATGAAAAAACAGTCATTACAGATAGTCTAGGTAGTGGTACTCATAACTTTTTTTCTGAAAAAGTAAGTAAACATACCTATACTCAGGAGCAAGCATTTTCTGAAAAAATTATTGGTTATCAATTAGCCGGTTTTAAAGAACCACGCTATGAAATCTTTGCAGTCAATTTACAATCCCGCTCCTTTTATGATGATGACTTTGTCATCTTT
Source organism: uncultured bacterium (assembly GCA_963974305.1). GTDB lineage: Bacteria > Bacteroidota > Bacteroidia > Flavobacteriales > Flavobacteriaceae > Dokdonia. Next base: position 179,875 of record CAXBCS010000001.1, read on the forward strand.
AATACGCGTTATGCGGGAATTCTCTCCAATAGAGGATTGAAAAATTACAATTACCAACTCAAAGGACCCACTCCTGATGGAGATTATGTTGTTGCCTTTACTCCCAAAAAACCTAAAACAATACCTGGTCTTGCGGGTACTATGGTGCTTGACCAGAACAGTTATGCCATTAAAAATGTAAGCGTGTCTATTAAGGATGCGATGAACATTTTATTGTATCAAGAGTACGCCTACATTGAAAATCTAGGTTTGTATGTTCCTGTAAACCGCGATCTTTTTATCGATAAAGGTAGTAGTAACCGCCAACTATCATTTTTTAAAGGAAAAATTTCAGTGGGTGCATTACAGAATGAGATCATGGAAAATATGGTTACTAAGAAGTATCTCGTTTCCACTTTACGATTGAGTAATTTCCAAAGTATCCCACAATCTGATATTGACCCTTCACCTTATGCAATTATTTTTGCTCCAGATGCAAGTAGACAAGCCCCTTCTTTTTGGAAAAATTATCGTGCCGAGTCATTAACGACTAAAGATCAACGCAGTTTTTCTGAGATTGAAAAAATTGTCAAAGCTGAAAATATTGAACGTCGTTTAGGAACCATAAATAATTTTAGTGTTGGCTATTTTAGTGTGAGCGCATTTGATTTTGACCTCACCTACCCAGTTAAGTTTAATAATTATGAAGGCTTACGATTAGGAATGGGCGGAGTAACGAATGCTGGGTTTTCTAGACGAATTCGCTTAGAAGGATATGGCGCTTATGGCTTTAAAGATCAGGCCTTCAAATTTGGTGTTGGCGGAGGATATTTAATTGCTCCCAAAAAAGATGCTTGGTTAAGTTTGACCTACAATGACGATCTTGAAGAAGTAGGAAACTACGCCTACCTCACAGACCGGCGTGTATATTCGCTTTTTGAACCCAGATTGGTTAACATCAATCTTTTTTACACCCATCGCACCCTGCGTTCAAATTTTGAATACAGGCTTTCACCAAAGGTGCTGACTGAGTTTCAACTTGCGCATCGTAAAATTTATCAAACCACCGGTTATCGATATCTACTGAACGGCAACGAAATAAGTGACTACAAGGTTACAGAAGCAACTTTTGGTCTCCGCTGGAGCGCACAGTCTAAGTTTATGAATTCTACTGATGGCATCAAGGAGATTTATGATGGCTACCCAAAAGTTACGGCACAATTGAGTCAAGGATTTGATGGGGCTGGAGGTGATTTTAATTTCACCAAAGTGGGTGCCAAAGTATTCTACCGCCTTGACCGTTTGAATAAAAGTGCAACTGAAATTTTAGTAGAAGGTAACATTGGCTTTGGGGATTTACCCATTACACATTTGTTTCACGCCTTTCCAAATGCACCTACCAAGGAAACTATTATGCAACGATTTTCTGTAGCTGGTGTTAACAGTTTTGAAACCATGTTTTTTGGTGAGTTTTTCTCTGATCAGTTGTTTACCGCTCAAATCAAACACCGCTTACGCCCTTTTAATTTTGGCAAAAAGTTTAAACCTGAAATGGTATTCATTTCTAGATTTGCTATTGGCGACATTAGGAATCCTCAAGACCATTTAGATATTCAATTTGGTTCCTTAAAAAAAGGATTTACTGAAACTGGTTTTGAAATAAACAAACTCATCTTTGGTTTTGGAACCAGCCTAACCTATCGCTATGGTGGATATCACTTACCAAATTGGGGTGATAATATCGCCTTTAAATTTACTTTTAACCTTCAATTGTAGAAACTAGTTTAGGAGGTAGAAAAAACTTCTCAAATCATTTACCTTTGCGCCCTATCAACTATAGGAAATGGCAAAAATACTAACGACTGGATTTTGGGGAAGTGTGGCAAGAATCATCTTACGCAATAGACCCTTAATCCTACTTCTTGTTGCAGGTGTTACTATATTTCTTGCCATGCAGTGGAAACATATGCGTTTCACCTATACTGAGGCTAACCTTCTACCTGACGACCATGAGGTCAATATAGAATACCAACGTTTCTTAGACACCTTTGGAGAAGAAGGCAATCTCATTGTACTCGGTATCAAAAATGACAGTTTGTTTACACCACGCGTATTAAACGCTTGGAATGAATTGGCTACAAAAATTGACTCCTTTCCGGCAGTTACCTTTTCGGTATCCTTAAAGGATTTGAAATTATTGGATAAAAAGGAAAATCCGCAGCGATTTGATTTAAAACCTTTTATTCCTGAACCTATTACCTCTTCAGCTCAAGGCGAAAACTATCGCAAGCAACTTTTTAATGATCTGCCGTTTTATGAAAATCTCATCTATAATAAAGAGACAGGAACCATACGGTCTGCGGTCTATCTAGACAAGGAAATCGTAAATACTCCTGTGCGAAGAGATTTTGTAGTAAATGACCTTATTCCTTTACTAGCAGCCTTTGAAAAAGAGCACGATCTCAAGGTGAGAGCGAGTGGAATGCCTTACATTAGGACACTAAACGCTCAAAATATTGTAGATGAAATAGGATGGTTTGTGGGTGGAGCTTTACTAGTTACATCTCTGATATTCTTTTTCTTTTTCCGCTCTTATCGCGCTACTTTCATTTCAATGATTACTGTTGTCATAGGAGTAATGTGGGCATTTGGTTTCCTTGGACTGTTACGCTACGAAATTACCGTGCTTACGGCATTAATTCCGCCATTAATTATTGTAATCGGGATTCCTAATTGTATTTTCTTGATCAATAAATATCAACAGGAGTACAAAAAGCACGGCAATCAAGTCAAAGCTTTGCAAAGAGTTATTGCCAAGGTTGGTAATGCCACTCTGATGACAAACATCACCACAGCCTCTGGTTTTGCAACTTTCATTTTGACTGAAAGTTCCTTATTAAAGGAATTTGGAATTGTTGCCAGTATCAATATTATTGGAATCTTTCTCTTATCCTTACTTATCATTCCGATTATCTATAGTTATATGCCTCCTCCAAAGGAGCGACATTTAAAGCACCTCGGAAAACGGTGGATTGAAAGATTTGTTGATTGGATGGAACACGTAGTGCGCAATCATCGTATAGCTATTTTTATTGCGAGTATTCTCCTTTTGATTTTTAGTATCATAGGAATATATCAAATTAAGGTTTCAGGCAGCCTTATCGAGGATATGCCTAAAAAGACTAGCTTCTTTAAAGACATACGGTTTTTTGAACAAGAGTTTGATGGAATCATGCCTTTAGAAATTCTAATCGACACCAAACGCAAGAAAGGAGTGATGAAACTCGCTACTCTTAAACGCATGGATGAGTTAAGCGCTCTCATTGAAGAACAACCAGAACTTTCAAAGCCAATTTCTATTGTAAATCTTGTCAAATATTCTAAGCAAGCTTATTACAATGGTTCTCCAAAATATTACCAATTACCTACAAGCAATGAAAGGGCATTTATTCTCCCCTATGCGAGTAGTTTTTCTGAAGATACCAACTTGATGACCTCATATGTAGATAGTACGGGCCAATATGCTCGTATAACTACCTTTATGAAAGATATTGGCACCGACCAGATGGAGCGTGCTGAAAATAATTTGCGTACCAAAATAGCTACACTCTTCCCAGAAGATCGTTATGAAGTTACCATGACAGGAAAAGCACTTGTTTTTCAAAAAGGCACAAACTATTTGGTAAAGAATCTAGTGATTAGTCTATCTCTTGCCGTATTGTTAATCGCCTTATTTATGGCCTGGATGTTTAGATCGCTACGTATGATCTTAGTCTCCTTAATCCCTAATTTACTCCCCTTGCTCATTACTGCAGGACTCATGGGCTTCTTAGGTGTTCCTATTAAACCTTCAACTATATTGGTGTTTAGTATTGCTTTCGGGATTTCTGTTGATGATACGATTCACTTTTTGGCAAAGTATCGTCAGGAGTTACGCGCCAACAAATGGAAAATTAAAAAATCTGTCTATGCATCCTTGCGGGAGACAGGTGTGAGTATGTTCTATACGTCCATTGTCCTTTTCTTCGGATTCTCAGTATTCATGATAAGTAGCTTTGGAGGTACAGTGGCTTTAGGAGGATTAGTAAGCGCAACCTTACTATTTGCCATGCTTGCAAACCTATTGTTACTCCCAGCCTTGCTATTATCGCTTGAACGTAATATTGCAAACGAAGAAACATTTAAAGAACCTGCGATAAAAATTCTCGAAGTAGAAGATGAAGAACTCACAGAAGAAATAGATCAATAAGAAAATTCCCGTCTTAATGACGGGAATTTATTCAAAAAGAAAGCCCCCATATTACTTCCTTTTCTTTCAACTTGCAAACATAAGAATCATATCAAATTCTATTGTAAATGTAAAGGGAGCCGCTAGCTTAAAAAATACCCACTAGGAGGGATTTATTAATATAACGAGACTGCGTGGAGGGTATGTCAGTATGCTTTCGCGAAAGCGCACTAAAGATCCATTTAAAGATTGGCATTTTACTGTCGTAATTTCAAAACAAAAATTATATTTGCGAGTATCGGGGAAATAAAATAAGGATTATGAAACACAGTTATGTGGCAGATGTACTTGCCAGCGAAAACATACATCAAGAATATACAGTAAAAGGATGGGTGCGTTCATTTAGAGCTAATCAATTTATTGCTCTAAATGATGGATCAACAATCAACAATATTCAATGTGTTGTTGATTTTGAAAATACAGATCCTGAATTATTAAAACGCATCACTGTTGGAGCTGCTATTGCAGTTCACGGCACCTTGGAAGAAAGTCAAGGTGGTGGACAACGCGTGGAAATTAAGGTGAAAGAGGTAAGTATTGAAGGCGATGCCGATCCTGAAGAGGTGAAACTCACTATTCTATCTCCGAAGCGTCACACCCTAGAGAAACTGCGCGAGCAATCTCACTTGAGAGTTCGCACAAATACTTTTGGGGCTGTCATGCGTTTGCGATCAAAATTATCTTTTGCGATCCACCAATACTTCAATGACAAAGGCTTTTTCCAAGCTCACACTCCCATTATTACGGGAAGTGATGCCGAAGGTGCTGGAGAAATGTTTCAAGTTACTAGTTTGGATCTAAGCAATCCTCCAAAGAACGAAGATGGCACGATCAATTATAAGGAAGACTTTTTTGGAAAAGAGACAAATCTTACAGTATCTGGACAACTAGAGGCAGAAACTTATGCTTTGGGTCTTGGTAAGGTTTATACTTTTGGACCTACTTTCAGAGCAGAAAACAGTAATACATCACGTCATCTTGCCGAATTCTGGATGATAGAGCCCGAAGTTGCTTTTTGCGATTTAGATGGCAATATGGACCTCGCTGAAGACTTCATTAAGTATGTAGTTAATTATATCTTGACACATTGTCAAGATGATCTTGAGTTCTTAGAGAACCGACTTGTTCAAGAAGATAAGAGTAAGCCGCAGGCAGAAAGAGCGCCAATGTTATTACGCGAGAAATTACAATTTGTAGTCGACAATAACTTTAAACGCGTGAGTTATACAGAGGCGATTGATATTTTAAGAAATTCAAAGCCTAATAAGAAGAAAAAGTTCAAATACATCATTGATGAATGGGGTGCCGATTTACAATCTGAGCATGAGCGTTACCTCGTTGAAAAGCACTTTGAGTGTCCGGTAATCTTATTTGACTACCCAGCCAATATCAAAGCGTTTTATATGCGTTTAAATGATGATGGAAAAACGGTACGCGCCATGGATATTTTGTTTCCAGGCATTGGAGAAATTGTTGGTGGGGCTCAAAGGGAAGAGCGATTAGATGTTCTCAAAGAGAAAATGGCAGCTTTAGATATCTCTGAAGAAGAGCTACACTGGTATCTCGATACTCGTAGATTTGGAACTTGTATCCATAGCGGATTTGGGCTTGGATTTGAGCGCCTTGTCCTATTTGCAACTGGAATGACCAACATTAGGGATGTTATTCCTTTTCCGCGAACTCCTGGGAACGCAGATATATAAAGTATGAAATGCTCGCAATTGCGAGCATTTTTTTTGCCTTTTATTTCCGTAAAAAGCAGCGATCCTATTTTAGGGCAAATGCCCCTTTCACCGCAGGCCTTAATGTTTATATATTGTTAACTTATATCTTTACATAGATACTAACCAATAATTTACGCAAATGAAAACATTAATAAGCACTATCGCATTATTTGGAATGCTCCTCCTTTTGAGTGCATGTGGAGAAAAACCTCAGAACAATGATGACCATAATGAAAGTGAAGAAGTTGCCGCACCAGCAAATATCATTTCGGTGGTTCAGGCTGACACCTTGTACCAAGAATACGGGAACAAACGGGTAGACCTTATCCAGAATGCTCAAAATGTTGACGAAAATGGAGAACCTATTGATCCAGAAGATCCACGTTTTGTACCTGCAACTAGAGCTTTAGTTATTGATTACAATACTTTAAAGCAATATATCCACTTCATCGATCAGGTAGCAAAGGATTCCAAAACCTCTGTAAAAAGCATGCGTATCTACTTAGGTAAATATCCTGATAAAGGATCTGTTAATGGTAAACGTCCAGGATCTGAAACCGTTTTTATGAACCCAACTACTATTTTTGATGGCGGCAACGAGGCATCTTTTGCCATTCAAACAAATGCCGATGGGACAACAACTGCAGTTTCTGTAGGCTCTGTTTTAGGCACTTCAAAACTTCCGGGGAAAGCTAACTTAGTTTTAAAACAAACCGATCCTATTCAAAGTCTAGCTTTGGATGATTTAGGTCAAATTCCTCCCCCATATTCTAATAAAGAAGACTACTAGGAAGGGACCATTATGTTAGAGAATATAGCTTATTTTTTTGAAATTTTAGCTGCGCTTTCGGCGACTTTCTTTTACAAGAAATACAAAGACACCAAACTAAAAACTTTTTTGTTTTTTATTTGGTATGTGGTCTTGAATGACATTCTCTTTTCAAAATTGTATATCCTTTATATCGATCCTAAAAACAATACTATACTATACAACATCTATAGATTCGTCCTTTTTAATTATTTATTCTGGCTTATTTACAATCATTTAACAGATTCCTTACGTAAAAAAATCATCGTAGGCTGCGCTGGGCTTTTTACGTTGGGATATCTGATAAACGTCTATTTGGATGGTTTTCAATATGGAAATTTTCAATATTCTACCTTACTGGGCTGTATACTTTATGTCATTGCAGCATTGTATTATTTTATTGAGCTATTAAAAAAGAGTGATATAGACAACATAAAAAACCAAGCATTTGTTTGGATTTGTGTAGGGTATTTAATCTATGGTATTGGATTTCCAGTTGTTTTTTTCGCGCGACATATAAAGCTTGAAGGACCTAACTTTTCGCCCGAATATTTTGAATATCTACAGTTCATTTTAGGAATGATAGTGATTTGCATATATTCGATAATAGGCCTTGCCTTTGTGTGGTCCAAAAACATGTCGGCTAAAGATACACTTGACTGAAATATACTTCAAAAAATCGGGGCATTTGCCCCTAACAATATATAAGGAAGCTGATTACCTTTATTTTTTCATTGATTTTCATGGTTAGAGAAGAACTCTTAGTGGTTTTATTGGTGTGTGCTTTAATACTCCTGTTACTATTTTTAGTAACCACGTTGTTTTGCAGCATAGCTTTATATTATCGTTTTGAGAAACATCCAAAGCCAAAATCACTCTAATGTTTCTTAAAATTATTCTTGGCATAGAGATTCTGACTGCCATTTTTGCGACTTATTATTTCTATAAGTTCAAAAATACTCCTCTAAAATTGTGGATTCTCCTTTTGTTTTTGGCTCCTTTAACAAAAATCATTGTTGCATGGAACGCTACTAATGGTACCCTTAACAATCAAATCATCTTAAATATTCATGATTTAATACATCATTTAATATTGTTTAAATTGATCTATGATTTAATTTCTCAAGCATGGAGAAAAAAAGTAATGCTTTGGATCATAGGATTCACAGTTCTCTTGTTTGCTGTTAATGGCATGTATGAAAGTGATTTTTCAGAGCATCTTATTCTATATAAAAGCGCGCTTACGGCCTTAGTGATTTTTTCTACAGCACTTTATCTTGGTTATACCTTAAAAAGGGTAGAATTATTAAGATTCAAGGAAAACCTTGCCTTTATTGTTTTTTCTGGCTACATGATTTATAATATTGTATACCTGCCTATTTACCTTACTAATCAATATCTTGTGCATATGGAAACTGGTGATGAAACCATTCTTCCAGTATTATCAACACTAAGAGGAGCTACCTTATTAATGATGAATTTATTTTTTATTTTCGGCTTAATTTGGACGCACCCTCACCTAAATAAAAATAAGCAAGGATGAATTGGATCATACTAATCTTACAGTGCCTTGCAGCCATCGTGGCATTATTATACTATCCTAAATTTAAGGCAAAGCCTATCCGAATGGTATTATTACTATTATGGATAGCGCTAGTGGCAGAAATAGGAGCTCGAGCATATACCGCGGCAGGTTACGATAACAATCACTGGATTTATAATGTGTACGCCATCCTATTTTATGGTCTCTTCTATAAAATGGTCTACGACCATATTCACCATCCAACTCGAAAAAAAATAGTGGCTATCTCGGCCATTATTATGTTTTTGGCAATAATATTTAGAGCCTTAACAACCCCTTTCTTTAGCCTGTATATGGTGCATGTATTTAATTTGGCCACCTTTGTAATGGTCTTCCATCTTATGTATTATGCGATTGATTTATTAAAAAGCGACGCCGATTTTAGGCTAAAAAACAATTTAGAAATATTTATTTTCGGAGGTTACCTCCTATTTGCAGTTTCTTTTATTCCCTTGGCACCTTTTATTTTTGGGATTTGGATGCCTGATTTATCACGGCAGTATTACGAACTTCTCGGTGATATTCAGGGGGGAATTGTAATCGTTATGAACCTAACCTTTATCTACGGATTCGTATGGACCAGGGAGCTACACT
>CAXBCS010000002.1:0-183956 GCA_963974305.1 uncultured bacterium
TGCCTAATGCCTAATGCCTAATGCCTAATGCCTAATGCCTAATGCCTAAAGTCTATAGCCTTTTTTCGCTGAGTTGGGAGTAAAAAATAGAAATACTAGTACAACTAATTCTCACCCTTTGGGGGAGATGTTCAATGGACAGAGGGGGATTACCTCAATACCAATTTCTTTACAACTTCACGTCCTAAACTTTCATTGAGTTGAACGCGGAGCTGCTCTTTTCCATAACTCAATTCTTCTCTCAAAACAGAGGAGTTAAGATTAACGAAGAGGGTATCTCTATCAAATCGCAAGGCAGTAGTGTATGTTTTAAAAGCAGGGTTCAACGTATACCAAGCGTCGGTAACATTTACAGAGTCGATACCCTTTTGGAGCTTGTTTTTTTGCACAAACTCACCCAGCGCAGCGGTAATTGAAATCGGATCTGTATTGCGTTTTGCCATTAGTTGTTGATCAAAGGTTGGTATCTTCTGTAGGTATAGGTGTTCCCGTTTTGGTTCTCGACTTTTAATTTATCTTTAGATACTTCGATAACAGTCTCTGTCCAAGTATCAAAAGCTGTGCTATAATTAAGAAGAAGTTTGTTCTCCTTAATTTCAACGTCAATGTTTTCAGAAGCATCGGAGGTTATAAAATTACCCATCGCATCAGGTTGGACTTTTTTACGAATGCCTTTACCGTTTTGAATCTCAATAAAATCTACATTCTGACTGAGACTAAACTCCTTTGTCACTCCTTCAGTCGTTGTAACAGAGGCAATCTCCCAATATCCATTAATTAAAACCAGTTTTTCATCGGTGCTTTGAGAGCAACTTAGTAGGAGGAAGAGTCCGAGAAGGAGGGTTATTTTTTTCAAAACTATTGGATTTGTATGATGTTCTTAGTCAATTTCGGAGTCTATCTTTGCTGAACGACCATTTTCAAAGATACTTAATTAGTCTGCTCCCAAATGAAACAGTTCATAACTTTGTCGCGTTTCTTTAACAACATTTTCCGTTCGCTCTGGATGAGTATCACTGATAAAAATCTGTCCAAAGTGATCTTCATTTACCAATTTGACAATGTGTCCAACGCGCTGAGCATCGAGTTTGTCAAAGATGTCGTCCAAAAGGAGAATGGGCGCAACCCCACTTTGAGTTTTGATAAAATCAAACTGCGCCAGTTTCAAAGCGATGAGATATGATTTTTGTTGGCCTTGAGAGCCAAATTTCTTTATAGGATGTCCATCAATTTCAAACTGAAGATCGTCTTTATGGATACCCACGCTTGTGTATTGCAATGCTCTGTCCTTGGCTAAGGCGTTGGTTAGTAGGTGTTCAAGTGGCATATCGCTCAAAGAACTTGAGTAGGTCAGTTCAACTTTTTCAGCCGCACCGCTGATCGCTTTATAACGCTCTTGAAAAATAGGAGTGAAGCTTTCTAAGAATTTTTGGCGTTTTTCAAAAATTGGGCCTCCAAATGACGTTAATTGCTCATTATAGATGGCTAAATTATCTGCATCAAAGGTATTATTGACCGCAAAATACTTCAATAAGGCGTTTCGCTGACTCAAAATTTTGCTATAAGCCATTAAATTACTCAGGTAGCTTTTGTCACTTTGAGAGATCACTCCGTCCATAAACTTACGACGCAGGTCACTACCTTCGGTGATCAAATCTCTATCTGCTGGAGAGATGATAACAAGAGGTAAAAAACCTATATGATCTGCAAAGCGTTCGTAGACTTTGGCATTGCGTTTAATGACCTTCTTTTGTCCTTTTTTTGCGCTAATGATCACTTTTTCTTCGCGGTCATTTTTGTCATAAAGCCCATCTATGACAAAGAAGTCGGCTTCATGATTGATATTTTGACTCGTGATAGGATTAAAATAACTCTTGCCAAAAGAAAGGTGGTAAATGGCGTCGAGTACATTCGTTTTTCCTACCCCATTTGCTCCGACAAAGCAGTTGATTTTGGCGTCAAAATCGAAGGCTTCAGCGATGAAGTTTTTGTAATTAATAAGGGATAAGGATTTTAAGATCATAGGTATTGGATGGAGTGCGCTTTCGCGAAAGCGGGAACCCCCTCAAACTTTGGTACGAAATATCCAAAATTAAGGAATATTTTCCCTTTCATAATTCAATAAATATTATATTTTTGCGCCACTAACGAAGAAACTACATGGCAACATATAATAAAAGAGGTTACAAGCCAAAAACGAAGAAGGAGAAAGATGTCCAAGATGAGATAGATGTAAAAGATTCTACTACGGCAGAAGTTTTTGAATCTCTCGATCAAGGTGCATCACGTACGGAAGAATGGGTTGAGAAAAATCAAAAGCCTATCTTATACGGTATCGTAGGTGTTCTTGTGGTTGTACTCGCTTTTCTAGCGTACACGAAGTTTGTAGCAGAACCAAATGAGGCAGAAGCCGCAACTGAACTTGCTCAAGCACAAGAAAGTTTTAACACTGCTTTGGATTCGACTAATGAAACAGTAAAAGATTCTTTATACAATGTTGCATTGACAGGATCTAATGGGAAGTATGGTCTTTTGGACATCGTAGACAACTACGGAAGTACGAAAGCTGGAAACCTTGCCAATTACTACGCAGGGATGTCATACTTGGAAGTAAAAGATTATTCTAAGGCAATTAGTCACTTACAGGATTTTAGTTCTGATGATATGATTCTTGCACCTTTGGCTAAAGGAGCTATTGGAGATGCGTTCATGCAATTAGGTCAAGCTTCTGAAGCTTTGGGATATTACGAGAAAGCAGCAGGAATGAATCCAAACAGCTTCACAACACCACGTTTCTTATTTAAAGCAGGTGTTGCAGCGATTGAATTAGGACAAAATGCTACAGCCTTGAAGCACCTAAATACTTTGAAAGACAGCTATGCTGATTCTGAGTATGCTGCTCAAGCCGATCTTTATATAGGTAAGGCACAAGGAGGAAACTAAAAGACGATGCGTTTGAAGGCCTTAAACGGTCTGATTGATAAGCATCCTCAAACTACATATTATGGCAACAGCAGGAATAAACTTATCTGCTTACGACAAGACAACAATCCCAAACGCGAAAGATTTTCGGTTTGGGATTGTTGTTTCTGAGTGGAATCCAGAAATTACAGAAGGCCTTTTTCAAGGGGCTTTTGATGCACTTAAGGACTGTGGAGCGGTCAATGATAATATTGTACGCTGGAATGTTCCTGGGAGCTTTGAGCTTATCTACGGTTGTAAACGCATGACCCAGAGCTATGATATGCTGGACGCAGTCATTGCTATTGGGAATGTGATCCAAGGAGAGACCAAACACTTTGACTTTGTGTGTGATGGAGTAACCCAAGGGATTAAAGATTTGAATGTTCAAGGTGATATTCCTGTAATATTTTGTGTGCTGACTGATAATAATAAGCAGCAGTCCATAGACCGCAGTGGTGGTATTCATGGTAACAAAGGGACCGAGGCGGCTATTGCGGCTATTCAAATGGCTCAGCTTCGCAAAGAATCTAAATTCTAAGAGAAGGGACATCTTCCTACATATTTAACAAATATTTAGACTGACAACTATGTCAAGGCTGTGGAGCGTGGCTCGCTTTTTGCGATGAAAACCGTATATTTGAATGTATAGGAACATAGACTATGGGATCAGTTAAATTCACAATAATAAAAGGCCTTAAGAAGAACAATCGTTTTAATTATACGCCTCGTTATTATAACGGAAAGGACGATGTAGAATCGGCAAAGTATGCGACGCGTATCGATGCTTTTAGCGAAAATTATAACCGAAATGATTACGGATCTCACTGGAGAGATGCGAGAGAGTCAAGAAGAAATAAAGCCAATGTTGGATTTAATGCGACAATCTGGATCATAATAGCCATCCTTGTTTTGATCTTCCTATTTATTATTGATTTCGATCTATCCATATTCTCATAAGTCCGAATGGCAGATATCATTAAGCTTTTGCCCGATCACGTGGCTAACCAAATTGCTGCAGGAGAAGTCGTGCAGCGACCAGCATCTGTTGTAAAAGAATTGCTGGAAAATGCCATTGATGCCGGCGCACTTAGCATTAAACTCATCGTAAAAGACGCAGGTAAAACCTTGATTCAAATTATTGATGACGGGAAAGGGATGAGCGATACAGATGCTCGAATGAGTTTTGAACGTCACGCAACTTCAAAAATCACCACTGCCGATGATTTGTTTAATCTCAATACCAAAGGTTTTCGCGGAGAAGCATTAGCTTCTATTGCGGCAGTTGCACATGTAGACCTTAAAACAAAACAAGAAGGCGCTGAAGTTGGCAGCCATCTCGAAATAGAAGGCAGTAAAATTATTCGACAAGAAGTTTGTGTTACCCCAAAAGGAACATCGATTGCCGTTAAAAATCTATTTTTTAATATCCCAGCAAGACGTAATTTCCTAAAATCAAACAACGTAGAGCTCCGTCATATTATTGATGAGTTTCAACGTGTAGCCTTGGCGCATCCAGAGATTAGCTTGTCTATGTACCACAATGATGGAGAGCTTTTCAATCTTTCTTCAGGTATTTTGAAACAACGAATCGTAGGAATATTTGGAGGGAAGACCAATGAGAAATTGGTGCCCGTCCAAGAGGAAACAGATATTTTGACCATCGAAGGCTTTGTTGTCAAGCCTGAATTTTCAAAGAAGACAAGAGGAGAACAGTTTTTCTTTGTCAATGATCGTTTTATAAAAAATGCCTACCTCAATCATGCGGTAAGTGCCGCTTTTGATGGCTTACTTCCAGATAGAGCAAGGGCGAGTTACTTTTTGTATCTCACAGTAGATCCAAAGTCAATTGATATAAATATCCATCCCACAAAGACAGAAATTAAGTTTGATGACGAACATGCATTGTACGCGATTTTGCGTTCAACGATTAAGCATGGCCTCGGGCAGTTTAATATTGCTCCTGTGCTAGATTTTGATCGGGATTCAAATTTGGACACACCTTACAACTATAAAAATAAGGATGCTCATATTCCAAAAGTAGAAGTAGATCGGCATTTTAATCCTTTTGAAAATGTGCCACCACCAAAAAGAGGTGCACAGTTGCCCAAACACGAAAAACTTGATACTTCTGGCTGGGAAAGTATGTACGAAGGTTTACAATCCAAATCTTCAAAGACAGAGGCTGGATTTAGTAATGTAACTTTTGAAAGTGACGCGACTACAGGAAACTTTTTTAACCAGGATGGAGATGATGAAGGTGGTGGGACTAGTAGCTTTTCAAAAACAGAAGCGACTACCTACCAATTACATAATAAATACATCGTGACAACTATAAAAAGTGGCATGGTGATAATCGATCAACATCGTGCCCATCAAAGAGTATTGTACGAAGAATTACTTCGTAACATTACCGTGAAAGAATCTGTAAGTCAGCAATTATTGTTTCCTTTGGTGTTATCATATAATACTTCGGAACTTGCATTGTTACTACAGTTGAAAGAAGGCTTAGAAAACACTGGCTTTGCCTTTGGAAGCATGGAAGGTGAACGCCTTGAAGTGACTGGAATTCCAACTTCTATCAGTGAGGGAGAAGTTCCTATTGTGATGGAGCAATTATTAAGTGATTTAGAAAATGAGGTTCCTAATGTAGGTTTTAGTCAGACAGATACCTTGGCCAAGAGTATGGCTAAAAGTATGGCTGTAAAGGCAGGTGAGGCCTTAGATCCTGTTTCTAGAGAGCATTTAGTCAATAGATTATTTGCCTGTAAAGAACCTTCTGTATCGCCAAGTAACAGAACAACCTTTGTCACTATGACGGGGGAAGAACTCGATAGAAAATTTAAATAGAATGGGGAAGTTAACCGAAACGATTAAGATATTATTGATCATCAATGTGATCTTTTTTGTAGGCACAATGTTGTCTGGAACCGCTGATCTTTTTACAGTCTGGTATCCAGAGAATCCAAAATTTCATTTTTGGCAGGTAATTACTCATATGTTTATGCACAGCCAAACATTTTACGGACATATTATATTCAATATGCTAGGATTGTGGATGTTTGGAACACCTCTAGAACAAATTTGGGGTCGAAATAAATTTATTTTTTTCTATTTTTCTGCAGGCTTAGGAGCCTATGCCCTTTCAGTAGGGATCGATTACTTTAATGTGTCTGGGGGTGTTGAAGCTTTGGTAAATGCTGGGTATGATAAGAACTCAATTATGGAAGTGCTTGCAGAAGGAAAATACAATAAGGCTTGGGCACAGGTTTTAGGACAAGATAAACTTGAAAGCATTTTAGGGGCTTATAATATGGGTAGTCTTGGTGCCTCAGGTGCTATCATGGGACTTTTAGTAGGGTTTGGGATGTTGTTTCCTAATACACCTTTGATGCTAATATTCTTACCTATACCCATAAAAGCAAAATACTTTATCCCTGCTGTCGTTCTTTTAGATATTATCCTTGGATTTACCGGGGGGGCGTCAATTTTTGGAGCCAATATTGCGCATTGGGCGCATGTGGGTGGAGCGTTTACGGGACTAATAATTGCTTATTATTGGAAGAAAAATAATATGAACACTCATCGTTGGAATTAACATATGGCAGCTAGCCCACTTTTATATCAATTCAAAATGGCCAATGTCGCAATCAAACTGATTGTGATCAATGCGGCTATTTTTATACTTCTCAACCTCATTCCGTCTTTGTTTGGAACCTCCTTTGGTTTTACAAGCTGGTTGGCTTTGCCAGGTAGTTTTCCAGAATATTTTCTTCAACCATGGTCTTTACTGACCTATGCCTTTGTGCACTCTGGTTTTTGGCATGTCCTCCGGAATATGTATTTCTTATACATTTTTTCAAGATTTGTATTGAATCTCTTCTCCGGCAAACGCTTTCTGACTATCTACCTTATGGGAGCTATGGCAGGTGGCTTATTGTATATGATTTCTTATACAATTTTTCCTGAATTAAATGCTCGTGGCTCAAGTTCATTGGTAGGTGCGTCGGCAGCCGTAAACGCGATTATCGTTTTCATTGCAACCTATACGCCTAATACCCAATTGAAGTTGTTTATGTTCAATATAAAGTTATGGCATATTGCAGCCTTCTTTGTGTTGAGTGACATCATGCGTGTTGCAACATCTGCAGATAATACAGGCGGATTTATTGCCCACTTAGGTGGTGCAGCCTTTGGATATGTATATGCCCAACAAATGGCCAAAGGCAATGATATTGGTGCGTGGTTTGAACGATTGATGGATACCGTTGTAAGTTGGTTTTCTAGTAAGCCACGGCCTAAGAAAAGCAGAATGCGTACCGTTCATCGCACGCCAAAGAATAAACCAAAGGCGAAGGCAAAGCCAACAAAAGCGACAAAGTCGGAAAAGCAACGACAAATTGATAGCATCTTAGATAAGATTAGTAAAAGCGGATATGATAGTCTCTCAAAAGCCGAGAAGGATTTTCTTTTCAAAGCAGGGAAAGACGACTAGTAATAGAAGCCATGAAAAAAATAGGTCTTTTTGGGAAGTTTTTGTTTTTCATTAATAGTATTGTTGCTGTCTTACTCCTTTTAGGGTATCTCTTACCATATATTCCGCCACATATTTTTCCTAAATTATCAGTACTCTCTTTATTGATTCCTGTGTTGATAGGTGTTAATGTTTTGTTTTTTGCCTATTGGTTGTTGCGCTTAAAGCGAAAGATGTTACTCTCAGCCTTTGTACTTCTCCTAGGATTTGGACACCTTACTGCCTTTTTTCATTTTGGCGAAAGCTCACTAAAACCAGCTAAGGAAGGCTTGTCTATTTTGAGCTATAACGTACATAGTTTTACCCAAAATGGAGAAATACCTCGATTAGTAACAGAACCCAAGATGAAAGCTTTTATCGAGCAAGAATCTCCTGATATAGTATGCTTACAAGAATACCATCCAAGTGTTTCTTTTGCTGATATGTATCCGTATCAATTTGCCAAAATGACCAACAAGAAAGAGACTTTTGGCCAAGTCATTTACTCAAAATTTTCGATCATTTCAAGTGGGTCACTCGATTTTCCTACTTCTGGAAATAATGCCATTTATGCCGATATTAAAGTGGATTCAGATACTATTCGTATTTACAATATTCATTTTCAATCCTTTAAATTAACACCAAATTTTTCTGGTTTGCAGAAGGAAGATTCTAAACGACTGTTGGGGCGTATGGGGGATGCTTTTGAAAAGCAGGAGGCTCAACTCAATCTCTTTTTGGCACATGAAAAAGAATCGCCATATCATGTGATGGTTGCTGGAGATTTTAATAATAGTGCGAGCTCTTATGTGTATCGGAAGGCCAAAGGTGAGAAGGTAGACGCTTTCGCGAAAGCGGGCTCAGGAACAGGAAAAACATTCACTTTTGATTTCCTACCCTTACGTATCGATTTTATACTCGTTGATCCAAGGTGGAAGGTGCAACAGTTTAAAAACTATGATATTGAATTGTCAGACCACTTTCCAATACTAGCGAGGGTTCAAAAAACTCCATCTATAAAGCCGAAAGGTCAACCTGCTCAAGATAAGTAAGCGCATTAGTTCCTTCATTAAAAAGTAAATCCAAAATACTGAGATTCTTTAAGTAGCCATGCTTGTCACCAAAGAGTTGGCGATATTCTGGCAGCGGATAATCTGGTTCTTTTTTGCAAACTATAAACGAGCGCAAATCCTTTTGTTCCTTTGGAGACCTAAAATATTCAGTAGAAGTTGTTGTTGGCACTTCCAGTTGCAAGCATTCCATGATAATACGATGACATGCTGCATGAAAATCGGCTAAGGTTTCCCATTTTTGACTATATAAAGGCTCAAATTCATCCTCGTAATACTCAAAATAAGGAGAGGTTTGATAGGCAGTTTTAAGGGAGCGCCAATGATTGCGTTGCCACTTAAACTGATTTTCAATACCAACCTCTTGCGTCAACTGATGCCCTTTTTTAGGCTCCTCTCGATGTAAGATAGGAATCGTAAGGGTTAATGCTCCTGTGGAGGTAGCGATCTTAAAACGATTGCGATATGACTGTTTTTGATAATTGTCATGCACTTCAAAAACTACATGCTCTGCCTGTGCAATAGCTGCATATTGAATTATCGGGGCACAATAGGCCGGTTGTATGAGGATTGTTTTCAAAATAATTAGGATTTAGCTTTACGCTTTCCTTTAAAATAACCCCATCCAAAATAGAGTAGGATCAAAGCTAGAACCACATAACGGTAACTCACGAGTGGACCATTACCACCTACGGTAGTAAACATACGATCCCAACGGATACGTTGAAACAATCCTCCTTGCTTGTTGGCATCTAAGCTAAACCAAACCATCACGGGTTTTCCCATGACATGCGTATAGGGTACATAACCCCAAGAACGGGCATCCTGGGAGTTGTGACGGTTATCACCCATCATCCAATAATAATCTTGCTTGAAGGTGTATTCAGTTGTAGGTTGACCATTTAATGAAACAACAGTTCCTTCAATAGTTAGTATATTGTCTATACCAAATTCTGAGCCTTCATAAACTTCTATAATACGTTCATATAAGGGAACAGATTCTGGAGTTAAAGCAACCGTCGCACCTTTTTTAGGAATATAAATAGGTCCAAAATTATCTACTGACCACTCTTGATCTCCTGTTAATGGGAAAGTTCCTGTTTTGCCTTCGTTTGCTGGAAAGACCTGCTTTGTAATTTGCAGTACTAATGCATTGTTTTTTAATTTCTCATAGGCTTCGTCTGTCATATGCGCTACATGAAGATAAGATCCCGGTTGAGAAGATTGGTCGTAGTACGTGATGTCTGATATCTCGTATCGATCATATACGAAGGGTTTAGGAGTAATAAACCCTCTATTCGGAGTTATGTCATTAGTCACTAATTTTTCTTTAGCTATGATTACATAACTAAATTGCAATCTGGCTCTATCTGGCAAGACATTCTGTACACCGTTAATATAAACATAGCCATTTTTAACTTCCAAGGAGTCACCTGCTATACCCACACAGCGTTTGACATAATTTGATTTTTTGTCCACTGGCTTGTATATCGCTTTACTTCGAGTGTCTTCAATTACCGTGAGTGTGTCTACTGGCCAACTAAAAACAACGATATCATTGTTTTTTATTTTTTGAAATCCAGGTAGGCGGAAGTAAGGCAATTCTGGCCAAGAGGAATATGATTTTTTGTTTATCACAGGAATTTGATCGTGCAACATCGGAGTGGCAATCGTAGTGATAGGTGTTCTAGCTCCATAATGGAATTTACTCACGAAGAGATAATCCCCTACTAATAATGTTTTTTCAAGAGAAGATGTTGGAATCGTAAACGGTTGCATGAAGTAGGTATGCACCAATGTGGCCGCAACAATGGCAAAAAGTATCGAACTCACCCATTCCCCATTGGAACTTTTGGGCATGATGTCACGATCTTTAATATAGGCGGCATCAGTAGCGTAATTGATATAAAATAAATACAGACCACATGTTAGAACGACTAAGGCAGTGTCTTTGTATGTATTAAAACCAAAACTTCGCGCTGTTTCTGTCCAAACAACAGGAATTATAATAAGGTTTACAATAGGAACAAAAAGTAAAATCGTCCACCACCAAGGGCGATTGATGATCTTCATTAATATCACTGCATTATATACAGGAATTGCAGCTTCCCATGCCTGTCTTCCAGCGCGAACATATAATTTCCATGTGCCTGCGAAGTGAATTACTTGAACTGCAAGAATGAAAAGTAACCATTGTGTAATCGTCATTGTAAATTGTCTTTATACGGTGATTAGTATGTTGTTTGTGGGGCTTGTTACGGTGTTAAGATATATTTAGCACATCGCGCATCGAAAATACGCCTTTTTTCCCGACTAGCCATGTGGCAGCAAGCACGGCTCCCTGCGCAAAACCTTCTCTAGAGTGAGCTTCATGACTCAAGGTTATGGTGTCAATTGGACTTTTGTATTGAACGCTATGCGTGCCAGGAACTTCCCCAATGCGTTTAGACAGAATCGGGATAATACTATTAGTATTTTCAATTGATTCATTTGTTGCGTCTACTGATTTCCATGAGCTGTGAGCACCTTGAGCAATAATGTCTTCTGCCAAGGTAATTGCTGTACCACTCGGAGCGTCTAATTTCTGAGTGTGATGAATTTCCTCCATGGAGATTTCAAAGCCTTGTATGGGTGCCATGATTTCGGCTACTTTTTTATTAATCTCAAAAAATAAATTTACACCAATACTAAAATTAGAGGCGTATAAAAATGAACCGTTTTTGGAGGTACAGAGGTCAGTGATTTGTGTGTAGTCTTCTAGCCATCCCGTGGTTCCAGAAACCACTGGGATTCCAGCCTCTAAGCAATTACGTAGGTGAGTGGTTGCCATTTCGGGAACACTGAAGTCGATAGCGACATCTATTCCTTTTAACGAATATGATGAGTCCCGAGCTACTTTCAGTTTAATCTCGTGCCCTTGAGCAATGGCAATCTTTTCGATTGCTTTTCCCATTTTTCCGTAGCCCAAGAGTGCAATATTCATCAGTCTAATTGATAGGTTAATTTAAAACCATAGCTCATTGCCATGCCTAGATCATCAGGTTGGAGATCTGGAGCAAAACTGATGTCATCAGTAACATCATATTGAGAAAGGTGTGCATCTACATTGGCCTCTATCATTTGAAGCAAATAGATCCCTGCAGAAATTAATATAGATAATTCCTTACGACGTCTAAAAAAATCTTGTGCGTCTATCAATCCATCATCCGAAAATATCTCTGTCTCTGTTCCTGTAAGTGGGTCGACAAGGGTGAATTCATCAGGACGACCTGCGAGTCGTTGTTTGAATGCTGTTCTATAGCGTTGGAATTCGTTGTGATTGTCAATGGCAAAGTAAACACTAGTACCTAATGCCCCATAAACGATGGGTACTTTCCAATAATCTTTGTTGTATGCTTGTCCTAATCCTGGAAGAACTGCACTATAAAATGCAGCTTTGGCTGGACGTAAGGGTTCGTATACCTCCCCTTGAGGTTCGATAATTTCATCGGCCTTAATGGTGGGGGTTTGAGCGCTTAGTTGTGCACCGGGCAATTTCGCGAAAGCGAAACCTCCCAAAAATACCCACAGGAATATGTAGGTTTTATTTGGCACTATTAATAAGTTTCTTAATGCGATTAAAATCTTCCTCAGAAGAGAAAGGGATGGAGATTTTACCACGGCCATTTTTTGCAATTTTGACATCAACTTTTGCGCCAAAGTAGTCTGCAAAATCTTTAACTCCTTTTTTAATGAACTTAGGAGTTTCTTCTATTTCTGGTAAGGTAGTATCGGATGTTTTGTGGTAGTTCTTTACCAAGGCTTCTGTTTGCCTTACAGAAAGTTTATCGGCGATAATCTTTTCGTAAATATCCAATTGATCGCTAGTGTCTCCAATATTAATTAAAGCGCGGCCATGACCCATAGAGAGAAAGCCGTCGCGCATTCCTGTTTGGATAATAGGATCTAATTTAAGAAGGCGTAAATAATTTGCAATGGTCGAACGGTTTTTACCCACACGCTCACTCATTTGCTCCTGTGTCAATTGAATTTCATCAATTAAACGTTGGTAAGACATTGCAATTTCAATAGGGTCTAAGTCTTGCCTTTGGATATTCTCTACCAAAGCCATTTCTAGGCTTTCTTGATCGTTTGCTATACGAATGTAAGCGGGAATAGTTTCGTTACCTAAGAGTTTACTCGCTCTAAAACGACGCTCTCCAGATACGAGTTGGTAGGAGTTAAAACCTAATTTACGAACGGTAATGGGTTGAATAACACCCAGCTCCCGTATGGAAGATGCGAGTTCGCGCAGCGTTTCTTCATTGAAACTTGTACGCGGCTGGAATGGGTTTACTTCAATATTAGTAAGCTCCAACTCCACAATATTACCTACAACTTTATCGGCATTTTTATCTTGTGCGCTTTGTATATCGTTATCCGGATCCTTCAATAAAGCTGAAAGTCCGCGACCGAGTGCTTGTTTTTTTGTTGCTTTAGCCATAAAACTAGCTGTTTTTTGTGATGAGCTCTTGGGCGAGACTCAAGTAATTGGAAGCTCCTTTACTTCCTGCGTCGTAGTTGATGATACTCTCACCATAACTAGGTGCCTCACTTAAGCGCACATTACGTTGAATGATGGTTTTAAATACCATTTCGCTAAAGTGCTTCTGAACTTCTTCGACTACTTGATTTGATAGGCGTAAACGCGAATCAAACATGGTGAGAAGGAGTCCTTCAATATCTAATTCGGCATTGTGTATTTTCTGAATACTCTTGATGGTATTCAATAACTTTCCGAGGCCTTCTAGGGCAAAGTACTCACATTGAATAGGTATGATTACAGAGTCTGCTGCAGTTAATGCGTTTAGAGTTAGTAAACCAAGAGAAGGTGCACAATCAATCAAAATATAGTCATACTTATCTCGTAAGTGACTAATTGCTTTTTTCATCATATACTCCCTAGCTTCTTTGTCGACCAATTCAATTTCGATAGCGACTAAGTCGATATGAGCAGGAATGATATCCAAATTGGGACTACTGGTTGTAACAATCGCCTCTTCAGCAGAATTTGTATGTTCGAGTAACTGATAGGTGCCTATCTCAACGCCATCCACATCAATGCCTAAGCCAGAAGTTGCATTGGCTTGTGGGTCGGCGTCTATAAGTAGTACTTTCTTTTCAAGTACGCCGAGTGAAGCCGCAAGATTCACTGAAGTCGTCGTCTTACCGACGCCTCCTTTTTGATTTGCAATAGCGATTATTTTACCCATATAGATTTGAGGACATTTGGAAGGTAAAAATACAATTAATAATGGGTAATCAAAATGCTTTCAAATGAAAAAGGCCAACCGTCTGGCTAGCCCTTTTTAATCTTAGGATTATCCCTGTGCTTAGAAGTAATAATTGACTCCTAAAGTAAAATACTGGCTATTGACATCCAACAGAATAATTTGGTCTTCTGTTGGAAACCTTAAATCGTTATCATATTCAGATATATAACTCAAAATAATGCCCAACTGTTTTTGATTTGCCATGGCAATAAGAGCGCCAATTTTTGGAACGACAATCGGACTACCTCCTGAAATATCGAAATCAAAGCCGTTGTAACTTCCCTTAAAGCTGTCACTTGTTGCCCCCGCACTAATACCTATGAGCGGTTGGATTTTCCCCGTTTTATTAAAATGATATTCCATCCCGAAAAGGAGTCGGTACGTATTGGTGCTAAAATTGACCGGATCAGGAGCCTGAGAAAAATCTGTATCTCCAGAAAATGCCGCCTGCCCTTCTAAAGAAAAGAATAGGTTTCCCTGAATACTTCCAAAGAAATTTGGGGAGGCTATAACGCCTATGGCTAGTTGTCCTGAAATACTGCTTTCAGAGTCGTCATTTTCAAAGAAGGAAACATTGTTGAGACCTAGTCCAGCGCCAACAAAGAAGCTTGCCTGATCTGGTGAGTATGCATTTGCTCGTTCAATCTCTGCTGCGGTAGGAGCGTAGGTTTCACTGCTGCAATCTAGGTATTGATTGAAAATGTTTACCAACTTAGATTCTGAATCGATGGTTTTGCCATTCAAAGTTGCTCGAATACTATTACAATCATTGAAGAGTACAGCTAGTGTTCCTGGAATTCGGCTTTTGTCTGTATCAAAAGAAATACTTTTTGCGCTGCCATCCACTTTGGCAATTAAATATTCATTCTCCCCAATTTGATAGAGCGTCGCTTTTGTTGCATTACCCGAGAGCTCTTTTGTGAAATAAGATTGCGCTCCTACGACCTGTTTGTTCAGGATGTCGTCACCGATAGTTACAGCGTTTACCTTTGAAAAACTATAGATCTTCTGATCGTACTCCTTTTTAAAATGGATGATCTGCTTAGTATAATCAATGGCAACTTTTCCTTTTACCTCTGTGTTGTCTAAGGTTGTGATACTTCCAGAACTGAGATCTTGCGCTATAAGTTGTGCTGTTGCAAGGAGCAAGAGCATAGCGAGTATATTTTTTTTCATAGTAGAATTTTTCAATGTAGTATCAAAAAGTATGCCTGATTAACAGTGTGTTCATTGTATGTGAATTTAAAAAAAAGTCTCAATAAGGGGTAACAAAGTTGAAACAAAGTGGATATAGTAGTAAAGGAACCTAAGACACTTATACGCTCAACCTAATTGCATGAAACATAAAGTAAATATCCGGGTGGATATCACTAAAAAGAAACATGTAAGTAGCCAATAAAAATCTTAGACATCTTGAAGAATACTATCTACCGCCTGCTGATAGGCTCTAGGATTGTTTGCCTTCTTGATTTTCTTAAAGGTCTTTTGTGGATTATCAAACGCTTGCGCGAAATATTCCCAAAACCCTTGCATCTTCATCTTTATAGGCGTTGGGCCAGATAAGGCAGCGTCATATTGCTGATAGATAGTATCGTGAAATAATCGGAAACGCTCAAAGCGATCTTCTGGATACTCGGTCGTATTATTTTTAATCATACTTGGAAGGAAGGGGTCTGCAATCAAACCTCTGCCCATCATGAAGTGATCAATGCTTGGGAAACGTTCCTGCATTGCTTTGAAAGAAGCAACGGTGGTGATGTCCCCATTGTAATACAGTTTGTGTCGAGTGCTTTCAATACAGCTTTGAAATGCATCAAGGTTGACGCCTCCTTTATAGAGTTGTTTTCCTATACGTGCATGTATTGCAATATTGCGCAGTGGATACTTATCTAGAATGGGAAAGACGTCCAAAATTTCTTCTGCATGCTCATAACCCATACGCATCTTCATAGATACCACAACATCTGTCTCTGCATGAACACGTTCCAAAATATGATCTATTTTGCCAGGATCACAAATAAGTCCAGAACCCATTCCACGCTTGGTTACCATAGGATAAGGACATCCTAGATTCCAATTTAATTCTTTGTATCCTAATTCTTGGATATAATTGACCACAAACAGAAACTCATCGGCGTCATTGGTCATTACCTGTGGAATCACAGGCATATCAATATTGTTTTCAGGATCCAAATCCCTTTGATAGGATCCTTTAATTTTTAGCTTTCCATCTAGTCGGATGTATGGCGCATAAAAAGTGTCAATTCCGCCAAAATATTTGTGAAATGCATTCCTAAAACGAAAATCTGTAAATCCTTGAAGCGGAGAGGATAGTAGGGTTATGCTCATGAGCTTTTATTCCGGTGAACTATCAATCAAAATCTCCAAAAGTCCGATGGCAGCTTCACTAATTTTTGTCCCAGGTCCAAAAACTGCTGCAGCACCAACATCAAAGAGAAATTGATAATCTTGTTGTGGAATAACGCCACCTACAATGACCATGATATCTCCACGGTCTAAGGCTTTTAATTCGGCGATGACTTGAGGGACTAGCGTTTTATGACCTGCTGCTAAGGAGGATACTCCTAAAATATGCACATCATTTTCCATAGCTTGCTTTGCAGCTTCCTTAGGGGTTTGAAACAAAGGTCCGATATCAACATCAAAACCTATATCGGCATATCCTGTGGCGACTACTTTAGCGCCACGGTCATGTCCGTCTTGGCCCATTTTGGCGATCATTATTCTTGGCCGACGACCATCTTGTTCTGCAAATTGGTTGGCTAATTGTTGCGCTTTCGCGAAAGCGGGATCCTTTTTCATCTCTTTACTATAAACACCGCTAAATGATTTGATGGCAGCCTTATGACGGCCATATACTTCTTCCAAGGCATCTGAAATCTCTCCCAAAGTAGCTCGTTCACGGGCTGCAACAACGGCCAAGGCGAGGACATTTCCCTTGCCTCTTTTGGCTGAGGCTGTTAGTGCCTCCAATGCTTCTTTTACCTTCTTAGCATTCCTGTTTTCCTTAGTGGTTTTAAGGCGTGCTAATTGGCCATCGCGAACTTTCGTATTATCCACCTCGCGGATATTGAGGTGTTCTTCTTCTGTTGGGCGATATTTGTTGACGCCTACAATAATATCTTTTCCACTATCGATACGCGCTTGCTTTCTAGCAGCAGCTTCTTCGATGCGTAATTTGGGAATGCCAGCCTCTATGGCTTTGGTCATTCCTCCTAATTCTTCTACTTCCTGAATCAAAGCCCAAGCTTTATGTGCTATTTCATCAGTCAAAGATTCTAAATAATAACTTCCTGCCCATGGATCGACCGTTTTGGTGATATGCGTCTCTTCTTGGAGATAAATCTGAGTATTTCTAGCGATACGCGCAGAAAAATCTGTAGGTAAAGCAATGGCTTCATCCAGAGCATTGGTATGTAAACTTTGGGTACCTCCAAAAGCCGCTGCTGCTGCTTCTATACAGGTGCGTGCCACATTATTAAAGGGGTCTTGTTCTGTTAAACTCCAACCGCTAGTTTGGCAGTGGGTTCTCAAAGCAAGTGATTTTGGATTCTTAGGTTCAAATTGAGATACCATTTTTGCCCAAAGCATACGTGCTGCACGCATTTTGGCAATTTCCATAAAATGATTCATGCCAATCGCCCAAAAGAAAGAGAGGCGAGGTGCAAAGCTGTCGATATCCATACCTGCAGCCAATCCTGTCTTGATGTATTCTAAGCCGTCGGCCAAGGTGTAAGCCAATTCAATATCGCAGGTAGCACCAGCTTCTTGCATATGATAACCAGAAATCGAAATCGAATTGAATTTCGGCATTTCTTTGGAGGTATATTCAAAAATATCAGAGACGATGCGCATTGAAGGAGTAGGTGGGTAGATATAAGTATTTCTAACCATGAACTCTTTCAAAATGTCATTCTGTATGGTTCCAGACAGTTGCGCGGGAGCAACGCCTTGTTCTTCGGCAGCCACGATATAAAAAGCCATGATAGGAAGTACTGCCCCATTCATAGTCATGGAAACAGACATTTTATCTAGCGGAATTTGATCAAAAAGCAGTTTCATATCTTCCACCGAATCGATAGCGACACCAGCTTTTCCAACATCCCCAACTACGCGTTCATGATCACTGTCATACCCTCTGTGGGTAGCTAGATCAAAGGCTACAGACAATCCTTTTTGTCCAGCTGCCAAATTACGTCTGTAAAATGCATTGCTCTCTTCAGCGGTTGAAAAGCCTGCATATTGTCTAATGGTCCATGGTCGTCGCACATACATTGTACTGTAAGGACCTCTTAAATGCGGAGCCTTCCCTGCTACAAAATCCAAATGCTCAAGATCACTACGATCTTCTTCTGAATACACCTTTTTGATGCTAATATTCTCAGCAGTATCCATAGTAGATTGTACCTCTTTATTTGAAAGAGGAATCTCCTTGAGATTTTGAAGGTCAATATGATCAAGTATGCGTCTCCCCATGAATATTAATTAGTAGCTGTTGCAGGAAAATCTACATCAGCTAGGTGTTGGTAGTAAGCATCTAAAGCGATATACATCGCCATATAGCGTTTCTTTTCTGCATCTCTTCCCTTGTTTCTAAGACGTGTGTCAAATAAGGTAGGGTCCATTCCATTGGTAGATGTCAAAGCATTGATGGTGTTTTTTAAACCAAATTCTTCGATACCATTGATAATACATTGTACTGCTGGATGCGTATAATTGAGGTTACTGTGTTTTCCTCCTTTTACTATTATTTTTTCTGCGATGAGAGCTTCCAAAATTTTCTTGGTATGATCACTCGGCAGTCTTGCATACTCGGCTCTACCACCCATTCCTGGCATGATAAACTTTGCGTAAGCATTATAAACACGTCGACTATCTGGATCGTAGGTGCGTGCGATGTCGTCTTCAAAACTATGTAAAGCCTCATTTAGCAAAAGATTATTTTGCCCTTCACATTGTAGGGACTGCTCCTTGTCACTAAACTTGTATTCAAACGTTGGCTGTTTCTTTGATTCTTGACAGCTGGCCATTAGGATGAATGCGAGGGCGCATACGATTGTTCTCATAGGTGTAAATTAATTATTATACTTCTTTAGATAAACGTTCTTGTTCGCTCTGTTCTGCTAACCTTCTAGGGATAATAGGAGCTATAATAGTCTTTCGTGGCTTTACTTTTAGAAAGGGATAGATTTCAATATCATCCTTCATTCGATCCTTGGGATTAGGATGTTTATTTGTTCCTAAAAGAGTGATTTCCTGAGCGTCAAATTGAGCTTGTTCTTTATCTGCGCTCTCTTTAATCTTACGCTGGATATTACCAGCCTTTAGTTGTTTTAAAAAACCGCCTCCCTTTTCAATTTCCTTGAGGAGCTTTAATGCATTTGCAGCTAGCTTGTGTGTGATTTCTTCTATATAATAGGTGCCATCACTTGGATTACTCACCGCATCAAAATAACTCTCCTTTTTTAATACTATCAATTGATTGCGAGAAATTCGTTGACCAAAATCGTTGGTTTTATGATACAAAGCATCATAGGGCATATTGACTACCATATTTGCTCCTCCTAAAACCGCACTCATACACTCGGTAGTGGTGCGTAACATATTGGTATTATAATCGTAAATAGTTTTATTACGGCGTGTAGGATGGGCAATTATGTCAATAGTATTAACTGCATCTCCAAAAGGATATTCCTTGAGAAGAAGAGATGTTAATTGTCTTAAAGAGCGAAGTTTGGCTATTTCAAAAAAGTAATTAGTACCTACCGCTACTTCAAAGCTTATTTTTGAAAGGGTATTCCCTTTTTCTTCAATATGATTGAGGTATTCATTAAGATGGGCGAGTCCATAAGCCAATTCCTGTGTCATGGTAGCACCTGCATTTTGATAGGCCGTCATGTCAACGGTTACTCCACTATTGTTTTCAGTTTGAAGGAGACTATTAAAATTTTGATGATCTTTTTCAAGTGTTGTGTACCAATTTCCATCGGTAACAAGATGGTGGATCAGGTCGAGTTTAATTGTTGTTCTATACGCTTTCGCGAAAGCGTAATCATTCAACTCTTTATAGAATACTGTATCTAGAAAAGTGAGATTAAAAAATAGCGGAATGTCTTTGTTATTGATGGTGTCCAGAAGGATTTTGAAATCAAAACGCTCTTCTACCGAAAAATAAATGGCTTCTGCACCCGCTTCAATGGCTGATATAGCTGTTTCTGCCGATTGGGCTGCGTTCAAAATAAATATCGCTTCTCCGATATGCCAATGAGTGGGCATTCCGGGCACTGCTGTTAATTCCTTCTGCGTATCCCTATGATAAAAAGGGGTGACATCAATACCTTCATTGGTATGCCAGACTAGGGTATCGTTATACGAAGCTCCCTTGAGGTCAACCTGAATATTCTGCTTAAAAGCCTTAGCAGAAACGGGTTCGAAATGGTCAAAAAGCTTAGTTTTTTTCATTCTTAGAAATGCTGTCTTCGTATTCGATGATATAAATTTCTTCCTTATCCTTTTTCATGAGATACTCTTCCCGTGCAAAACGTTCTAACCCGGCACTGTCCCTTAAAATATTGGTTTGGACAGTATCGTTCTTTATGTTTTTCTGAAAATGGTTAACATTGCCTTTGAGTTTATCGATTTCCTGATTTAATTCTCGATGTAATAACCATGAACTACCATCAAAAAAGAACATCCACACTAGAAAAATTAAGAAAATAAGTAAGTACTTATTACTTAAAATCTTAAACCATTTTTTCTGCTTCAATTCCTTTAATCCCATGGATGTAAATATAGTAAAACCTTATGTTAAGCGGTCGTTTATTATAGTACGAACGATATCTATGGCAACGTTATTATATCTATTGTTTGGGATAATAATATCGGCAAACTCTTTAGTAGGTTCAATAAATTGCTGATGCATAGGTTTCAAGGTTGTTTGATACCTATTTAAAACCTCATTAAGGTCTCTTCCACGCTCTGCAATATCTCTTTTTAATCGACGGATTAATCGTTCGTCACTATCGGCGTGAACAAAGACTTTGATGTCAAATAGGTCACGTATTGTAGGGTCTGTTAGAATAAGAATTCCTTCAACGACCAATACTTTGGTGGGACTGGTCAATATCGTTTCTTCAGTGCGGTTGTGCGCTACAAAGGAATAAACGGGTTGTAAAACCGAACGACCTTCTTTTAATTCCTTCAAATGTTCACACATTAACGGAAAGTCAATAGCATTAGGGTGATCAAAATTCACCTGAACACGATCTTTCATTTCTAAATGGGAGAGATCCTTATAATAAGCATCTTGAGAAATCACAGTTACCTGTCCGTCAGGAAAATCAGAAACAATCTGATCTACAACAGTCGTTTTGCCACTTCCAGTACCTCCACCAATTCCAATGATTAGCATATTTTGATAGTTTAGCTGCAAAGGTAGGAAATGGGAATGGGAATTGAGAAGCTTTTCTCTGCTCGAAAAATGCATTTTCAATTCCCTATTCCTCCATATTGCGAATGCCTAAAAAATCACATCTTATTCTCCAGTTTTTACACTTATCATAAACTTTAAAGAAAGAACTCTAAAGTCATGATTGAGAGAAAAACTCCAACTGGCTGATTTTCTAGGCATTCTTTTCTATTAGTCCATGTCGATGTCAATCAGATTTCTAGATCCCTGCTTAAAACTTGATTGGTTTGAAAAACTGGAAGCCGCTGGCCGTGGTCTTTCTACCTCATCAACCTCTAGAGAAGGGATGTCTTCTATGTCAGGCATACACAAACAGATCTCTACCAAAGCAGCTTCAGAGTCTCCGCCCCGAATAATTAGTCCGTTTATTTGCGGTACATCAATCACAATTGTGCGAGTTTCATTACTAATAATCTCTTGGAAAGTCTGCATGATTTCATCTTCAAATAAGGCGTCAATAAATATCACTCTTCCAGCAAAATTGGCTATGGTTACCGTGACCAAGTCTACAACCTGAGGAAAGCGAATTCGCATTCCTGCATGATGGAAGCCAAGTTTTGATTGTCCTGGAGGATCTCCTATTTGAGAAACAAAGAGCCCTTCCTGTGGTGGAATAAATATCAAGCCTTTATACTGAAAAGGTTTTTGAATAGATGTGTCACTATTTAAATCTGCAAAGTCAATACACCGTTCTTCACATCCCCATTCTTCTGGACAATGAGGTTGTATTTGATGTAAGGCAGTTTCATCAATATAGATGGTTCTATTTCCTCCTTGATACTGAAGTCCACCTATGAATAGCGTAATCCGTTCTGCTCGCGCCATGGCTCGTACCGTAATATTCTTCCATTGGAAGCCGGGTTTTAGTTCGCGCCATAATACAGAAGATGCATCTGGATCTGCTCCACCTAGTGGATCAATACCAATACGGGCAATCATACCTGCATAATCAGGAGAATGAAATTTTCCTGTAAATTCATAATCCCATCCTTCATTCACGTCGATTCGTTGCATTATACCAGCTTGCAGTGGCCCGCCGAGTTCTATTTTTTGAGAACGTTGACCTTCTGAGACGACTCCTATTTCATAATTGTATTCCAGTTGGATATTAGCCTGTGAGCCATCTTGATTGAAAATTTCTATCGCTGCAGCATATGGAAACCAATGATTAGCAATGGTCAACTTTGGACGATCTCCGCCTAAGGGAAGAATGTAAAATCCATCCTCTAGCATATCATTTTTCAATCGATTCACGTGAACAATCATATGGTCTTCTCCGGCACCACCATCGTCGTCTGTAATTGTAAGGGTGACTTGATGGTCACCACAGCAATCATATGAATGTGCGACCTGTGCAGTACCTTCGGCTTGAGGAGGATTATTAGTCTCTTCAATAAAGGCATCTCTTTGTTTACAGTCACCTAAATCCCAAAGTCCAACATGCGTATCACACCAACCTTGATCAATAAAATCTCCTTCCAAACGAACGCATTGACCTAGTAAAGAATACAATTCATCTTCTAAATACACTTCGGGAGCTACATTTTCGACTGTAATGGTCATTTGTCCTTCTCCAATACCACCTACATCATCGCGTACCCTAAGTTTGACGGTATAGACACCATTGTCGCAATAGGCGTGACAAGCCATTACTTCGCCTTGAGCTTGAGGAGGCTCATTGGTCTCGACCACTATTAAATCTTCTGGCGCTGAGTTGTCGCCCCAGTCTATAGTTGCCGTATGGGTATCTAGCCAATTTACATCGATAAATTTTGCTGTGATAGGGAATTCTTCCCCTTCATTTATAGTGGCATTGGGCGGCATAAATACCTGTGGCACTACATTTTCTACGTTCACTTTCGTGAAATGTCGCGTAGTCACTCCACCTTCTTCTTCTACAGCAACTCGGAATTTGGCAATGTATAATCCACTTTTGCCATAGATATGGCTTGGTTTTCTCAAAATCGCCGAATTCCCATCGTCAAAATCCCAGAAGGTTTTAGATGTGGCTTTTTCAAGTCCGCCATTAAAAGGAATCGCTTGGTTCCCAATGGCAAAATAAGGACCATTAGAATCTGCAAAATCTTCAGAGGTCAAGGCATGCATGCTAGTAATCAACATATTTCCTGAAAACAATACGCTTTGAGAGTCAATTCCGATTGGGTTTTCAAAACGTGCAGTTATTTCACCAATATTTGATAGAGTTTGAGGCCATGCCCCTATTCCTTTAATTTGATCTGAAATATCATCTTTGATAATAGCAGCACCAATGGTTTCAGCGAGGTCGTCGGCAATGGAGAGTACCACAGCGACAATAATTACCCCAACAATACCAAAGGTGATAAAGCCAATAAGAAATGAAAGTATCCACGCGAGTAAGGACAAGTCAACATCTGGCTCACCTATAACAAAGGGCTCTATGAGTTGTCCTTCACCATCAGGGTTGTCTACCCAACGCATACCAACATCAGCATCAAAATCGGCATCAACATCAATACTATCAAGAATGGCGTCTACAACCGTAACTTCTCCTTCTATATCTAAGGCGCCACTTTTAAGGCTAGGAGTGAGGCTATTTAATTTTACCGTTTTACCTTCTACCTTGTCATCTAGTGTTGTAGGGAGGGTTCCAAATTCATCAAAGATTGCCGAGTTAATCGCACTAATTACTTTTGCTTCCGAAATGGCTGTTGAAAAATCTCTATCTGCGGGAACAAAAAAGGTGAGAGCATCTGCATTTGCCCCAGACGATCTGTTCAAGGCCATTGCCAAGCCTTCATTTAAGGCTTTAATAGTTACGTTATCTATCGTTACATCACTCCCTTCAGGGGAAACAGGTTCCCAAATAAGTATTTCTTTCCGACTAATGAGTTCTTTGCGAACCTCATCCTCGAAAAATTTTTCTATAGTGGCAACAGAAGGAACCGACTCTTCAACATCACCCATGCCAACAAGTGCATTTTGAGCTACCGTTTGAAATCTAGAACGAATGATTTCTTCTAAATCAATTCCTCCCACGCTGGCAGCTGCTTTATTGCTGTTGTAATTAGTACCCTCGCTACCTGGGGCGGGAGTAATGTTGGTTAAGGAGATGGCGGCTTCACTAAGTTTAGCGGTTACTAAATCCCCAACTACTGAAAAGTTGGTAATCATTTCAATGCTTCCTAATACCCCCATCGGTGTAGCCATGCTAAAACCAAAGAGGGAACCTGTAATATTATAAAATCGGATATAACACGGAATATTTACCTTCACCTGATTGGCATTAGGGTAGGTAACTGTAGCTGTTTTTGAAGCATCACTTGCATCGTCATACAGTTCCAATCTCGCATCCATGGAAAAAGGAGGGAATGAGACTGGTATATCTGGATAAATGGTTTGAAAAGTAGGGTCGTTTCTGAGTTTTTCGTGCACATACTCTTCAACCATAGCTGCGGTGATAGCACCTATTGGATCTCCGCTGGTTATAGTTGCTTCGACATCGCCTTCTGTAAGGGTGTCTAGTTTGACTCCTACATTCACATCACCTTCGAGCGTTGTAACGGGTACTTTGATTTCTATATCGGAGGTCAGATCGAAAAAGGTGGCAGACGGGATGGGCGGATTGTCAATTTCAACATGAACAATGGTGCCTAGTTTTATCTTGACTCCATTAACAGAAGTTTCCATATCTAGACCCAACTCTTCTTTGGGTATTTGCACAGTTCCTTCCTTGATTTGGTAAGGTCCAAATCCTAAGCCTAGTGGGATCTCAATTTTCTCTGGAATTACTCCTTCGCCACTGGTGTCATCACCAGATTTCCATGCGGCGTTTAATAATTCTCGTAATACGTCAACTGTAACTTCTGATACAATTTCAAATCCTTGTGTATTGGGCATAATACTATATTTTAAGGTCTTTCAATTTCTTCATTTTCCACTGGGGAAAGCCTAAGGCAGCGCTATGCGTTGCTCTTTCTCTTCGCTTTATCCTGTAATCTGAATCGTACACTTTTGAAACGAATTCCTTCAGTTAGGGGACTTTTATTTGCTGCTATTTTCTTGAACACTTCGGGAGTGGCGAGAGCTGGGAATGCCGCTTCTATACTCCTATATTTTATGAGTATAGGGATAAGTTCGTGCTGATCTTTAAAAGCAGTTAATGGGTCCTTTGAACTGTATTTTTTTCGAGCTGTTGCGAAAGGGGAAGGTTTTCGATGTCCATTAGAAATGGTATCAAAAAGTGATTTGGTTGGAGCCTTTTTAGGTCCTTGCGAACTGCTATTACCGATGGCTTTTTTGAGGAAGGAATTGACAGCGGTAGGGGAAGATAGATTGAGTTTTTTGCCAGCAATTTTACTAGCTTCTTTTTCAAGGGCATTTAGTTTCTTAATCGAACTAGCATCAAAGCGAACCTTTCTCTCCACCTCTGTTTGAAGTGTAGGCGAAAGGTAAATACCAATGGATTCAAGGGCCAATATGGGGTTAGCCATAGCTGCTCTCATTAGTTTGGTATCATCCTGGTGTTTTTCGAGCAAACGAGGCATCATTTTTTGAAGTTCGTTTATGGTTTTTAATTTGGTTTCGTTTTTCATGAGTATTCAGTTTTGGGGAGTTAAACATAGTTGTGCGTATATCTTTTAAAATGTGGGATGAGATTTCAATGCCGTTAGCAGTAAGGCCGAGAACCCAATCCTTATATTCTTTAGGATTATTGCGAACTTCCTTCGTCATTTCATTCATAAATTGCGTTGATTTTTTTCCTGTTTCTAACCAATGTTTTGGTCCTTTAAGCACGCCAACTGCCGATTTTACGCCAAAATGCATAGCACCTTGAACCAGCGTTTTTGTTATAAAAGAAGGGTGAATGGCCTTGTTTGCAGGTTGCATGCCGGCGAGTATTCCTCCCGCTATTTCTGCGTAGGATTCATCGATACGGGCTCTTGATACCATAATGCTCAACAATTCCATCCAGAAAGGGTTGAGTTTGCGATTACGGATAAATTGGATGATAGTATTGCTGAGTGCCAAGTCGTAGCGCAATTCTTTTTCAACCATATTGTCGTAGGAACGCAAACTAGCTTTGGAGAAATTATCTGAGGCTACACATTCTTTTAATGTTTTTGCCGCCCAACGTCCACTGAGCAGTGCATATTGAATGCCTTCTCCATTTAAAGAATTAATAAGCCCAGCAGCATCTCCTATTAGAAGTAAGCGATCACTAATAATTTCCTTTTTTGGATTGTACGTAGCCAAAGGCCATCCAACAATCTTTCCTGTTGGTTTACCGTTGCCTATGCGTTTGGAGAGGCTTTTATCCTTCCGAATAAGGCTAGTTAAGAGCTCGTTGAGGTGAGTTTCGTTTTTAGGAAGTGTTTCCATTACCATCCCAACGCCAATATTTGCAGTGCCATTACCTGTGGGAAATAACCAATAATACCCTGGAAAACTCTCTTCTGTAAAGTAAAGATCACATTGATCATCTGGGCCGTCGATACCTTCATAATAGGCTCTAACGGCTAATATTCGATCAAAGTTTGATGGCTTTGTTCCGTAAAAGATACGTGCCACCGTGGAGCTACTGCCATCGGCACCGATGATAATTTTTGCACGAAGAGTGCTATCTCCTTTTCCTTTGGTCGAAATCTGTGCAGTTACACCTTTTTCGTCTATGCTATAGTTTTTAAGTCGGGTGTTTTCAAGAATAGTAGCACCCGATTCCTTCGCTTTTTCAAAAAGCCATTGATCTAAGATGATTCTTGGAATTACGCGTCCATAAAATGGCACCCCTTCAATTCTTGGGATAGGGCGATTGATAATTTCTTCTCCATCGAGATAGACTGAAGCTCTATTGATAAGGTTTGATTTGGGAAATTCTTCAAGGCCAGCTATTCCAAGTTGTTGCAACTCGGCGATGGCTACAGGGCCTACAAAATCCCCACATACTTTGTCTCTAGGAAAAGACTGGGAGTCTATCACAAGAACACTGATATTGTCTTTTGCTAGTTCTGTTGCCATAGCAGCACCTCCTGGTCCAGCGCCAACAATAAGGACGTCACAGTCGTAATTTGGTATCGATGAAATACGTATCATATTAATAATCTCTATTTATCATATACATGATTATGGATTTTATTAGACTTTTATCTTCAGAATCGGGGATATCTCCAAAGCTTGTGTGGAACTCTTTTAAGGCAGCCCCTGCCATATTCTTTGATACTTTGCGAGCGTAGTCAATACTACCGTAGTGCAGCATTCGATCCATGACCCAATGTGCCGTGTCGAGGCTTTCTTCGCTTCGACATTCTTTCAGGTATTTGACAACGCGTTTGCGTTCGGTAGCGGTGGCTTTATTAAGGAGGTGTATGAGCATGAGGGTGCGTTTACCTTCCAAAATGTCACCACCGATTTCCTTCCCGTAAGCCGTTTCATCGGCTACGAGATTGAGCACGTCATCCTGTATTTGGAAGGCCGTGCCCATGAAATATCCAAAGCGATTAAATCGGTCTGGATTTATCGCGCCTTGACTGCCTATAATGGCGCCAATGCGCAAGGGGTGAATGGTAGTGTACCAACAGGTTTTTTTAAGGATCATCCGAAGATAATCGTCATCTGTTAGTTTGCAATTATTCTCTTTTCGCCAACCTAGTTCTAGGGCTTGGCCTTCTACAGATTGTCTCACCATGTGTTCTATTTCTGAAAAAACTTGCCAGGTGAGTTCAGGGCCAAGAATATCCATGTTCATCATCAAAGGTTTGATGCTAAGCACATTCATGGCGTCTCCTACATTGATGGCGATTCCTATATTATTGTATTCATGCATTGTAGGCTTGTTACGCCTAAATTCGCTACCGTCCTCGATGTCATCATGTACGAGAAAGGCATTGTGAAATAACTCCAAAGAAGTCGCCGAATTGATCACCATTGCTTCCGTACCTCCCCAAGCTTTACAAGCTGCGATACAAAGTCCTGGACGAAACCCCTTGCCACCACGATTGGGATAGTCCAAAATGAGATCATACAGATATCGCTTCGGTTCTGATTGCGGAACGAAATGATGGATTCCCTTAAGCGCTAATTCTCGGTAGTTGTGTAACTTCGATTTTAGTTCTGCGGTATCCAAATTGCTAGCTATTAAGAGACTTCAACAGCCAACATCGCCTGCAGATTCTCTATGTTCTTATCTTGTAACAGGCCTGAGTATTTTCCAGCTTTAGTGTTTTTAGGCACTTTAACTTGGATAATGACATGTTTCTTTTCTCCAGGTTTTAGGGTCAGCACTTTCGGACTAACCGATACATTTCTAGCGAGGATGCGTTCTCCAGAAGGTGCAAAGAGATCTGCATCAGCGAGTTCTACTTTCATAACTTTTTCATCGCTATCGTTTTGCAACTGCATCTTAATTTCTTGAGAACTTCCAGGTGCACTGGGTTTATCGCTTTGTATGATTGGAACTTGTGTCGATTGCGAGTTAGGTTTGTTAGAGGTAGGAATTATATTTACTACTCTATTTGAAACCGTTTCTAATTGAGTTGCGGCAACAGAGACTACGTCCATAAGCATATCGATTACCTCATGGGCATCGTTTCGGAATCGTTTAATGATGTGGTCATTATCCTTATCCCTAACCTTTTCGACATCTATGACTTTTTTCTCGAGCGCTTTTGCAGCGACTATACCCGCGGCAATTTCTTCCTCGAGAATGTCTGTGGCCATACGAACTATACGATTTGCCTCTCCTACCACTTTTTTAGGAGTAATTTCGCGTAAGCGTGATTTAGGAGGTGTATTGCGTCCTCTAATGGTTTCTTGTGACTGTTGAGATTTTTCCATAATATTCAAGTTGAGTGGAGGTGTTAAAAGATACTTATAGGACTGTTGGGTGTATTTGAGCTTTCTTCAAAACACACTTCTACTAGGGCTGCTTCATTAGACCCTCCTTTGATTTCAATGGCAGTAATTGGTTCGCCATTGACATGAAAGGTTGCAGTAGTATTTTGAATCATTTCCGATTGATTGGAGATCAAACTTGCATTAAAAAAGCTATTGACCTCAATCACTGGATTTCCAAAATTGACGATTGTCATGCTGACATTGCGAACAGCTGTTGGAAAATCAATACGCATACCTTCATTTGGAATGCTTAATTTGAGTTGGTTATTAGGCAAGCCCATCGTCGTAAAATTGACGGTTGCCGCTTCATTAAGTGGTGTAAACTGCAACCCTTTATGCGTCAAAGGAGATTTATTTTGCTTTGGGTCTAATCCAATGAAGTCGACACATTGTGCAGTAATTACAGGGTCTTCATTACAATTTGCCAATCGTGTCTGACCCTTCACTCGAATACTTGCCAATGGCTGCCCAAGCAGTTCAATGCCAATACTGTAATCACTTACGGCACAGATAGGTTCACAGATGCGAATACATACGGGGATTTCATCGACGACCTTTAGGTTCATATTCATCGCAACGTTGAAGGGGTCATCACTGTCATTACTCACGTTGACATTGGCAGGTTTTTCTTCAAAGATGATTGATATAGGACAGGGTTTATCGAGTTTGAAATAGTGCTCGAGTAAGGCTTTTTGTTTAGGCCATTCTTTAATGGAGATAATTTTTTCTTCTGCCATGATATTAGATTTTGAGTTCAATTAATATCAACGTCGAGGGTATAAACCGAACAAAATAATTGTCGGTTTAAAAAGCGTTGTGGTCGTGTAGGGGTGGGGATATTACAGTATAAAAATAATCATAAAATGCTTACAATAAGACAATTAGGTGTTAAATATTTGAAAATGGGGCATTCATCGATAGCTTTTGTAGGTAGAATAGTACATTCTAATTTTGCACTAGTTTTTTATTGACGACTTAGGCCTATGGTTAGTGACTATGTGATTCATTATAAAGCATCTACATTCTGTAGAGCTGAACAAAATGAAAGTTTTCACTTCTTTTCGATTAAAACAGTTTGTATTTATTAAAATAGGTATATCTTTGCACCCGCAATACACCATCGGGGTGTAGCGTAGCCCGGTTATCGCGCCTCGTTTGGGACGAGGAGGCCGCAGGTTCGAATCCTGCCACCCCGACCAAAAATGCCTGAAAATCTTTATTGATTTTCGGGCTTTTTTTATGCTTTTCGAGTTCTATTTATTTAGATATGGTTAAAATAATATCTAGGTTAAGCTCCAATTTCATTAGCTTCATCTTGAATACATTAAACTAGAACATCTAAGTTTATTGGAGTCTGAATATAAAGTAGGTATGAGCCACAGACAAGTTTTAAGTGTCTACTTTTGCGCCAAATATTAAAGGATAATTGATGTTAGATTATGTTGTAATTGGAGGTGCTCAAGCAGGCTTGTCTATTGCTTACCATTTGAAATTAATGGATGCAACGTTTATCGTTCTTGATGGGGAAGATGAAATTGGTGCTTCATGGTTAAACAGATGGGATTCTTTAAAATTATTTACACCTACCGCATACAATCATTTACCTGGCCTAGCTTTTGACGCACCCAAAAATCATTATCCGACTAAATTTGAGGTGGCTAATTATTTTAAGTTATACGTAGATAAGTTTGAGATACCCGTTCAATTAAACACCTTAGTGACCGCTGTGCGCAAGTTGGCAAATGGTTTTTTAATATCTCATAAGGATGGTGAAATTGAAGCTAAGAATGTAATTGTTGCTACTGGCCCCTTTCACACTCCTTATACTCCTCCTTGTCATATAAAGATATCAGATAGTATTGTTCAAATGCACAGTAACTATTATAAGGGACTTCATCAACTTCAGGAGGGGGATGCTTTAGTCGTTGGGGGAGGAGATTCTGGCTATCAAATCTTAAATGAAGTTTCTAAGGATGCGTCACGAACCGTTTATTTTTCCGGAGATACAAACGTAAGATCCTTGCCTCAGCTTATTTTAGGTAAGACCCTGTGGTGGTGGTTTACGGTGATAGGTTTTTTAAGCTACAATAAATACAGTTGGATAGGAAAGAAGATCAGTTCGCTTACCCAGCCTGTCATCGGAACGGATGTGAAGGAAATTCTTTCCAGACCAAATGTCATTCCAGGTGGTAGAACAAAAGATGCTTTTAAGGATGAGATTACTTTTGAGACAAAAAAAGTGTCTACGATCAAAAATATTGTTTGGGCAACGGGCTATCGTCCCAATTTTCATTGGATTGAAGGATTAGAACTGGATGCAGATAATTATCCGAAAAATTTCAGAGGGGTTAGTAAAATAGAGGGGCTATATTTTATAGGTTTGCCATGGATGTATACCCGAGGATCTGCAACCTTAGGGGGTGTTTCTAAGGATGCTAGTTATTTGTCAAGTGTTTTGGACAGTAAAAGATTTTAGCTTTTATTAAACCTTCAGCAACAATGTCATATATCTATTGTTCTTTAAATAATTCTCTTCTTGATCATTTTCTGTAAGAAGATATTGTTAGGCAACGACACTTCTTCTCCGTCCTTTGTTTTGAGTTTTATAAAAAAAAGACCAATATCACTTACCCTTCCTTCAACCTCATAATCCTTATCAATAATAGAGACTGTGTCATCTAATTTGACGGAGTGGTTAAAAAAGATGATGATTCCTGAAGTGATATTTGATAAATGAGACCATTGGGCAAATAAGGCAATTCCGATTACAGTTAGAACCGAAGCCATAAACATAAATAACTCAGATTGATTCACTCCCCAAACGGTTAGAATAAAAATAAAAGTGATGGTAAGTAAGGTTATCTGAAAAAGCTTCTTGATAATTTTCCCTCGTGTTTTATGAAGCAAACTTTTAATCACGGTTCTATCAATTAATTTGATTGTCAGAAATCGCAATAATAGAAAGAGCGCCAAAGCTATTAGGGTTTCAAGTATTTTTATTTCTGTGATGTTCATTATGATTGTGTTAACTACGAGTAATTATATGCCACATGCCTCTTTGCAACAATAAACTCTCAAGATAGATGGATTCAATCTTCTCTAAAATACAAATTTTTCTAATGTTATTTGTAATTGGTTGATTTATGGATATAAGGACGTACAAGCCTCTTTTATTACTGCCAATCACTTTGTGAAGTGCGCTTTTCTCCTCGTTCGACGCCAAAGGTTTAGGCCAACAGCTGTCCGCTATAGCTTTGGCGGCACCCGGGCGCGAAAGCGAAATTAGGGATATTCAACGCAGATGTGGTAAGATGGAAAGCAAGGGAAGTTGACAACCTAATTGTTGTCATAGCTCCTATCATGTTTGTATATCGAGATTATATAATGAGCTTGCATCCATATGTAGTTACATACCCTGAACAAAATCTAAAAAGACCTTTTTATGGCGATCAAGATCAAGATCGGGAGAAAGAGCAACACGAGCAATATAATCTTTATCACCTTCCTTAGTAGTTCCCTGGGTTGATGTTGCAGGAATGGTCCAATAACATCCTTTTAACTGTCCGTAGCTAACACAATATTTACTTTCATTAGGAATTTCATTGATCATCATTTGA
Source organism: uncultured bacterium (assembly GCA_963974305.1). Classification (GTDB taxonomy): domain Bacteria; phylum Bacteroidota; class Bacteroidia; order Flavobacteriales; family Flavobacteriaceae; genus Dokdonia. The sequence goes on from CAXBCS010000002.1 coordinate 32,835, forward strand.
ATCAATTTGTGATTTAATGCTCTTTTGTAAGATTCCTTTTCATGAGCAGTATTTCCTTTTGTTGGAAGGTCTAATGAGAATACAGATGGTGTAAAGCCTTGTTCTGCTAATTCTTCTGATACAAAGTTGATTTTTGCAGCTGGCAATGCTTTGTGGATAAAGTCAACAAACTCTCGGGTATTCAAATATGCATCTTGAATTCTCTGATTCATTGAAGGTAACTGCTTGGCTAGTATTTCATATTGGAGATTTGTGGCTTCATTATCACAAAGACTTAAATGCATTTCTATTTTTTCCATCAGAGCCTCTGTTTTCTTATTTCCTACGCAATAGCCAGCCGTACATTTGCCGCCACTTGGGAATTTTGATCCGCTTGCATATGAAATGGTGCGAACCGTTGAAAGAATTTTGCCTTCCCCTAAAAAGAGGACATTAGGACAAAATGTTTGATCTAAAATAAATACAGGGTCGATAGCAATACTTCCTGATGCAGTAGTGCGGATCTTACTTAAAACCTCTTTCAATTGGTCAAGATCTGGAACTTCGACTCTAGGATTTGTAGGGATTTCAGCAATTATATAAGGAATAGCATCCTCAAGAGCGATTTTATGAAGTACGGTATCAATACTTTGCACCATATCATTATCACCATCAACAGGAAGATCGACAACTTCAACATTGTCGATACAGGCCGCGACCCGTCTTGCTTGGTCATTTGTTCCTCCATAACAATTTGGAGGGACAATAAATTTAATAGCTTTTCCTCTATGGTTTAGGTTAGCATCGTGAATGAGCCCCATCATTATCGCATACTGAATTGAAAGTCCGCTAGAACCTACAAGTGGCTTTGTAAATGAACCAGTAATCTCTTTTATAGTATTTAATACATCTAATTTGTGTTCCTCGACGGAAGAATTATCGGTGTCAAAAGAAGTATTTCCAACCAGCCCTTTCAGAGCTTTGTGACTATTGGCAGGTGTCATAGCAATAGATTCTCTTCTTCGAACGTGTTGGATTTCGGATATATAAGGTTCATTGTGTTCTCCGTGCACAGATATAATACTTCCTAGGTCAGCATAAAGGTTTAGAGAAAAGTCAACATTTGGATTCAAAAGAAGGGAGCTCATCTCCTCTTGCTCTGTGATGAAAATTGTACTGCCATTAAAGGCATTAATATCCTCTACTTTTTCGACTTTCTTTAGCTCAAATGTATATCCGTAAATATTTTTTAACACTTCTGCATCAAAGCAAATGGGTAAAGCACCTTTATAAAGGATTTGAGTGTTTTTATTATCAAGGGAGTTTTTTCTAAGGATAGCCAAAATTGGCATCGTCTTGGATGAAAAACTAATAACATTTTCTGGCTTTAAATTATTCAAGTTGGCCACCAGCCATTCTAAGATACAAGACAAGGGATGACCTAAGCGAATATAGTCATAGGCAGTAGGTAAATTGTCTAAGGACTCAGTGTCGAAAGTATCCTTCTTATATAAAGTTTCAAACTGATCTAAAAATTGACTTTTAGCCTGAGATTCATCATAAATATCTAGTCGATGGGTGGTTAGACGCAGCCAGTTTGTTGGCATATTGTCTAATACATCTTTTATAAACTGCACCCTTTTATTGTCTTTCATAGTTTCCATCTTTAGATAGGTTGGCAAGATACAATTATTAGATTTTTTTTTAAAAGTGTTGGTATAGGTTTTAAAAGGAATTGTTGATTGGTTTTATAAAATCTAATATTAACTAGAAGTAAAGAAGCTGTGTTGTGAAGATATATAGAACATCTAAGAATATTTAACATTCTTCCAGGGCCATAGTGGGGAGTTGATTATCATGGAGTGCCATTTATTTGTTTAAAATAATTGTACTTTGTAAGCGATGTAAATTTTATTATTATGACTAAGAAAGCAGATCAAACCGCTTCATTTATGGTTCGGTTTAACCAGATTATTTTTGAAGAAAAAGGAGAAGCAAAGGTACAGTGGCGTGGGAAGGTTTCCCATGTTCAAGGTGGGGAAGATCAGAGTTTTTCAGATTTTAATGATGCTGTAAAGTTTATACAAGAAAAATTGGCTGAACTTACTCTGGAGGCAACAAAGGACGAGACACCTGAACAACAAGAATCCTTATTACACAAGAGTTTTTCGCTATGGAAAACGGTAACAAAGGAAGGCTCTAAGGTTTTTATGGAAACAATTAAGGATCCAAGGAAGCAAGTGGCTAATCTTCAGGATCAAATTAGTTATTTAGGTGAGGACCTTATGGATAAGGTGCAAATTGACCAATGGAGAAATGCCTCAAGATCTGATTTCAATGCAATAAAAGATTCTATTTCGGCTTTAGGGGATGAGATGAAGAAGTTAAATGCAAAGGTAGATGCCATGAGCAAACCGGCGAAAACAAGCCCTTCTTCTAAAACAACGAAAAAGGCGAGTACCACCAAAAAAGCAACTACATCCAAAAAGAAGTAAACCTTAAATGAGTCACCTTCAAGACAAGCTAGTAAAACTAGAGCAATTTCATGCAAATGCGAAAATTCGTATTCAAACCTTGGGACAGTTTAATTTGTGGCGCGAAAATGAGAAGGTTAGTTCTAAAGAATGGGGGAGAGATAAAACCGTTCAATTACTGCAATATTTGATTTCTAATAGACAGCGCCACGCACTTCATAAAGAAAAAATTATGGAGCAGTTGTGGGAAGATGGAGATGATCGTGATTTTAAAGTAGCCTTGCATGGTGTAAATAAGGTTCTGGAACCAAACAGGCCTTCTAGAACAGAGCCAACATTTTTGATCCGACAAGGGGTGAGTTATCAATTAAACATCGATATGGTGTGGATAGATGTTGACGCTCTAGAACAATATATTATTATTGGTAATGAAGCCTATGGTGAAGATGTTTCAGTTTCTAAGGCAGCTTATAAATCGGCTATAGCTTTATACAAAGGAGTGTACTTACCAAATCGCGTTTTTGAAGATTGGTCGTCTGAAGAGCGTGAAAAAACTCAAATCCTCATTTTAGGGGCTTATGTGATTCTAGCTGAAATTACCTTAACTGAAAACCCTTTGGAAAGCATCCGATTAGCCCAATGTGCTATTGCTATAGACAATACTTGGGAAGATGCCTATCGTTTACAGATGCAAGCTTATATTCTTAAAGGAAATAGACCACAAGCTATCAGGGCTTATCAGAAATGTGCAGATGTTTTAGACCAGGAATATGGAATTGACCCATTACCAACGACTAAAAACTTGCTAAAGGAGATTGAAAGTATTCACTAAGAATATTTTTTGTAAAAAACAGTTTTATTATTCTTGCGTCTTAAAGGCTATTTAATAAGGGTTCTTCCCTTCATTCCTCTCATTTTTATCACTTTACTTCCTTCTAAAATAGCTTTTGCAACTCATTTGTAACTGATCGATTCTATGTTTGCACCATAAATTAATAAATCGCTCATTAAAACACTATATAATTATGGCAACTACCACTAAAAGAAAGCAAACTACGATTATCGATGTTACTGCAAACAAAGCTTTAGGATTAGTAACTAAAGCAAATGATATAGCATTAAACACCACAGAAAAAGTAGTGATGAAGACCATTAACTTAACTGAAAAAGGTGTTGAGATTTCTTCTAAACTAATAAAGAAGGGATTAAAGGCTTCAGCAAAAAAACAAGATTTTGTTTTTAACAGCTTAGAAACTGTAAAAGGAAAGGCAATTAAGTTTTTACCAAAATTCTAATAGTATTAAAAGGTACGCTTTCGGAAGTGCAACTCATTTGTAACTCACTGATTGTATGTTTGTACCAGATTTAAAAATAACAATAACATAACAACAATATATTATGGCAACTAAAACAAAAACAGCAGCAAAAAAGGTTAATAAACCAAATGTTGCAAAAAAAGTAAACAATAGTTTATTTAATGCTTCATTATCTGCAATTAACACAACAATTGACAATGGTGAAAAATGGCAAAAATTAGCTTCTAAGTTAATCAAGAAGTCAGAGAAAGTAAGAGAGCAACAAATCAATATGATTTTTGATACAGCTGAAACTGTGAAAGGTCAATTTATTGCTGGGACTGAAAAAATGAAAGACTTAGTTGGATATGATGCTGAATTAGTTGAAAAGGCTAAGGATATGGCAATTAACAATCCAGTAAGTAGAAAGGTTGCCGGAATCGTAGAAGATATTTCTGAAAAAGTATCTGAAAACCCAATGGTTCAGAAAGCTGAAAAAGCGACTGAAGATTTGAAAAACATGGGAATGGCTAAATTTAATGATGTAAAAGGAGGTGTTTTAGAGCAGGCTTCAAAAATTATTAATAGAGGAGAGGCTATCATTGAAGAAGCTAAATCTACTCCTAAAGCTAAAGTAACTAAGAAGGTTGCTAATAAGAAAACAGTAGCTAAAAAAGCGACTGCAACAAAAGCAACTGCAACAAAGGCAAAAGCAACAAAAACAGTTTCTAAGGCTGCACCAAAGAAAACAGCTGCTAAAAAAGCAACTGCAACAAAGGCAAAAGCAACAAAGACAGTTTCTAAAGCTGCACCAAAGAAAACAGCTGCTAAAAAAGCAACTGCAACAAAAGCAATTGCAACGAAAACAGTTTCTAAAGCTGCATCAAAGAAAACAGTAGCTAAAAAAGCAACTGCAACAAAGGCAAAAGCTACTAAAACTGTCGCAAAAGCTGCACCTACGAAAGTAACTGCTAAAAAAGCAACTACATCTAAAGAAACAAAGGCAGCTCCTAAAGCAACAGTAACTAAGACAGCTACTGAAGTAAAAAAGGAAATTATCGCTAAAGTTGCTGAGGTAAAAGTTGAGGTAAAGAAATAATAAGATTTAACGTATAAAATATCAAGATATGAGTACAAACAAATCAATGTTAAACGCACCTAAGAAAATGGTAGTTAACGCACTGAATAAGACCAAAAGCACTTTGAAAACTGCTAATGGATATGCACTTAATACTACTGAAGAAGTTGTTTCTGAAGGAATTATAGTTGCAGAACAATGGCAAACCGTTGCTAACAAAGCTTTAAAAGGAAGCTTATCATTAGCAGCAACGCAACAAGATATCGTTTTTGATGCCTTAGTGGGTGTAAAAAAACATGTTGTTTTGACTAAAAAGAAGTTTAGCAAGCTCATCGCATAACTTCATAATAAATTATAGAATTGGTTAGTAGTAAAACCAAGTTATACTTTAAGTATAGCTTGGTTTTTTTTTGTTTTATAGTTGAAAGTTTAACCGAGTACATTTTGTACTTTTAAGCTTAAATATGGCTTAATGACTAAGAACAGTAAAATTTCAGCTTCAGAGATAATAACGTATTATATGGAATACGTTGTTGAATATCAGTCAAAGCCTACCGATGTTCAAGATTTTGCACAGCTACATCAGTTTGAAGACCTTCAATTTTATGAGCATTTCCCATCTTTTAAAGAGGTTGAAAAGGCAATTTATAATGTCCTATTTGAAAATTCATTAATCATTTTAAAGCAAACTCCAGAATATCAAAACTTTAGTAAAAAAGATAAGTTGCTAAGCTTGTATTATACGTTTTTTGAAAATTTAGCACTCAACCAAGAATATGTGAAATTGAATTTAAAAGGATTCGAAAACCAACTGAAGGCATTGTCGGTTTTCTCATTGTTCAAGAAAAGCTTTACGGCCTTTATCGATGAGTTAAATTTGGAGACTTTGCATTTAAATGTGGATAGCATAGAGAATATTCAAAAAAAGACGATCAAGGAATCTGCATGGATCCAAATGTTGTTCACCATAAAATTTTGGTTAGATGATACTTCTGAGGCCTTTGAAAAGACAGATATTTTTATTGAAAAATCCATAAATACAAGTTTGGAATTATTGGATACTAAATCGCTCCAAAATATTATTGATTTAGCCAAGTTTTTATATAAAGAGAAAGTGCAGTAGCAGAATTCTGAAGTTATGAAAACACTAAAAAATATTCCAATCACAAAAATTCAGCGCGCATCAAAATTGGTGCAAACAGGCGCCAAGGTTGGTGTGAATTATTTAAAATATTATGGCGATAAGATGGTAAACTCTGAAGCCGACGCCAAAGGGAGATTGGATGAATCTAATGCTACAGATATCTATGATAGTTTAAAAGACTTAAAGGGTAGTGCGCTCAAACTAGCGCAAATGTTAAGCATGGAGAAGAATATCTTGCCTCAAGCCTATGTAGATAAATTTTCATTGTCACAGTTTTCTGTTCCGCCATTATCAGCTCCTTTAGTGATGAAGACTTTTAAAAAATCTTTAGGTAAATTTCCTAATGAGATTTTTGAAAGCTTTAATTCAGAAGCCGAGAATGCGGCAAGTATTGGGCAAGTGCACCGAGCTTCTAAAAACGGCAAGACACTGGCGATTAAAATTCAATACCCTGGAGTAGCAGATAGTATTTTGTCGGATTTAGCTATGGTGAAGCCAATAGCGATGAAGATGTTTAATATCAAAGGCGAGCATTCTGAGGTATATTTTAAGGAAGTTGAAGGGAAATTATTAGAAGAAACTAATTACCTACTCGAGATTGAGCAGAGTAAAGAGGTTGTTCTTGCATGTAACCATATACCTAATTTGAAATTTCCAAACTATTATGAGGATTTGTCTTCGCGACAGATTATAACTATGGACTGGATGGAAGGTCTTCATCTTTCAGAATTCACCGCTATTAATAACAATCAAGACCTAGCTAATACCTTAGGTCAGGCCTTGTGGGATTTTTACCTATATCAAATTCATAGGCTTAAGAAAGTACATGCAGATCCGCATCCGGGAAATTTCTTAGTATCACCTCAAGGTCAATTAATAGCCATAGATTTTGGGTGCATGAAAACCATACCCGAGGATTTTTATAATCCCTATTTTGAGTTGTTTGATCTGGATGTATTAGAAGATGCAGCATTATTTAAAATGAAGTTGTTGGAATTAGAGATTTTGAGAAAGAACGATACTCCAGAAGAGATTGACTTCTTTTCTAATATGTTTCATGATGTGCTAAGCTTTTTTACACAGCCATTTAGGGAAGATACTTTCGATTTTTCAGATCCAGGTTTCTTTGAAAAAATTTCAGCTATTGGTGAACGCTACTTTAAAAGTACGAGATCTAGCAACATGAATGCTAATAGAGGATCTCGACATTTTATCTATATGAATAGGGCATTCTTTGGATTGTTTAATCTCATGTTTGATTTAAAAGCAAAGAATATCAAAATAGAGAATTATAAGTCTTTTTAGAGTCAGTATATTGAAATGCAATTCGACCTAAAGTTCATATACTATGCACGCATAGCATATGTGAAAATAACGTATCTTGCAAGAACTAAAATTAGCAACTATTATACTGTGGTTTTATGTTTAAAAATAGGCTCACAATGCAAGTTGTTTGAACAATAAGTAAAAAACGAGTAATTAATGGCAAATAAAATTGATTTAAAGGACATTATGCAAGATGCATTCGATGCCTCAATCCAACAGGTTTCGGGTTCTGATGCTGCATTTTTGTATGCAGAGTCACCTACAAGTCCGATGCATATTGCATCCTTAAACATCGTTGAAGGTTCCCTAAAATTTGAGGATTTTAAAGAAATTGTTGCTTCAAAATTACATTTGATTCCTAAATTTAGACAGCGGTTATTGAATGTGCCTATGAATTTAGATTATCCATATTGGGTTGATGATCCAAATTTTGATATTGACCTTCATTTAAATCGCATTAAATTGCCGGATCCTTCAAACTGGAAGACCTTAAGAAATCTTACCTCCACAATATTTAGTGCTCCCTTAGACTTGCGACGACCTCTGTGGTCTGTTCATTTTATTGAAGGAATTGATGAAATCGCTCAAGTGCCCAAAGGATCTGTAGCTATTGTTACCAAAGTTCATCATGTAATGATTGACGGGAGTTCAGGAGTTGGCATCATGGGTGTTTTATACGATAGCGATGACAACGGAAAGCAAAAAAAGCGTTCAAAGCCAAAACCATTCAACCCTGAACCCTTACCAGATGAACTAAGTTTATTGTTAAAAAGCGGGTATGAATTTTTTAAAAATCCTTTTAAGATTCCCAAGACGGTTGCAGAAACTGCCTATAGCTTTATAAAGAGTAAAGCTGCGAAAAAATTGAGTATCCAAAAGGAATTTAGCTCCACCAAATTCCCTGTGCCAATAACCATTTTCAATGGTTCCATTTCTGCAAAAAGAACTTGGGGAACGGCAATTTTATCATTTGATCGTATAAATGCGCTAAGAAAGATAATGGGTGGAAGTATTAACGATGTTATTTTGGCTATTTGCGCGGGTGCTATTCGACGTTATTTAGTTGAAAAAGAAAAATTGCCATTACATCCTTTGGTGGCTAACGTACCAATATCAATTCGAACAGAAAATAGCACTGGTATGAATAACCAGATTGCTAATATGATGATTCAATTGGCGACTCATATTGAAGATCCTTTAGAGCGATTAGAATATATCCAAGAACAAACCATGTTAGGGAAATCTAGGCACAATACTATGGGAGCAAAAACACTAGCCAAAATGGCCGATGTAGTTCCTTTTGGACTGGCAAATTTAGCTGCTGGGTTATATAGCAAATACAATATTAAAGATCTCCATAGGCCTCCTTTCAATGTAACTATTACCAATGTCCCGGGACCAAGAGGTCTCTTGTATCTAAATGGACATAAGGTCGTTTCAATTTTTGGACTGACCCCTGTAGTCGATGGCTTTGGTCTCATTATAGCAGCATTTAGTTATAACGGACAAGTTAGCATCACAACAACATCAGATGCCAAGACGATGCCTGATGCTGATGTGTTTTCTAAATATATCAGAGAATCGGCAAATGAACTGGAAGACAAAATTAAAAATTTAGGAAAAAGTAAATCTTCGCCTAAATCGACAGATAGAGTAAAATGTAGAAGCACACCGTTTTTTACTGCCTTGAAAAAATTTCTAAAGGATAATCCGAAAACGGTTAAAGAATTTAAAGGCGTTTATCAAATTCAAGTTGGGGTAGGAGATAGAACCGATAGTTGGGAATTAGACCTTTCTAAGGTGGTTGCGGTCATTAAGAAAAAGAAGAATTTAGAGCCAAAAGTATTAATCGAAATTGAAGATGAAAACCTTTATGCACTCTATAAAGGAAAACTTCTGCTAGACGAATTAAAAATACAAGGACGCATAAAATTAACTGGGACCGCTACTGGCAAATCAAAGCTGCTCAAGTTGTTATCCGCGTTTATAGAAAGATAAGGAATGCACTATAAGACTGATATCATCAAATCCTTGGATGGAGAATCCATTTGTTATTATAAATGGGACGTTAACCCAAATGTACCTTTCAAAGGGGTAGTACAAATTGCCCACGGATTAGGGGAACACGCTGGTCGATATAATCATATTGCTCATCTATTACAAGAAGAAGGTTATTCGGTTTATGCCAATGATCATCGTGCTCATGGTAAAACAGCTGAAATGAAACGCTTATTTGGTTATTATGATGGGACAGAATACTTTGATGATTGTGTAGAAGATATGCATGCCTTATCAAATTTGATGAGATCAGAATATCCAAATTCAAAATTTATTTTGTTTGGACATAGTATGGGATCTCTTTTAAGTCGAAAATATGTAACCCAATATGGGGCAGAATTAGACGCTCTTATTTTATCGGGAACTGCAAGCTTTATAAAGGGACTAGGAAATATTGGACTTGTAACAGCAACTGCTGTGACAACATTTAGAGGAAGAGCGCGTGCCAATGAATTTTTGAAATCATTCTTTTTTGGTGAATTCAATAAAAAATTCAAACCAAATAGAACCAAACTTGACTGGATCAGTAGCGATGAGGAGCAAGTTGATTTATTTGAAAAAGATCCTTACCGCATTGAAGATTTTTCATTAGGTGTTTTTCTGGATATCATTAAAAATTCTAAACAATTAAATAAACCAAAAGCGTTTCATTCCACCCCAGAGGATTTACCTATTCTTATTTTTTCTGGAGATAAAGACCCTGTGGGCGAAATGGGAAAAGGTGTTAGCCGTGTTGCAAAACAGTATGAACGTCGTGGAATGAATGATTTAACCTTTAAATTATATGAAGGTGGAAGACACGAAATGTTAAATGAAACCAACGCTGATGAAGTAAAGCAAGAAGTGATTAGTTGGTTGAGGTTACATACACAAGATTAAAAATAAGAATGGAAGAAACCCAAATTATATATCGAATATTTTCACGCTTGGCTGTAGCCTTAGGTGTTTTAAATGGCATGTCATTGAAAAACGCTAAAGTGCTAGTTAATGAACAAATTCAAGATCACCCTTTTGAAAAGGAGATCGAGATTCTCATTAATACTATTGATCACGATGAGCATGAAATTATTGAACAACTTCTCTCAGAAACAATTTTGGTATGTGAAGAATTAGGGTCGAGTAGAAATTATATTACCCTAGTAAAGATTTTAGAGCAAATTGCCTTATCGATTTCGAGCGGACATAGTAAAGAAGAATATAAATACACGAATTCGATAGTAAAGCGTTTTAGAAAGGAAATTACCCTTATTAATAAAAAAATTCCACAGCCACCATTATTTAATATGTTTATGGAAACAAGATCCTTGTTAGAGTGGTCTTCTATCTATTGTATATATCCTTTTATACCAAAACGTATAAAAAGCAATGGGAATCCCGTATTACTAATTCCACCTTATTTAGGTGATGATTATTCAACATCCTTTGTAAGAAAGTATTTAACTTCTTTAGGTTTTACAACCTACAAATGGGACCTAGGTTTTAATATGGTAAAGTCACATTATATCCCGAGGTTGGAAGAAAAATTGCATGATATCTATCAAAAACACGGTCAAAAAGTAAGTATAGTAGGCTGGAGTGGAGGTGGTATTTTTGCTAAAATAATGGCGAATAGACATCCAGATCAGGTGGAACAAATCTTAACCATAGGTTCTCCAATTTGGGGGGTTATGGATATGAAAACTCCTGTATATGGCTTGTTAGAATTTTTTAGAGGAAAATCCTTAAAGGAAAGAAATGAAAGGTTTTTGGCTGAACTAGAGCCAATTCCAGATGTACCTGTCACTTGTATTTATACGAAGACTGACGGTTTAGTGCCATGGAAACATTGTATGGAAGCAGAAACCTCTAGAAAAGACATTAAGAATATCGAAGTATTTGGAAGTCATTCTGGAATGGGCGCAAATGTTAGCGTATTACTTGTTACAGCAAATATGCTTAGTGCCAATATTCAAGGCATGAAGCTAAGGAATGTTGGTTCCAATATGGAGCGCTTTCTTTATCCGAAATTTTGGGTAAAAGCGAGAAAGGCATTAAAAACAAAAAAATCAATTGCGCCAGTCGTATAATACTAAGTTATGGATCATATAATTGAGCATCATAAATTTCAAGAAGCTTTAAAGCAAATCGCATTAGAGCAGGATTTAGATCTTAAAGATGTAAAAAAACAGGGTGCACTTTGTATTAAAGAACTGTATGCACAACAGCATCCAATGGCCAAGTTAATGTCGGTTAAAGGTTTTGATTATATACTCTCGAGAGCATATAGCGATAAGATTGACGTCGACCCAAAGGGTATTAAGGCTTTGATGAAATTAATGCAGAGGAATTCTGTGGCCTTTATCATGACGCATAAAACCTATTTAGATACCTTGGTTTTAATTTCGACTTTAGCACGTTACGGAATGCCAATACCTTATTCTTTTGGTGGAAGTAATTTGGCTTTTCCAGGCTTAAAACAATTGGGAAATAACGCGGGCCTCATATTTATTCGACGCAGTTTTAAAGATGATTTAATTTATAAAGCAGCCTTACGTCATTATATATCTACAATCATCGATGCAGGGGATCACCTGACATGGAATATTGAAGGTACTCGCTCTAGGACTGGAAAAATTGTATATCCTCAAATGGGGATTCTAAAATATATCAAAGAAGGGGAACAACAAAGTGCGCGAAGTATAAAATATGTGCCAGTTTCCATCGTGTACGACCTAATTCCAGATGTCAAAGAAATGACGGAGGAAGGGAAAGGCCAGGAGAAAAAAGCCGAAGGTCTTAAAGAAGCGGTCAATTATATAAAAAAGTTAGGGAATGACTATGGTCGTGCTGCTATTCGATTTGGGGATCCTGTTGAAATAGATGAAGACCAACAAGCTATTATTCCTGAAATGGAAGAAGATAGTTATGCCGACAAAAACACCTTACCTCGTTTTGCTTTTGAACTTATCCATAAAACAAATGCAATCACACCAGTTACTACCGTTTCATTAGTCTGCCATACCTTGTTAAATGATTTTGCCTTAACAAAAAAGGAAATTGAATTTAAAGTGAATAAACTTATGGCCTACATAGGTCAAAAAAAGGAAGATGTACTTATTGATCGTGGCAATAAGATTGGCGTTACTATACAAACCGCATTAAATCTATTACAAGGGGCGAGAATAGTTCAAAAGAGTAGAGCCGGACAACGAGCCCAGTATAGTTTAGTGGCTACAGAATATCTTCCGGCTACATATTATGCAAATATGGCATCTGGTCATTTATACCACCAAGCATTTATTGAAATGGCTTTGGTGAAAATAAAAGATGATACCTCGGCCAACCGAATTACTCATTTCTGGGAGGAAATTATGAGGCTTCGTAACTTGTTTAAATTTGAGTTTTTCTACACAAATAAACCAAAATTTAGTAGCGAAATTGAAGCAGAACTTATCCGATTTGATAAAAACTGGAGAACCCTCCTCGCAGATCCTAAAGGGGATATAACGGCTATATTGAAAAAACAAGATTTATTTGTTTCAAGGGCAATTCTATTGTCCTACCTAGAAGCCGATAAGGTAGTGTGTCATACGCTTAATAGTTGGGATACAGATGATGAGTTTATTGATAAGGAGTTTCTCGAATTAGCTATGTTTAAAGGGAAAGAGTTGCATTGGCAATCTAAAATTACCCGCCTAGATAGTGTGTCAAAACCTTTTCTGCTAAATGCTCTTCGTTTTGCTAAAAACGCAAATTTGGTACCTAATGAAAGAGCGCTCGATTACGATGGTCTCGAGGATTGGAAAAATCAATTGGAGGATTTATCAGAGCGACTGTTTTATTTAAAACAGTTAGAGATTGCTCAAGATAATAAAGGATTAAAAGATTCGCCTACAGAGGAAGTACGAGTACCTGAATCTGCTAATAGAGAAGTTCATAATATAGAAGCATCCGAAGAAGGCCCTCATATCACAGCATTTTTTGATATGGATAGAACGCTCATCAATGATTTTTCTGCAAAGAAATTTATGACGACTCGTTTGTTTAGCGGAAAAACAACAACAAAGGAATATTTAACTCAGTTTGCTACGGCACTTATTTTTGCTGCAGGAAATAGAGATTTTGAAGTGCTTACCAAAATCGCTGCCCTCGGTGTAAAAGGGATTTCAGAATCTGACTTTGTCAACCTAGGAGAACAAGTATTTACAGATTATTTAGAAGAGACCATTTATCCTGAATCTCGTGATCTCATTGAGAAGCATTTGTCAAAAGGGCATAAGGTTGTAATAATATCTGCAGCTACTACATATCAAATTGAACCTATCGCTAAGGCTCTGGGAATTAAAGATATTTACGCAACGGAAATGGAATTGCGCAATGGTAATTTTACTGGTCGAGTTGCTGAAATGTGTTGGGGAGAAGGGAAAGCAAGAGCCGCCAGGAAATTTGCAAAAAGCAATACCACAGATTTATCTAAAAGTTACTTTTACACAGATAGCATCGAAGATTTACCTTTACTAAAACTTGTTGGCCACCCAGTAGCTACTAATCCAGATCAAAAATTATCACAAATGGCCTTCGAAAATGGTTGGCCTATTTTGAGATTCGAGGAACCCGTCGGGAAACCAGTTGTGAATGGGTTTCGAACAGCAATGGCAGCGGCTAGTATTTATCCATCTACCCTCAAGGGACTGCTCAAAGGCGCAATGACAATGTCAAGGCAAGAAGCTGCCAATACTACTTTTTCAAGTATCGGAGACTTAGGTTCTAAAATGGCAGGTTTAGACATTGCCGTCAAAGGAAAACACAACTTAGAAGAAATTAGACCTGCGGTATTCTGCTTTAATCACCAATCTGCTGCCGATTTCTTTATCGTTATGAAATTGATTCGTCATGACTTTACAGGTATTGCCAAAAAGGAATTGGAGCGAACTCCAGTTGGTCCTATCTTTAAAGCATTAGGTGCTATTTATGTAGATCGCTCAGATAAAACCAAGGCAATTGAAGCCATGAAACCTGCTGTTGAAGCGCTTCGTAATGGTATTTCAGTGGCAATCGCCCCAGAAGGAACAAGAAGTGGAAGTAAAGAATTAGGAACCTTTAAAAAGGGAGCCTTTCATTTAGCCTTACAAGCAGGTGTTCCTATTATTCCAATTGTGATTAAAAATGCATACATGGCCATGCCTAAAGGGACCAGCATGTTCAAACCAACACATATAGAAGTTGTTGTTTTAGATCCGGTAGATACATCCCTTTGGAAATTAAAAGACATCAATAAGCATATTGAAGATGTTCGAAATTTATATGTTAACGAATTAGAAAATTAAGCAGATGAAACTAAACGTTGGAATACTTGGAGGTGGATCATGGGGAACAACTGTTGCCTCATTAACTGCAAAAAATAGCAATGCCACTTTATGGGCACGTAATGAAAATGCGGTTCGTGAAATAAATGAAGAGCATACAAATTCCAGATATTTGCCCGGCGCCAAATTGCATAAAAACCTAAAAGCATCAAGTTCCATAGAAGAAACTGTAGGCAATGCCGATGTGATTGTAATGGGAATACCCTCTCAACATTTTAGAGAAGTTTTACGTGCTGCAAAACCTCATATCAGGCCATGGGTGCCCATCGTTAGCTTGTCTAAAGGTTTAGAATTAGATACTAAGATGCGCATGACCCAAATCATCGAAGAAGAATTGCCTGGCCATCCTGCCGGAGTTTTAACGGGTCCAAACCTCGCCAAGGAAATTCATTCAGGGCAGGCGGCCGCAGCGGTTATCGCTATGGTAGATAAGACCATCGCACGACAATTACAACAGGTGTTCAGTACAGGCTTGTTTAGAGTATATACCAATAATGATGTGATAGGTTGCGAACTAGGAGGGGCTTTAAAAAATATTATGGCTATTGCCACTGGTATGGGTGATGGTGCCAATGCAGGAGATAATACAAGAGCAGCTTTGATTACCAGAGGTTTATCAGAATTGACCCGTCTTGGAACGGCAATGGGAGGTAAACGAAGAACATTTGCCGGACTTGCAGGTATGGGAGATTTAGTCGCTACCTGTTCGAGTTCAAAAAGTAGAAACCACCACGTCGGTTTTCAAATCGGACAAGGCAAAAGCTTGGAGCAAATCATCGAAGAAATGAATGAAGTTGCCGAAGGGGTAAAGACAGCCAAAGTAGTAATGGAATTGGCCAAGGATTATAATGTAGACATGCCAATCTCTAGAGAAGTGTACAAAGTGCTGTATGAAGGAAATACCGTTTATGACGCCTTTAGAGGCTTAATTCAACTTGAAAGTGGCTCTGAAAAAGAACCAGGATAAAATTCTAAAATCTATTTTAGTTGATCATCCTCTTTTTCTGAATCCTCTTTTTTTAATTCTCTCCATTTAGAAAATAGACGAACACCCAACCTCGCAAAGAGGATAATGGCGATTACCATAATAATATTAAAACCTGTCATGTATGTTATTGATTAGGGTGAAAGTTCTCTAACGGCTCGTTCTATTATAGCTAGAATTATATTTTATTAATGGCTATTGACTTAAAAAAAATAAAGATACTAGTTAGATTTCAAAACGATCATATGAATGTGAATCTCATGGGTGAAAGTCATTAGGTATTTGGGTGCCTTATTCATAGCTTATTTCTAGCGTAACTATAAGTGGCCGATGGTCTGATACAACTGGTTCCTTTAATAATTGCACGCCTTTCTCCCTAATTTTTACATTTTCGCTTTCGCGAAATATTAAATGGTCAATTTCGGATTTGCTTTCGCCTTGAAAACTCAAATTATCTACACCTTTATTTACAAATGTAAAACCCTGATTAGAAAAATACTGCATTGTAGGTGACTCAGGGGTACAATTAAAATCCCCAGTGATGACAACAGCTTTGTTTAAAGTATTTACATATTGTACCAAGGCTTTAGCCTGACTTAACCGGATATCAATTCCTTCCTTTTCATCAATCCAGTCAAAATGAACGTTGGCAAAAACTAATTGACAATTTTTAGCAACTTCTACTTCATGAACTATAGATGACCGCGGTTCATATTTTGCATCTGGCAGCTCTAAAACTTTGATTGAGATTAAAGGTTTTGCCGAAAGGGTCGCCATCCCGTATGCACCTCCTTGATAGTCCATAAACCTACCGAAGGTTCCTGTCATCTTAGTGTGTTGAGATAAATAGTCAATTTGGCTAATACTATCAGACCGAAAACAGAAATTATCAACCTCCTGTAATCCACAAATATCTGGAGCTTGTGACGCAATAATTGCTGCAGCCCTTGAAAGATCCAATACAGTGTCTAAACCTACCCCATGCCGAATATTATACGACATAACTTTTAGTTCAACAGTTTGTTCTTCCTTGACCCCACATGCATTTAATACAGTTAGGAATAAAATAAAATAGAGGAGTCTTTTCATCTGTAATTTTTATTAATTGGATGTCTGATTGCATCCTTAATTAAGTATCTCCTCTAAAGTACACATTTTTGAGTGGGTCAAAAGTGATTCAAAAGAACCTGAATTTTGTTAGTCACTCTTTTTTTTACTTTCGCGTAAGCGGAAAAATAGAAATTTTGATACCACGGCTATTACATAATAATTGTCTTGGTGAGTTTTCTTATAAAAAAAATTCGAATTTTAATCAAAAATTGTATGTCCCTAATTAGGCTAGGGTACTCATTGACAGCATCACAATTCCTTCAGACATCAGCGAAATTTCTTTGTTCCAAAACTTTTTAATCTTGAGAGTACGGAGTCAGTAAATCGAAAATGGTAGCAAGGAGTTGACTTATAAATATAGCTGTGGCGTCAGGCACTAAGGCCAATAAATAACAGAGACCTATTTAATAGCCTTAAAACAGGCATAGTTATTTGCTGTCGTTGGATTTTCAACGTTCGTGTCAAATTTTTCAATGCATATAGCAGTTGTGAAACCGATTTCTTGAAGTAATTGAATGTGTTCACTGGGTTTTATTCTTCCACCTTCATATTCATAGGTAGAAGATTCCGGCTTAATGAAATCGCCATTTAAGAACACCCCACCTTTGTGAAGTATTTTATATACTCCCTTATATACTTCTAGGATATTTTCTTTGGTAAACAGATCGTGCAATGTCCAAGTAGACACCACTACCTCAGGTTCTACCTTTATTTTTTCAGTCCATTCTTCCTTAATGAGATCGGCCTGAGTAAAATGTATATGTTCTTTATACTCCGACGTTCTTTGGGCTGCTATGGCCAACATAGACGATGAATAATCCAATCCTTCGTACTTAACCTCTGTCAAATTTTGAAGTAAATATTCTGCTAAAAATCCAGGTCCTATTCCTAGTTCTAAAATTGAAATAAAGGATTCTTTAGGTTTTGGAAGGTGCTTTATAATTGTTTCAAATAACCGCAGCCTTTCAGATGTAGGAGTGAATTTTTTTGCCCATTCTTTGGAAAATTCCTCCTCGTGAAAGTCATGTAATGCTTCTATTTTCATTGGTTCAGTTCCATTGATTTCAAAATGTAAAGTCACTCTAAAATAATGTAAAGACAAGTGATATTTATAGCACTGGTGATAATGTTAATGTCCTCAATAGTGTTTATGCACTTTAGTATCGCATTTTTCTTTAGAAGTGGGTTGATTATATTTATTAGTATACCTACCATTTCTATTGTGCTTCCGCGAAATTGCGAATTATCACACTCCCTTATGAAGTTGAAATAGGTTTGTAAGTAGATGATATTGTTTGATTATTTTGGAACACTCATGCGTTCATAAATCCTACTTTAAATCAATTGGAATAATTTGCTGTGTTTTTCTACTTTTCTCTGCTCGGAAACCCATTACATGACTCTCAACAGATGCATCTATGGTAGAGGTTAACACATTTGAATCTTGATTCTTTACAGCTTTAATCCAGTCGGTTACTAATCTCCAATCTCCGCCGCCATGACCACTATCTTTATCGGAGCCTTCGTCAAGGGTAACATCCCATTTCGTCTCTTTAGCAGTTAGGAATTCAGTATGAGTAAATGAATTCATATCTCCAACGATGTCTCCATGGGATCCCATGATTCGAGTTCTTCGTCCGTGATAAGAAGTAAAAGCTTCCATTGAAAAATTGGCAGTGACATCACCTTCAAACTCCATAGAGGTCACATAATGATCGGGTTGATCATTTTCCATTTTATAAACACAGCGCCCATAATTTGTAGTTTTCAATTGTTCTAAAATATACTCAGAGTGTTTTTCCTTATCATCAGGTAAATCAAATACATAGGTCCATCCACTATCTTTATTATAGATTTTTAAAGCTGAGTAAGGGCAGGTAGATTCGACTGCACAGCCATCTGTACATCTGTTTGTACTTCCCTCTGGAGCATTGGCTTCCTTAAACCATTTTAAGCTACCATATGCAGAGATGCTTTTACAGGGTGTGCCTATCATCCATCTCAAAATGTCCAAATCATGACAAGACTTGGCAAGTATAATAGGGGTTGTCTTCTTTGAGTTATGCCAGTTTCCTCTTACATAAGAGTGTGACATATGTATATGTTGGATAGGTTCTAAGTGTTGGATGCTTATTAATTCTCCTATTGAACCCGACTGAATCATTTCTCTCAGTTTGATAAAATAAGGTGCGTACCTTAATACATGACATACAGCGACAATTCTACCGGTTTTATTGGCTAGTGAAAGTATATCTAGACACTCTTTCTCTGTAGGGGCAATTGGTTTTTCTAATAAGATGTCATAGCCCATTTCTAGCGCCTTCATACAAGGGCCATAATGTAAATCGTCTGGGGTCGAAATAATTACTGCATCGGCAAATTTTGGACGTTCAAAAACGTGTTCCCAAGTCACAAATCGGTTTTCATCAGCGATATTGTGTTTTTGCGCATAGCGCTCATTTCTAATTGGAATAGGTTCGGCAACACCCACAATATTTAATTCTTTAGGAAATTGAATTCCGTAATTGCCGTATACATTTCCTCTCCCGCCAGCTCCTAAAGTGATCACGGTTATAGGTTCTTCAATATCTGGGTTTCCAAATGCCTTAACAGGAATTGTTTTGCTTTTGACATCTGAATTGGCAAATCCTTTTAACGGAGATGCTAGTAAGGCAGCCCCACCAATGCCAACAGTTAAATTTTTGAGAGCCTTTCTGCGATCTATTTTTTTCATAACGAATTCAATATTGATTAGAGTATTTTCGCCTTGAGCGTGAAGACATTTAAAACTTTAAGCATAGTAAAAGAATTAATTGTCAGCTGTTTACGAGTCTTCAGGCATCCCTAAAATACGGATTTTACAATAAAATAGGGAGTTGGCAAAAGCGATTTCATTTTTCGATCTGTCCCTATTTGTGTCATTCCCAGTCCAGTTATTACTTGAATAAATGAAACACATCTTTTTATTTCTTCACCTATAAACTGTGGGTATAGTTTCATGTTTCTTCTAATTGGGCTGTAATACATACGTCTTCACAGCAACCGAATCAATTTTTTTTCGAGAGTAATACACGGGAAAATATTGGTCTTTTGCCCAAGGCTCAAATAAATTGCTGTAAAAAGGACTGTCTGGGTCCCCTGATTGCCCAGGGCCATTGGTGCCAATAGCAGCATCCCAATCTCCAGTGTTTACAATCATCCTAAATGATCCTCCACTGCTTTGATTATTGTTTCCGCCAGTAGAACCAGGGGTATAAGAATTTCCGCCTCTTGGTAAAGGACCCAAATTTAGTTTTGATTTAGTTTCAGGATCCACTACTTCGCCAAGGGCATGTGCCATGTAAGTATGTTTAAATTTTTCTTGCCCATACTGCCATTTGCTCATATCAGGACCGAGAGTAGTTTCTAATTGTACAATAGCATTCTCAAAAGCATCCCTCAAAAATCGATCTCTATTCTGCAAGGCATCCCCATCAAAATTGCCTTCTGGATGAATTATAAAATTCATGAGGGTAGACATTTGAAGACCTAAGAATATTTCCTGGACTGCTTCTGGAATAAAGTAAGCATCTCCTAAATCTTTAATCTCATTTTCCCAAGCCACATAAATGGCTGCTGGAATGGAGTTAGATTCTAATGTATAATCCCAATCCTTCATTAACTCAAAGGCTTTGGTTGCTTTAGGAGATAGGCTTTTGGATTTTAAATAGGGCATTAGCGTGCGTGCAGGAATCGATAGATAGTCTACTTGTAAGTCTTTCATATCTTCCATCGTCATTTTTTTACCGGCACTTAAAACCTCATTGACTCGGTCTCCACGATAAGGATCGGCCCAAGTGAAACCTACGGCATTCCAATGTATGTAGTCCTTTGGAGTGACATTTTGATTTGCAGTTGCTATAAAGCCTTTCTCCGGATTATAAGCATGAGGCTTTTCAATAATAGGCAAGTAGCCATCCCATTCAAAACTTCCATCTCCAGGAACTGGAACCATGCCACTGTAATTATTTCTGATTGGAGCAATGCCAACCGCTTGCCAACCAATATTGCCTTCTTTGTCGGCCCAAATCATATTTTCCCCAGGAATGTGACTATAATTACAGGCTTCTCTAAATTCCTCCCAAGTCTTGGCTTGATCCATTCGTAATGACGCCAAATAAGGAGAGCCTCCTGGTTCTAACCACGCACAGCGCACTGCATATGCGGTATTGTTTTCCTTATCCACGTAGGCAACAGGTCCATGTTGAGTATACCTTAAGTCCACCTTGACATCATCCTGTCCCTTAACTTTGATGGTTTCTGAAATCACTTCCATATCCACCCATTTGCCTTTGTATTTATATTGGTCTTGATTTTCAGGATTTAATTCATACACATAAAGATCTTCCCCGTCGGTTTCATAAACGGTTAATCCCCAAGTACCATATTCATTGTGACCAATAGAAATACCAGGAATTTCTGGTTCTCCACCTCCAATTACATTCCAGCCAGGGGCGACTAAATGGGTCATATATCTCAAGGAAGGCACAGCAATTCGACGATGCGGATCGTTAGCCATATAAGTGTTGCCATCTTCCATAAGTGCGCCACTAACTACCCAGTTATTACTACCTATGGCCAAGGAGTCATTTTCTGTTTCGTTCATACTCATAAGAGCGGTCGCTTGCTCAGCATGTCTGTATGCTGGCACAACATCTTCCGATTGAAATTTTACTGTTTGGCGGTAGGCATGATACAGTTCTAAAATATCAGCATCGAGCAATTCTCCATTAATTTTTGGATCCAAATTGATATCGGGATCTTTAGGATGTAACCACGTTATTTTCTTTACTTCTTCTGCGCCTATTTTAGCTACAGCTCTTCCAATTTCTAATTCTTCATCTATGTTTCCTAATAAGCCTTGGTGCCTAGATATCACAACGTCTTCTGTCCATTTTTCTGGCTTGAGATCTAAGAGTTTAAATTCTATAGGTAATTTTTCAGGAGTTTTTAAAATTTCTTGAATGTAGGCGTTCACTCCAGCAGTATATGCAGTTATGATTTCCTTCCCATCATCGTGATAGTGATTCATTTCTGTATTCATATCTCCTCGAAATTTAAAAAGTCGAGTGCCAATATCTCGTTTGAGTTCGCGCTCCCCTAAAATTTCGGCAACGGTTCCCGTGGCTTGTCGCCTCCAGATTTCAAATTGAAATAACCGGTCTTTAGCTGCGGCATAGCCTTGTGCAAAGAAGAGATCTTTTTGATTATTGGCGTAGATATGATTAATCCCCCATTGGTCTCTAACGATTTCAACGGGTTCAGTTAAGCCTTCTACTTTTAGCCCTTTATCTTGAGGTTTTGATTCTTTGCAGGATACAAGAAGTAAGCCTAGAGCCACGAGAAGTAGGCAAAAAGCTGGTGTTGGTTTGGATGAATTTAGCATTATTACTTTAGTTGGTTAGACAAATGTCAATGATATCGCATGAGCAACTTCTAAGTTAATCATTTTTAGGCCCTGTTCATGAACTAGGTCTTTAATTTTGAGGAGCTTACTTCTGGTGATTTTTTTATGAGCAAACTACGTAGTAATTAATGTAAAAGACGCACGAAAAATTTGGATTAATCTCGGCTCTAAAAAGTCAAGTCCAAGATTTATGCAGTTGAGGATCGTTTAAAGTCCTGTAAACTCTTTGCTGAAATCATGGGCGAATTAAATGCCGAAGTTGAAAGGTGATATTAGTAAGAGAAATATGATTTTGGGACTTGGTTAATGGATGATTACTTTATTATTAGTAATGCCTGCTTAGATTTGTTCAGTATTATATAATTCCGCAACCTTATTAAAATTTGTTGATTCGTTTATTATATAAAAGTAGGCTAGTTGCCAATTTTGCGTTCGTATCGCCTGTTTGTTTTTGGCAATGTCCCATTTCGGATAAACTCTAAATGCTCGTTTACCTTCTTTTATAGAAGTTGAGATAATTCCTCTTTCAATAAGAACAGTTTTCGGAAAAACAAACTGACCAAACTCTTTTGGAGTTCTCGCGTTCACAATGTAAAAATCAAAATTTTCAGAGGCTTCAAAAGGAGCGATTATTCCGATTGGGTTTCTTTTCCAAAAGCATACAAATTGGCCAATTTTTTTTGGTGTAATTTTAGAATTCCGGCTTATTACTGCCCGTCCATTCAATTTATACCTACAGGCCGCGTATTCTTTACTTTCCTTTTCCACTTGATAATCCGTTATTATCAATCCGCATTTGTCGTACACTTGCGCTTTTAATTGGTTTAGATTACTGTCCATATTCTTTATTAAAATTGGTTTAGAATTAAAACATTTGTCGAAAGGTAATTATGTAACAAAATAAAAAATAGATGTAATGTTACAGGATTAATAAGGGGTATATTTCACCATAATTAATTTAAAATTTGAAACGATGAGAAAAGTAATTTTAGTTCTTGCATGTGTATCCATGATTTTTGTTGTGAGTTGTAGAGAAAAAGAAACCAAAACGGTTATTATTGAAAAGGAAGTTGAAGCACCAAAAGTTGAAGAAAGCGAAGGGACATCTATAAGTATAGATAAAGATGGCGTTGAGTTTTCTACGAAAAAAGGAGACGATTAAAAGAAGAAAATTGCGTGAATAGAATTATAAAAGCCAACAGTTATGTTGGCTTTTTTTGTTGAGCCTACTTTTGGATTATTAAGTTAAACTACATTTTGATTCTTAACTAGGGTATGGTGCGTAATAGGTGAACCACATTATCCATAAGGCATAAAAAATCACCGGAGTAATTATTGCATTTGCAACAAATAACACTGTGAGGGATTTTTTAATAAAATAAGATATAAGGGCTAAAATCAGATTAATACCAGCTAAAATTAAAATGATTTTTAAAACATTAAGTGCAGCCTTTAACTCGGGATTTTCAATATAAAACCACAATCCCATAAGGATGGTTTCAAGGATTAAAATTGCAAGTCCGTATCGTACTAATTTTTTGTGTTCCATTTAAATGTATTATGCACCATTGTTAGTTATTCAAGTGAAGAGCTTTTAAAGACTATGTCCTCTCAAACAACGGCTGGCTTCTAAAGATAAATAAATGATGTTGATCTCTATCTACTTTTTAGGAATTCTCTCCATAGCCCTTTCAGCGATGGCAGTAATAGTTAAAGAAGGATTTACTCCTGGGTTGGCTGAAATCATTGCCCCATCTATGACAAACATATTCTTATAACCAAAAACCTTGTTGTCCTTATCAATGACACCAACTGAACTATCTTTACCCATTACAGCTCCACCTAATATATGAGCCGTCGAAGGTATTCCTGCTAATGTTTCCAAAGCAAAGGAGGTACTCACTCCGTTTATCGCTTTGCTGTATGCTTTTACAAGTTCGATCGATTCTGGAATAAAGGGAGTAGGGGCCTTCCCTGAACTTATAGATGAAGTCATCTTTCCAAAAACATTTCGTTTAAACTTTAAGGTACTGTCAAGTGTTTGCATAAAGAGCAGGGTCACTGTGTTTTTAGCCCATCCCTTTACAAAATAGATTTTAAAATAAGCAATGGGATGACGAAGGAGCTTCATAACCGTTTTTGAAAGTCGGGAGACTACATTTGACCCAGTTACATATGGTAAATGTGCCAGTTTCCAAGCATCTGATCCTTCTCCATATCTGCATATTTCAAGATGACTATTTTCATCTGTGTCCAGAATACTGCCAATAGCAATTCCCTTTGAATAGTTTTTGTCTTTATACAAGCCAGAAACACTAATTAAGGTCTCATTATTACTACGTATGTCCTCACCCAGCTTATCAGAAAGATTAGGGAGTGACTTTTTTTGAAGCTGCAACATTAATTTTACTGTGCCTAATACACCTCCAGAAAATATCACCCCGGCAGTTCTAAATTGAGTATGTTTCTTAAAAAACTTAGTACTATTCTTTACAGACACTATATAACCTTCTGAACCATCTGAGTTGCCTATAGGTTGCACATCATATACCTCATTTTCAGCAAGTATTTCTGTTCCCTTCTTTTGAGCAAGGTAAAGGTAATTTTTATCGAGGGTGTTCTTGGCATTATGTCTGCAACCAGTCATACAAGCTCCGCAAAAAATACAACCAGATCGATCTGGTCCCTCCCCATTGAAATAAGGATCCTTTTGACTTTCATTGGGTTTACCAAAAAATATCCCTACGCGGGTGGTGTCAAATTTCTCTTTGATGTTTAATTCTTCCGATACCTTTTTAAGCCCGAAATCTCCATCAAACAATTTTGGATTTTTTACAGCGCCCAACATTCGTAAGGCCTCATCATAGTGGGGCTTCAAATCAGTTTCCCAATCATTTAAATCTGCCCAACTACCGGAATTGAAAAAAGCCGACTTTGGAGTGGGGAGGGTATTGGCATATACTAAAGAACCACCTCCAACACCAGTGCCTGAAATGATTGCAATATGCCTAAAAATAGAGAGTTTCATAATCCCAAAAAACCGTAAAGATGGCATCCATAACCATTTTTTGAAGTTCCAGTTTGTTTTTGGAAAGTCCTTGGCTTTATACCATTTACCTTTCTCGATTACTAAGACCTTATATCCTTTCTGTGATAAACGCAATGCACTTACGGATCCTCCAAAACCACTTCCAATAATTATGTAATCGTAATCCATACGTTATTCTTCTCAGCGGTACAGCTGTTTTTATATCGTGAAGGTGAAAAGTATAATGCTCTAAGTTCTCGTCAAACTCTCAATTCAATTCCATTGGCTCAGTCCTAGTTTGAATCTAATTCAAAAAAATATAACTTAAATTCAATTTAGTCGTGTGTAGGTATAGCTATTTCTAATAAAACGTTCATCAGAATCAGCAAACTGCACTTCTTTGGTGACTTTATAATTCTCTGAATTAAAAATATATGTATAAAATAAGCTCGCTTTCTTTCCGTCATCCTTTCCTTTTGATGTAGTCACTATTTGCAAGGAACCATCTTCTTTTATAATTTTTGAGATCACTTCTTGATTCCCTAAAAACCTACCATCTTTCTTGACTTTCGTTTTTGATTTTACGTTTTTATCAGGTTCCCAAACATATTGAACATCCTGTTCGATGATCTTATCTGATACTCTAATTTGCATTGTAGTAGCAACATCCGTAGGCTTACCTGATTGGTAATCGATATAGGTAAGTGTTCCTTTCCATGTGGTATTATCTAATATCTCAAAATCATTAGTTGAAATAGTTACTTGGGCATTTATATTGGTAACAAAGCAAAGGGAACAAATAAGTGTTAATATTCTTATCATAGTCTTTTTTTTTAGGTGCACAGCGAGATTAGTTTTATAAGAAATAATTGATTTGGTAAATACAAATCAATTTAAGTTGGCATACGAAACCGTGGTTGGAATGTATATTTTAATAGTTGTAGATACATATGGTATGCTTGTAGCAATTATTTCACCTTCATGATTATGCGCAATTCTTTTAGCGATGGCAAGTCCCATCCCTGTTGATTTGTTGTCCTCAGAATGTTTTAAATATTGAAACATTTTAAAGATTTTCTCACTGTAAATCGGATCGAACCCTATACCATTGTCAGTTACTTCAATTTCACAATATTCAACATCTTTTAATAATTTTTCTACATTAAAATTAGCACCACTAGCTATAGTACTATTGATAGTGATTACTAAATCTCTCTCGGGGTGTTTAAATTTAAGACTGTTAGAAAAAAGATTAAAAAATAATTGTTCCATTTGCAAAGGCAGAACAGGTAGCTTTCCTAAATCGTTGATGATTAATTTAGAATTATTCTGTTTAAATATTTCAATGAGCCTAAATTCTACTCTTAAAATAAGCTTATGCATTTTTACATCTTCTAATAAATTAGGATTAGGTGCATTTTGAGAATATTTCAAAAGGTCATTAACAATATTCCGCATTCTGGTTGCAGATGTCTTTATAGAATTAAAAAGTTTTTTACCTTTTTTGGATAAATTACGAGTTTCATTATGCTCTAAAAGATCTGTTAGAAATTGAATTTTTCGTAAAGGTTCTTGTAAATCATGGCTTGTGATAAAACTATAATTTTCAAGTTCATCTTCCTTTTTTTTAATCAAATCAACTTGGCTATTCATAGTCTTAACGACGTCTAAATGAGAAGAGATTAAGCCTGAAAACATATTGAACATATCAATTACTTTCGCATTATTAACTTTGTTAGGCTTTAAATCTAAGGCACAGAGCGTACCAAAAAATCCACCATTTTTTTTTATAATAGGCACCGAAATATAACTTTGAAAACCATATTGTTTGGGTATAGGGTGATTTACATAGGTGTTATCTGTATCAACATGATCTATTACCACAATTTGATCCGTTTTGCGGACTTGGTTGCAAAAAGTTGTAGAAATGTCTAATTCATCACCCACAGAAAGACCAAAAGAAAGTTTATCCAAAACTCCACACGTTATCCATGTATCCTCTGTGACTCTTGCTATAGCAGCAAAACCCATTTGAGTGGATTCACATATCACATCTAAAATAGTAGGAATAATAGACAAAGATTGAATATCTTCTATATCTGTTTGAAATGGAATTTTTTTAAGCATACTAAGAGAAATAATGTAGGTAATTGAAATTTATGCAATACTAATTAATCGATTACAACTTATATGCTGCATAAATTTACCGAAATTATCTAAGGGGATGGTAAATGATGTAAGAATATATCAAATTCCTTTGTATTTGCATTATTTTTCACATAATTAATCCTTTTTGCCAACAAATACTTTCCTGCCATCGCTGCAGCTATAGCAGATTCACCAGTCTTCTTACAAGTGGAGGTTTTTGCAGAATATGTTTTTTTAAAATAAGATCGAAACCTATATTTCTAAAGAATTTCATCATATTTTTTGTCGATAAAGCGGGTGACTTATGGGTTGGTTTTTTTAAAGAAAGCGCTCAAACTATGAATCTAGAATTTCAACTAGACCCTCCGATAATTATACGTCTTAAGCTTCACTATGATACACATCTTACGTATTAAGCTTTCTTTTTCATTCCAAACAAAATCCTTGTTACCTTAAATGGATAAATCAACACATAATAAATTACAATAATTATTGGAAGGCTAATCAGTATCAAAAGTCCTATTTTAGCACCTATGGAAAGAGATAACGGCAGTAAATAGTAGCCCACTATAATAAGTGCCGTTTGATGTAAAATGTAAAATGGATAAATGCCTTCATTCATTTTTACCAATGCCCTCGAAGGTTTTTGAAACCATACTTGCCCATAGCCCAAAGCTGTACAAATAAGCGTCCAACTCACTAAAGTGCTCACTCCATACCACAAATTCCATCGTAGCGGAGCCTCAATGTTGGCAATTACCAAGTCCCGCGGTAGAAAGTAATAAGTGTAAAAAAGCAGCACACTTATAATCGCCAGTATAAGATTGAACTTTCTGTGCTTTTTTAGTTGCGTCCACATCTGTGTGGAAGCCGTGATTACAATACCCATCAAGAAGAAATACCCATAAAACAAGGTCGACGAAAGATTGGTGATGTCCTTTGAGTCTTCGGGATAATAATGCTTGGTGATAATCTTAATTGCGACCAAGGGGAGTACAAAAAGGAACATTCCGTAGCAATTTCGCGTAAGCGTATCCAAAATCCTCATTAAACTTCCAGACCTCTTTGATCTAAAGAAAATAATGATAGGAATGGCAGCAATCGATATATAGAATAGATTCTCAATAAACCACAAATGATTGGCTTCTAAATGGTCAAAAAAGTTGGTATAGACATCCCAATAGGAGGTATAGTTTTCCTTGTACTGAAAGTAGGTTTGAGGAGGGACAATTACAAATACCCCAAAAATGAGCGGGATCAATAATCGATAAGTGCGTTCTTTTACAAACTGCCATACAGAGCGTTTTGAAAAGGCATACATAGTACCAACTCCAGAAATAATGAAGAGTAATGGCAATCTGAATTGTTCAAAAAACACCATAATATCATCCAATAATTTACTAGACTCGGAATTCATGATATGAAAACCATCGCCATTAAACGGCATGCCTACATGATGAAGGTACACGCCAATAATAGCAATCACCCGCCACCAATCTATGTCATATCTTCTTGTGCTTGTTTGCATATGCTATTCTTTTGGATCAAAAATAGCAGGCAACATCGGTCCACAAAAAGACATGTGATAAAGAACAAAGCTTTGTGACGAACAACACGGGATTAAGCCTCTCTGTCAGAGAAATGTGCATTAAAATCTGTGATTTTAGCTCGTGACACAGGGATCTTATCATCCAGATGGCTTAGCTGAAGAACATAGCCTTGGGCATTACCTTCGACGGTTTGGATGTAATCTGTGTTTACCAAGTAGGCTCTGTGAGTTCTGATGATGTTTGGGTATGAACTCAGTTGGAGTTCCAATTCTTTAAGAGACGTTCGCACCATTTTTTTCTCAAGGCTCGCTTTCGCGAAAGTGTATATATCAGAATAGTTTCCATCTACCTTTGCATACACAAAAGAAGAAATGTCTAGCTCAAAATTTTCTGAAGCCAAAGCAGATTGAATCGTAATTTTGGATGCCACTGGCGCCACAATCCCCTCGGAAATCTCAATGGTTTTGGCAGCAGATTCATACTTTTTCAATAAACGGTCGTGTATAAGAGGAAGCAGAATCGCAATCAATAGAATTCCTATTAGAAAAGTGTTTTTCAGCTCCTCGAGAAGGTATCTCAAGGACATATTATCTGCTGTAGTGTAAATAAAAACACGTACAAAATAACTGGAAAGGCCAACTAAAAAAAGGAAAATAGAAAGATGCAGTGCTTCTTTCCCCAGGGTCCATTTCTGTTCGTTTTTCTGAAATAAATTAAGCACCGAAAAATACATCAAACCTAGCACAAAGGGCACGGTTGCATGAATCATACAGATCCAAAAATAATCCATCTTATGTTCACTTCTATTGACTTCAAAGGGTTCAAAAACATAACTAAAGGTGAAACTAGCCAGCGATATCGTCAACAATATAATCACGGTAAATAAAACCTTGCTATGATAAAATGGATATGGTTTATGAAGTATGGAAAGCATAAAAAAGAGAAGGGATATATTAGGTTTTGTAGTTTTGCAAGACTATAAAGTAAGTGGTTTTTTTGAGACTTCTCGTTACAAATGAAGAGCTTTCTCGTCCTCTTCCTAAACGGGACTATGAGATATCCATTAATCAAACCTAGATTTTACGGCAACTTATTTCAAGAAATTCTCCAGTTTATAAGAACACCCACTCTTGAGATAACGCATGACAAAACAGTAAGGCAAAAAATCTACGGCACGATCGGTTTGTTTATTTTAAAGTTCCTGTTTCTTATTCCTGTGGTGTTGTTCTTCGCCTTTGTATATGATCCTGAAAACGTTCAAAATGTGAAAATGACCGACAGATTTAGTCCTTTTTTTTTCTTGCTGGTCGGCGCCTTTATTTTACCCTTTTTAGAAGAAGTTGCCTTTCGTTTGTCATTGCGATTTAAACCTATCTATTTAACAGTATCTTCTGTGGTACTAAGCTATTACATCCTCACCAAGCTGGTGTTTCAGTCCAGTATGAGTTTGATAGACGATAGTTTTGTAGTTAGAGTGCTAGCGTCTTTATTTGTAGGGCTAATCGTATTTTTCATCGTTAATGAAGCAACAGTTAAGGAGCGATTGACTCGTTTTTGGGCAAGTAATTTTCGTTGGATTTATTACACTATCTGTCTCCTTTTTGCATGGGTCCATATTACAAAATATGAACTAAGTTGGACACATCTTTTACTACTTCCTATACTCACCTTACCACAATTATTCAGCGCACTTATCTATGGGTATATCCGAGTTTCTTATGGATTTCAATACCCACTTTTCTTCCATATGACAAATAATCTATTGGCAATAGGGCTTTCTTTTTTGCCTTTTACAGATATTTTAAATTAAAGAAAATAGTACGCTTTCGAGAACCTGCCTGTTCGGCAGACAGGATTACTTGTATGATAGACAGGATTGTTTAAAAATGAGTTCCTGTAACCATTTTATCAAGGCTTCTTAAATTCTCCAAAATGCCAGAGGACTCCGCTGGGATCATGCATAAAGAGCTCTCTTCCCCATTCAAGGTTTTTTATATCTGTGAGCCGCACGCCTGCAAAAGTTTCTGGCAGTCGGCGATCTTTCAAATCTTGTTCGCACACCTCTACATCATCGACTTCCAAGAAAATCATGCTGTTCTCAATCCATTTCTTTTCATAAGCGTCTTGCAAATAAAAAGCTAGTTGATCATTAACCTTAATAAGACACATGTTTGGGCTAAGTTCGATTTCAGAAAAGCCAAGGGCCTTATAAAATGCACGACATTCTTTGTAGTTTTTGGTGCCTATAAAGGTGCGAATGGATTTAGCGGTATAGATCATAGGTCTTAAGATACTTCATTCGTATAGGATTTCAAAATAACTTCTATAGCTGCCACCACTTCTGAGGCATTATCTTTTGTAAAACACAAAGGCGGTTTGGTCTTGAGTACGCTATCATGTGGGCCATCTGTGCTAATAAGGATATGGCGATCACGCAATTCGTTTTTAATATGTTGAGCAAGCTTTGTATCTGGTTGTCCGTTGCTATCATTGATGATTTCAATGCCTATGAATAATCCAGAACCCCGCACATCTCCAATGCAAGGATATATCTTCTGAAGATTTTTTAATTGATACATATAATGGGCTCCAACCTCCTTGGCGTTATCCTGCAATCCTTCTTCATCAATAACCTCCAGTACCGCCTGTCCAATTGCACAGGAAACAGGATTACCTCCAAATGAGCTAAAAAACTCAACGCCCTTCCCAAAAGATTCTGCAATAGCGGTAGTAGTAACTACTGCGCCTAAAGGATGGCCATTACCCATAGGTTTCCCTAGAATGACCATATCTGGGATCACATCATGGGCTTCATAGCCCCAGAAATGAGTTCCCAATCGGCCAAAGCCTGTTTGAACCTCATCACTAATACAAATTCCTCCCTGATTCCTAATAGCTGGATAGACCGCTTTCAAATAACCAGGAGCAAGCGGAACTTGTCCGCCACAACCCACTATAGGTTCTGAGATAAAAGCAGCAATGGGCTCTGGATGGCGACTTATTTGCTCGATTGCCTCTTGTGCATACATTGCTCCAGCAGTTGTTCCAGAGTATTTCCCTCCATAGGTGTTAGGAATGGGTGTTTTAAGAATGTACTCCTTTTGCCCTTGCCCTTTTGGGTTGTTAAATTTATAATCACTTATATCAATTCCCTGTTGGGTGTTCCCGTGATACCCATGCTCCATAACCATCATTGTGCTTTGCCCGGTATGCGCCTTCGCCATGCGAATCGCAAGATCGCTGGCGGCACTTCCTGAATTCACAAAAAAGACCTTGTTTAAATGCGTTGGGAATGTCGATAGTAAACGCTCTGCATAATCTGCCAGCTTTGGATAGACATAACGTGTATTTGTATTGAGCTGTGCCATTTGTCTCTGGCCGGCTGTCACCACGGTAGGGTGAGAATGTCCTACATGTGGGATATTGTTATAGGCATCAAGAAAGGTGTTGCCTTCTACATCATACATATATTGAAAGGCAGCACCGAGCATCTGTATAGGTTTACTATAACTCATGGACAAAATAGGCGAGAGGTATTTATGCCTCTTTTGTACAGCTTCAACTAGGCTAGGGGTTTTGTGAAGGGGCAAGCCAACAGTTTCTCTAAATAAATTTTCAGCAGCTATTGGGTTAATACGAAGCCATTTGTACAACATCTGCCTTGCGTGGTTTTCGCTACTCGTAGCATAGGTGTTTTCTGGATCAACTTTTTTCGAATGTGCCGAATTACAAAGGCTTGTACACAGTCGAGCGGCAATGAGATAGTATAATACCGAAAGCTCATCTGCTGTCAATGGCAGTACTTCCTGATAGCCTGCAAGTACTATAGAGGCCCATTTTAAAGGATTTTCCTTGTCGTAACAGGCATAGGTGATTGCAATGGCAACTTCATTGATCAAATACGAATGTGCGAGATCTCCAAAATCTATAAGCCCAGAAAGACGGCCATTTTTGGTGAGGATATTCCACTCATTGGCATCGTTGTGAATAAGCTGCTTGCGCAATTTAGGTAGTAGCGGACTCACCTTTTCCTCATATTGCAGAAAGAAGTAGCGTAACAAATTGCGCTCACGGGCATCTGAGATGTCGCTTATATATTTTTGGTTCGACTGAAAGTACTGAAGGTCCCATTCCCACTGTCTTGCTCTTAAAACATAGCTATCTAGCTTTTGCAATTGGAGATCCATTCTGGCAAGAAATGTCCCCAATGAATGAAACAATTCCACTGTGGGAGCTACATTTCCAATAAAATCCCCCTCTAAAAAAGTGAGCATCCGGCAAATACTTTGCTCGCCGTCGACAGTTAAGACCTTGATCAACTCCCCATTTAAAAAGGGGATGGGTGCTGGGTAGGAAGATTTATTATCCTGAGCCAACAAACTCAGCACCTTATTTTCTGCTTCCAAAATGTCAAGCAGCACTGTTTCGAATGGGTAGGTTTTAAAAATGAATTTTTCAGAACCTTGGGTGATGATATAATTAGCGTTTGAATAGCCATCGACGCCTTTTATTTCGGAAGCTTGGATTGCATATTCAGTGGATATGAGAGACTTTAATTTATCGATTATAGGGGTCATAGGCAGCTGATCATCTTAAGAGAGTTTGATTATTCTTTTAGGTTGCTTTATTATATGCATCTCGCAGCCATTGGGTAAGTTGATCATCAACAGCATCTACCGACTCTAAACGAACTCTATGGGTGCACATACTACGAATGGGCCTGAATTTTCAAGCCTATTTGTAGTAGGAACGTCCTTTAGTTTTAAACCGAGGTCAATACGTGTTTTGGTCGCTGGTTTTATCAAAGCAAATTGCTTTTTCCGAATGATACTAACACTTGTCTTTTTAGGTGTTACTGTTACATCATCTCCGAAAGCTGTGGTCAATTTTATTAGACGATCATAGATTGGTATAAGCGCTTCTTTCCCATTGTATTGCTCGGCTACTAGATCTTGAGTTTCATTATCATCTTCCTTGGATAAGGTGACAATTGTATTTGCAAAACCATGGGTGACACTGTATTCCTTCTTTAGGAAGTTGACCGCTTCCATATGTTTTGCAAAAGATTTTGACTTCAACAGAGTTTTCCATTGATCTAATGACTTGCCTGTTTTTTCAGGCATATTATCAATCATTGTTTGCAAGGCTTTGTCCATGGTCTTGTTTTTAAGAGATTTGGCCCTTATAAAAGGGAGTTGGTTCTACTGCTAAAGTAGTTAATTCGACAGTGTGGTTATCTGGATCTTGAATATAAATAGAGTGAAAATAATGATGATCCTGCTCCTCATAAGAGATCTTTAGATCATTAAACGTAGTTTTTGCCTTGTTATAATTTTCTATAGTCACTTGGAAGGCAAAATGGTCAACACAGGTTCTGGAATGCCCAAGTGAACTTGCTTTTTCCTGTTCTCGCTCTGGAAAGAGGGCAATACCTGATTTACCAGCCAGCATAAATATAGGGAATGCTCCCCATTGCTCTAATTGCATTTTTTTGAGGCCTAGCACTTCTGAATACCACTGCACCGAAAGATTGAGATTCTTCACCCGGATCGCTACATGATCCAAAAATTCGATATCGAAGTGGGTCTTTATTCTTTTTGACATTTCATAGCTTATTAAATGTGCTTTTTTGCTTACGCGAAAATGCATTAAGTCACAAACAGGCAAGCGGTACGATCTAGAGCTGTGCTTTATATTGCTAGTGATAAAAGTATAAAAAAAAGAAGTGTTAAGTTTTGATTGGACGGAAGATGAAAGCTTGTTTGGAAAGTTAAATATGGAATAAGATAGAAGATGTCTTCGATAGATATTATCGATAGAATAGTTATTTAAATATATTGAATACTATTAAAAAGACGTTAATAATTAAGTAATTTTGAGAGTGAACAGTTAAAAACAACCGAAATCATGGATTCTAAATTGAGCGAATTAAATAGCGATATGAATAAGTGCCCATTTATGGGTGGTGCCGTTAACCAAGCTGCCGGTGGTGGTACATCAAATAGTGATTGGTGGCCTAACCAGCTGAAATTGAATATTCTAAGGCAAAATGCCCCAAAGTCTGATCCTCTAGGAAACACCTTCGATTATACAGCAGCCTTTAAGAGCTTAGATTTAGATGCGGTCAAAAAAGACCTCTATGATCTAATGACAGATTCACAAGATTGGTGGCCAGCAGATTTTGGACATTACGGTCCTTTCTTTATCCGTATGGCTTGGCATAGTGCTGGTACTTACAGAATTAAAGATGGCCGTGGAGGCGCTGGAACTGGAACGCAGCGTTTTGCACCACTAAATAGTTGGCCAGATAATGGTAACCTCGATAAGGCTCGTTTACTTTTATGGCCTGTTAAAAAGAAATATGGAAAGAAAATATCCTGGGCAGATTTAATGATCTTGGCAGGAAACTGTGCCTTAGAATCAATGGACTTTAAAACTTTTGGTTTTGCTGGAGGAAGGGAAGATGTATGGGAGCCAGAACAAGATATTTATTGGGGCGCAGAAACCGAATGGTTAGGTGATAAAAGATATACAGGTGACCGCGAATTAGAGAATCCGCTTGGAGCGGTTCAAATGGGGCTTATTTATGTAAACCCAGAAGGGCCTAACGGAAATCCAGATCCTATTGCAGCTGCACACGATATTAGAGAAACTTTCGGTCGTATGGCAATGAATGATGAAGAAACGGTAGCTCTTATCGCTGGAGGACACACCTTTGGGAAAACCCATGGTGCCGCTGATCCAGATAAATATGTAGGAAGAGAGCCTGCTGCTGCTGGTATTGAAGAGCAAAGTATGGGATGGAAAAATAGCTTTGGTACTGGAAATGCTGGAGACACTATTACTAGTGGGTTAGAAGTAACTTGGACAACAACACCAACAAAGTGGAGTAATAACTTTTTTGAAAATCTATTTGGTTTTGAGTGGGAACTTACAAAAAGCCCAGCTGGAGCACATCAATGGAGACCAGTAAATGGAGGAGGAGCTGGTACAGTGCCTGATGCACACGACCCATCAAAAAGTCATGCCCCTATGATGCTGACTACAGACCTTTCCTTAAGAGAAGACCCTGCTTATGCTAAAATATCTAAAAGGTTTTTTGAAAACCCAGATGAATTTGCAGACGCTTTCGCGAAAGCGTGGTACAAGTTGACACACCGTGATATGGGACCAAAATCTCGTTACCTAGGCCCAGAAGTTCCTTCTGAAGAGCTTATTTGGCAAGATCCTATTCCAGATGTTACACATACTCTTATAAATGATGCAGATATTGCATCGCTTAAATCTAAAATGTTTGATGCAGGTCTTACCGTTTCTCAGTTGGTGAACACAGCATGGGCATCGGCGTCTACATATAGAGACTCTGATAAGCGGGGTGGAGCCAATGGAGGTCGTATACGATTAGAGCCTCAAAAAAATTGGGAAGCAAATAACCCTGCTGAACTCGCTAAAGTTTTAGACACTCTAACTTCTATTCAAAGTACATTTAACAAGGCTCAAAGCGGAGACAAGCAAGTTTCTATGGCAGATTTGATCGTTTTAGGAGGTTGTGCAGCTGTTGAAAAGGCGGCCAAAGATGCGGGCCATTCAGTTAATGTTCCATTTACTCCAGGTAGAGGAGATGCAACACAGGAGCAAACTGACGTGGAGGCTTTTGCAATACTTGAGCCTGTTGCCGACGGATTTAGAAATTATTTAAAGAAAAATCAAAGAGCCTCTGCTGAGGAATTACTGATTGATCGAGCCAACTTAATGACGCTTTCTGTACCAGAAATGAGTGTGCTTCTCGCAGGTATGCGGGCTATGGATGCTAATGTTGGTCAGTCTCAACATGGAGTGATGACAGAAACACCTGGGGCACTAACTAATGATTTCTTTGTTAATTTATTAGACTTAGGTAATACTTGGAAGGCGATGTCAGACGATGAGCAGGTTTTTGAAGGAAGAAACCGCAAATCAGGAGCATTAGCGTGGACTGGCACAAGAGCAGATCTTATTTTTGGATCAAACTCTGAGTTAAGAGCTATTGCTGAGGTCTATGCTTGCGAAGATGCAAAAGAACAATTTGTGAAAGATTTTGTAAAAGCCTGGGATAAAGTAATGAATCTAGATCGATTTTAGGCGATCTAAGTTGTGGCGAGCAGTTCAAATGATGACTGCTAGCACTGTATAAACAAAAGAGGGGACCCAAACTGGATCCCCTCTTTTATTTTGTTAGCTATCGTGTCCTTACTCGATTCTAACATAGCTTTCTCCTTGTGAGCGATTGCCATTTGCATCAAATGAAATTTGCTGATAGCTATCACGGTCTAAAATAAGTTCAAATCGGAAAACTTGGGTGGTATCCACGATTTTCATCATAGGTCCCGACGCATACTCTAGACGTTCTTCTAAGATGCCATCCTTTACAGTATAAGTTCCATACCCAAACCATTCATTTGTGTCTGCAGGATTGTTACGTGTCCACATGACTTTTCCCTTGCTATACATTTTAACCTGACGGTACCCATTTTCATTTTCCATGACCTCACTCACCACATCATCTTCATACATCTGCTGATTTACTAATTCCCAAACTCCTTCTAGGGTTTTGGCTTTTTCAGTGTCAGTTACTCCATCACCCATCCCGAGTGTAGCGCTCATCAAATAGAAACAAACAATTAATAATGTCTTCATAATAAAGAGGTTTTTGTAATTTGAGTTGAATAATAATACTATAAGTTACAAAAAAAATGTAGAGCTAACACTTCTAGGATGCTTTAAAGATTAGCCATTAATTAATTTATTCAATTTTATATATTTGTTTAATACAAAACGGGTAGTAGCTTAGTCCGGTTAAAGTGCTGGTCTGGGGGACCAGAGATCGGAGGTTCGAATCCT
Source organism: uncultured bacterium (assembly GCA_963974305.1). Taxonomy (GTDB): domain Bacteria; phylum Bacteroidota; class Bacteroidia; order Flavobacteriales; family Flavobacteriaceae; genus Dokdonia. The sequence continues at coordinate 70,681 of CAXBCS010000002.1, forward strand.
CTCTACCCGACGAAAAAATGAGTCAAGATGTAATAAAGTAGAAAATCAAAATCGATATCGAAGATGAAGATGATTATGAAAATAATTCTTAGTCTTATATTGCCTATTGACTAAAGTCCCCCACTGTCCTACGGACATCTCCCCCAAAGGGTGAGAAATGGTTTTCTGGTAGGTTGGTATTTTGGTATAAAAGTAGAATTAATTATTTTGCCTTTTGCCTTTTGCCTATTGCCTATTGCCTAATGCCTAATGCCTAAAGTCCCCCACTGTCCTGCAGACATCTCCCCCAAAGGGTGAGAAATGGTTTTCTGGTAGGTTGGTATTTTGGTATAAACGTAGAACTAATTATTTTAACTTTTAACTTTTAACTTTTGCCTATTGCCTATTGCCTATTGCCTATTGCCTATTGCCTATTGCCTAAAGGCTAAACCCTATTTCTTAACCCCTTTCACCTCTTCCTCAGTCACCATTTTTTCCTGGCTGTTACCCCAGTTATTCATAATGTAATTCATCACATCGGCAACTTCATCGTCATAGAGTTCGAGGTTTGCCATTACGCTGTTGTAGGTTTCTCCATTGACTGTAATTTCACCAGATTGACCGTACTTGACCACCTTTATGGCTTCGGTACGCATATCGGGTAGGAGCCAACTTGATTTGGCAAGAGGAGGAAAGGTTTTAGCAACTCCTTCTCCCTTTCCTAAGTGACATTGAATACAGTAATCAGTATATATTTCAGCACCACGTTCCATGCTTTTCTGCAAAGGGTCTTGTGCGTTAATAGCTTCTAATTCTATATGAGAATAGTTATTAGATACTGAGTCTGATGGAATTTGAGGCAGTCCTGTCTGCCGAACAGGCAGGTTCGCGAAAGCGAAAATAATCCCGATACCGATCAGAGAAACTATCAATAGAAAGGACTTTTTCATTACTTCTTAAGTTTTAAAATACCTTTTCCTTCAACACCTACATAAACATGACCATCATTTCCCATAATAACATTACGTACTCGGCCAACATTTTCTAATAGTTTTTCGCGGGCCACTACTTTATCATTTTTGAGGATTACTAATTCCAAATACTGAAACTTCAATGAACCTACTAAAAGGTTTCCTTCGAGATGTGAATCTCCAGAATTTTGCACAAAGGTCATTCCACTAGGAGCGATAGAAGGTACCCAATAATATACAGGCTGTTCCATGCCTTCTTTTTCAGTGATTTCTGTAAAAGTGGTTCCGCTATAGTTGATACCGTAGGAAATGATAGGCCAACCAAAATTCTTTCCAGCCTCTGGGATATTGATTTCATCTCCGCCTCTTGGGCCGTGTTCATGAATCCAGACCTTTCCTGTCTTAGGATGCACCGCCATTCCTTGCGGATTTCTATGTCCATAAGAGAAAATAGCCTCTCGAGCTCCAGATTTCCCAACAAACGGATTGTCTTTTGGAATGCTGCCATCGGCATTAAGTCGATATATTTTTCCGCCGTCTTTAGTTATATCTTGAGGATTGACATCTCGATCCCCACGATCCCCAATAGAAAAGTAGAGATAACCATCCTTATCAAAACGGATTCGAGAACCAAAATGATGTCCCTTTTTTGTGTTGGGACTCCCTTTATAAAGAACCTTGGTATCCACCAAAGCTCCGTCCTTTAATTTAGCGCGCATCAAAGCTGTATGTGCCCCATCTTCTGTCCCTTCTGATGAAGAGTAGGTGAGGTATAACCAACCGTTATTTTTATAATCAGGATGTAAGTTTATATCTAGCAATCCGCCTTGATTTCGTGTTACAACTGCAGGTCCTCCTGTGACCATGGTCTTCTTTCCATCTTTAAAATGAATGATATCTCCATTTTTTTCAGTGATTAGCATACTGCCATCAGGCAATTGCGCAAGCCCCCAAGGATTTGTTAATTCAGGCACCACCACTTCATAGGTATAATCTGTATTTGAGGTAATAGGGACATCGTCTGTGCGATTTTCTTGTGCGCAGGCAAGGCTAATACATAGGATACAGAGGCTAAAAAGGAATCGGGTTTTCATGGTTTCCGTGTTTTTCTGAAAATTAGTGAATAATATTGAGAAGTCTGCCCTTCTTAACATTCGAGTAACGTTCTATTACATTCTGTTATTAACTGATTGGATTTCTTGATAACTTCTTTGTAAGGAAAGGGTGGAAAATCCTACTTTTGTAACCTAAGTTTTAATCTAAAGTAGAGACCCGTTTTTGGGATTACTTACGCTTACGAGCCCGCTTACAATAGAAACAATAGCGAAGGAGTAAAGTGCATAAATACAAGAGTATGGAAATTGAAAAAGTAAAGTGTCTGATCATAGGATCTGGACCTGCAGGCTACACAGCAGCTATTTATGCTGCAAGAGCAAATATGTCACCGGTATTATACCAAGGCAGCCAACCGGGCGGACAATTAACAACTACCAACGAAGTAGAAAATTTTCCTGGTTATCCTGAAGGGGTAACAGGACCTGAAATGATGATTCAATTAAGAGCGCAGGCTGAACGTTTTGAAACAGATGTGCGTGATGGATGGGTTACTAAGGTTGATTTTTCTGGTGATGTCCATAAAGTATGGGTAAATGATGAAAAAGAAATTCATTGTGATACTGTTATTATTTCTACAGGAGCAACAGCAAAATATTTAGGCTTGGAGTCGGAACAGAAGTATTTAGAAATGGGCGGCGGAGTTTCAGCTTGTGCAGTTTGTGATGGATTTTTCTACAGAGGGCAAGAAACGATAATTGTAGGAGCTGGTGATAGTGCTTGTGAAGAAGCGCATTACTTATCTAAATTGTGTAAGAAAGTAACAATGCTTGTGCGTCGTGACGAATTTAGAGCTTCTAAAATCATGGCTGAGCGTGTAAAAAACACTGAGAACATTGAAATTCTATTTAACACAGAAACCGTTGAGGTTTTAGGTGATGGTATGGGAGTTACAGGTGCTCGTGTGATTAATAATCAAACCAAAGAAATGCACGATATTCCTGCCACAGGATTTTTTGTAGCTATCGGACATACTCCGAATACTGAAATCTTTAAGCCATACTTAGATATGGACGAAACAGGGTATATTATTAATACTCCTGGTAGAGCATTGACCAATGTTGAAGGTGTATTTGTTTGTGGAGACGCAGCAGATCACGTTTATCGTCAAGCAGTAACCGCAGCTGGAACAGGCTGTATGGCTGCTTTAGATGCTGAGCGTTACTTGGCAGCTAAAGAAAGCATGGTGGAGGCATAGGGCTTCAGAAATCGCATAAAAAAACCGCAACTAATACAGTTGCGGTTTTTTTATGTGGTTTTTTGAAATCGAAATCGAAATCGAAATCGAAACTGAAAACGAAAACGAAGATGAAATGGAGGTTTTATAGAGTTGAAATAAATTTAGTTTTTCATCTAAACACTAAATACCAAGTCTACTTTTTCTCAAACAACATCACTCCATCATTGTTACGACTTACCAGAATATTTTCTTTGCCGTTTGTCTTCAATACATTTACAGAGCGCACATCACCTGCAGTAAGAAATCCTGTTTGACTAGCTGGGAGGCTTTCGAAGCCTTTTGCTGTTAGTGATAATACGCCGCCCTTAAAGGCGTCATAGCGTTCTGTTTCAACTTCTACATTGTAAAGGTTTCCTGCTAGTAATATCTCGTCTTCCCCGTCATTATTAATGTCGGTAAAGGCAAAACTACTGATAGGAGAAAGCTGCACATCTAGCGGTAATGATTGGATGCTAAAGCTTCCGTCTCCGTTATTTTCTAGAAAAACACTGTCCAATCGATCTGCCTTATAATGCAAGGCAGTGTTTAATTGCTCCCCGTATATATCTTCTAAGGTTGCACTAGCAAAAGAGCGATAATCTTCAAATTTATCAGTAATAAAAGGCATTTGCTGAGATGAACACTCCCTTCCGCGTGCGGGAACTAAGTTTCCTTTATAGGTGCTACTGAGCACCACATCATAAGAGCCATTGCCATCAAAATCATCACAAAAAATATGAAATTCTTTTCCCTTCCCCGCTTTGAACTTGGCGTTTAATCCCAAGTTTCCTGCGAAATAATCTAGATCACCATCTCCGTCGATGTCTTTTTGCGCTAGGCCAAACCAAAGTCCAGTGGTCCCTTTTAAGGATGGTATATCCGCTTTCGCGAAAGCGCCACCATTATTATCAAAGAATTGAATTTCTGACCATTCTCCTACCGTCATTAGATCATCATCACCATCACCATCATAATCGGTGAAAAGTGCTTGACTCACAAGTTGGTTAATTGCTATTTCTGTTGCAGTAAAGCTACCGTTGGTATTGGTTAACAAATAAGATTTTGGAGCGTATGGGTATTTATTAGGAATAATACGTCCCCCAATAAATAGATCCTGATCCCCGTCACCATCCACATCAGAGGCAGCTATTGATTGTCCGCTTATCGCGAGTTGCGGAAGGGTAGAGGCTTTTGCTTTCACGAAAGTGCCATTACCATTATTTGTGTATAATCGGTCTTGGTAATTAGCATGACCTTCTTCAAGATGTGCTCCACCGCTCACTACGTAAAGATCTTGATCCCCGTCATTATCAACATCGACAAATAAAGCGCCAGTATCTTCTTTGCTCGCATCCACATTCCAAGGGCCACCGTTCTTTAGTGTATACCCACCATTTGATGTGCCGAGATAGAGTTGGCCTGCTTGACCAGCAGCTCCACCTATGAAAAGATCGTCTAGGCCATCTTTATTGATATCGGCGGAGGCAATACATGGCCCAACATTAGATTGGGAGTGGGGCAGTAATATTTGCACCTTATAATCGTCAAAATTGTCTTCGGTATGTTTAAAGTTTATTCCTGAATTGGTAACCGCTTTTAAGTCAGTCGCCTGTTCTTTAGGTGATGAGGAATTAGCTGTTGCGGCTGGGTCATATTGAAGAACATGACTCTTGTTGATCGCCAAGTTATCATAGGTAGTTTGTTTTCCATCTGGCCATGTGATAGTCACTACAGGCTGAGTGTCTGTTCCCAGTCCAAAAACCATAGCAGGGTCTACAGATGAGAGGTAGCCTCTAGTGGTGTATAATTCCTGCCATTGGTCATGAGTAGCCGACTTAACAGCAACTTTTGCGCCTATGGCTGCAGGGTTATTAGCCGTTCCTTTGAGTTGTAATTTTATATGATTGCCTCCGGCTCCGTTTGCCGCTTGACTAATGTACAAGGAAGCATTACTTCCCATGTTGTTAGTGACAAAATCGAGATCTCCGTCATTGTCAAAATCGGCTGTAGCGACACCATTAGAATTGTACATGCTAGCTTCTGCCCATGTTCCAGACATTTTCTCAAAAGAGAGACCATCTTTATTTTTATAAAATACATTCTCAGAGATATCACTAGGCACAATGGCCAATAAATCTTCGAGTACTACATTGGTAGTGTTATTCTGGTTTTTTTCTTGCACTTCTTTTTGCAAATCGCGGTATAGAAAATTTTCTTTGATACCATTGGTGATAAAAAGATCTTTATAGCCATCTTGATCCATATCAAAAAGGAGAGGCCCCCAACTCCAATCGGTTTTGGCGATTCCTGATAATTGCGCTACTTCGCTAAAGGAGGAATTCCCATTGTTCACCTGTAAGGTGTTAAACATATACTGATTGTGGTAGCCATTACTTGTTAAAGCCCTAAAACGCTCAACGTCCATAGATTTCATGTAGGCTTTAGAACGGTAATGATCATCACTCGCCATATCAACTACAAAAAGATCGAGTTGGCTATCGTTATTCATATCTACCATTTCATTCCCCATACTGTTGAAGGAAATGTGGTCAAAATAGCTGTCAATTTCATTTTTAAAGGTACCATCACCCTGATTGATTTCCATGAGGTCTGGTTCATCAAAATCACTACTAATATAGATATCTGGATAACCATCTTTGTTGATATCGCCCACCGCGATACCATGACGAAAACCAAAATTTACTAGTCCGCTTTCTTTAGAAGCATCAACATATTTTCCATTGTCATTTTTAAAGAATAGATCCGTTTGTACTTTTCCAGCTTTAATGTCTAACATATGTTGTTTGACAGATTTTGAAGTGAGGCTTTTTGGAGGGTGATTTAATAGATACATATCTAAATCTCCATCCAAGTCATAGTCAAAAAATGCCGATTGGATTGAATGCTCGGTGCGCTGTAAGCCATAGTCGGCAGCGGCTTCTGTAAAGGTATTGTCTTTGTTGTTTATGAATAAGCGGTTAGTGCGTTTACTCACATCCTTAGAAGGTCCTGAACGACAGACGTAGATATCTAGCCATCCATCTGTATTAATGTCAATCATAGTAACTCCGGTACTCCAACCTTCAAAAGCTGCAATTCCTGAGGTACCCGAAATGTCTTTAAAAGTAAGGTCGCCTTGGTTTAGATACATTTTATCGTTGACAGAATTCCCTGCAAAATAAATATCAGGTAGTCCATCATTGTTAAGATCACCAACGGCAACACCAGCACCATTGTATAGAAACTCATAATTGAAGTAATTCTCTTCATAGGTTTCTTCTACATTATTGACAAACCGCAAATTAGTTTCGTCGGCATTTGCTAGTGTAAACAGCGTTTGGGCTTTGGAGGATGTGTCCTCGTTTTCTAGGGTCTTTGGGTCATTATTTTCTTGGCAAGCCATAAGCAGGAAGCAAAGGACCAAAAGTTTTATTGGGTTGAAATTCATTTGTACGTAGCTAAAATTTACAGCCCACAAAGTACTAAAAAAGGCCGACTTTTCAGTCGGCCTTAAGGTGTAAATCAAGAGCAGTGTTCACACCTAAATTGATTGGTTTTTCTTGGTTGTTAATTTTTGGAAGTTACACTTCCGCCAGAAATACTTTTTTTAGGCTTGTCAACCTCCTTCGGGTCTCCCCAGTAGTCAATATCTCCACCGCTAGAAGCTCTGGCTTGTAATCTGTCTGTCACATATAAGTCGATAGTTCCTCCACTAGAGGCATTGGCTACCGCATATTTTGCTTTTAACTTATTGGCATAAATGACTCCCCCACTAGATACATCTGCATCCAGAGATTCGGTGCTTCCAGTAATGTTAATCTTTCCACCACTGCTCACATCGGTATCAATGTTGCGCACGATGGCTTCGGTACGAATATTTCCACCACTAGAAACATTGAGAGATAATTTGTCTCCTTTAAGAACTTGTTCTGTAGTAAGGCTGGCCCCGCTACTCGCATTAATAGCAGTTAAATCGCCTACATAGGTCACGAAGACTTTTTTAGATGTAGCATTGCTAATATTACGTTCGCAATAAATCTTTAAGGTGTTGTTTTTGACATAGATTTCGGCAGCGTCTACTAGATTTTCGTCTGCTTCGACAATTACTGAAATTTCTGATCCTTTTTCTAAAATAACTTCCCAGCCATTGCCTGCCGAAACTTCATTAAAGTTGTCTGTAATTTGTAAGTTTTCTGTTATTACATTTCCGTTGCCTCTCATTTGGCCAAAGTTGACGTCAAAGGCGCAAGAGGTTACTAAAAGCGCTGTGAGCAGCGAGAGGATGATTTTGATGAGTGATGTCATGGCTGTTGGTTTTTGATTGATGAATGGTTGATTGATTGATGATTTTGATTGATATGTAAATATTGGTCTTTTTTTGCTTTCGCGAAAGCGCAACCTACTCAACTGTCGGATTTTATGCCTGAGTTGTTAGTGTAAACTTATTACTTTGGTTATCTGCCAATTTGCTTCTGATTTTTTCCAAATCATTACAAATTTGCTGGGTGTTGAAACTGCATCAGGTTCTTGGTTATTAGCAAATGAATGCATCCCCATTAATACAGCGCCATAGTTGGGTATAGGGTATACCTCCAAACTTCCTTCGACTAAGGTTCTTGTTACTTTTCCACAAATATTCTTTTCAAGGGCATCTATTATTTCTTGTTTATCGGTAGTTAACCCTCCTTGGTCGTGAAAAAACTCTATGTCTTCAGCATACATATTGGCTTGAGTTACTAAGTCGCAACTATTGTATGCGTCGAAGTAGGTTTTATCTAAAGCAGCAAGCTGTTTGTGAAGGTCAGATGTCTCTTCAACCTGTGCCATTCCTAGGAACGGCACAGTAATAAAGAAGAGAATACTAATTATTGATCGCATACTGATTGATTTTGATTGATGATACGTTAAATACTATCCTTAACTGTTTCTGTAGGAGACAGTACTGGGGGAAGACTGTCCTGAGTGTCACGTTCCCAATCTGGAATTTCACTCCCCTCATATTCACGGTATTCCCATTCATTATTGTTGCTGCTACTTTCACGCTCTCGCGTTGCACGATTAGATTTGCGGTCTGGGCAATCTATACAGTTGAGGTATTTATGTCCCACCATCATGAACTTTTCTTCATCACCATTGTCTAAAATGTCTCGATAATAACTGTCATTGCGGTGATACGAATAAGTATTGTCATCTGCATACAGTATAGATCCTTCTGGTACATAAACTATAACTCTTACTTCTTGATCCATATATCGACTGGCAGCACTAGAGGTATAAAATCCATCTAATAATAAATTCCCATCCACTATGTCATAGTTGTAAGTGATCGTCTTTGCACGATCCTTGGCGGCTTGAAAAGAACTACCATTGGCTCGTTTTTCTATCTCTAGGTATCCATTTGTTTCTTTGGTGCTACGAACGATAAGTCGAACATTTCTCGAAATCGAAATACGATCATCGTCTTGTGAACGTGTTTGGATGTAATTATTAGACCTTCCCATTGGGATATCAAATTCTTGACTTCCTCGCATACGAATTCGTAAGGTGTCATTTTTGACGATGGCTAATTCCTGTTTTGTAACATCTTTTCCTGTACTCGAATAGGCGACAAATTGATTCACAGTGAGCACTCCTAATGCAATGGTTGCAATGAGCCATAAACCGAAAAGGCTAAGCTTTCCTGAGGTAGGCATGGAGTTAATATTGCTTGACATTATTTTTAATCCTAAATAGAAAAGGAAGAAAAATGGAATACCAAAAGCAAATAAAGTGAGTAACAATACGACCCAAATTGGGGCACTTGTAGCATTCACTAATTCTGGGATAGAAGTAAATCCTGGATTAAATAAATCTACAGCTCCCATGGTTAACACAGAAATCAATAGTGAAATAACGACTGCAGCTCCAGTGATAATAAGGATCACACCGAAAATCTTAGCAAATATCTTGAGAAAGAACATAATAATCTTTCCAAGTCCTTGAAAGAAACTACGTGCTCCACTTTGAGCTTGATTATTTATTTTTCCATAATCTACATTTTTGACGGCATCAGACACATTTTCAAATCCTTCTTTTACTTTTTCTTGGATGTTGTCAATGTTAACCTGCTTTCCCTTCATAAAAAGTTTATCGGAAGTAGAGGTTGCCTCAGGAATAAGAATCCACAAAACAATGTAGATGATTATTGGAGAACCAAATCCTAATACGACCAGTAAGATCCACGCTAGACGAATCCACAAAGGATCGATACTTAGATAATGTCCAAAACCACTTGAAACACCTCCTATATATGCGTTATCTACGTCTCTAAAGAGTTTTCTGTTTGGGTTAGAAGCTTTGCTTTGACTACGTTTATTGCTGCTTGAAGATGGTGCATCTTCAAATATGTCGTCATCGACCATATAATCTTCTGGCTGACCCATAACGGCGATTACTTCGTCGAGTTCTTTGATGCTTATTACTTGACGTGCATCTTTGATTTTGTCTGTAAACAGTTCGGAGATGCGCGCTTCAATATCGGCGATAATTTCATCTTCGCCTTGTACGCCTTCAAATGAACGTTTAATAGCAGCGAGGTAACGTTGCAATTTGGCGTATGCGTCCTCATCTATATGAAAGAAGACCCCTGCTAAATTTATGTTGACTGTCTTGTTCATTTTTTTGCGGTTTTAGTGGAAGTTACAACCGTTACAGCCGATTGCAATTCATCCCAAGTGGTGGTAAGTTCGTTTAAGAATATTTTTCCGGTTTCTGTAAGACCGTAGTACTTGCGTGGCGGCCCGCTGGTAGATTCTTCCCAGCGATAGTTCAGTAAGCCAGCGTTCTTTAGTCGCGTAAGTAGGGGATAGATTGTACCCTCTACTACGAGCAACTTGGCGTCTTTTAATGTGTCGAGAATTTCGGCTACATAAGCGTCATCGTCTTTTAAGACGGTGAGTATGCAGTACTCCAACACACCCTTACGCATCTGTGCTTTGGTGTTTTCAATCTTCATAGATTTCCATTTTTAGCGTGCATTAAACTGTTGTTTTTTGATTGATGAATGTTTCGATCTTAGCTGCCTATGAGACAATTAAGAGAACACTTTTACTAATTATTAGCCCAAAGTTTGATCGCTGATTAAACGGGAACTTTAAGTTGCAATACCTTCTCAAATGATTCAAATGCTGATGAGGCTTCAATTGAAAGTGTATAGCGATACCTATACCTAAGTTGATGATTCATCGGTACGGGTGTTTGTTATATTTTCTTCGACTATAGGCTCTTCTGAGGTTGCCTTTTCATCCGTAATAATGCTCTTTGATATAAAATTAATAGTGAGCGGATAACGGTAGTTTTCTCCTTTAGATGCTTTAATCGCTGCAGAAACTACATTGATAATTTCAAAAAGTGCAAATCCTATTAGTATAGTTCCAGTGACGATCAATATGATGAGTAGCGTACTTACACCTTCAACATTTCCGTTGGAGTGAAAGTGGCTGTCCCAATAAAAATTAGAATTAGTACTCTCCAATTTTATAACCTGATATACAATAAACGGAATACTAATAACCGCTATGGCAATCATATAGAGTAGCATACTCAATTGAAAGTTAATAGCTCCTCGTCCATGGGTATCTACAAAAGCCGACTTCCGTTTTTGAGCACTCCACAAAATAAGGGGCGCGATAAAATTTCCAAACGGGATAAACCATTTGCTAAAGGTCGATAAGTGAATAAACGTGCTGACGTTTCTTTGATGTGTGTTGATCGTAGTGTCCATAAACCATTATTGTCTTATACAAAGATAAGTCTTTAAAAAGGTATTATGTTACGCATAGTACTAAATATTAACATATTTTTAACAAAAATAGAAATAAGCCAAAGTTGATAATTATGTCTATTTTTGTCAAAAATTACCACCTATGAAATTCCCAAGCCCCAGTAAATTCAATATGTTCACGATGGTTAAGCTACCATCTGTATGGTTGATGGGTGTCCGTGTAAAAAAATTAGATGCACAGCATTGTATGGTGTCTGTTAAACATCGTTGGCTCAACCAAAACCCATTTAAAAGTATGTTTTGGGCAGTACAAGGAATGGCAGCTGAGCTTTCTACAGGAGCATTGGTAATATCTTATATAGAGGATAGTAAGCAAAAAATTTCCATGTTGGTCGCAAATAATAAGGCGTCATTTACAAAGAAAGCGACCGGGAGAATTAATTTTACTTGTTCCGATGGAGATAAAATTAAAATTGCTATCGATGCTGCAGTTGCGACTGGAGAAGGACAAACCTGCTGGATGAAATCTATAGGAACTAATAAAGACGGTGTCGTGGTTTCTGAGTTTGATTTTGAGTGGACAGTGAAGGTGCGAAAGGCATCAAAATAATAGCTAATTTCGTATTTATAACGACTAACCGTATTTCTCATGAACTATATTCTCTTTGACGGAACCGTACGTAATCAATTATTACCCTTTACTTATACGCGCCCTGTGGCCGATATCCGTATCGGAATCCTAACAATTCGTGAAAAATGGGAGCATCATTTGCAAACCACTACTTCTACAGTTACCGAAGAGTACCTGAGTGAAAAGTGGCCTATGGTGGAGTTTGAAGAGAATGTAATGATTAATGCGTCCTATTTACCTACTCCAAATCTTGCAATAATTGTGAGAGGCATGACAGAAAATCAAGCCATTTTTGATGGAGAAAACGTTATCGCCTTCTATATCAAAGAAGATGAGGAGGTCAATTTTGACACTTATGACATCATTGAGTATAGCTTTGATGATCTATTTAGAATCGAACATACTTGGGATATTTTCTCAAAAAATCACAGAGCCATTGCCGAAGATTTCGCATTACTCACCAATGGCCGTACTTCTCAGCCAATTCCTGAAATGACAGTGAGCTTTAATGGCCCGCAAATATTTATCGAAGAAGGTGCAAAACTGCCTTTGTGTTCGCTCAATGCAAACGACGGTCCTATATATATAGGTAAAGATGCAGAAATTATGGAAGGAGCTATGATTCGTGGCCCTTTCGCTTTATGCGAAAATGCAACTATTAAAATGAGTGCTAAAATTTATGGAGGAACGACCGTTGGACCTTTCTGTAAGGTTGGAGGCGAAGTGAATAACTCTGTATTGTTTGCACACTCTAATAAAGGACATGACGGTTTTATTGGTAATAGCGTCATTGGAGAATGGTGTAACCTTGGTGCAGATACCAATACATCAAACCTTAAAAACAACTATGCTGAGGTACGTGTCTGGGACTATGAAACCGAAGGGTTTGCGCGAACTGGACTGCAGTTTTGTGGATTAATGATGGGGGATCACAGTAAATGTGGCATCAATACTATGTTTAATACTGGAACGGTAGTAGGTGTAAGCGCCAATATTTTTGGTAGCGGTTTCCCGCGAAATTTCATCCCGAGCTATAGTTGGGGAGGGAGTGCAGGTATGACCACTTTTAAAACCAACAAGGCCTTTGAAGTTGCCGAAGTAGTAATGAAACGCAGAGACGTCGAATTCACCGAAGCCGATAAAGCCTTAATGACCCATGTCTTCGATGAAACTGCTCAGTATCGAAGAGGGTAAGTATTACCAGCTCGCTATGTAGTAAAATATTAATGAGGTAGAACTATTGAGATTTTTAATATCGAGACCTAATTTGTCTTTATTAGTTTAAAAGTGTCATTCCCTACCTTAATATAGTACAAACTTGAAGGTAACTGAGAAACATCAATGGTATTTGTGCTTTCGGTTAATGTACCTCCCAGTAGACGGGCCCCAAGATTAGAATACAGCTCATATTCTACATCTTGTTTCACGGTTATAGTTACTTTCCCATTTGTTGGATTCGGGTAGGCTTTTATCGCTGTGAGTTGTGGTGTATTAAGCCCCAACACTGCACATTCTTCATCAATATTTGTTTGCATCATTGAAGCTACAGGATCGTTTAAAAGAGGATCATTTAAGATTCCGCAGTAGCAATCATTATCTTCCACATATAATTTAAGCCAAGAAAGTGCAATTTTCCCAATAATTCCCCCCGCACCAGTAGGAGCATTTGCAATCGAGTGATCCCCATTTTCTACTTCAAAGAGCACCTTGGAGGTTTCATCAGGTGTATTTGCATAATGCACATTTGCGTGAGCCCCAGGAGGAGCAACGCTGTCGTTTTGACCGCTAAAAATTAATACAGGAGTACTGTGATTAAGATTTTCTCCAGAATTTAACCAAGGACACATAGCGACTACTGCCTTTATAGAATTATCGAGTACAGCTGCAATTTGAGCACCACCGCCACCCATAGACCAACCGCCTACGGCAAACTTAGTGTCGTCTATACTACCCTCCAACGGAGAATTATTTCGTGTGTTTTCTGCGCGCAAAGTCTCTAGTGCATCCAAAAGACCATCGGCTCTGTCGTCTGGTTCGTCAAGGCCTGAATTTGTGCCAATATTTATGACTACAATACCATGAGAGGCATAGAAAGGTCCCCAGTCTTCAATATCCTCTGGGTCAGATAAAAAACCAGTGACCAGGGCTATACTCGCATAGGGAGGTGTTGCATCGGTGGGGTAGTAAATGGTAGCTCCGTTATAATCTGGGCCGTTTCTAATTCCATCGCTTTCAGTTAGAGTTGCAACTGCGTATGGTCCTGGGTTTGTTATGCTATCAACTGTAATATCTTCACATTGCCCAAAAGCGATTTGAGGAAATAAACAAATCAATAATAGCATCAATGCTTGTGTATATAGCTTTCTCATAATTTGCTTTCCTTTGGGTTGATTCACTTAATATTCTTTTACTCCTTGCTCTTTTTTACATGCTTTAAGACTAAAAAATTCTGAGCATTTGGGGTAAAGCCAGAGATGGTTTTTCGCGTAAAGCGCACAATTTCATCATAATATAATGGAATAATGGGGGCTTCGGAAATAATCATCGAGTCCATTTGAGTATAAAGTAATTTCCGTTCATCTATGTCTGTCATCGATAAGCTTTTTTCATACATCCTATCAAATGCTTCACTTTTAAAATGGGTGTAGTTCGGACCGTTAGGGGTAAAATTTTTACTGTAAAACAAACTCAAGTAGTTTTCTGCATCTGGATAATCGGCGATCCAGCTTGCGCGAAAAGCGTCTAATTCTCCGCTACTCTTCATCTGTCTGAGCGTAGATGGCGGCATAACCTCAATCTTCACGCTAAGTCCTGCTTTTTCTAGTTCGCGTTGGATATATTCACAAATATCTAAGTACTGACTATTAGTTCCAATAGTCAATTGCGGATTTTGGTCTCCACTTTCTTTTCGATACTGACTGATCAGTTGGCGCGCCATTAAAGGCTTGTAACTATAACCTTCTATCTTATTAAAACCTGGTAAACCTTTTGGGATAAATCCGTGAATTGCAGGCTCTCCTACGCCATTGCGTAAATAGGTGATCATTTTCTGACGATCAAAACCGTAGTTAACCGCTTTTCGTATGAGCTCCGATTGTACTTCAGGCATATCACTCCCTAAGAAAAAACCGATGTATTCTGTGTTGAGGTGCGGACTTTTAACAAGGTTCACAGAAGCTTGATACTTTTCGCGCAAGCGGCCAGATGCTGTTAGTAATTCGTCTTTATACGATGGATCCAAGCTGTTTAGGAAATCAATATTCCCTTGGGCAAATTGTAGAAACTCACTCTGTTTGTCTGGTAAAAAGCTAATGGCTACCGCTTCGAGATAGGGTAGTTGTTCACCCTGGTCGTCTACTTCATAATATTGTTCGTTTTTTCTAAAGACCAATTTCACACCTTCTTCCCAACGTTTAAATTTGAAAGGCCCTGTCCCAATTGGGTTGGACCTAAAGTCGTTACCGTAATATGTGACTATTTCCTCTGGAACTACCGAGCAATAACGCATACTCAACAAGCCTAAGAATGCTGGAAAGGGTTGTTTGAGTTGGATGACAAAGGTGTTATCGTCTAGTGCCTCATAGCTTTCCACGTTGCCGAGAACCCAACTACCTGGAGAGGCTACTTTAGGATCTGTAAGTCGATCAAAGGAATAGACAAAATCTTTGGCCACTACAAAACGACTACTATCAGCTGACTTAAACTGTGCATGTTTATGAAAATGAACGTCTTTCCTGAGATTGAATGTATATGTCAAAGCGTCTTCTGAGACTGTCCATGAGGATGCAATATCTGGTGTTACATCTAGCTTGTCGTCCAATTGGACTAGGCCATTAAACAATTGGTTGACCGGCCAAATTATGGATGGATTTCGAGCAAAGGCAGGGTCGAGTGTAGAGATTTGATATTGTTCGTTATATCTAAAAACTAGATGGTCTTTGTTTTCTTTTTCGAGAGAGGTACAGCTTTCTGTAAGGCAAAGAACAGCAAGGAGGAGAAGTAGGATTCGAATTGCGTATGGAGTGGTCATCAATTTTAGTAAGCCAATAATTGTGAGTATCTTTGCACACCTTTTTTGAAAGGGATATACACAAAGATAAGTAATGCATTCTAGAAAAAAAGTAGCCTTTTATACCTTGGGTTGTAAACTCAATTTCTCTGAAACTTCGACCATTGCGCGCAGTTTTACAGAGGAGGGTTTTGATCGTGTAGATTTTTCAGAAGTCGCAGATATTTATGTGATAAATACTTGTAGCGTTACAGAAAATGCCGACAAACGTTTTAAGTCTATTGTAAAGCAATCCCAGAAAGCAAATGAAGACGCGATTGTAATTGGTGTTGGTTGTTATGCCCAACTCAAGCCAGAAGAATTGGCTGCTGTAGATGGTGTTGATTTAGTGTTGGGAGCAACAGAAAAGTTTAATGTCACTAGTTATATCAATGATTTGCTAGAGAATCCGGCGAGAGGTGAAGGGAATGGGCAAGTTCATGCCTGTGAAATTGAAGATGCCGATTTTTATGTTGGTTCCTACTCAATAGGAGACAGAACTCGTGCTTTTTTGAAAGTGCAGGACGGCTGTGATTATAAATGTACCTATTGTACGATACCCTTGGCAAGAGGTATTTCGCGAAGTGACACTTTGCAAAATGTGATCAAAAATGCCACTGAAATTTCAGCACAAGGTATCAAGGAGATTGTCTTAACGGGAGTGAATATTGGGGATTATGGAAAAGGAGAGTTTGGCAATAAAAAGCATGAGCATACTTTTCTAGAATTAGTCACCGAACTGGACAAGGTAGATGGTATTGAGCGCTTGCGTATATCTTCTATAGAACCCAATCTGCTCAAGAATGAAACCATTGATGTGGTATCAAAGTCGAGAGCTTTTGTCCCGCATTTTCATATTCCGCTTCAGAGTGGGAGTAATGAAATTTTAGGAAAGATGAAGCGTCGTTATAGACGTGAATTATATATAGATCGTGTTGCAAAGATTAAAGAAGTGATGCCACATGCCTGTATAGGCGTAGATGTGATTGTGGGATTCCCAGGGGAGACTGATGAGCATTTCTTAGAAAGCTATAACTTCTTGAATGAACTTGATATCTCGTATTTGCATGTATTTACCTATTCTGAGCGCGACAATACAGAAGCTGCGGTAATGGAAGGAGTTGTACCTAAAAATGTGAGAGCAAAACGCAGTAAGATGCTTCGTGGCCTTTCGGCGAAAATGCGACGCGCCTTTTATGAACAGCAAATTGGCAGTCGGCGAACGGTACTTTTTGAAGGTGAGAATAAAGAAGGGTATATTCACGGATTTACTGAGAATTACGTCAAGGTAAAAGCTCCTTGGAATCCAGAATTGGTAAATACCATTCATCCAGTATACTTGACTAAAATCGATGATGATGGAATGGTGCGTTTTGAATTTGCTGAGCTACCCGTTTAGAAGAAGGGTTAGTTTGAAAGATAAGAACATAAAAAAACCACTCATTGAGTGGTTTTTGATTTTTTAATAAGATCGTTCGCGATTAGATATTAATTCCTACAGGAAGTAATTTTTTGTACTTACGACGATTAGAGCGCATAAATTTAGCGATCTCAGGACTTGTAGGAACGAGACTGATGTTGCGATCTTCTACTTCGTTAAAAACGGCTACTATAAAGTCATTCATATGACTCTCAGTACCTTCGGGCATTACAATTTTGGTTAGGAAGATTTTTCTTTCTTGAGAAGAATATTCCATTTTGGCAAGTTTACCATCAAAAGTGGCTTCAAATTGTCTCAAGAACTCATTGTCTGTCAATTCGATTGCTGTCATTGCTTCCATAAATTTGAAAATATATTAGGGTATTAGAGGTATATTTAAGTGGTAGTTCGGAAATCTCTTTATAATTTTGGGAGAAAATAGCGATTGCGCTAACAATTTTTTAGAGACATAAATAATTCTTATTGTTAAGATGTTGCAAATGTACGAAAAATTACCGATATAGCGTAAACTCCATTAGTTAAACCCTTAGATTCAAACACATGACGCATCTCTACCTGATGCCTGGAATGGCTGCCAATCCATCCATTTTTGAAAATATCAAATTAGAAGAAGAAAAATATAGCATTCATATGTTGGAATGGATAGTTCCTGAACCTAAGGAAACTCTCTCGGCCTATGCCTTGAGAATGACCAAAAAAATTGTGCATGAGGATATCGTATTACTGGGAGTGAGCTTTGGTGGTGTTTTAGTACAAGAAATGGCAAAACATATTGCTGTAAGGAAATTAATTATCGTTAGTAGCGTTAAGAGCAGGTATGAATTACCGCGTCGTATGACGCTTTCGCGTAAGCTGAAACTTTATAAAATTTTGCCCACTAGATTGATTGAAGATGTTGATAAGTTGGCAAAGTATGCCTTTGGGGAAACTATAAAGCACAGAGTTGGATTATACAGAAAATACCTGTCTATGAATGATCGTCACTACCTAAGTTGGGCGGTGGAGAAGATGGTTTGCTGGGATCAAGAAGAGGTTATGCCTGACATTATTCATATACACGGAGATGCAGATAAGGTATTTCCAATCAAATACATTAAAAATGCTATTATCGTGGAGGGAGGGACCCATATCATGGTGATAACTCGTGCGAAATGGTTTAATAAATATCTTCCGCAACTCATTGAAAATAAATAAATTGACGTAAAATGAAGCTGATTATGAAAACGATACAAAAAATAGGTGCCATCATCGGAGTAATTGCTGCTGCCGGACTCATTATTAATGCAGTACAAGCACCTCCCGCAGAAAATGCTGTTGGCGATCTAAGCCAAAAAGAAGATGTTAAAAAGGAAGCAAAACTAGTTAACGACTATAATGTTTATGCCTTGCCAATGCCAGATGGTTTGAATTTTGCTGGGGAAGAAGTTCCAGTGCACAATCCTGATATTAGAGAGCGTATGGATCGTGAGTTATTGGTAAATACCTACTGGCAGTCAAATTCGCTTTTATTGCTTAAAAGAGCCCATAAGTTCTTTCCAATCATTGAACCTATTCTCAAAGAAGAAGGAGTGCCAGATGATTTGAAATACTTAGCGGTTATAGAGAGTGGTTTGACTCAGGCGGTTTCACCTGCAAGAGCAACGGGCTTTTGGCAAATTTTAAAAACAACCGGGAAGGAATATGGTTTGGAGGTCAATGACAATGTTGATGAGCGATATAATATAGAGAAGTCTACTCGAGCGGCTTGTAAGTATCTCAGAAAGTCTAAGGAACGTTTTGGGAGTTGGACGGCTGCTGCCGCTGCTTATAATGCTGGGAATGCGGGTGTGTCGAGACGTATGGATAGTCAAAATGTAAATACCTATTACGATTTGTTACTCGGTGAAGAAACTGGGCGTTATGTATTTAGAATTATAGCACTTAAAGAGATTATGTCCAATCCTCAGAAATATGGATTTAATTATCGCACCGCCGATTTATATCCACCTATTGAAACATATAAGGTAAGTGTTGATACTGCGGTGACTAATCTCGTAAGTTTTGCTGAAGGATTTGGGCTTAATTATAAGATTCTTAAAATCCACAACCCATGGTTGAGAGAACCACATTTAAATAATAAATCTCGAAAAGAATACTTTATTGAGATTCCAAAACAAGGGACCTATACCCTTGGAAATTAAATTATCTATCAATGTATAGGTGTAAAATCGGGAAATGAATCTTCGGAATCATTTCCCGATTTGCTTTTAAGGGAGTCTATATTTCTTACTTTTATCAGAATTTCAAGCTATATTTTATGAATGCAACAGTAATAGTATCACTTATTATCATAGGGTTAATTGCAGGTCTCCTTAGCGGAGTTATGGGCGTAGGGGGCGGAGTTATCATGATTCCTCTTATGATCTTTTTCTTAGGATTTTCTCAACATGAAGCACAAGGAACGAGTCTAGCTGTTCTTGCGGTACCGGTTACAATGCTTGCGGCATATACCTATTATCAGGGAGGACATGTGAATTGGCGCTATGCCGGGGTTATTGCCGTCTTCTTTGTAGTGGGAGGATACTTTGGTTCTAAAATCGCTATAAATGTAAATCAGCGGACGCTCAAAACTGTCTTTGCGATTATTTTGATAATTATAGCGGTAAAAATGCTAGTTGAGAATAGTATTAGTACGATGCCACAGGAGTAGTATCTAGCTTAGACTCGTGGAAAAGTAGCTGAGTAATATTATCCTTGAGTAAGGTGTGGTTTTCTGTAAATGCTTCTTCAAGAGAATCTCCCATTCTATTAGCGATTCGTCGCTGAATGTTTATAATTTCCTTTTTTGAATTAAGTGTAAACACAAGAGGAAGACCTAAAGAGTGTTTTAGGTTTCTAATAATATGAGTATTTGTGTTTTCAGCTTCGTCAACATATAGAACATTAATATTTCTGTGAAAGTCACGTGTTTCCTTACGAACAGTTTTGTAGTTATCCCAGAAAAGAACAACAATGTCAATATCTTTACCGTATTGTTTTGCGAGGTCATTGAGGGCTGGCAGCTCTCCTTTGCTAGGAATACACCAAGCAGAATAGGTGAGAAGTACAACTGGCTTTTCAAAATCAGAAAAGTTTTTGATATTTTTATTGAGGTTCTTTGCCTTGAAGTCGTTCATGTAGGTTCCTTTAAGGGAATTGTCTACAAAGGCTTCAAAAAGTACTTTAACCTTGTCTTGTTGTTTGTTGAGAATAGCCTCTTCTGCCTCTTGGATATATTTTGGGAGGTAAACATCGAGAGACTCAGAGAAGAAAATCTTGTTCGATTGTCCCTGTGCGACTGTTGTTAGTATTAATAAAAAGAAGAGTAATAGTTTTTCCATATAAACTTGCTACTATAACAAACATAAAACAACTACGGGAAGAAGCGAAATATTTTCGCTCAAGGGGATATAAATTGGGTCTAGAAGCACAAAAAGCACACTTAGACCTACATACAACTAAGTATTATAGGTATAAATGTGCTTATTGAGATAAAATTTTAAAAAAGAATGTGCGTGTTTACTACTTAGAAAAACAACATTATCTGCGAGATCCTCCACGACCTCTACCGCCACCAAATTGTTGTTTTGGTTGGTTTCCTGCACGTTTCATATTGGTCTCCATCATTTTGATTTGATCTGCAAGCATGTTTTGCTTATCGTGAGCTTTGGCTTCTTTTAATAACTGAGCAGCTTCACGCTTGCGGTTTTTAGTCATTGCGATACCTGCCAAGTTAATTTTAGCCATTGCTAAATCGGCACTCATTGACAATCCAAGTTCAATGGCTTTTTTAAAGTGCTTTCCAGCAAGAGTCATATCGGTTTGTGCAACCATTAAGCCTTGAAGGTAATTGTAATATCCCTGTTGCTTTCGGGTAAGAGCTCCTTCTGGGTTTTTGATTTTAGCAAGCCATTTTTGAGCTCCTGGAAAATCTTGTTTTCGCAATCTTAAAAAAGCGAGGACAATGATTTCATTTTTAAAATAGAGCAAAACAAAAATAGCAACCAAAAGAATGAGCATAATGCCGTTGCCAATTTCATTTTCAGAAAATTGCCATACTGCCGCGCCAAGTGTTAGGAATGCAAGTACTAGTTTTATGTTTTTATGGAACATATTATAAAAGGGTATAAGTGGTTATAGATTCTAATTTTGTTGGAATGACTTGTCCTGGTAACTGAGGTATAGTTGCATCACCAGATGCAAAAGTGGTTACCTCCATTGACTCAGGAAAGCCGTTGGGCAATGCTTTCAAGCTGGTCTGTTGTGTACCTTTAAGAAGCATTGAAATTTGAGGGTTACTTAAGTCCATAGAGATGGTTGCATCGCCATTAATGCTCTTTCCATCTTCTAATGATTCTTCAAGAGTCCATGTGTTGTTTGCGTTAACCTTTCCTTTCCCAATAAAATTATTGGTCCAAGTATCACCTTTATTAATAACATTGTTAGGGTAATTAAAGGTCATTTGCTCAAAACTCTTTGCAAGTCCGTCGGCGCTCCATTCTTTTTCAAGTTCTTGCCTCATTTGCGAGATAGCTTCTGGGTCTTCAATACCGAGGTTGTCTATCATTCCATTAACAATGACATCTGCGTTTTGAACTTCACTAATTTCTCCTGTTGGTTTCATTAGAATGGTTACTGACTTATTGATCATCCCTTGAAAGATTTTAAATTCTGTACTTTCAGTATTACTAGTGCTGTCAGTGTCAATATCCATCATGGTTCCTAATTGGGGTGATGACATTTTAATTGCAAATCGCTTAAAGCTCATTTCCAGTGTGCTAAGTGAATCACTAACGGAGATCACTTTAAAAAACATAGTTCCTTTAAGGTCATTAATAATTATTTGGGTCCTCCCTGGAATTTCTTGTGTAATTGTTTGTTGAGCAGTTTGCTCAATAGTAAATTCGTCCCCCTCAACAAGATTGTATCTCAAAACAGTTTGTGCACTACTGAGCTGAGCCACTATAAACAGGGCAAAGAAGATATAAGTTTTTGTAAACATTAGGTGTTTTTTGAAATCGAAAACAAAGGTACTAAAAAGGAGTGTAAAATATTTGAAATTTGGTCTTGGAGAAGTGAAAAGTTGTTGTATATTTGCACCCGGCTTTTAAAGCAGGAATCACGAACGATAAATTGTAGACCTTAGTCGGTCAAAAAGAAGATACAGATGAGTAAAAGAACGTTTCAACCGTCAAAGAGAAAAAGAAGAAACAAGCACGGCTTTAGAGAGCGCATGGCAAGTGCAAATGGTCGTAAAGTCCTAGCACGTCGTCGCGCAAAAGGAAGAAAGAAAATCAGTGTATCTTCTGAAACTAGACACAAAAAATAATGACATATTAATATGTTCATATCAGGTGTTACTTTTTATAAAGTAACACCTTTTTTTATACCCTATAAGCAACTATTTTTATAATGCATTTAATTACAAATCCTTATGCCTAAGAATAAAGATTTAAAGTCTATCCTCCTTATTGGTTCAGGTCCTATTGTTATTGGACAAGCCTGTGAATTTGATTATGCTGGTTCTCAGTCACTACGTTCCTTACGGGAAGATGGTATTGAGACCATTCTTATCAATTCAAATCCTGCAACTATCATGACAGATCCGTCAATGGCCGATCATGTGTATTTGTTGCCACTAACTACAAAGTCGATTGTTGAGATCCTAGAGAAACATCCGAATATTGATGCAGTTTTGCCAACAATGGGTGGACAAACAGCCCTCAATTTATGTATTGAGGCTGATGAAAAAGGCATTTGGAAAGATTTTGGAGTTGAACTTATTGGTGTAGATATTGATGCAATCAATATTACAGAAGACCGGGAGCAGTTTAGAGAGTTAATGCTGAAAATAGGTGTACCTATGGCGCCTCAAGCAACAGCCAATTCTTACTTAAAAGGGAAAGAAATCGCACAGGAGTTTGGATTTCCTTTGGTGATTCGTGCTTCCTATACTTTAGGAGGAGCTGGAGCTTCTTTTGTATATAAAGAAGAAGAGTTTGACGAATTACTAAGCCGTGGTTTAGAAGTTTCACCTATTCATGAAGTAATGATCGATAAAGCACTTATCGGTTGGAAGGAATATGAATTGGAATTATTGCGTGATGATAATGACAATGTGGTTATCATATGTGCTATTGAAAATATGGATCCAATGGGGATTCATACTGGTGATTCTATCACAGTAGCACCTGCGATGACACTTTCTGATGTTACTTATCAGAAAATGAGAGATATGGCTATTCATATGATGCGTAGTATCGGAGAATTTGCTGGAGGGTGTAATGTGCAGTTTGCTGTCAATCCTGATAATGAAGAAGAGATTATTGCTATTGAAATCAATCCTCGTGTTTCTCGTTCTTCAGCTTTGGCTTCTAAAGCAACAGGATATCCTATTGCAAAAATCGCTACCAAATTGGCTATTGGATATCATCTTGATGAATTAGATAATCAAATTACAAAATCTACTTCGGCCTTATTTGAGCCAACCTTAGATTACGTAATTGTTAAAATTCCGCGTTGGAACTTTGATAAATTTGAAGGGAGTGATCGCCGTTTAGGTCTACAAATGAAATCTGTAGGGGAAGTGATGGGGATAGGACGTTCCTTCCAAGAAGCATTGCACAAAGCTACCCAGTCTCTAGAAATCAAACGAAATGGACTTGGCGCCGATGGAAAAGGATATAAGGATTATGATCAGATCATTCAGAAACTGACATATGCTAGTTGGGATCGTGTATTTGTTATTTACGATGCTATACAAATGGGAATTCCGCTTAGCCGAATCCATGAAATTACCAAAATTGATATGTGGTTCCTTAAACAATATGAGGAGCTATATGCAATGGAGAAAGAAATTTCAAATTATTCCATAGATAGCTTGCCGAGAGATTTAATGCTCGAAGCAAAACAACGTGGCTTTGCCGATAGACAGATTGCACATATGCTGCAATGTCTAGAAAGTGAAGTATATAAGAAACGTGAAGAACTGAAAGTTAAGCGTGTTTACAAACTTGTAGATACTTGTGCTGCCGAATTTGTGGCTCAAACACCTTATTTCTATTCTACTTTTGAATATGATATGGAGACCGCCGATGGCGAGCGATATGCAGACAAC
The DNA here is from genome assembly GCA_963974305.1 of uncultured bacterium. Classification (GTDB taxonomy): domain Bacteria; phylum Bacteroidota; class Bacteroidia; order Flavobacteriales; family Flavobacteriaceae; genus Dokdonia. The sequence continues at coordinate 94,980 of CAXBCS010000002.1, forward strand.
GAAAGTATAGTTACACCAAAGAAAAAAATCATAGTATTAGGTTCAGGTCCTAACCGCATTGGTCAAGGAATTGAATTTGACTACTGTTGTGTGCATGGAGTACTTGCAGCTGCCGAATGTGGCTATGAAACTATCATGATTAATTGTAATCCTGAGACAGTTTCAACAGATTTTGATACGGCTGATAAATTGTACTTCGAACCTGTATTTTGGGAGCATATCTATGATATCATTAGACACGAGAATCCAGTAGGTGTTATCGTTCAATTAGGAGGACAGACTGCTCTTAAATTGGCTGAAAAATTAGACCGTTACGGAATCAAAATTTTAGGAACGAGTTTTAAAGCCTTGGATCTTGCTGAAGACAGAGGAAGTTTTTCTACTCTTTTGAAGGACTTGAATATTCCTTATCCTGAATTTGACGTTGCCGAAACTGCCGATGAAGCCTTGCTTGTTGCCGATAAATTAGATTTTCCAATCTTAGTTCGCCCGTCATATGTATTGGGTGGCCAAGGGATGAAAATTGTGATAAATAAAAAGGAGCTTGAGGAGCATGTAGTTGACTTGTTGCGAAAGATTCCAAATAATAAACTGTTACTCGATCACTATTTAGACGGGGCCATTGAGGCTGAGGCTGATGCCATTTGTGACGGGGAGAATGTCTACATAATTGGTATTATGGAGCATATTGAGCCTTGTGGGATTCATTCAGGTGATTCAAATGCAACCTTGCCTCCATTTAATCTAGGAGATTTAGTCCTTGAGCAAATTAAAGACCATACACATAGAATTGCCTTGGCTCTTGAGACTGTAGGACTGATTAATATTCAATTTGCTATTAAAGACGAGAAGGTATATATAATAGAAGCCAATCCAAGAGCTTCACGTACTGTTCCATTTATTGCGAAAGCTTATAAAGAGCCTTATGTAAATTATGCAACTAAGGTGATGCTAGGTGAAAAGAAAGTTACCGACTTCAATTTCAATCCACAATTGGAAGGATATGCAATTAAGCAACCTGTTTTTTCTTTTAATAAGTTCCATAATGTGAATAAGAAATTGGGGCCAGAAATGAAAAGTACCGGAGAGAGTATCTTGTTTATTGATAATCTAAGAGATGATGCTTTCTACGAATTGTATGCTAGAAGAAAGATGTATCTAAGTAAATAAAGTAATTTTGAGAGCTCATATTCACTAAGTGGCTTACAGATCAATCTTCGCTGAAATACACAGAAACATCCCTTAAATACCCATAAAAAACACACTTTATCTATAAAGTGTGTTTTTTATGTAATATTATTCCGACAAAATAGTTTTGTTTTCATTCCTTTGATTTACATTGTGGTCAAGTAACCCCAACACCCCAAGTTATGATTAGAAAATTACTTTGTTTTGTTCTGCTTTTAGGAAGCATTCAAATAGCTGTGTCTCAGGATATGGCCTCGGCATCTAACTCAAATATTTTCTTGGAAGATCTGGTTTCTTTTTACCCTAATCCTTCTACAGATCAAATTAAAGTAACCAATGTGTCTGGGGAAGCTGTTCGCTTTTCAGTGTATAATATTCTTGGTGATGAAGTTCTTAGTGCTCAACTTACCCAGATAGAGACTGAATTGTCACTAGAAAAATTGCCAAATGGAGTATATATTGCTGCTTTTTATCACAATGATAAAACGATCACAGAGCGCTTGATAAAGGAGTAAATCTTTATAGACTTTCATTGTTTTCTCATCTTTTATTCTTTGGGCATTAATTGATACCATTGATATTACGCTTCTTGCATCGAATTCCTTTGTGAGCGCGACTCTTTTTTTTTATTTCTTCAATAAATTTCATTAAAATACTGACTGTTAAAGTGTAATAAGTAAAATATTTTGACTTTTTAGTAGGATTTTTTGTTAAGTAGTTGTTTTATTCTTAACAAGGCAGTTTAAGGGCTGCTGAGACCTTTATCTTTAGGTACTATCTAAAACCTCCAATATGAAGCAAATAGCCACCATTTTTATATGCTTACTAATAGGGTTTTCTAGTTATGCACAGGACATTTTCCAACTGGCACGTTCTGGTTCGGTTGCTGATATGTCTTTAATTGCTGAAAGGAACCCTCAGCTTCTCCATAGCCAAAATTCTGATGGTTATTCTCCAATCATTCTAGCTTCTTATCACAGTAATTTTCCAGTAGTAAAATTTTTAGTTAACAAAGGTGTTCCTTTGGATGATTCTAGTAAATATGGCTCTCCGCTAATGGCTGCTACGGTCAAAGGGAGCAAAGAGATTGTTCAATTTTTATTAGAGAATGGTGCAGATCCTAATGGAGTTGATGCCAATGGTACTTCGGCCTTATTATACGCCTCCTTATTTCAACTCAATGATATTGCAAAAATTTTACTGGAACACGATGCTAATATTGTGCTTCAAGATAACCGTGGTAATACGGCACTTGATTATGCGACAATGACAAATAATAAAACACTTATCAACCTTTTAAATAAATAATCATGAAAAAAACGACTCTTTTTATTGCCCTCTTAATGGCAATGTGTTCTTTGGAAGCGCAAATAAGTACTGGAGAGATTACTTTATCAAGTAATTATAAGGCGCAAATTGATATTAATGCATCAGACGTCACTGTGACCTTAGAAGGGCCAGACGATCGATGGTTAGGTCTTGGTTTTGGGGTACAATCCATGACAAATAATGGTGATATTATTTCTTACGATAGCTCAGGTCTAAATGACAGACGCTTTATTGGTGTTGGATCAACCCCGCCTACCGACACTCAAGATTGGTCTATTGTTTCAAATACAACTGCTGGAGGTGTAAGAACCTTAGTGACTACCAGAGGTTTGACAGGAAGTGATGCCACAGATTATACTTTTGACCCTAGTGATACAAGTATTCTTCTTGTTTGGGCCAGAGGTAATGGTACTTTAGATTTTAGTAATCATGGTGGTGGTAATAGAGGAGCAACAATGGCTGGGTTTAGTTTAGGAACGAACGATATCGCATTTGATGATACCGTTTCATTATATCCTAATCCTACCTCTGATTTAGTAAACCTTTCAATTGATGGTGGTATTTCACAAGCGAAGGCAACACTCTTTTCTTCCTTGGGACAACCTATTATGAGCCAAGATCTGTCTGCTCAAGAATCTATATTTGACATTAGCAATTTAAGAGCAGGGGTGTATATGCTAAGAATTTCAACGAGCTCAGGAGAAACTGTAAAACGTATAATAAAGCAATAGTTATAGCAATATGGACGATCGATCGATGTTTAACAAAGGAATCGTTATTTGTGTCTTGGCATATACATTAATTCTTGTTTCATGTTCGACCAACAGTCCAGATGATCTTATTCCTATTCCAGATAATGAAGACGTCATAACAACTTATGACAATAGCATTAAAAGTATTTTAGATGCTGCTTGTATTGAATGTCACGGAGGGGCAACGCCAACAGCTGGGATTCGTCTAGATAATTATCAAAGTGCTCGTGATGTTGCTGATAGCGGTCGTATGATTTTTAGGATGACAAATAATAATAGCCCAATGCCACCTTCGGGCCAACTTCCTGACCCGGTAATAACGTCAGTTATGAAATGGATAGAAGATGGCCTATTAGAAAATTAATGCAGTATGAAAAAGTTATTCTTTTCAATCTTTGTATGTTTCTCCTTGACCATTTATGGTCAAGAGAAGTATTATACTAAGGCGGCTGAGGTCACTTTCGAGGCCTCGGTCCATTCTTTTGAAGCCGTTAAGGCAAAGCATGAAAATGTCACTGCTTTGTTCAATACCAATACTGGAGAAATAGCAGCCCTTATTTTGATCAAAGGATTTCGTTTTAAAAATGCTCTTATGGAAGAGCATTTTAATGAGAACTATATGGAAAGCGATGCTTTTCCAAAAGCTAGTTTTAAAGGTAAAATAGATGGTATTGATCAAATTGGGTTTAGTAAAAACAAACAACAGCTAGTATTAAATGGAATAGTAACAATACGTGAAATAACAAAGAAGGTATCCTTTGATGTAATTGTGTCTGCTTCTGATGGAAAAATATACTTGGAGGGAGATTTCATTTTAAACCCTTCCGATTTTGGAATTGAAGTACCAGGTATTGTAAGAGAAAAGATTGCAAAAGAAGTAAGCGTAATGTTGAATTTAAAGTTAGATCCTCGCAACTAACATCGAAGCCTATGAGAAATACATGGAAGCTTGTTATTTTAGGAATTATCGCTCTTGGAATCGTGGGATACTTTTATATTTTTCAAGGGCATCGCGATATTCAAAGTGAAACTGTTGCATATAAAAGATCTGCTGTTCTACTCTTAGATGATTTTCAAAATAATACAGCAGCTGCGACAGAGAAATATCTCAATAAAACACTTGAGATTTATGGCACTGTATCCCTTAGCGACAGCCTTACCCTTGTTTTAGATAAGGGTGTTTTTTTCGCTTTAAGCGAAAGTCAACGGTCCAACATAGGTGACGAAATAGCCGTTAAAGGAAGATGTATTGGATATGATGATCTGTTGGAAGAAGTAAAGATAGACCAAGCTAGAATATTAAATCAGAATCCTTAAATAATGAATAAATTACTATTTATACTCTGCATGCTCCCTGGTATTATTTGGGCACAAGATGATTTACTTTCTGAACTTGAAAAAGAAACTGTTCAAGATACTTCCTATACTACAGCCGCATTTAAGGCTATAAAGATTGTAAATTTTGAGTCTACCAAACTCATAGGAAAAGAACAATTGTATTTTGTGATCGCTCATCGCTTTGGATCAATAAAAAATGGAATTGATGATTTATTTGGTTTGGACCAAGCGTCCACACGAATTCAGTTTGTTTACGGTATTAATGATAGATTAAATGTCGGTTTTTCACGCAGTAAGTTTCAAAAAACCTATGATCTATCTGCCAAATATCGACTCATAGGTCAACGAGAAGGGGGCTCTCCAATTACGGTCGTTGGATATCACTTGATCAACGTAAATACCAATTTGGATAAGGAGCTATTGCCTAAATTAACTTTTAATGACCGATTAGGGTATGCTACGCAATTGCTGGTGTCTCGTAAATTTTCTGATGCTTTTTCCTTAGAAATAATACCGACTTATTTTCATGATAATTTTGTCAATAATAATCTTCAAGATAATGCTCAGTTTGCATTGGGTATAGGCGGGCGCATGAAAATATCCAAACGTTTTAGTCTTAATGTAGATTATGGATTTCACTTAAATCGCGCAGATAACTCTACTTTTAATAATCCATTATCTATTGGTGTTGATATTGAAACGGGAGGGCATGTTTTTCAACTGCATTTCACAAATGCACAAGCGGCCTTTGAAAATGGATTTTTAGGACAAGCCAGCGGAGATTGGAGTGAAGGCGTGATATTTTTTGGATTTAACCTAAGCCGAACCTTCAGTTTTTAATTTTAATAACAAAGATGCTCAATCGTACAAGTGTAATCAATCCCTGCCGAAATGCGGGGATTTTTCTTTAGCAACCTCTGTGATGAAGTACTTGGTGTCACCCCAAAAAGAGAAGGTTCCAAAACGCTCTATATAAGTTAACTTAACATAATTTCCCTGATACTCTTGAAGCTTTTGTATCACTTCTGCTTCACTATCAAGGACAGAAAAAGTAAATATCTGGGCGCCAGAAATTCCTTGACTAATTTCACCTTCCCAGGTCTTAAATATGATACCCTTTTTAGAAATTTTTATGAGCTCTCCAGATCTAGTTCCTTCACTATATGGCACGTAATATATAAATGCATACCAAGCCGCAGCGAGTAAGAAAATAACAAACAGTGATACTCCTAATACTTTTTTCATAATGCTTTCCTTATTCGATTAATGAAATGCTCTCATCATCATCGGCTCGTTGTACTAATTTTTCGTTCAGATGTTTCTTCTGTTTTATACCTAGCTTTTTCAGGCTTTCAACCTTCTTCACCAAGTTGCCTTTTCCGGTGAGCTTTTTCATGGTGCCGTCATAGCTTCCTTGTACCGTTCGAAGTTGGTTGCCAACTTTTATAAGGTCCTCGGTTAGGTTGACAAATTGATCATAAAGTCTTCCTGCCTGTGTTGCAATCTCTAAGGCATTTTGCTGCTGCTTTTCATTATTCCACATAGAGTCTATGGTGCGCAGGGTAGCGAGCAATGTCGCTGGTGTTACAATTACTATATTCTTTTCAAAGGCCTGATTATACAGTTGATTGTCTGTATTGATAGCTATCGCAAAGGCTGGTTCGATAGGAATAAAGAGAAGTACAAAATCCGGACTTTCAATTTGATACAAATCATGATAGTTCTTTTCACCCAATTGCTGCACATGTCGTTTTAAAGATTGTACATGTTCGCTTAACGCCCGTGCTCTTAGAACATCATCATCTTCATTAATGTAGCGCTCATATGCCACTAAGGATACCTTACTATCGACAATCATTTTTTTATTGTCTGGTAAATGGATTACAACATCTGGAAGTACTCGATTTCCGTCTTCGGTGGTAAAGCTTTGTTGCAAGAAATATTCTCTATCCTTTTCAAGGCCTGATTTTTCAAGAACACGTTCTAAAACCAACTCGCCCCAATTTCCTTGTATTTTACTATCTCCCTTGAGGGCTTTGGTCAGATTGGTCGCCTCTTTAGACATTTGCTCATTCAAGGCGGTAAGGCCTTTAATTTGCTCTCTTAAGGCTGCTGTTCTGTCAATAGCCTCTTTGTTTGTATCCTCTACCTTTCTTTCAAACTTTTCAATTTTATCCTTGAATGGTTTTAGAATATGATCTAGCTTTTCGGCGTTTTGAAGCGTAAATTTCTGGGTCTTTTCTTCGAGGATTTTATTGGCGACTAACTCAAAGTCTTTGGTGAATTTTTCCTGAAGTTTCTCTAATTCGATGCTCTTTTCCTCTACACGCTCTTCTAGATTCTCAAAAGCCACATTGCGGGCTGTGAGTTCGTTTTGGAAAAAGTCTTTTTCTTTGCGTATCGATTCGATCTGTGCGGCACCTTCTTCTCTTAACAGCTGTGTTTGGGATTCCGCTTTCGCGAAAGCGCTCTTCATCTCCTCAAATTTCAACCCTTCTTGATGTAAACGTTCATTCAAGCCACTGAGCTCACTTTTCTTTTTAAGGTTGCTGTATAGAACGCCTAAAACAGCACCAATTACAGTAAAAATGAAGGCAATGAGAAAATATAGTAAGGTTGTGCTCATGTGTTTTAACGCATTATTTATTACTGTTTTCTTTGCAAAAATTTGATCAATGCAATGAATTCATTTAAGAAATATATAGATAGCTAAGATTGTAAAGATAAAAATATCTCAGCCCGAAACCTTAAGTCCCTCTTCTTAATTCTCCACAAAAAATCGTCTCAACTCCCTATCAAACCGAATATGATCTTCAGGAAACATTCGATCAAAAACACCCTCTTTAATTAATTGCTCAGGAGTATTCATAATCACTTTGCCTTCTTGTAACACTAGCATCTCGTCACATAGTGGGATGGCGTGTTCAACATCATGGGTAGAAAAAAGAATCGTTTTATTCTTTGTTTTAGCAATAGAGCTAAGCAATTTTAGAAGCGCTGCCTTATGATGTAAATCAAGATGGGTAAGGGGTTCGTCCATCAAAATAAGCGGAGTGTCTTGAGCAAGGGCACGGGCAATTAAAACGCGTTGTAGTTGGCCATCACTTAGAGCATAGCACGGACTATCCTTTAGCTCTGTACAATCGGTAGCGTCGAGTGCCTCATTAATACTATCAATGTCTGTTGGTCCTAGGGTGCCTAACCAATTAGTGTAGGGCTGTCTTCCCAGGGAAACCAATTCAAATACGGTTAAATTTTTTGATATCATTTGCCCTGTTAACACAACACTCATCTGCTGTGCCAATTCTTCTGGACTAAAAGACTCAATACTATTATCACCTAATAGAATTCTACCAGATAAAGGCGCTTGTAAGCCAGCCAAGGTTCGCAGCAAAGTGGACTTCCCCGATCCGTTGATCCCTATCATTCCTATGAGTTGTCCAGCCAGTATTTCTATATTTATATCAGAGACAATAGTAGTGCTCTTCTTCTTTGAGAGATATCCTATAGAAAGTCCCTCAGTAGCTAAAACGATATGTGAACTCTTTGCCTTCATCTAAAAAAGGAGTTTCTTTTTACGTAATAATAACCAAATAACTACTGGTGCACCTACCAAGGCAGTAATGGCATTGATAGGTAATTTATATTCACTAAACGGAACCTGAGCCACCGTATCACAGAGAAGCATTAATATGGCGCCTCCTAGCATAACAGCGGGTAACAAAATACGATGATTAGAGGTCGGAATGATTTGTCGTATTAAATGTGGTACTGCCAAGCCGATAAAGGCTATAGGTCCAGCAAAAGCTGTAATGCTTCCTGCCAGTAGACTTGTTGCCAAAATGATTAACAAACGGCTGCGGCTGTATCGTATGCCTACAGTTTTCGCGTAAGCGTCACCTAAAAGAAGTGCATTTAATGATTTAATAGAAAACACTGCCATTATGGTGCCCACCAAAGAACATCCAACTAATATATACACCTCTGGCCAAGCAAGATCTCCTAGGCTACCATAAGACCAGAAAATATATTGCTGTAACTCTTCAGCCTTACTAAAGTAGGCAAGTACGCTCACAACGGCTGCTGTCAAACTTCCTACCATTAGTCCAATAATCAAAAGTGTCATGGTATCTCTAACGCGTTTGGCTGCTGCGAGCACCATTAAAAGTACAGCAAAACTGCCAACGCTCGCTGCGAGAATCAGTCCCCAACGACCAAAGGTTCCTGCCACCGTAAAACCGAGAATTGTTCCTCCTAGAATATAGGTTGCAACTCCTAAGCTCGCGCCACTACTGATACCCAAAACATAGGGTCCAGCCAAAGGATTCCGAAATAGGGTTTGCATAAGTAGCCCAGAAATAGCCAGTCCGCTGCCTGCGAGCATTGCCGTAATTGCCTTAGGCAAACGATAGACGGTAATGATATCATGCCAGGTTTCTTTTGCGGGCATACCTCCCGTCAAACTGATAATAATATCTTTAATGGGTACAAATACCGACCCAAGAGACATATTGAGAAGTAAGCAAATCACCAGCGTAATGCCCAGACCTATAAAAGTGCGTGTATGTGATGAATTAGTCTTCAAGTGGCGTAAAGAAATAAGGTCTATAGTCTGGAAGAAGTGTAGGGTGTAAATAATGCACCATATCTTTTAGTACAAGATCCGGTCTATTAGGTGCGAGTTCGTAGTACAACATACCTCCAGTCTCTCCTTTTTTTGTTGCAAAGGTGTATACTTTTTTGTTTTTAAAAGCTTCAAAGCTAGCGTAAATGGCATGATCATTCTTCAATTTTGAATAGCTGCTATATTGTGCAGGAGCGATCCAGAAATCGGCGGTGTGGCCTTTTTCTAATACAGATTCGATACTTAAGGCAATACTGCCTGTTCCTTTAATGTCTGACCAGAGGTAATTTCCGCCAGCATCGGCGATTAATTTTGCGGGCCAACTATCACCATGTGGGAGGTACCAAACATCTTTGAACATGGCACCACTTAGGACGGTGGGTTTTGTATCTACATTGGCGACCAAGGCTTTGGTGCTTTCGTATTGATGCGCAATCTCACTAAAAATGGAGTCTGCCTTGGCTTCTTGATTATATAAAACTCCGAAAAACTTAATCCACTCGGCTTTGCCTAAGGGATCTTTTTCGACCCAATCTCCATTATATAGCACTGAAATACCTGCTTTTTCTAAGGAATTTAGGGATTTGTTTTGTCCTTCAACCCCAAAGCCAACCACCACATCAGGATGGAGTTCGATGGCAATTTCAGTGTTTAAAGCTTCGTTTTGACCTAATTCTTTGACCTTCCCTTGACGGATTAAAGTGCGTGTTTTTTCACTAGAGATATAATCAAGGTTTGGAAAGCCCGTCAAGCTGTTTTCGACCCCTAGCATTTCTAAAGAGGGAATATGTGTGGTAGAGGTTACAACGACAGATTGAACAGGGGTTTCTATGATTTTTCGAGTGTAAGATTTTTGAATTTCTTCTTTGCGCTTTCGCGAAAGCGTACGCGAAACCAAGACATAAGGATAACTAATATCAGATCCGGGAAAAGCAGCCGTAACTTCAAGAATAGTATAATCTTCAAAATGTGTAATCAAAAAACCTTCAGCATAAGAAATGTCTGCAGAAGTACCCATTTGAGTGGTATTTGCAACTTTTGTTTGTGATTGATTACATGATAAAATTGAGAGCAATGCTCCAAATCCCAGTAGGTATTTTAATTGTTTTCCTAACATAGGATTCAAAAGTACTATTAATTAGAGGAAAGCCCATAGGAGAATAGAAATGTATATCTTTGTAGCGAATTTTGGTTTAGGAATGCAACACATGCAAGCCTAATTAAAAGGGAATTTCGTGCAAAACGAAAGCTGTTCCCGCAACTGTAAGCGATGCCTTAATAACTAAGGACTCTTTACCACTACAAGCCACTGAACGAAGGTGTTCGTTTGGGAAGGTGTAAAGAGCTGCAAGCCAGGAGACCTGCCGGATTCATAATTAAATCATACGCTTTCGGGTAAAAAGCGGACAGATAATGAAACGGACTTGTATACTCTTTTTGTTGTTCCTGTGTTATTGCATAGGAAATCTTAATGCCCAGATAGACTCATTGAACGTCTTGCCTGAGGTGGTGCTAAGTGATGCGAAATTGCGTAATTTTTCTCATGGGCAAGTGCTAGGTACGATCAACGACTCATTACTAGATAACAGTTCAACTTCGCTGACCGAAGTATTACGTTATAATAGTTTAATTTACTTTCGTGAAAATGGACCTGGTGGCGTTTCTTCACCTTCTTTTAGAGGAACAAGCGCACAGCAAACGGCTGTAGTTTGGAACGGCATTAATATAAATTCCCAACTAAACGGACAAACTGATTTCAATACCATTTTAAGCAAAAATTACGACAATATTATTGTTCGCCGCGGCGGAGGAAGTATTCCTTATGGCAGTGGAGCTGTGGGAGGAAGTATTCATCTGAATAATGAAATTCGTTTTCAAGATAGATTTGATACAAAGGTTTCGATGGGTTACGGAAGTTTTGAAACTGCAATTACCAATGTAAAAGCGGCCTATGGTTCTGAAACCTTCTTTAGCGATGTGGCGGTAGATTATTCACAAAGCGAAAATGATTTTAAGTATTTGGAAACAGAGCAAAGCAATGAAAATGGGCAATTTGAGAATATCAACCTCAATACCAATTTTGGGCTCGTCTTATCACCAAAGCAATTACTGAAGTTTTATCACAATAGCTTTTTGGGCGACCGAAATTTTTCGGGGACATTAACGGCCCCTTCAACGGCTGGCTATGAAGATCGAAATTCACGTTCTTTAGCCGAATGGGCTGTTTTGGGAGAACGGTTTACTTCTAAAGTTAGGTTGGCCCATGTTTTTGAGCAATTTCGCTTTTTTACAAATGCTGAGAAGAAAGAAAATTATTCGTTTGGGAAAGCGATTCGGTATACGGGGCAGTATGATTTCACCTATCGTTTTAAAGGGAATAGAAGTCTAAAAACCGTAATGGACTATACGACTGTAGAAGGATCTGGAACAAATATCCGACCAGAACGACGGAATACCTTTGTAGGAATGGCGCTATGGCAACATAAGGTCAATGCAAAGTTTGAGTACAACGCTCAATTGAGGCAGGATGTAACAGCTACTTTTGACAGTCCGCTGCTCGCAAGTTTCGGTGCTTTTTACACTATACCTTGGAAGAAGGATAATCAAGAACCTAAGTTCTATCGTATCTCAATCAATGGATCGCGCAATTACCGAATCCCCACTTTTAATGACTTATACTGGCAAGGTGCTGGAGCCACTGGTAATACAAGTCTGCAGCCAGAGACGAGTTGGCAGGGTGATCTAGGACATTTGGTGCAGCTTGAAAATTGGCAATGGAACTTGAATACCTTTTATATTCGAACGTCTGATTTTATCAAATGGCAACCCAACAATACTGGAATTTGGACACCAGTCAATGTAGATGAGGTTGTAAATTATGGAGCTGAATTTTCGATGAACTACGAACAAAGTTACAATGATCATGACTTTCAATGGCAGTGGAGTTATGGTTTTACTAGGGCAATGGATGTGGCTACTAATAAGCAATTAATTTATGTGCCTGAGCATAAGATAACAACTGGTCTGTCGTATCATTATAAATGGCTCGATACCCGCTACCAAATGATGTATATTGATGAAGTATCTACAACTACCGATGAGTCTAGGAGTCTAGATGGTTATACCATCGCTAATTTAACGGCCAATTTTAGAATATTAAAAACGGTCAAACAGCAAATGACCCTTTCGCTTCAAGCGAAAAACATATTTAATACCAACTATCAAACAATAGCGTTTAGACCAAATCCTGGACGTAACTTTTTAATACAAACAACCTATACTTTTTAAATTATGAAATTCAACAAATTTTTAGGATTACTAGCCCTTGGTGTAATTGGTTTTACTTCCTGTGAAGACGCCGATGATAACATGAATGTCATCGATCCAGAAGAAGAGCAAGAAGAAACAATAGAATCCCCGTATGATGAAGGGTTTCTTGTAGCAAATGAGGGACCTTTTAATAATGGATTTGGAACCATAAGCTATGTGAGCGTCGATTTATCTGTAGTTACAAACGACGTCTACCAGACAGAAAACGCCCCTGATAACCTAGGGAATGTGGTTAATTCTATCGGTTTTGATGTAGATCTTGCTTATGTCGTGGCCAACGTTAGTAACCGTATTACAGTTCTAAACAGGAAAACACTTATTGAAGAAGGTCGGGTTGAAACAGGATTAGTGAATCCTCGATTTTTTGTAGCGGTTAATGGAAAGGGTTATGTCTCAAATTGGGGAGATCCTTTTGATGAGACAGATGATTATGTGGCGGTTATTAATTTAAGAACGTTGAATGTGGACAATGTGATTCCTGTGGCTTTAGGCCCAGAGAAAATTGTTTTTAATGGCACCAATGTATATGTAGCTCACAAGGGTGCCTTTGGAACTAATAATATTGTTTCAGTGATCAATCCTATAGATGATACCGTGACTACAACTATTGAAGTGGGCGATGTGCCAAGTGGGTTAGAGTTTGACAGTCAAGGAAATTTATGGGTACTCTCTCAAGGGAATCCATCATTCACCATGAATGAAACAGCGGGAAAGATTTCTCGTGTTGATGTATTGACGAATACGGTAAACTATAGCGCCGATTTTGCAACAACAGAACATCCAGATTTTCTCAATATTGAAGAAGACAATTTGTATTTCTTCTTAGAGGGTGGAGTTTTTGTAGGGGATGCTTTGGATTACTTAGTGCCAACAACAGCACAATTGACTGTGCCATTTTACTATAATATGAATATCATTAATGGAAAGTTATACGGTTGTAATGCGGGTGACTTTGCGAGTAATGGAACCGTTGAAGTATATGATCTTTCTACTAATAGTTTAGAAGCAAGCTTAGACGTTGGGATTATCCCAGGGGATGTCTATTTGAATGAATAATACATAATCCTACTAAACTAAAAAGGCTCAGCATGATTGCTGGGCCTTTTTTATGGAATTGAAATTTATGATTAAAGCTTGTCAACCATCATTCTTTGATACAAAGGATCTTTTTGATCACTTTCAAAAAGTGAGTGTGAGGCTTCAGTGTTTAGGTCTTTCATTGCAGACCTTCCTAAGGCTGCATTGATTGCTGCCATGGTGAGAGGGTCACTTTCTTCCCCTTGAACACCAAGATTGAATGAGTCTTCTTCGATAAGGATATCTGGGGAAAACCCGTCAAAGTAATCTGTTAGGCCATTTGCGTTTACCGACTTTAAGGCCAAAGGAAGCATTACATATCGGTGATTTGGATTGGCTTCAGAGCGTCTAAAGTTAGGTGCAGGAGCATCATATAATAGAAAAGAGCCTTCAAATTTTCCACGAGTAGACGATCCAATTTGAGTGATAGGAATGTAAGGGTCCAATCCGCTAAGTATGAGTTCGCTTGCTGAGGCTGTATTTCCAGTTGTAATCACAAATACTCGATCCAAGTTGAGACTGTTGATTCCATCACCATTACTGATATTAGCATTGAAATTGCGTACAAATTGATTGTCGGCATTGCGGTCTTCATTATATACTTGCGTAATAAACTCTCTTCCATTAAACTGGCCTGTTATCATCGAGCATAAATCATTGGCAGTTTCAATCGAACCACCGCCATTGTATCTTAAATCGAGAATCAATTCAGTAACTCCTTCACTTTGTAATTGTGCAAAAGCAGCGTTTAATTCAGGGTCAAATTCATTGGTGAAGCCTGTATAGTGAAGATATCCTATAGTTTTGTCAGGGGTGTTAATCGTACGAACACTATGGACTGGATTGATTGTAAGTTCTACTTGGTCTAAGGCAATATCGGTGCCGGTTAGCGTAAAGTCAGTGCCGTCATAAGTAGCCAAGTTAATCGTGTAATTAACTTCTCCAAAAATTGCATCTAGATCAGAACTCGAAGTAAGTGTGCTTCCATTTACTGCTGTAAAAATCATTCCACGTTCAACGCCGGCGGTAGCTGCGGGACTGTTATTGATCACATATCTAACGAGTCCAAATAAATTACTACTGTTATTTGGGTCTTCCAATATTGAGAATCGCATTCCCGTAGAAAGCCTGACCCCAGCAAGGGCATTCTCCAATACTATATAATCGTCACGAAGAATGCTAAATCGATCTCTTGGAGATGTAAGGGCATCAAAAGCCTCTTCTGGAGTTTCAAAACCTTCTAAAAACGCTTTTTTCTCACTTTCAGAATCAAAACGATTATTGGCGAGATCTGGCACATCAGCCTTATATATGGACCAGTAATTAAGTCCGCGATAGATAAAGTCGGCTATTTCTGCTGTGGTAGCGGGACGAATTTCGTCATCTAGATCGGTGAAGCACGAAAAATTCATGCAACAAACAATCAAAAGAAGAAGGTAGGATTTAAGATTCATAGAGGTGCTTTATATGAGTAACGTGTTTACGTCTTGTTTATGATGTTATTGATACAAAAGGTATTTTGCTCTTATTAGTTTAAAAGCTTCTATAGGTTTATGCCAACTGGCTTTAATTTCTTTAAAAGTATAGCCTTTTTTTATTTGTTCTTCAAGTTTTGTCGTCCCAGCATGTAATGTAAAGCCCTTCGAAAGGAAGAAGTTATCCTTGTCATTGTGGGAAGTATAGGCTTCAACAAGCCAGTTTAAATCTACTCGTGACATATAAGGAGTTTGTCTCAGGTCGAGGCCATGACAAATCAGTCCGTTTTCTTTAGGGCTTTTAGATCCAAAATTTGGGGCAGGAGTGTATTGAAAGGGATAATGTTCTTCTGGTAAGTGAGGCGATCCAAAGATTTGAAATTGCATTTCTGTCCCACGACCTGCATTGATTGTGGTTCCCTCAAATAATCCTAAGCTTGGATACAGATTTATGGAAAGGTCATTAGGAAGATTGGGTGAAGGTCTGGTAGGTAAAGAATAGGTCGAGGTGTAGCTCCAGTTTTCAAGTGGAATTACGGTGAGATCACATTTCACTTTATTTTTTAGCCAGCCTTCGCCATTAGTCATTCGAGCATATTCGCCAATGGTCATTCCGTAAACAAGAGGGACGGGATGCATGCCTAAAAAGCTTGTGTGTTCGGCCTCCATGGTTGGGCCGTCAATATAATGCGCATTGGGATTAGGTCTATCGAGTACAATCATTGGTATTCCCTTTTCTGCAGCCGCTTCCATTACATAACTAAGAGTGGAGATATAGGTGTAAAACCGTACACCCACATCTTGAATGTCGAAGAGGATAATATCTAGGCCTTCTAATTGTGCCTGACTAGGTTTTTTGTTTTTCCCATGTAAAGATATAATGGGGAGTCCTGTTTTTGGATCTTTCCCATCCAACACATTTTCGCCGGCATCAAAATTGCCACGAAAACCATGTTCTGGTGAAAAGACACGAACTACATTGATTTTTGCAGCTCGAAGAGAGTCTACAAGATGAACACTTTGGTTTTTGTGATGTTTATCGGTAGTAAAAATAAGTCCGCTTTTGTTGGTGACTACCCCTACTTTTTTATCCTTTAGTATCGGAAAATAAAGAGAAGTTCGATTGGCGCCAACGGTTATTGGCTCTAAAGGCTCTGATATTTTTGTACTTACTACATTAGATGTTTCAGTGCTTTCTTTCACGAAAGTGGGATTCTGAGTAGTATTTCCACATGAAACAAGCAGTAAGAGCGTTAAAAAAAAGGTATTTTTGAGCAAAAGGGAAGACATTTGAATCTGGAGTATTTTATAGCGAAACGGTTAAGTAGTAGCGCATCGTATAAAAGTAGTGCATCTGCTACGATTATAAAAATTGCGATTGTGGCTATAGCTTTAGGTATGGTCATGATGCTGGTATCTATTGCCACTGGATTGGGGCTCCAACAAAAGATCCGAGAAAAGGTATCTGCCTTTGGAGGTGATATTTTGATTTCCAATTTTGATGGAAATAACAGTGCAGAAACGATTAATCCCATCTCTATCCATCAAGATTTTTATCCCAAATTTGAGTCCGTTCCCGAGGTGAGCCATATTCAAGCAGTGGCAACACGTTCAGGAATCATACGCACTGAAACAGATTTTGAAGGGGTAATGGTTAAAGGTCTAACCGATGATTATGACTGGGCTAGAATTCAAGACTATTTGCTAGAAGGGCGTTTTCCAAATTTTAAAGAGGGTTTGAATAGTGAGATGCTTATAAGTAAGTATTTAGCAAACCGACTTGGTTTTGTGTTGGGCGACAAGGTTATAGTATATTTTGTGCGTCAAGAAGAAGGAAAACCTGTGCCTCTGCGTTTGGATATTGTAGGTATTTATGAAAGTGCCTATCAAGAGTTTGACAAGGTGTATGTGATGGCAGATATTCGTCATATTAGGCGCGTCAATAGATGGGAGAAGGATGAGGTTGGTGCATTTGAAGTCTTTGTTGACGATTTTGATAATGTTCAAGAAATTAATAATCGTGTATATGAGAATTCGGGTTCATTCTTGCGTTCTATGACCATAGGGGAGCGAAACTTTTTCATATTTGAGTGGATTAAATTGTTTGATTTTAATATTCTACTCATCATTGCAGTAATGATTTTGATTGCAGGTATTAATATTATTGTAGCCTTACTTGTGCTTATTTTGGAGCGAACTCGGATGATTGGGATTTTAAAAGCTTTGGGAAGTAGTGATTGGTCCGTTCGGAAAATTTTCATCTATAATGCCATGTACTTGATAGGTCTTGGCTTGTTCTGGGGTAATTTAATTGGCATTGGATTGATAGCCGCACAGCATTACTTTGGTATTGTAACTTTGGATCCTTCTACCTATTACGTGGCTGAAGCACCCGTTTATTTTAATTGGGGTTATATTTTATTATTGAACTTAGGCGTCTTTATCTTATGCGCCCTTATGCTCCTTATACCTTCCTATATAATTACGAAAATTAGCCCTGTAAAGTCCATTCGTTTTGAATAGTACCCATCTACTTCGTTTTCTTTTGGTTGTTCTTGTTCTAGGTGGGATCCTTATGAGTTGTGATAACGAGATCCGCGTGAAGGATACGCAAGAAAAAGTAGGTCTGAAAGAATCGGATCTCAGAAAAGGGACACTTTATCGAGGAATTGAGACCTGTGAAGAAGGGGAAGCTTTGGCTAAAAAGGATCTTGCAGCTGGAAAAATAAATTACATCTTTGGAGGTTTCGGCAGCGGGCAAACTTTGGCAAAGAATCTAGAAAAGATGTACGGTATAGAGGTCATTCGATTGGAGGGAATTATTGAAAAACCCAATCGTTGTTACAATGACATCATGTACCTCGAAATTCAAAAGAAGTTTGGTCAGGATGCTTTTAATAGGGCCTCAGAATAAATTAATGCTAGCTGTATTTTTTGTTGGCAATATTCTCAATCATCCCATTGAAGATAAAGTAATGAAAGGGTAGCATTAGATACCAATACAAACGTCCAAATAATCCCTTGGGGCGAAACGTTGCTGTTTGATGGAGCACATTGTGTTCGTCAATATGGAATTCTAACCAAGCCTCACCAGGTACACGCATTTCTGCAAAGAGCAGCAGGCGAGCCTCTTGTTTGTTTGCGAGTAAAACCCTCCAAAAATCTAACACATCACCGCTATAAATTTTATCAGGATGTGTGCGACCTCTTCGCAAACCAACCCCTCCAAAGAGTTTATCTACGGCTCCTCTGATTTTCCATAACCAATTACCATAATACCATCCTCGCTGTCCGCCGATTGCCCAAATATTGTCTAGTGCCAATTGGCGATCTTTCAATTGACGGGTTTGTTTGTCTTTCAAACATCCAAAAGTGGGTACTTGAATGTAGTCGTCTAGGTCAATTTTAAGTCGGCCACTCACGAGACTATCTTTCCAGCTACTGATGACTTGGTTTTGCTCAATTTTTTCAAAGGCCATTTCGATGGCTTCTTCATAGGTATATGGCTTGATGCCTAAAAGATCCTGAAGACGTTGATCCTTAGAAACCACTTCAATTTTCATACTATCTACTAGGTTTAATGCTAGTTTGTAAGAAGTAGATGTAATAAAATAAAGCCAATATGAGGATAGCTTGGGCGTCATTACGGGAACTGTAAAAATATGGAGTGTAAGTTTGCGAACCTTGGCATACCGCAGCATCATTTGTTTGTAAGACATGATATCGGGGCCGCCAATGTCATAAGATTCATTGTAACATTCTTCGCGACCTAAGACTCCTGTTAAATATTCAATCACGTTTCTAATGGCGATAGGTTGGCAAAGCGTATTGACCCATTTTGGAGTAATCATAATGGGTAACTTCTCACAAAGATCTCTAATGATTTCAAAGGAGGAGCTACCGGAGCCAACAATAATTCCAGCTCTTAAAACAGTAAGTGCTGGCTTTCCTTCTTGTAAAATTGATTCTACATTTTTACGCGAACGAAGGTGTTTGCTTAGGTTTTCTTCATTGGCGATTCCTCCTACATAAATTACTTGTTTGCATTGAGTGGCTTTGAGGTAGGTATTAAAATTTAAGGCTGCGCGTTCTTCTTTTTCGTCAAAATCTTGTGTCGAAGAAGACATAGAGTGAATCAGGAAATAGGCCGCGTCAATATCTTTGGGAAGTATAGAAAGGTCAGGAGTGTTTAGGAAGTCAATTTCGACGACAGTAATTTGTTTTCGCACTGAAGCACTCACAGAAAGACGTGCTTGGTTACGGACGGCGCAAATTATTTCATGACCAGCTTCCAAGAGTAATGGGAGAAGACGCATACCAATGTATCCATTGGCGCCTGTAAGTAATATTTTCATAGATTGTCAACTTTTGGTAATGCTAAGGATGCTCTTTGAGTCATTATTCGTTTTACAAAATTATGTACTCGTTTCTCATTTGCTTTGGCCTCTATTTTTATAAAGTGCTGATCAATATAGAAGCTATATTCTTCAGCTTTACCTTTGTAAAGATTTAACTTCCAATAGGGAATGACAAGTGCAAAAGACTCAAGTAAGGATCTAAAACCAATGATTATGCCTTGAGGTCGAAGTTCAATATTGCATTTATTCCAATTGTTATCGAGTTTGAGAAGGTCTTTAATTTGTGTACTAGAGTCTGTGATGATCAAATGTCCCAATCCGATACCGCGTTGTTTTATGCGTTCACGAAATGAGAAAGATTTGCCTACAGCCTCATTAACCTTCCTTTTTATTTCAGGATTGTTATAGGAAACGTTGACTAGCATTTTTTCTTTTCAAGATACGGTTTTCGTTAGGAAACTCCTGCGGTAAACTCTCAATTTTGATATATATTTGTGCCCTTAGTGGCAGGTCGCTTATAAGCCGAAGCCTTATTTAAATGAAACCATCTTATGTCCTTACAGCAGACACTTACAAATCAAGTACAAAAAGCAGTTACATCTCTTTTTCAAGCCACTCTTGAAAATGTAGAATTTCAAGCAACACGCAAGGAATTTGAAGGTGATATCACGGTGGTTGTTTTTCCGATGCTTCGTTTGGTGAAAGGGAATCCTGTGCAAATAGGTACACAGATAGGGGAGTATTTGGTAGAAAATGTAGCTGAGGTTACGGCATTTAATGTTGTGAAGGGGTTTTTGAACTTGGTGATTGCAGATTCTTACTATTTAGATTTCTTTAAAGGAATTTCAGGTGATGACAGCTATGGACGTCAAGATCCTGATGGCAGTGCAATAATGGTAGAGTATTCCTCTCCAAATACAAATAAGCCATTACACCTCGGACATGTACGTAATGTTTTGTTGGGCTATTCAGTGGCTGAGATTCTAAAGGCAGCTGGAAAGAAAGTCTACAAAACCCAGATTATTAACGATCGTGGGATTCATATCTGTAAGTCGATGCTCGCATGGAAATTGTATGGAAATGGAGAGACTCCAGAAAGTACAGGCCTGAAAGGCGACAAGCTAGTAGGTAATTATTATGTAAAGTTTGATCAGGAATACAAAAAAGAGATTGCTCAATTAATAGCAGCAGGTAGAAGCGAAGAAGAAGCAAAGAAAGAAGCACCATTACTCTTAGCTGCCCAAAAGATGTTACTATTATGGGAAGCAGGAGATGAAGAAGTAGTAGCGCTTTGGAAGATGATGAATGAATGGGTGTATGCCGGTTTTGAAGTGACATATAAGAACATAGGAGTCGATTTTGATAGCTATTATTATGAAAGCAATACGTACTTATTAGGAAAGGATAATATTGAAGAAGGACTTGAAAAAGGAGTTTTTTATAAGAAAGAAGATGGGTCTGTTTGGTGTGACTTAACGCCTGACGGACTAGATGAAAAAATCGTATTGCGATCTGATGGAACTGCTGTCTATATGACTCAAGATATTGGAACGGCGATTCAGCGAGTAAAAGATTGTCCTGATATTACGGGGATGATTTATACTGTTGGAAACGAACAAGACTATCATTTTAAGGTGTTGTTTTTAATTTTACAAAAGCTTGGATATGATTGGGCAAAAAGTCTTTTTCACCTAAGTTATGGAATGGTGGATTTACCTTCTGGGAAAATGAAATCCAGAGAGGGTACTGTAGTTGATGCAGATGATTTGATCGCAGAAATGGCAACCACAGCTGGTACAATTTCAAATGAACACGGGAAGTTAGAAGGATATTCAAAAGAAGAAAAAGAAGAGCTTTATAGTGTTATTGGTCTAGGTGCTTTGAAGTATTATATCTTAAAGGTCGATCCGCAAAAGCGAATTTTGTTTAATCCTGAGGAGTCAGTAGATTTTCAGGGAAACACTGGACCTTATATCCAGTATACGTATGCTCGTATTAGATCTATCATGCGGAAGGCTGAAGATTTAGGTGTGGTGCAAAGTGCTCAAGCACCAGGGGGGTTACATCCAAAAGAAAAGGAGTTATTAAAATGGATACAAGAATACCCAGCTACGATCCAATTGGCTGCAGAAAAGCATAGTCCTGCGATTATAGCCAACTATACCTATGATCTGGTGAAGGAATTTAATTCGTTCTTTCAAAATGTTCAAATACTAGGAGGTACTACGGATGAAGAAAAAGCCTTTCGTGTCGCACTTTGCGGACAAGTAGCTCAGGTGATAAAGAGCGCATTTGGGTTGTTGGGAATTACGGTTCCTGAACGTATGTAGCAGTGTTGACTCTGTGACCTATTTGAATAATTGCATAAAAAAAAATTAAGCGATGTGTCCTCCAGAGGATAAATGTTAGAGTATTAGACGATACACAAAAAAAAATGATAAGAAGGGATTGTTCCAAACAATCCCTTTTTTGCGTTAGGGATCGCAGCGGTTACCCCACAGGAGTGAAGCGACGAGGAGTAGTAGTGAAGAGCCCGACCTGACGGTAGGAAGGGAACGCCCTAAGGCTTGAAGGGAAGGAGGATAGCTGTTAAATTAGATGGCGCAATGAGCAGATATTTATTTAACTAATGCATTAAATGGTTTGTATCGTAAAAATGAGTACTTTTGCACCGCCAAAAACAAGGGTTTTTCATCCCTATGTTTTTATTAATTAAAAAGTTATCTGCCTTTAGGGGCCCCGAACACATGGAAATCAGAAACATCGCAATTATCGCACACGTAGATCACGGTAAAACTACCTTGGTTGACAAAATCATGTATCACTGTGAACTTTTTCGTGAAAACGAATCTAAAGGTGAACTAATATTGGATAATAATGACCTAGAGCGCGAGCGTGGGATCACTATTACTTCAAAGAACGTTTCTGTAATGTATAAGGGAACGAAAATTAATATTATCGATACTCCTGGTCACGCCGATTTTGGTGGTGAGGTTGAGCGTGTATTGAATATGGCAGACGGTGTTTGTCTTCTTGTAGATGCATTTGAAGGGCCTATGCCTCAAACGCGTTTTGTATTACAAAAAGCTCTTGATCTTGGATTAAAGCCTTGTGTAGTTGTAAACAAAGTAGATAAAGAAAACTGTACACCAGAAGAAGTACATGAGAAAGTATTTGATCTTATGTTCGAATTAGGAGCAGAAGAATGGCAATTGGATTTCCCAACCGTATACGGATCGGCGAAAAACAACTGGATGAGTGAAGATTGGGCGAAGCCTACTGACAACATCGAGCCACTTTTGGAAATGGTAATGGAACATATTCCTGTACCAAAAATTGCACAAGGAAATACGCAGATGTTAATTACATCTCTGGATTTCTCATCTTTTACAGGTCGTATCGCAATTGGTCGTTTGACTCGTGGGGAATTGAAAGAAGGAATGCAAGTATCATTGGTTAAGCGTGATGGTTCTATAAAGAAAACAAGAATTAAAGAATTATATACGTTTGACGGTTTAGGTCGTAAGCGTGTTGATGAAATCCAAGTTGGAGATATTTGTGCAATCGTAGGTTTAGAAGGATTTGAAATTGGCGATACTATCGCCGATCTTGAAAATCCAGAAGGTCTTGCAACGATCGCTATTGATGAGCCAACAATGAGTATGTTGTTCTCAATTAACGATTCTCCTTTCTTTGGAAAAGATGGAAAGTTTGTGACTTCACGTCATATAAAAGACCGTTTAGCTAAAGAATTAGAAAAGAACTTAGCGCTTCGTGTACACGATACTGATAGTGCTGATAAATTCTTAGTATACGGACGTGGTGTAATGCACCTCTCAGTATTAATCGAGACAATGCGTCGCGAAGGATATGAATTACAAATTGGTCAGCCACAAGTGATCATCAGAGAAATTGATGGTGTAAAATGTGAGCCAATTGAAGAATTGACAATTGACCTTCCAGATAACGTTTCTGGAAAGGCTGTTGAATTTGTAACGATGCGTAAAGGAGAAATGCTTTCTATGGAAGCAAAAGGTGATCGTATGATCATTGAATTCTTAATTCCATCACGTGGTATTATTGGTTTGCGTAATCAATTGC
The DNA here is from genome assembly GCA_963974305.1 of uncultured bacterium. Taxonomy (GTDB): domain Bacteria; phylum Bacteroidota; class Bacteroidia; order Flavobacteriales; family Flavobacteriaceae; genus Dokdonia. The sequence continues at coordinate 118,552 of CAXBCS010000002.1, forward strand.
TTACAGCTACGGCTGGAGAAGCGATTATGGCTCACCGTTTTAAAGAATACCAACCAATGCGTGGGGATATTCCAGGACGTATTAGTGGATCTTTAGTTTCTATGGAAAACGGAAATGCTATTCCTTATTCTATCGATAAATTACAAGATCGTGGTAAGTTCTTTGTAGCGCCAGGTGAAGATATTTATGAAGGTCAGGTGATTGGTGAAAACAGTCGTCAAGATGATATGAATATCAATATTACTAAAGCTAAGAAGCAATCAAACGTACGTTCTTCAGGAGCAGATGATAAAGCAAAGATTGTTCCTGCTATCAAGTTCTCTTTGGAAGAAGCTTTAGAATACATTCAAAAAGATGAGTACGTAGAAGTTACACCAAACTTCCTACGTCTACGTAAGGTCTTCTTAAAAGAAGTTGATCGTAAGCGTAATAAGATCGCTTAAGAAGCATCTAACACTATATTTAAAATCCCTCTTCGTTTATTTGGAGAGGGATTTTTTTATTGAAAACGAAAACGAAAACGAAAACGAAAACGAAAACGAAAACGAAGATGAAGTCGAAGTTAAATTGTAGTCTATAACTAACAACTACTATAATTGACAGAAGGATTTTTTGAGAATTGTAACTTGATATTTTGTTATGATTCTAGTCTCTCCCTCTGGGGGAGATGCCCGAAGGGCAGAGGGGGATTACCCCTGCTTCTTCAATCCTAATATACTAAAGAACAGACTGAAAAGAATAATTTGTACGCCAAGTAATAAAGTGGTGACTGCGGGGATAACGATTCGCAGTGTATTGCTATTTGTTATATTTCCAAAGTTCAAGGCTTTCCAGCCTGAATAGGCGTAAATGCTCAATGCCACAGCTCCAATAATCAGTACAAACCCCAAGATGAGGCCTTTCTCCATATTGATTTTGTCAAATAAGGAATCGTATTTTTTTGATTTTGGCAGTAAGTCATTTTCAACGGTATACACTTTTGTGAGTCCGTAAAACAATACAAACTGAAATCCTATCAGAAAGAGTCCGCAAGTAAACAGCAGCGTATGCACGTCAAAGGTTACTCCGCCAATCGTAAGCGGATTATAAATTAAGATTCCAGAAGTCACTAGTCCGAGGAGCATCAAAATCACACCGGGAATAAAGAACAGCCATTGCGGACTGTATAAAAGCAAAAATCTCAGGTGTCTCCAGCCGTCAGTCCAAGTGTTGAGGTGTGGTGGTCTTGTGCGTCCATCTGGTGAGAGAATGGTTGGTACCTCGGCAATTTTCATATTTTTGAGACTGGCCTTGACAATCATCTCAGATGCAAATTCCATCCCAGATGTTTTTAATTGCATTTCGGCGAAAGCCTCCTTACTAAAACCACGCAAACCACAATGGAAATCCCCAATTTTCGATTTGAAAAATAGTCGGCCTATAAATGACAAAACTGGATTTCCTAAATATTTATGAAGGAAAGGCATTGCTCCCTTTTTGATTCCACCTTTAAAACGATTACCCATCACCAGATCATTGCCCGCTCTTAACTGAGTGAGATGCGGCATGAGATTACTAAAGTCATAGCTGTCGTCTGCATCTCCCATGATGACATAGGTGCCTTCTGCAGCCGTTATTCCGCCAATGAGTGCATTTCCATAGCCTTTTACTGGAACTGCGACTACACGTGCGCCAAGGTCTGTAGCGATTTGTTGTGAGCCATCGGTACTTCCGTTGTCTGCGATCACTACCTCTCCAGTAACTCCTTCACGCTCAAAGAAGCCTTGGGCTTTTTGAATACAAATCGCGAGCGTTTCAGCTTCATTTAAACAAGGCATTACAACAGAAAGCTCTGGCTTCATAGTCTAGGTATTAGTTTGCGAATCGCGAGCACAAGGATTAGGAACGCAATAAAGTAATTATAAAACAAATATCGTTCAATCGTATGACACGCAAAGCCAACAAGCAAAGCATTTGTCAAAATGAAGGTCGTTCCCATAAGGATAAATGCATTATGCGCCGAATAACGATTCAAAGTTCTCCAAAAACTATAAAGAAGCATTACAATAAATATACCCAGCACATAAATGGATTTAAACCCATTGAGGATGCCTTCAAGATAGACATCAAAATAGGCTTCGGGATTATTAGCTATAAGTATGGGCAGTATCGCCTTACTCGCTTCTTCTGTTCGTATACCATCCAAGTGCTCAACTCCTTCTTTGGCCAAGAAATAGGCACGCCCTTTATCATGAAGGTTTTGATTACAAATCATTGGAAAATGATCGTGGAAGTTTTCATACTGGGCTCGGGCATCACCAAAAGTCGTCTCTCGCGTATATCCTAAACTATCTATCGTTTTATATGATTGAACAAATAAGTGTCTATAGTCTTTGTTTTCTATTGCGCTACTATCTTCCCATTTGGCCACAAAAAGGGGTAAGGTGACTGCATTGACATAACTATAAGGTGTACTTACAAAATGCCCATGTACTACTTTATGAAAGCTCTTGTCAATACCTTTAGTGAGCATTGGAAGAAGGAATAAGAGTAATAAACGCGCAAAATTTCCTTTCCTAAAAACACTTCTTCGCTTTCGGATTACAAATATAACGGCAATGATAGGTGCCATGATAATGAACTGTCCGCGCGTTAAACACAGCAGTATAAAGATAACACTCAGGTGAAAAAGCTTCGCCTTTTGCTTGCGTAAAAGGAAATCAATGACAAAGGTGATTAATAGTAAATATAGGGGATAAGCTAAACCTTCTGAAGCAAGGTTAGTGGCAATATATAGTGGTGGAAAGTAGGGAGCAACTAAAATAGCGAGCAATAAAATGCTGAGATAAGGGCGCAAGGAAAAAACGTGCACACAGCGATCATAAACAAGTCGAATTCCTATAAATCCAGCAATAAACTGAGCAATGACAATAAAAAGATCAAAATTTTCGCGCCCGAAAACAAACTCAAAACTGCGCAAAAACAGTGAGTATACAGGAAATCGATGCACAGGAACACTAAAGTAACTATAGGTGTCTGGCGACCATATAGGCGGTTCTAGATAAAAAAGCACACAAAAGATGCCTATTACAATTGCAAAGAGTACCTTATTGAGCGTAGAGGGGTTTTTCTCTGCAAGAAATTTTTTAAACAATGGATGTCGTTTTAAATCGTTGTGAAGTAGGTGTTAAAATTAAAAATAATTTTAGTTTTACACCGTGCAACCAATAACTATTTTCTGAAGACCAACCAATCGCATACCGAATATCGCATAGAAGCCTATAATGCTGCTCACAAATCCCACTGGGATAATTTTGTGGCAACAGCAAAAAATGGCACCTTTTTGTTCCTAAGAGACTTTATGGAATATCACAGCGACCGCTTTCAAGATACATCCCAAATGATTTTCAAAGGAGATCAATTGGTAGCAATCCTCCCTGCAAATCTAGTTGGAACTATATGTTATAGCCATCAAGGATTGACCTATGGCGGACTAGTGCTTTCGCGAAAGGCAAAGTTGACTGAAGTAGTATTGATGTTTCAGGCTTTATTGATTTCGCTTAAAGCGAAAGGAATCGAGCAACTACAACTCAAGCAACTCCCCGTTTTTTATACGCTCTTGCCTAGCGAAGAAATAGATTATCTCGCCTTTGTATGCAATGCTAAGATTTTTCGCGTAGATGCTGCATCGGTGATTGATGGGAGGCAACGTCTTCCTATTCAGTCTAACCGCAAGGAAGGCGTAAAGAAAGCCAGTCGTCAAGGCTTAGAAATTGTGGAAACCACTGATTTTACTTCTTTTTGGAAGCAAATCTTGGAACCCAATCTCTCCCAACGACATGATGCAGCACCCACACATAGTTTAGAAGAGATAAAAAAATTGGCGGCACACTTTCCAAAGCAGATTCGCCAGTTTAATGTGATGAAAGAGCAAGAAATAGTTGGAGGTGCAACCATTTTTGAAACTGAAACGACGGCACATGTACAATATATCTCTGCCAATGGGCAGAAACAAGAGCTCGGCACGCTGGATTTTCTCTTTGTCCATTTAATAGATGATGTTTTTAAGGCTAAGAAATATTTTGATTTCGGCATCTCAAATGAATCCGGAGGAAGAAAACTCAACAGCGGACTGAACTATTGGAAAGAGTGCTTTGGGGCGCGAACCTATGTGCATCGATTTTACGAATTTGACACCGCAAGTCATCACTTGCTAGACAACCTATCCTTATGATTCCATTTTTGGACTTACATACACTCAACGCTCGTTTTGAAAAGGATTTCAAAACGAAGTTCTCTCAGTTTTTAGATAAGGGCTGGTATATTCTGGGCGAAGAGGTTAAGCTTTTTGAGCAAGAATATGCTACCTATTGTGGGACTTCACACTGTGTGGGAACGGCAAACGGTCTCGATGCCCTTAGATTGATAATAGAGGGTTATAAAGCATTAGGCCAATTGAAGGTTGGTGATGAGGTTTTGGTAGCCTCCAATACGTATATCGCAACCATTCTAGGGATTCAACAGGCCGGACTAGTTCCTGTCTTGGTAGAAGCAGAGGCAAAGACATTTAATTTTGATTTTAATGATTTAGAAAGCAAGGTGTCCGAAAAAACAAAGGTCATCATGCCAACACATTTGTATGGTCTGTTGGCTGATATGGAGAAGGTGACCGCTTTCAGAAACCAGCACGGCTTATTAATCGTGACAGATGCAGCTCAATCTCACGGGGCAAAAGACAGTCATGGAAAATCCAGTGGCGGATTGGCAGATGCAAGCGGACATAGTTTTTATCCTACCAAAAATTTAGGAGCTCTAGGTGACGGAGGTGCGGTTACTACTAATGATGCTGCCCTTGCAGATGTTATCAATAAGCTGCGTAATTACGGCTTTGAGGAGCGCTATGTGAGTAAGTATGTTGGTCTAAATTCACGATTGGATGAGATTCAAGCCGCTTTCTTGCGTATTAAACTTCGCGTCTTAGATGCAGACAATGAAAAGCGTCGTGCCATTGCAAGACGTTATTTAGAAGAAGTGCAAAACTCAAAACTCATTTTGCCTTCATGGGATGGGTCTGAGAGACATGTTTTTCATCTGTTTGTAGTGCGCACAGCAGATCGAGATCAACTCGCTGCATTTCTGAAAGAACGAGGGATCGGAACTATCGTACACTATCCAATACCGCCACACAAACAAGAAGCCCTTAAGCAATACAAGGAATTATCCTTTCCTATAACCGATATGATTCACAATGAAGTACTCAGTATTCCTATTGGGCCACTGATGACTGAAAACCAAGTGTCGGCCGTAATTTCTGCTTTAAACGCCTATTAATTGACAGAAGAGAAGCAATCATATCAGAAAGTAATGAAGGCTACATCGCTCTTTGGCGGCGTACAAGTACTTCAAATTCTAATTGCCATAGCGAGAGGGAAAGTGCTAGCGATGCTTTTAGGTCCTGAAGGGACAGGTATTTCCAATTTGTTAATTAGACCTTTACAGTTAATTACAGCCGCAACCAATCTTGGTTTGGATCAAAGCGCTGTTAAAGAGATTTCTGCAAAACATGCTGAAGGAAATGAAGATGCCACCTCCCGTACCATTGCTATTTTAAAACAATTGGTTTGGGTGACCGCAACTGTAGGTGCTGTGATTATGGCGATTTTCTCACCTTTATTAAGCGAAATCACCTTCAATAGCCAAGAGTATACCTGGTCCTTTGTATGGCTTGGTTTGGCCTTGGTATTTAACCAACTAGCAATGAGCCGCATTGCCATATTGCAAGGTCTTCGGAAGTTGGCTTTTCTAGCCAAAGCAAATTTATACGGAGCCTTGGCGGGTTTAATTGTCACTGTTCCCTTGTACTATTTTTTCAAGTTTGATGGGATCCTTCCAGCAATTGTTGCGACGGCCGGTTTTCTATTCTTTTTTGCACATTATTTTGCTAGAAAAGAGATTAAAAAATACCCAGCAGTTTCTACAAAAACTGCCTTTGGAGAAGGGAAGGAGATGATCCGCTTCGGACTATCGATGAGTGTGAGCGGAATCATAGGTTTGCTGGTAGCTTATCTCATTTTGGTATATGTGCGTATGCAAGGTGGCGAACTAGAGGCAGGTTACTATGCTGCGGGAATTGTGATTTTGAACAGTTATGTAGGTCTCATTTTTAATGCCATGGCAACTGATTATTTTCCGCGTTTATCTGCCATTTGTGCCGATAAAAAAGCCACAGCTCAGACGGTATTTGAGCAAGCATTTATAGGAGTCTTGTTGATCACGCCTATTATTGTTGCCTTTGTAGCTTTTGCTCCTATTATTATTCCGTTGTTGTATTCTGGAGAGTTTGACAATAGCGTCGCCTTGGTGCGTTGGGGCATTTTAGGGATGGTTTTTAAAGCGGCCTCATGGTCTATGGGCTATGTGATATTAGCCAAAGGAGATTCAAGCCTGTTTATGAAGACCGCTATTGGATTCAATAGTTTATTATTAGTGTTAAATGTTGTGGGGTATCAATTATATGGGTTGGAAGGCATTGGCATGAGTATGTTATTGTATTTGATGATTCATTTTATTGCGGTTCGAATTATAGTTTTTTATAGATACGACTTCCGGATGCCTAAAGGGTTTTATCCAATTTTTATGGTGTGTTTAATGTTTTGTGGGGCTGCTTTTGGAGCGACCTATATTGAAACTCCGCTATTGAAATATGGAGTGCTTGCCCTTCTAATTGGTATTTCTTCTCTATATTCATTCCGTCGTTTGGATGCAAAAATTGGTTTTAAAACTTTGATTGCTTCCATTCTTAAAAAGAAAAAACAATGAGCGCCTTTTTAAACCCCTTACGAAGACTCCGCAAGCGATGGAAGGCATTCTGGGCTGTCAATTGGCTCAAGACCTACTACTTCAACTACAAGATGTTTCCAAAGGATATAGCGCGCCAACTACCCGTTTTTATCTATGGAAACTATAAACTCACCAATTTAGGAGGCAACATTACTATTAATGTGCCCATTAGTAAAGGTATGATTGGTTTTGGCCATCCGTTTGAGGCGCAAACTCGATCCAGAGGAATAGGGGAAATCGTCATTGCTGGAGATGTAGTCTTTAAAGGGCAGGTGCATTTTGGAAAAGATGTGTATTTCCATGTGGGTCATGGAGCGCGATGCGAAATGGGTAATTTCTCCTGCTTGGGGTCTCAATGTACGCTCATTTGTAAGGATGAAATTATCATAGGTGATTATGTGCGTATTGCCTATGAAACACAGTTACTGGATTCAATCTTTCACCAATTGATTGATCTAGACACTGGCAATAAACGCCCTATCACTGCGCCAATCCATATTGGTAGCTATAATTGGATAGGCAACAGAACAACCATCATGAAAGGCACTATCACAGGAGATTACACCACCGTAGGTTCTAATAGCCTTTGCAACAAAGATTATAGTGCGCATGGAGAACATATTCTCATAGGTGGCCTTCCGGCGAAATTGCTCAAAACTCAAATCACCAGAGATTGGAAAGGCGAGCAGCATATCTTGGATGGCTTGGTGAGGAAATAAATCCCCCTCTGTCCTTCGGACATCTCCCTCAAAGGGTGAGAAATAAAAAACAAATTCCAAATTCCAAATTCCAAGTTCCAAGTTCCAAGTTCCAAGTTCCAAGTTCCAAATTGCAAATCTCAAATGATGAGGATAGTAGATAGAATTTTGTCAGGCTGAGCCTGTCGAAGTCCGCTTCCTAATCATCTTTCTGTATTGAAACCGTATGGCCCTTCGACAAGTAGTATGCTGAGTCCGTCGAAGTGCTACGTTCAAAATTCAACAATCAAAAATTGTTAATCTCCAATCAAATGCCACTTTGTCACTTTGACGAGATTGGTACTTTTTTGGCAATGCACCACATAACGTTTATAACTTAAAAAATTTAATAGCATGTCAACAGGAAAAATTAATGTTTCGGTAGAGAATATCTTTCCGTTAATTAAGAAGTTCTTATATAGTGATCACGAAATATTTTTACGTGAACTGATCTCAAATGCCACAGATGCGACGCTTAAATTAAAGCACTTGACCAGTATTGGTGAAGCAGGAGTCGATTATGGCAATCCTCGTATTGAAGTAAAAATTGATAAAGAAGGAAAAAAATTACACATTATCGACCAAGGATTGGGAATGACTGCGGATGAGGTTGAAAAGTATATCAATCAAGTCGCTTTTTCAGGGGCTGAAGAATTCCTGAATAAATATGAAGAGTCTGCCAAAGATGCCGGTATCATCGGACATTTTGGTCTTGGGTTCTATTCTGCCTTTATGGTTGCAGAAAAAGTAGAAATTATTACTAAGTCATATAAAGATGAGCCTGCAGCACATTGGAGCTGTGATGGGTCGCCAGAATTCACTCTAGAAGCTTCTGATAAAACGGAGCGTGGATCAGAAATTATTCTGCACATTGCTGAGGATAGTCTTGAATTCTTAGAAGAAGGACGTATTAGCGAACTTTTGACGAAGTACAATAAGTTCATGCCAGTGCCTATCAAGTTTGGTACAAAAATCGAAACTTTAGAGAAGCCAGAAGGTGCTAAAGAAGAAGATCAAGCTCCTACAGAAGAGGTAGATAATATCATTAACAACCCAAATCCAGCTTGGACAAAACAACCAGCCGATTTAGAAGAAGACGATTATAAAAGCTTCTATCGCGAATTGTATCCAATGCAGTTTGAAGAGCCTTTATTCAATATTCACCTGAATGTAGATTACCCATTCAACCTTACTGGAATCCTTTATTTTCCAAAATTGGGACAGGATATGAATATGCAAAAGGATCGTATCCAATTGTATCAAAATCAAGTGTTCGTTACCGATAACGTAGAAGGAATCGTTCCTGACTTCTTGACTATGTTACGCGGAGTAATAGATTCTCCAGATATTCCATTAAATGTTTCTCGTAGCTACTTACAAGCAGATGGTGCCGTAAAGAAAATCTCTGGTTACATTTCTCGTAAAGTTGCCGATAAGCTAAAAGCACTCTTCACTAATGATCGCGCCGATTTCGAATCGAAATGGAATGATATCAAATTAGTAATTGAGTATGGAATGCTATCTGAGGATAAATTCTTTGAAAAAGCAGATAAGTTTGCTTTATACCCAACAGTCGATAATACATACTTTACTTGGGAAGAGCTCAATGAAAAAATCAAAGATGCTCAAACAGATAAAGATGGTAAAACAGTTGTACTGTATGCCAGTGATGTTGATGCCCAACACTCTTATATCCAAAGCGCAAAAAGCAAAGGATACGAAGTGCTTCTTTTAAATTCTCCTATCGTTTCTCATTTAATTCAGAAATTAGAGACTTCAAAAGAAAATGTAAGCTTTGTACGTGTTGATGGAGATCACATTGATAACCTTATCAAGAAAGAGGATACTCAAATCAGTAAATTGTCTGATGAAGAGAAGGAAAAGGTAAAAGAGTCTATTACTACAGCCATTGGGAACACAAGCTACACAGTACAGATGGAAGCTATGGATAGTGATGCTGCTCCGTTTATCATTACGCAGCCTGAGTTTATGCGTCGTATGAAAGAGATGCAACAAACTGGTGGCGGACCAACTATGTTTGGGGATATGCCTGAGATGTACAACTTGGTTGTTAATGCAAATCACAGTTTGGTGTCTGAAATATTAAATACTAAAACAGACAAGAAGAAAGAACGTCTCATCAAGCAGTCGTTTGACCTTGCTAAGCTTTCTCAAAACTTATTAAAGGGAGAAGCGCTGACTGATTTTATCAAACGCTCTTACGAGATGATAAAATAATAATTGTTCATTGTGGTGAAATCCACAAACCTTATAATAAAACCTCCTTGAAGCTAGTTTGCAAGGAGGTTTTTCTGGTTTTAACCAAGAGGCATATTTGGTTTTTTATATATCTTGTAACCAATATTGTTTTAAAGCGTCTTATTTATAGTATTCAATCTAAAAAAAAATTAAATGAAAAATTTTCTTACCATTATAGCCTGTGTATTTATTGGATTTTCAATGCAAGCTCAGACACCAGATGCTGGATTACACAAAGCTATTGTTGCTGCAAAAACTAAAGATGCAGTTAAATTAACACCTGAACAATTAGAACCTTATGTTGGAGGTTATGAAATACAACCAGGTTTTGTATTAAATATCTTTGTAAAGAATGGCGTTTTAATGAGTCAGGCTACAAATCAAGATGCATTTGAAATGATTGCTAAAGGAAATCATAAATTTATGCCAGTTGCCTTTCCAGCAAATCTCACTTTTATTGCCGACGAGAATGGCAATTTCACTTCTATGCTCTTAGAGCAAGGCGGACAAGAGATGGAAGCTAAAAAAATTGAAACTAAAGAGTAAACTTGAATACTTTTTAGTTCGAGGAAAAATAAAGGAAGGCTGTAACAGTCTTCCTTTTTTTGCGACCTATCTGTTGTACCTTTATTTCTAACTAAAAAACTATTTTATGTCACTCACTCCCTCAAACATGCTTCCTCTTGGAACTACAGCACCCGACTTTCAATTGATCGATTCGGTTACAAATCAGTTGTGTAGTTTTTCTGATGTCAAAGGTGAACGTGGGACTGTTGTTATGTTTATCTGTAATCACTGCCCTTTTGTGGTGCATGTGGTTGATGAAATTGTGCGTCTTGCTAATGATTATCGTGTGCTTGGATTTGGTTTTGTGGCTATAAGTAGTAATGATGCAGAAAAGTACCCTCAAGATAGTCCTGAGATGATGTGGCATTATGCCAGCAAGAATCGTTTCACTTTTCCATATCTTTATGATGAAACTCAAGAGGTGGCAAAAGCCTATGATGCTGCTTGCACCCCTGATTTTTATGTTTTTGAAGCCGATGATACTTTGGTATACCGAGGTCAACTCGACAACAGCAGGCCGGGTAATGGCATTCCAGTTAACGGAAGAGACATGAGAGAAGCGCTTGACAATATCTTTAATAGCAAAGCTCAAAACCTTATTCAAAAGCCTAGTATGGGTTGTAATATCAAATGGAAGTAATTTTTCCTCTAATGATAATTTCTCATAGGGTATTAGGTCAACAAATCTAGTTGGATCTTTTTATACAGGATGTCTTTTTTAACTGTCGTTTTTTCTGTTACTTTTACGCAAAGACTTTTTCTGCTTGGAAATACTGGAAAGCATTCGCGTTTTTGATGTAATCGATGTCATTTTAGTGGCAACGTTACTCTACTATGTCTACAAACTCGTAAGAGGAACCGTAGCGATTAATATTTTTATTGGGATTGTTGTTATTTACCTTATTTGGCAACTGACAGTGTTGCTCAAAATGGAAATGTTAAGTACCGTTTTGGGGCAGTTTATTGGCGTAGGTATGTTTGCCCTTATTGTTGTCTTTCAGCAAGAAATACGAAAATTTCTATTGCTCATTGGGAGTACTAATTTTAGTAGTAAGACTGGAATGTTTAAGAATTTTCAGTTTATGCGAAAAGAGGGAGCAATTGACCTCGATGTCAATGCAATCATTCAAGCATGTGTAAATATGGGAACCTCAAAGACTGGGGCGCTCATTGTAATTAGACGTACTACGAGTCTGGATTTTGTAAAGTCAACTGGAGATGCGATGCGCATTGAAGTTAACAGACCAATAATTGAGAGCATTTTTTATAAGAATTCAACCTTACACGATGGTGCGATGATCATAGAAGATAACTATGTGACTGCGACAAGAGTCATTTTACCAGTTACCCAGGAACGATCCATTCCGTTGCGGTTTGGCTTGCGTCACAGAGCTGCAGTGGGCATTACCGAAAAAACAGATGCTGTTGCTCTGGTAGTGAGTGAAGAAACAGGAGCAATTAGTTATGTAAAAGATGGGGCCTTTGTCCTCTTCAATACTACCGACGAATTATTAGATTTACTTACCCACGATTTGACCTAATTTATGTCTGAAGAAGTAGGCCCACAAGATATCCCTTCAAAAAAGAAAAAGAAGCGCTCAAAGAAAGAGCGTCAATTATTAGTGGTCTCTAATCACTGTAAAAATTGCCAAACACCTCTTGTTTTAGACCAGCAGTTTTGTTCAGGTTGTGGGGCAAAGCGAATGCACAACAGACTGAATGCTAGGAATCTTTTAGAGGATTTTACAGAACGTTTTTTGAATATTGAGAATCAATTTCTTAAAACCTTCTTGTGTCTTTTTACGAAACCTGAAGATGTCATCCTAGGGTATATACACGGTATGCGTAAGCGGTATATGTCTGCTTTTAGCTACTTTGCTGTCGCTCTTACCTTGTCTAGTTTATATCTATTCGTATTCCGTAATTGGTTTATGGATGAGAACCTAATAATATTTGGAGAAGGTTTTTCAGCAGGTGCCTCTACTGGTGTTTCTGATCCTCATGCCATAGATCCCTCTCAAGCTTTTGGGATGAATATGTTGAAAGATTTTATGGACGTGATATTTGATTATCAATCTGTTTTTAGCTTTTTACTAATTCCGCTTTATGCAATTATTTCTATGCTGGTTTTTTGGAATTACAAACAGTTTAATTTTATTGAACATGTTGTCATATATCTATATGCCTATTCGCAAACACAGATTATATCAGCAGTCTTAGGTGTTGCTTTTGTCTGGTCGAGTACCGGTCAAATGATAGTTGGACTGTTTGTAAGTGTACTGCCACTCTTATATACGATGTATGTATTACTTAAAGTTTTTGATTTGAGTGCTGGAAGCCTCTTTCTAAAGACCTTATTTTTCTTAGTCATCTTTGTGCCTATTATGCTACTCTTTTTCGGACTTATTGGCCTAATAGTGTATAAATTGGGCATGCTTGATACTTTTATCGAAAATTTTAAAGAGCAGGTCGAAATTCAAAAATCCCTCAATGAAGCTAGAAGGGCAGCAAAAGATACCATTTCTATGGATACTATAAAGCCATTGATCCAGAAAGCTAAAGACACTCTTCAATATATTCTTCCTTAGCCAAATATTGAAACATTGAACGCCTAAAGTGCATTGATAATATGGGGAAACTAAGCAAACGCAAACAACAACTTCTTGAAGTGACAAATACCTGTGTCAATTGTGGAAGTCACTTGGATTTAGATCAACGATTTTGTGGAAACTGTGGTGGAAAGCGTATGCATAACAGGATTACTTGGCGTAATCTATTTGAAGATTTTATTGATCGCTTTCTCAATATTGAAAACGCTTTTCTGAAAACGTTTATTGGTTTGTTCAAACATCCTGAAGATGTTATTGGGGGCTATATGAAGGGAATGCGCAAAAAATATTTGCGGGCCTTTAGTTACTTCGCTATTGCAGTTTCAATTGCAGGATTTGCGGCCTTTATCATTAAACATTGGTTTATAGATAATATGATCGCAGCACAGACTTCCTTATATAAGGATGATGTAATGGGAGGGATGCAAAAGTCCTTTGCGACTGACTTGTTAGATCTCATGATGGATTATCAGTCGGTGGTATATTTCCTGGCAATTCCTTTTATTGCTTTGTTATCTCGCCTAGTTTTTTGGAATTATAAAAAATACAATCTCGTAGAGCATTTCGTTATATGCTTATTCGCATACTTCCATGATACTTACTACTGTAGGCCTCATGGTAATGTGGAATCAATCGATCTATCAAGTGTATTCATTACTAAGTCTTCCCTTAACCGTCCTGTATATCGATTATGCTCTCAAACGCTTATTTGAGTTAGATGCTGGTGCAATAATCTTAAAAACGGCTTTGTTTTTTCTTTTGTTAGGTGTCATTTTATTAGGTATTGGAATCTTAGTTTTTATTATAGGATTTGTTCTTGCACAAACGGGTAGCTTAGAGGAAAATCCTTTTTTCCTAATTATGAAATAGCAGGCAGAGGCACAAAAAGCAGTTCGGGAGGCAGCAAAAGCGGCCAAAGCTGTTAAGGATTCGATTTCTGTAGATAGCTTGCAGAATATTCTCAAGATTTTTAGATTTTCATAATCTAATGTATAGACATTGAATGTTTTAAACTGCGCTTCCGCGAAATTGCGGACTGAAAAGACCGTGCGAAAAATGCACCTAGGCTTGATTATTAATCTTTCTCAGAAAAAGAAAAGATTTACGGACCTTCGCTAGTGTTACCCTTAAAAAAGGTGTTATTTTTAATTAACCTTAAAAGAGATCATCTTGCCCTTCTTTAAATCTTTAAGATCATATTCATCCAATGAAATACGGTTCTATCTTCGTAGAGCCTTGTGGATAATAATTGCATGGGTGCTAATCTCTAATCTCATTTTTTTATACGAGTATAGTATTCTCAATTCTAACAATGCCCTAGGGGAAGGCTATGACTTTTGGAAATCTTTTAGAGCAAATTTATTCGTAGGTTCTGTTGCAGGAATTATTGGTGGTGTCTTTACCGTGAATATCATGGAAATAGGGCTTCGTAAATATGCTTTTTGGAAGGCCCTGATTCTTATTGTCGTTCTCTACTTAATTACCGCACTTGTAATAAGTGCTGTTGGCGCCCTATATTTTTATTCCAATCAGATAAATAGAGATTTTTTTGATGAGGAAGTAATTGGCCTAGTTGGGCAATTTTTTACGGAACGACTGTTTATCCAAAATTTTGTACTGTGGTTGATCATTGTGCTTTTGACCCTAATCACTTTGATGATTAATGATAAGTACGGTCCCGGCGTTTTTGCCGATTATTTAATGGGACGCTACTTTATGCCAAAATCAGAAACACGTATTTTTATGTTTGCCGACATTCGCGATGCAACTACTATAGCAGAAGACTTAGGAGAGGAAGCATACTTCAACTTTTTAAAAGATTTCTTTAATGATATTGCACCGGCAGTAATGCAAACCAAAGGGGAGGTGTATCAATATGTAGGGGATGAGGTTGTGCTCACATGGAAAATGAGAAACGGTTTGAGTAGCGCAAATACTATCCGTTGTTTCTTTAGAATGCAGAAAATTATCGAACGCAAAGCCTATAAGTATCTCCAGAAGTACAATGCGGTTCCTTATTTTAAAGTGGGAATTCACTGCGGACAAGTAATGGTAGGCGAACTAGGGAAAATTAAAAGGGATATTGCTTTTTCAGGAGATGTACTTAACACAACTTCAAGAATTCAAGGACATTGTAATGAGTATAATGTTGATATTTTGGCGTCAAAAACCTTCGCCGATATGATCTCAAAATTACCTAGGAATATAAAAATGTTGGAGGTGGGTGAGCAAACTCTAAAGGGTAAAGCCGAGGATGTGATGCTAGTAACCTACATACGCGAAATTGTTCCAAAGAAAAAGAAAGCGTCATAGTTTACACCGCTTCAGCCATAAACTGCACTTCGTACAGATTTTTGTAGTAACCGTTTTCCTTTTGAAGCAATTCTTGATGTGTTCCTTGTTCTACGATCATCCCCTTGTCCATTACAATTATTAAATCTGCCTTCTTAATCGTAGCCAATCGGTGTGCAATGACTACTGAAGTTCGCCCTTCAGTAATTTTATCTGTGGCTTCTTGTATTAATTGTTCACTATGGGAGTCTACCGAAGAGGTGGCTTCATCTAATACTAAGATCGAAGGATTACTCACATAAGCTCTTAGGAAAGCGATTAATTGTCTTTGCCCACTAGAGAGCATCACTCCTCTTTCTTTTACATTGTAATGATATCCATTTGGGAGACTAGAGATAAATTTATGTACCCCAATAGTTTTCGCAGCAGCGATCACTGTCTGTTCAGTAATATTTGGATCCTTGAGGGTGATATTGTGTAAGATCGAATCGGAGAAGAGAAATACATCTTGTAAAACCACAGCAATCTCATCTCGTAAAACAGATAGTTTAATGTCTTTTATAGAGACCCCATCAATGGCAATGGTTCCGCTGTCAATTTCATAAAAACGATTGAGCAGATTGATAATTGTCGATTTTCCTGCACCTGTTGAGCCCACAATTGCGATTGTCTTTCCAGGTTGTGCCTCCAGACTAATTCCTTTGAGTACTTCTTCTCCTTTGATATAACTAAAGCGTACATTTTCAAAACGAATTCTACCTTTCACATTGTCTAGTTTAGCCAACCCAAGATCTGAAATCTGAGAATCAGTATCGAGTATGGCAAAAACTCTATTGGCCGCTACCATCCCCATTTGAAGGGTGTTAAATTTATCGGCGATTTGACGCAAAGGGGTAAACAACATTTGGATATATGATATAAACCCAACTAGAAGTCCTAGTGAAAACCCAGGTTCGGCACCGGCTATTTTAGTGCCTATATACCAAGCGACCAAACCAATGGTCACCGAAGTACACATGTCGGCGATTGGAAAAAAGATGGAGTTGTACCACACCGTTTTATTCCAAGCGTTCATATGCTTTTTGTTTATTTCACTGAAGCGTTTCTGCTCAATGGTTTCTCGGTTGAAAATCTGTACGATTTTCATTCCCGTAACGCGTTCTTGAACAAAGGTATTGAGGTTTGCTACTTGGGTGCGGACTTCCTCAAAAGCCGATTTCATGGCGCGTTGAAAAACCCTTGTTGCATATAATATGATTGGAAAAACCGCAAGTACAATCAGCGTAACCTCCCAACTCAAATAAAACATAAAGGCCAAGGCGACTCCCATTTTTAGCAAATCGGCAATAATCATAAACAGCCCTTGACTAAAAATACTCGAGATTGTTTCAATATCACCTACAGCTCTAGTGACTAGCCTTCCTACCGCCGATTGGTCATAATACTGCATTTTAAATTTGAGCATATGATCAAACAATCTCACCCGAATATCTCTAATGACTTGTTGGCCAATCCAATTGGAAGTATAAATAAAAAGAAGTTGAAAGAGTACTTGACCAAAAAGAACCAAACCTATCATACCTATATAATAGAGGAGGTCAGGTTCAGATTTTTGAGTAATCCCTATATCTATTGCCTTTTGCATAAAGAAAGGCTGCATAGCCGCACAAAGAGATAATATAATGGCACCTATGGCAGCAAAATATAAAGGTCCTCGATAGGGTTTTGCAAATTGCAAAAGCCTTTTAAAGAGTTTAGTGTCAAATGCTTTTCCCTTTTGTGATGTCATTATTGTTTTACTATTGTTTCTGGATAGCTCACCCTTGTCAAATAAAGTCCATGGGCAGGTACTGAAGTACCCGCTATATTTCTATTTTTGCTCTTGATGACCTCATGCATCCAAGAAGGCTCATGTTTACCCTGACCAATTTCGATCAAAGTTCCTACAATTGCCCGCACCATATTACGTAAAAATCGATCTGCCGAAATGATAAAATGAAGCTCATCTTCTACAGCGATCCATCGCGCCTCGCTAATCGTACAAAGATACGTATTCACAGCTGTATTTGATTTGCTGAAACACTCAAAATCGGTGTAGGTGAGGAGTATGGCAGCGGCTTCATTCATGGCCGATACATCCAAGGGGTATCGACATTGAAACGCTAAATCTGTTGTAAAAGGATTTTTATTCTTAGCAATTCGATATGTATAAGAACGTTTAGTTGCATCAAAGCGTGTATGTGCTTCAGGAGTGACTTTAAAAATACGTTTAATGGCAATTGATGGAGGTAAAAGACTATTGAGTTTTTTCGTGAGGTGGTTGCAGTTAGAATCGGCTGAATTGTCGAGCAATTTCGCGAAAGCGAGATCAGTAATATCCACATGAGCAAACATCTGACTGGCATGCACCCCCGTGTCTGTGCGCCCTGCTCCCATGATAGTAAGCGGTTCTCTAAGGATGGTCGATAAGGCTTCTTCTATAGTTTGTTGCACCGTTTCAGCGTTGGGTTGTTTTTGCCAACCGTGATAGGGTTTTCCAAAATAAGAGAGCTCGATGAAATAGCGCAAAGTGTCGTATTTTTGAAGCACAAATATACTATTTGCGCAGTGTTTTTGTGTCTTTTGAAGCAGAAGCCGTGCAAAAGTGTTTGTGATGGTTACTTAAATTCAATCTTTAAATTCATTTTCTTGAAAAAAATCCTTTTACTCAGTGATACGCATAGTTATATCGACGATCATATTTTATCCCATGTCAAATGGGCCGATGAGGTCTGGCATGCTGGAGATATTGGAAACCTTGCTGTTACAGATGCCATTAAAAAGCTTAAACCACTTCGTGCTGTTTACGGAAACATTGACGATGCAAGCGCTAGACAGGAGTTTCCATTAAATAATCGATTTTTCTGTGAGGGGGTTGATGTTTTGATTACCCATATTGGTGGGTATCCGGGACGATACTCCCCAGCCATACGTGAGGAGATTTATGCAAATCCTCCGAAACTCTTTATTTGTGGACATAGCCATATCTTGAAGGTAATGTCAGATAAAAAAAGAGGCCTCCTTCATATGAATCCCGGGGCTATAGGTACCCATGGCTTTCATAAAGTACGTACTATGTTGCGTTTTACGATTGATGGGGATGCTATTGCAAATCTCGAGGTGATTGAAAAGGAACGGTAAATAAAAGAGTAGGCTAACAAAAAAAATCGCCTTAACAAAAGTCAAGGCGATCTCATAATTATTAATTCTACCTATTAATGTTCATTCAAACGAAAGTCAGGATACGCATTCATTCCGTGTTCATAGCTGTCTAGTCCTTCGATTTCTTCTGTTTCAGAAACTCGAATTCCAACTGTTTTCTTCATAATAATGAAGATAATATAGCTACTCACGAGACAAAGAGCAGCATAGGCGGCAACTCCAATTAATTGGCTTAAAAACTGTGAGCCACTTGCAAGATTGCCAAAAAGGCCAACAGCCAAGGTACCCCAGATACCACAAACTAAGTGAACTGCGATAGCTCCTACAGGATCATCTAAGCGTAATTTATCAATTAGTGAAACGGCACAAACTATTAATAATCCCCCTATACTACCTACTAGTATGGCATCTGTAGGTGACATTTGATCGGCGCCAGCTGTAATAGCGACAAGCCCTCCCAAAATACCATTGAGGAACATGGTAAGGTCAAGGTTTTTAAACCAAATAGTTGAAACCAAAGCCGAAATAACACCTCCGGCCGCAGCAGCTAGGCAAGTCGTGACAAGAGTTAGGGAAGTCAATGATGGGTCTGCTGATAACACTGATCCTCCATTAAAACCAAACCAACCGAGCCAAAGGATTAGAACACCGGCCGTTGCCAGCGGAATATTATGTCCAGGAATCGCTTGAGCAATACCATCTTTAAATTTGCCAATTCTAGGGCCAAGTAAACTTACAGCAACTAGTGCAGCCCAACCACCAACAGAATGAACAAGGGTGGAGCCGGCAAAATCATAAAATGGCGTTTCTAGTGTTTGTAGGAATCCTCCTCCCCATTTCCAAGAACCGGCAATTGGATAAATGATACCAACATATATAACGGTAAATAACATAAAGGGTCCAATTTTGATGCGCTCGGCAACAGCTCCTGAGACTATTGTCGCGGCAGTAGCAGCAAACATACCTTGAAATAGGAAGTCAGTCCAGTAGGTGTAGCCTTCATTGTAAGCTAAATCAAGAGCTCCTTCAGCAGTTTTTGGGGCATCCAGTCCAAGTGATGGGAGGGCTAAGACATCAGTGATAAGCCACGTTCCTGGATACATGAGGTTAAAGCCAATAAGGCAGTATAGCAAAAGCCCCACTGTAATAATGAAGATGTTTTTGAATAAAATATTAATAGTATTCTTTTGACGCGTTAATCCGATCTCTAGAAAAGAGAACCCTAGGTGCATAAAAAAAACAAGAGCTGTACAGATCATCATCCATACATTATTGATTGTTAAAATTTCCATGATATTATTTTAGTAATTGAATGATTATTTGAGTGTTTGTCCGCCTTTTTCGCCAGTGCGAATTCTATAGCATTCTTCAATATTGGATACGAATACTTTTCCATCTCCCACGTCTCCTGTTCGTGCAGACTCAAGAATTGTGTTGACGGTTATTTCTTGAAAATCATCATTCACAACTATTGATAAATACCGTCGCTGTATATCACTAGTGCTATATGATACTCCGCGGTAAACCGAGCCTTTCTTTTCATTACCTAGGCCTGTAACATCCCAGTAGGAAAAGAAATTCACGCCTATATCATGTAAGGCTTCCTTTACTTTCGAAAATTTTGATTTTCTAATGATTGCTTCAATTTTTTTCATGATTATTCTGTTTTAGAATTTGTAAATACCTGCGACCATAAAAGAGGCCAAGGATTGGGATGGATTAAGATCTGTATCTAGAAAAGACTCTTCATCGGTAGTGTCTAATCTGAGTTCTGGCTTAATGGTTAGGTCGCCCACTTCGTAACTTCCTGTTAGTGTAAAAGCTAGTACTTGAGCATCCCCTTGAGTATTATAAACACCAATTGCGCCTACACCTTCTTCAGTTTCTGCAAAGAATTCACCTCGTATACCTAGTTTAAAGCTATCTGAGACTTGATATTGTGGATATAAGGCTGCTCCATAAAAAGAAACCCCGTCTGTATCACTATAGGAAGTGTTTATTCCTAAAAAAAAGTGGTCTGATAAATCATATCCAGCAGTTAAATCAATTTGAAAGTTGGCTTTTGTGTTTCCTCCTTGTTTTCCATATATGATATTCAGGAAAGTGGTTTTATAGCCTAGTTGGGTTCCAATTGTATAATTGTTATCAAAATTAAATTCTGTGGCATCTGTATTATTGAATACCCCAACAAGAGCAGACCAGTCATCTGATAAGACAAAATCAGCCTTAACTCCAGTGTGGGAGAATGGACCATAAGAAAATAAATAACTTGTACTGTAATTATAATTTTCCACAGGAGAAATAACTTCATACCCTAAAAAAGTATTAAAATTTCCAGCTGTTAACTTTATTTTATCTGATATGTTCCAATAGACAAAAAGTTGGTTTACAATATTCGAGCTCCCTTGTGGACGGAGTACAGACGATAAAAAGGTAGCATCTTCTCCTCTTGGACCAAATACTAAGTCGGCTACGGCTCCTACTTTTCCCGATTCAAAACTTCCAACAATATTAGCCATGCCAAGAGCAAAACCATTAAGGTTGGCAAAGGAGGTGTTTGGTGCAATTGCGTTCTCTCCATTAGGACCATTTATGTTTTGCCGAAAGTAAGTATCGACATTTCCACTGAGGGAAAATTTGTTTTTTTCCTCTGTTACTTCTTGTGCAAAAAGGGATATACTAAAGAGTGTGAATAAAAGTGTAATTTTTTTGATCATAGCAAAAGTTTTGGTTGTTGTTAAAGTTGTCAAAACTACACATATGAGTCAAATTAATTATAAAAATAGGGGGTATGTGTTTAATTTTTATTAATATTTTATTTTGACCCCCTAAAAAAAAGGGGGTCAATAATAATTATAGCGTAAAATTTAATATTTGATCAGTTGTAATTTCAATTTTACAGAGTTAATATGATAATTTGTTGTTCAAAATGGATGTAATTAAATTTTTGTTGAATAATTTATTCATGTTATAGGTGTGCGTCGAGAATTTTCTATCGGCTGAATGGGTTCGGAATTCGTAATTAGAAGTATTAAAACTATTAAAAGCATAAATTCTTGTCATCAAAATTCACAAAATCACAATAATGTTCGAGGGATTATGCAGGTCTTTTTTCTGCTATTATATTCGTCGTATTGCGCTTAAAGAAAAGAACTAAAATGTGATGATTATGCTCGAGAAACAAGGAATGTATTTGCCTGAATTTGAACACGATAATTGTGGGGCGGGATTCATATGTAATTTAAATGGAAACAAGTCTAATGACATCATTCATAAAGCTCTAGAAATTCTTGAGAAACTGGAGCATCGAGGAGCAGTAAGCGCCGATGGAAAAACTGGAGATGGAGCAGGAATTCTTATTGATATACCAGATGCTTACTTTAGAGAGCAATGTGATTTTGAGCTCCCAGCTGCAGGTGATTATGCCGTGAGTAATGTCTTTCTTCCGCGAAAGCAAAACCAACAAAATTTTTGTACTGAGGTTTTAACAGAACAATTGAAATTACAAAACATTATAGTTATAGGATGGCGAGATGTTCCAGTAAATGAAAAGGTGCTTGGTGACATAGCAAGGACTACCCAGCCTTTTATAAAACAACTATTTGTAGCGCGCTCATCTAGCGAACAAATCGATTTCGATTTTAATTTGCGCATTTTCACTGCTCGTAAAAGAGCTGAACATATCATTTATAACTCTAGACTTTCTGAGAGTTCGTTTTTTTACCTCCCTAGTTTTTCGACAAAAACTATCATTTATAAAGGCCTGTTGCGTCCCCAAGATATAAAGATCTTCTTCATGGATTTGCAGGATGTTACCGTTGTTACCCGACTAGCGTTGGTACATCAGCGGTTTTCTACCAATACATTTCCAACCTGGGATCTAGCACAACCTTTTCGCTATATGTGTCACAATGGGGAGATCAATACCCTTAGAGGGAATGTGGCCAGAATGTTTTCAAGAGAAGAGCTGATGGAGAGTGAATGGTTTGGGGAGGAAATAAAGTTAGTATTGCCCGTTGTTCTCCCTGGAAAATCAGACAGTGCATCTATGGATATGGTAGTTGAGCTTCTTTTAATGACAGGCAGGTCTTTGCCTGAGGTCATGATGATGTTGGTGCCAGAGGCTTGGGAAAAAAATGAAGAGATGTCTGCTGCAAAAAAGGCCTTTTATGAATTTAATTCTTGCTTGATGGAGCCATGGGATGGACCTGCTTCTATACCTTTTACAGATGGTGATTTTATTGGTGCTGTCTTAGATCGCAATGGATTGAGGCCTTCTCGTTATACTGTTACTAAAGATGGATATGTAATCATGTCTTCAGAGACAGGTGTAATTGATATTGCGCCCGAAAATATTGAGCTACATGGAAGATTAGAGCCAGGGAAGATGTTTTTGGTTGACATGAAGGAAGGGAGAATTGTTAATGATGAAGAAATCAAAGAGGCTATTGCTACCCGATATCCTTATCAAGAATGGTTGGATGCTAACCTGGTTCACCTTAAAAATATACCTTATAATGACTGCCCAGTTTTTTTAAATGAAAGTCCTTTAGAAACTCGATTATCTACTTTTGGCTATACACAGGAAGATATAGATACTATTATACTTCCTATGGCACTCCAGGGTAAGGAGCCTATAGGGTCTATGGGTAATGATGCTCCCATAGCGGTTTTATCTCAGCGTCCTCAATTGATTTATAACTATTTCAAGCAGCTTTTTGCCCAAGTGACAAACCCTCCTCTCGATGGAATTAGGGAAGAACTCATTACTGATATTAGTTTGACCCTAGGGAGTGATCATAATATTTTTGATTTCAGTCCCGTTCATTGTCGGAAATTGAAAATTGGAAATCCTGTTATATCTAAACAAGATTTAGATAAAATTAAAAGTTATAAAAACATAAATTTTAGTATTGCATCTATACCAATGCTATATGAGGCGTCAAAGGGGCATAATGGATTGGAGGATGCTTTAGAAGCTTTGTTAAAGGATGTGGCAAATACCATTGAAACAGGGACAAACATTGTCATCTTATCAGATAGAAATACTTCTGAGCACCTGGCACCTATACCTGCTCTCTTGGCTTGTTCTTATGTTAATAATGGACTCGCAAATCTCAAAAAGCGTTCAAAAATTAGTTTGATTATTGAATCTGCAGAGCCTAGAGAAGTCCATCATTTTGCTTTGTTATTTGGTTATGGAGCAAGTGCTATTAATCCTTATATGGTCAATGAAATTATTGAGACTCAAGTAAAGGAGCGCGGACTTTCAAATGTGACTGTTGATGAGGCTATACAGAACTTCAATAAAGCAGTGGGGAAGGGAGTTTTAAAAGTGATGAACAAAATTGGGATTTCGACTTTAAACTCCTACCGAAGTTCGCAATTGTTTGAATGTGTCGGGATTAACTCTAAGGTGGTGTCAAAATACTTCCCCCGTACCGCAACACGTATTGAAGGTGTTGGGCTTCATACAATAGATAAAGAAGTGCGTCTGCGTCATGCAGGAGCCTATGATGCCTCAAAAAATGGACTAGCGGGAGCACTTGATTTAGAGATTGGAGGGGAGTATCGTTGGAGAAGAGATGGTGAGAAGCATCTTTTTAATCCTTTGACTATTGCCAAACTTCAAGAGGCAGTAAGAACGAATAAGACAGATACATATAAAGAATATGCAGCCTTAGTTAATAATCAGACGAAACAGGCAATGACCATTCGTGGATTATTTGAATTTACCAATTATGATCCTATTGACATAGAAGAAGTAGAGCCTTGGACTAAGATTGTAAAACGCTTTAAGACTGGTGCAATGTCTTATGGGTCCATAAGTAAGGAGGCTCATGAGAATTTGGCAATTGCAATGAACCGGATTGATGGAAAAAGTAATTCAGGTGAAGGTGGTGAAGATCAAGAGCGTTTTTATAAAGACGTCAATGGAGATTGGAAAAATAGTGCTATAAAGCAAGTGGCTTCTGGCCGCTTTGGTGTCACATCAAATTACTTGACCAACGCTTCTGAAATTCAAATCAAAATGGCGCAGGGTGCCAAGCCTGGAGAAGGAGGGCAGTTGCCAGGGTCAAAAGTCAATCCCGAGATTGCTAAGACCAGAAATTCAACACCTTATGTAGGTTTAATTTCGCCACCACCCCATCACGATATTTATTCTATAGAAGATTTATCTCAACTTATCTATGATGTTAAGTCGGCAAATCGTTCTGCAAGAATCAATGTAAAATTAGTTTCCGAAGTTGGTGTTGGTACCGTTGCTGCAGGAGTAGCGAAAGCCAAGGCGGATACGATTCTTATATCTGGTCATGACGGTGGAACAGGTGCTACCCCACTTACTTCACTTAAACATACTGGATTACCTTGGGAGCTTGGTCTAGCTGAAGCTCAACAAACCCTAGTAATGAACGACCTGCGGAGTCGTGTGCGTTTAGAATGTGATGGTCAGTTAAAAACAGGAAGAGACGTAGCAATCGCTTGCCTTTTAGGTGCTGAGGAGTTTGGTTTTGCTACGGCACCATTAGTAGCCTCGGGCTGTATAATGATGAGAGCTTGTCATTTAAATACCTGCCCTGTAGGTATAGCCACTCAAAATCCGGACTTGAGAAAGAAATTTGAAGGGAAGCCAGAGCATGTGGTAAACTTTATGTATTTCGTTGCCCAAGAAGTACGTAAAATTATGGCTCAACTAGGCTTTAGAACCATAGATGAAATGGTGGGCCAAGTGCAGAAACTCGATCGTAATAAAACCATTGATCAATATAAAACGATGGGGCTCGATTTGTCACCCATTTTACACCAAGTAAAGGTGGCAGAAGGTGTATCTATTCGTAATACTGCATCTCAAGATCACGATCTAGAGAAATCCTTAGATTTTAAAATCATTGCCAAGGCGCATCCAGCAATGTTTAGAAAGGAAAAAACTGTTCTAAACTTTGATATTACTAATGAAGATAGAGCGGTAGGTGCCATATTGAGTAATGAAATTTCAAAAATTTATAGCGCTGCCGGACTACCAGAGAATACTCTAAAGGTCAATTTTAAAGGATCGGCAGGGCAAAGTTTTGGTGCTTTTGCAACAAACGGACTTACACTGACGGTCATTGGGAATACCAATGATTATATAGGAAAAGGTCTTTGTGGGGCTAAGCTTGTTGTTAAAGTCCCTGAAGAAGCTACTATTATACCTGAAGACAATGTGATAATAGGTAATGTTGCCTTATACGGTGCAACTTCGGGTGAGGCATATATTAATGGAAGAGCAGGGGAGCGCTTCTGTGTGAGGAATTCTGGTGCACTAGCCGTTGTTGAAGGTATTGGAGATCACGGTTGTGAGTACATGACAGGAGGGGTAGCCGTGATTCTAGGAAAGGTTGGGCGCAACTTTGGAGCTGGAATGAGCGGTGGGATAGCCTATGTATATGATGTTGAGGGTACGCTTTCGCGAAAAACCAATATGGATGGTCTTCTTTTAGATCCTATTACTGAGCAAGAAGATGAAATTCAATTAAGAACCCTCATCGAAAATCATTATAACGCAACACAAAGCCCATTGGCTCAGCGTATTTTGGAAGATTGGAGTGTGGCATTGCCTTTTTTCACGAAAGTGTTGCCCGAAGAATACAAACAGGCATTAATACGCTTGGAAAAAGAAAAGAAGAAGCCATTTGTGTCAATTTTGAATAATTAACGGCATATATAAGTAAGATTTGCAATAATATCCTAAAGACTGTCAAGCGTTGTTTCCTGACATTTTTTAGAATGATTTGATAATAGATTATGGGAAAAGTAGGAGGATTTTTAGAGTTTAAGCGTGAGGTTGAGTCGTATGATAAGGTTTCTGATCGTATTAAGCATTATAAGGAGTTTACACAGCCTTTAGCATCCGAGGAGTTGCAAAAGCAAGGAGGGCGTTGTATGGATTGTGGTGTTCCGTTTTGTCATAGTGGTTGTCCATTGGGAAACTTAGTACCCGATTTTAATGATAAGGTATATCAAGGAAGATGGCAAGAGGCGGCAAAGCTTTTACACAGCACTAATAACTTTCCTGAATTTACAGGACGTCTATGTCCTGCTCCCTGCGAAGAGGCCTGTGTTTTAGGTATCAATGAAGATCCTGTTACTATTGAGAATATTGAAAAAAATATTGTTGAAATAGGTTTTACTGAAGGGTGGATTGTTCCTGAGATTCCAATAAATCGGACAGATAAAAAGATTGCCGTAATAGGTTCTGGTCCTTCGGGCTTAGCTGCCGCTCAGCAACTCAATAGGGCTGGACACTGGGTGACCGTTTTTGAAAGGGATGCCAAAATAGGAGGTTTATTGCGTTATGGAATTCCTGATTTTAAGTTGGAGAAAACCATCATCGATAGACGTCTTGAAGTTTTGGAAGCAGAAGGTATAGTTTTTAAGCCAAATACAGAAGTGGGGGTAGATGTTTCAGTAGAAACCTTAAAAGAAAATTTTGAGGCTGTTGTCTTATGTGGAGGAGCTTCCCAAAAAAGGAGTATTCCCGTTCCGGGTATCCAGCTTCGTGGAGTTTATCAAGCGATGGATTTTCTAAAGCAGTCTAATCAAAAAGTAGACGGAATCACTCATTTCAAAGAGAATATTACTGCTTCTTCTAAAAAAGTGATCGTTATAGGTGGAGGGGATACAGGTTCTGATTGCATTGGAACTTCTAATCGACAAGGTGCTCAAAGTGTTATCAATTTTGAAATTCTAAATAAGCCTACTATTGAAAGACCAGAGGGGCAGCCGTGGCCTTATTGGCCAATGAGACTTCGTGAAAGTAGCTCACATCAGGAAGGGGTAGATCGAGTTTTTAATATTTCAACAAAGGAATTTATTGGAGATGAATCTGGTAAGCTTATCGGTTTAAAAACGGTTGAAGTGATATGGGAAAAGGAGCCAGGCCAACAAAGAGCCTCACTAAAAGAAGTTGTGGGCACTGAGAAAATTTGGGATTGTGATATGGTCCTTCTAGCACTTGGGTTTACAGGCCCAGAAAAAACGCTAATTGATCAACTCAATCTGAAAACAGATTTAAGAGGAAATGTAAAGTCTGACACAAAATATGCTACTAATGTGACTTCTATTTTCACGGCAGGTGATATGCGTCGCGGACAATCATTAATTGTATGGGCTATCTCAGAAGGGAGGCAGGTAGCGCATCATGTAGATGAATTTCTAATGGGGACTTCCGTTTTGCCATTGAAAGAAGAAGAAAGTGACCTGCCAAGAGTGGGATAAGGCAGCTGGTCCTTTTGAATGGGTGATTTGGCAACCTTTTATTAAACTGATCTTTCAATCACTATTGATTTACGATCCATTATGCTTAATAAGAAAAATTGAAGTGATTAATTGTCATAAGCAGTTTTGGTGCAAAAAAAAGCCACCTTTCAAAGAAAGATGGCTGTTTACGGTTAACCATTTTGTACTTATACGGTCAGTTTCTTATTTAAATCTTCCACGTATTTGCGGAACTGTTTGTCGGTAGAGGCAAGGTTGTCAACGGTCTTACAGGCGTGTAGCACTGTTGCGTGATCTCTTTGTCCTATTTGCGATCCAATACTCGCTAAAGATGCTTTGGTAAGTTTCTTTGCAAAGAACATTGCCAATTGTCTCGCTTGCACGATATGACGCTTTCTAGTCTTAGATTGTAAGGTGTCAACATCCATTTGGAAGTAATCAGATACAATCTTTTGAATGTAGTCAATAGAAACTTCGCGTTTGGTATGCTTTACGTAGTTATCAACAATTTTCTTAGCAAGATCAAGCGTAATTTCTTTCTTATTGAAAGAAGAATGAGCAATCAAAGAAATGATAGCACCTTCTAATTCACGAATATTCGTCTTGATATTATTGGCTAAGAATTCTACAATCTCTTCTGGCATTTCAACACCATCTTGATAGAGTTTGTGTTTGATGATTGAGATTCGAGTTTCAAAACCAGGGTGTTGAAGTTCGGCAGATAGACCCCACTTGAAACGAGAGAGTAAGCGTTGTTCAATATCTTGCATGTCTACTGGAGCCTTATCACTAGTTAAAATGACTTGTTTTCCGTTTTGGTGTAGGTGATTAAAGATATGGAAGAATACATCTTGCGTTCCAGCCTTTCCACTTAATAGCTGAATATCATCTACGATGAGAACATCTATCACTTGGTAGAAATGAATAAAATCATTTCTATTATTTTTCTTTACGGATTCTATATACTGTTGTGTAAACTTCTCTGCAGAAATGTACAAAACTGTTTTTTCTGGATATTGATCTTTTATTTGAACACCGATAGCGTGCGCTAAGTGTGTTTTACCTAGACCTACACCACCAAATATAAGTAGCGGATTGAAAGAAGTTCCTCCGGGTTTATTTGCCACGGCCATCCCTGCAGAACGAGCAAGACGGTTAGAATCACCTTCTAAGAAATTATCAAAATTGTAGTTAGGATTTAACTGAGATTCAATCTGCAAATTCCGTATTCCTGGAATTACAAAAGGATTCTTTAGTTCTGGATTTTTATTTTTTAAGGGAGCCGTAACGTTTTGAGACTTTAAAGAAGAACGGTTTGCGCTTGGTATTTTTTCCGTAAACGGCTGATTATTACCATAAGTGTTTTCCATTTTGATCACATAGACCAATTTGGCATGTTCACCCAATTCTTTAATGAGGGCAACCTTTAAAAGCTTTACATAATGTTCTTCAAGCCATTCATAAAAGAACTTACTAGGCACTTGAATACTCAAGGCTGCATCAGTTAGTTTTACGGCGTTGATTGGCTCGAACCACGTTTTGTATGCCTGAGGAGTGATATTGTCTTTTATGAAAGAGAGACAGTTATCCCAAACAGTTTGCGCGGTTTTAGTCATTAGACGGGTTGGTTTATTGGTTTTTGTTTGCTTAGAAATTAGTTCTTGGGTTGGGAATTTAAAGCATTCCTGCTTTTCCGAGAGCTACGGCAAATATGTGAACAAATTTTCTAATAAAAAAACCAAATTGGGGTTGTTTATTTAAAAATAAATCCTCATACTTCCCAAGTGTTAAAACTACAAAAAAAATATCCAAATATCTTTTGAAAACGCATTCAACTTTTGTTAAAGTTCGCTACGCCGAAACAGACCAGATGGGCGTGGTTTATCATGGAAATTACGCACAGTATCTAGAGTTGGGACGTATTGATTGGTTGAGCCAACTTGGGATTTCCTACAAATGGATGGAAGATAATGGAGTGATGCTCCCTGTCTACAATTTATCAATTAGCTATAAAAAATCGGCTACCTTTGACGATCAATTACGTATCGTTACTGAACTACGTCAAACGCCCTCTGTGCGCATTATTTTTGACTATAAAATTTATAATCAAAATGATGATTTACTGACTGTTGCATCTACTGAGTTAATCTTTATTGATAAGGATTCAAATAGACCAATAAAGTGCCCTTCTTATATCTTAGAATTATTATAAATCGTTTTCTTTAAGACGTTCAATTCCATAAACTTCTTCAAAAGCTGCGATCACTTTTTCAGCTTCTTTTTGACGAATACTCAATCTAAAGGTACAGTCGAGCTGCATTTCTTGTTTTAGAATATTCACCTCATAATCTTTAATAAGGCGCATTGCTTTATTCAATAATGGGTATTCAAACTGTATTTCAAATTCAACGTCTATCGTTCTTTCTACAATATTTGCAGCTTCTAAAGCCAATTGAGCCCCTGTGCGATAAGCGTTTATTAATCCGCCAACACCTAATTTAGTCCCCCCAAAATAACGTACGACTACAACCAAGACATTGGTGACGTCAAAGGATTGTAGCTGTCCATGGATGGGAGCGCCCGCACTATTGGAAGGTTCTCCATCATCATTGGCTCTAAAACGTTCATATTCTTTTCCCAAAACCCAAGCATAACACCAATGACGAGCCTGATAGTGAGATTTTTTTAACTGGTCAATCAAAGGTTTTACCTCTTCTTCACTGCTAATTGGAAAGGCATATCCAAAAAATTTGCTATTCCTGTCCTTAAATAAAACTTCTGGGGAAGGTGCGGTTATAGTTTTGTAGGTGTCTTTCATGAACGATACACCAAAATTATAGAAATTACCGCAAGTGCTATTCCAATCCAATTCTTCAAATGGAGTTTTTCTTTAAATAGTACAATACCTAAAAATGTAGATAATATAACAATAGAAACATTATTGAGAGGAAATATTGTACTGCTTTCCATTCCGTCTATACGTAAAGCCTTTACTAGGAAAAATATGGAGAAATAGTTGGGAACCCCCAAAACAATACCCGCAATGAGATTTTTAAATTGCAACTTAACCGTTCCTCTTATGAGTTGATAACCAATAAGCGTTAGCCCAATAATACCGGCACTAGCAAAAATTGCACTAGAAAAAATACCTGCATCTGTGTCGTTTACATAGTGTTCTTCAATAAATTTTATCGAAACATCTATGATGCCGCTCCCTACTAAAATGAGAAATGGAAATAAAAGTGATCCTTTCCCGACCATGTTGTTGTTCTTGACCGAAGCAAGATAAACCGCAATTAATGCAAGGAAGATACCTACCAATTTCAATGCAGCCGCACTTTCTTTATAATAGATAATGCCAAATACGATGGGTATGATTACACTCATTTTAGTGGCCACCGAAACTACCGAAAGTCCGCTCTTTTGCGTAGTGATCGCCATCAAGTTAAAGACAGAAATAAAAACAATTCCCAAAGCAATCGCGCCAATAAACCATTCAGAATGTAAGGCTTCCGAAACCGTAGTATCTCCTTCATAAAGAAGAATACCAGTGGTAAAAGCAACGGCGTAGTTGACAACTATAGCCTGAAACGTATCGATTTCAAACCTTGCAAAAAGTTTGAAAATCACAAAAATAAGGCTGGAAGCCGCTATACTCAGCAGTAAATATGTCAAGAGATCTTGTTTTTATATGATATTAATAGGTCGTCTTCGATTTGTCTTTTGCCAACTAGCACTGCAGTTGCCGAAAGTACTGGTGCCGCAACTCCCTCGCCAAAAGTAGTCTTTCCTATAAAGACACGGGCATTATCCCATAGATTAGCATCTATAAAGGATTGTAAAGTTTTTGCTCCTCCTTCAATGATGACCGATTGTATTCCTTCATCATATAGGCGGTTGCACACCTCTTGCGGCTTTGAAGTCTCTAAGAATATGGATTGAGCATTGGTGTCGTAAACTGCCAAATCTTTTGGTAAAGTTCCCTTGCTGTCTAAAATGACGCGCAATGGAGATTTTCCTTCCCAAGATCGAGTCGTTAAACTCGGATTATCGGCAAGCACCGTTTGTCCGCCTACAACTATTGCCTGTTCTTCACTTCGCCATTTATGGACTAACTGGCGCGAATATTCATTAGTAATCCAAACCGGTTTTTGTGCATTTCTTTCTTTAGGTGCAATAAAACCATCGGCGGTTTCTGCCCATTTTAATATAATAAAAGGACGTTTTTTTTGATGAAAGGTAAAAAAGCGACGATTGCTTTCGCGACATTCATCTTCTAGAACTCCCATGGTTACTGTACATCCAGCTTCCATAAGCTTTTTGATTCCGGCTCCAGCTACTTTGGCAAAGGGATCGATGGTACCAATCACCACATTTTTTATCCCGCTATCAATAATTAGGTTAGCACAAGGTGGTGTTTTGCCATAATGACTACAAGGTTCTAAAGAGACATAGATGGTCGAGTCTGCAAGGAGATTGGGGAAGTTCGCTTTCGCGAAAGCGATAGCATTCACCTCGGCATGCGCTCCACCATAAGCACTAGTAAAACCCTCTCCAATTATTTGACCATCGTGAACCACAACAGCACCTACCGAAGGATTAGGCATCGCAGCCGGAAGGCCATTTTTTGCCAAACTGATGCAGCGATTTATGTAGGTTTCGTGTATCTTCACAATACAAAAATAGAACTATACCCAACGATGCGCAAACCCATTATTAGACCCATACAAAAAAGTGACAATGAGCAAGTCGCTCAAGTAATCCGAAAGGTGCTCATTAGCCTGGGAGTTCCAAAAGTAGGTACCGCCTATGCCGATAAGGCCTTAGATCAAATGTTTGAAAGCTATGATCGCCCAAAAGCCGAATATTTTGTAATTGATGATAACGGAGTTATTCTTGGCTGTGCAGGGGTAGCCCAACTTGAAAATTATGAAGGGAACGTCTGTGAACTACAAAAAATGTACTTCCTCGAAGAGGCGAGAGGTCAAGGTTTGGGAACAGAGATGATGGCGGTATGTTTAGATCAAGCGAGAAGCTTTGGTTTTGATCAGTGTTACATAGAAACCATGCCATACATGAAAGCAGCTCAAAAATTGTATATCCGCACTGGTTTTAAATATATTGATGGTCCCATGGGAGATACAGGACATTTTTCCTGCCCCGTCCATATGCTTTTTGATTTGTAAGACCCTACCTTTGTGCACTAGCCCAACTCAATGACCATTCAAGACTTTCGAGATACTTTTATTAGCACGCTTTCTGATGCTTATCCTCCAGAAGAAGTGCATGCAATGTTATACAGGGCATTGGAGCATTATCTCGGTCTAAGTAGGGTTGAGGTTGCGCTTTCGCGAAAGCAAAATCTAAAAGATTCACAACGATTACTATTAGAAGAAACCTTAGAGCGCTTGCAAAAACAAGAGCCCATTCAATATATTCTTGGTAAAACCGAGTTCTATGATTTAGAATTCCACCTCAATTCAGATACCCTCATTCCTAGGCCAGAAACTGAAGAATTAGTGCGATGGATTGTAGAGGATGGAAAGAAGCTATCTTCCCCAACAATTTTAGATATAGGAACAGGATCTGGTTGTATAGCCATTGCTTTGGCTAAAAATTTGCCAACTGCAAACGTCCAGGCCCTTGATTTTTCAAAACGAGCATTGGATATGGCAACATCAAATGCCAATAGAAACCAGGTTGAAGTAGACTTCTATCAACAGGATATCCTTATTGCTGGGGGATTCAAAGAGAAGTATGATATAATTGTCTCTAATCCGCCTTATGTGCGTGAACAAGAAAAAGCTGAAATAGAAACGAATGTTTTAGGTTTTGAGCCTCATGCAGCCTTGTTTGTTTCAGATCAGGATCCTTTGGTTTTTTATCGTAAAATTGCTGCCTTGGCTCTAGAGAATTTACTTCCGAAGGGAATTCTATTTCTAGAGATCAATCAGTATCTTGGAAATGAAACTGTGGCCTTGTTAAAAAATACCGGCTTCAAAAGCGTAGAACTTAGACAAGATATGTTTGGCAAAGACCGAATGATCAAAGCTCAAAAGGATTAAATACATAAAAAATTATGAATACATTAAATGCGATATGTGTTTTCTGCGGTAGTAGCGAAGGCAACGATATAGAAGTTTTAAATCAGGCAGCTATCTTAGGGGAAACCTTTGCCAAGGAAAATATTAGCTTGGTATATGGAGCTGCCAAAATAGGTGTGATGGGCAAAGTTGCTCAAAGTGCACTTGATAAGGGTGGAAAAGTAATTGGCGTCATTCCTGAATTTCTCAAACTTAAAGAAGTTGTTCACCTTGGCCTTACTGAGTTGATTACCAATAAAAATATGCATGAGCGTAAATTGACCATGCAAGATATTTCTGATGGCTTTATTACTCTCCCTGGAGGTTTTGGAACCTTGGAAGAATTATTTGAGATTCTCACCTGGTCGCAATTAGGCCTGCACCAAAAACCTATTGGCATTCTCAATGTAAATGGCTTTTATGACGACTTACTACAGTTGTTAGAGCATATGGTGAAACGTGGTTTTTTAAAAATGGAAAACTACGACCTCTTACTTGTTGATACAACAATTGATGGATTGCTCACTAAAATGCGTGAGTTTGTGCCTCAAGATGTGCCTAAATGGCTCACGGGAGATCGAACTTAAATGCGAAGTGATTTTATTTATTAAAACTGTTTGTAACTACTATAATAAACCTGCTACTTCTTCTTGATGTAGCAGGTTTAATTTTTTTAGATTTGTTAATATGAATCCCGAACAACAAATACTTGCCCTCCGTAAAGAATTACAGGCGCATAATCACTCGTATTATGTGTTAGATACACCCACTATTTCTGATTTTGAATTTGATCAAAAACTGAAACAATTACAACAGTTAGAAGCAGAAAACCCTGCCTTTGATGATCCTAGCTCACCATCACATCGGGTAGGTGGTGCTGTGACAAAGAATTTTGAAACCATTGTCCATGAAAACCGTATGTATTCTTTGGATAATTCATACTCCAAAGAAGACCTCGAAGAGTGGGAGGTTAGGGTGAAAAAAATGGTAGATGGCGATGTGCATTATACCTGTGAATTAAAATATGACGGTGCTTCTATTAGTCTTACCTATGAAGAAGGTGTGCTAATTAAAGCCGTTACCAGAGGGGATGGTTTTCAGGGGGATGATGTGACAACCAATATAAAAACAATCAAATCAGTACCTCTTAGATTAAAAGGAGACTATCCGCCCAAATTTGACATCCGTGGGGAGATTGTGCTTCCTTGGGATGGTTTTAATGCGATGAATGAAGAAAGGGAGATCTTGGGCTTAGAGCTGTATCGCAATCCGCGAAATACTGCTTCAGGAAGTTTGAAATTACAAGACAGCGCCGAAGTTGCTAAAAGACCTCTCGACTGCTTACTCTATTCGATTACCGGAAATAACTTAGGAATAACTACGCAGATAGAAAGCTTGCAAAAAGCAAGAGATTGGGGCTTTAAAGTACCAGATGCTTCCATAGTAGCTAAAAATATTGATGAGGTATTGGCTTTCATTAATCACTGGGATACCGCCCGTCATGATTTGCCCTTTGAGACCGATGGTGTAGTTGTAAAAGTAAATAATTTACAACAGCAAGAAGAGTTGGGGTATACCGCCAAAGCACCACGTTGGGCGATGGCTTATAAGTTTAAAGCAGAGCAAGTGTCAACCCGCTTGCGCGAAATTTCGTATCAAGTAGGTAGGACAGGTGCTATTACCCCTGTGGCTAATCTAGAACCTGTAGAGCTTGCAGGGACTACCGTCAAACGTGCTTCTTTACACAATGCAGACCAAATTGAAAAATTAGATATAAGAGAAGGAGATGAGGTTTTTGTGGAGAAAGGTGGAGAGATTATTCCTAAAATAATCGCCGTTGATTTGACTAAACGCCCTGCGGTTTCTCAGCCTACCTTATATATCACCCAATGCCCTGAATGTAGCACTCCTCTAGAACGAAAAGAAGGTGAAGCCCAGCATTATTGTCCGAATGATACGGGCTGTCCGCCTCAAATTATAGGAAGGATCCAGCACTATATTTCTCGTAAAGCATTAGATATAGAAGGTCTTGGTGGAGAAACGGTTGCGCTTCTAGTGCAAGAAGGGCTCATTTCAAATTACGCCGATTTGTATACGCTTACCGTTGAGCAATTGCTGCCCTTGGAACGTATGGCCCAAAAAAGTGCAGAAAATCTGGTGAATGGAGTTTTAGCATCTACTGGGATTCCTTTTGAACGTGTGCTTTTCGGTCTAGGTATTCGCTATGTAGGAGAGACGGTTGCAAAAAAATTAGCAAAGCACTATAAATCTATTTCAGCGATCATGTTGGCTAGTGAAGAAGAATTAATAACTGTAGACGAAATAGGGAGTAAGATTGCAGAGAGTGTAGTGGCATTTTTTGCAAAGCCAGAAAATATAAGACTTATTGAGCGACTACAATCTTATGGGGTGCAATTGGAAATTTCTGCCGAAAAGTTGGCAAATCAATCTGATGTACTAGCGGGGAATTCTTTTGTAGTATCAGGTGTATTTGAAATGCCTCGAAACGAACTTAAAAAGTTAATTGAAGATAATGGAGGAAAAGTGTCAAGTTCCATATCAGCTAAAACGTCTTATGTAGTGGCTGGTGATAAAATGGGGCCAAGTAAGTTTGAGAAAGCAACAAGCCTTGGTGTAAAAATTATATCAGAAGCACAATTTTTGGAAATGCTTTCCTAGAACTACAAATCCAATATCTTTTTGTTTTAGGAGCCGCCTAACAGAGTAATTTTATTTAATTCTTAATTTTTAACTCAATTGCACTCTTCGTTTTGCAATATTATCAATAAATTATATAATAATATGATTAATTAGTAGTTTGCTGTATATTTGGCATCCCCCCAAATGAGTAATTATGAAGTTAAAATTATGCATTATCATATGCATTTTAGCCGCAGCAGTAACGATATACTACATCAGTCTAGAAGAGTATTTAATTAGTGCGGGCTCGCGAATTGTTTTTAAGCTACTCTTGTTAGCTGTATTCCTTTCTTCAAAGAAGGTTCAAAACAAACCCATTTTTTATTCATTCTTTGGGTGCTTACTACTTACTGATATACTTTCCTTCTTTATAGGTGTCATTCCTTATGTTTTAATTGCAATGGAGCTGATGTTTTTTATAGGCTATTTACTCCTCTTGAAAGATTCGTTTCGTCAATATAAAATACGTGATGTTCGTAACGTAGTAGCTATCTATTATTTCTTTGTGATTGCTATTAATGCTGTTCTAATGG
The DNA here is from genome assembly GCA_963974305.1 of uncultured bacterium. Taxonomy (GTDB): domain Bacteria; phylum Bacteroidota; class Bacteroidia; order Flavobacteriales; family Flavobacteriaceae; genus Dokdonia. Next base: position 155,610 of record CAXBCS010000002.1, read on the forward strand.
TGTACCATTTGTATAATTTGTACAACTATATGGAAGAAACGCCTTTGATATACATGGGGCAAGTCTTTTATAATATTGCCCTTTATCTTATGGTGATTAATGCATTGGCCTATTACCTAAACTCATATTCTAAAAAATCCATGTTTTTTCTTATTGGATCCTTAGCATTTGTTTGTTCAGATATTTTGGTGAGCGCATACTACTTCTATGATATCAAGGAAGATTTGATGTTAATTCACACAGTCCTGAGTATGATTGGGTACTTGTTCTTCTTTAATTATTTTTTCAATCCAGAGGAACCTCAGATGATTGAAGATGAAATATTAGAGGAGTTAAGAGAACGCAAGGCAAAGTCTAAACTAAAAGTGAAACCTAAACTTCCATAACTATCGCGTTGGAAGTTACGTTTTTACGAGTGTCTAGATAGAAGTCTATTCGTCCTAAATTTACACCTCCCCAACCTACTTGGTTTACTAAAACAAAGGCTTCATCCTTATTTTGTACGATGGTTGGTTTGTCTAAAAATGTATGGGTATGCCCTCCAATAATAAGGTCAATGCCTGATGTTTTCTTTGCTAAAACTAAATCAGAGACCCGTTCTTTATTTGAATATTCATAACCCAAATGCGAAAGGCAAATCACTAGGTCACATCGCTCTTGCTTGCGTAAAGTAGTACTAATGTCTGTTGCTATTTCTACTGGGTCTAAGTATTTTGTTTCTTTGAACATGCGCTTGTTGACAAGACCGTCAAGCTGAATACCAAGTCCAAAAACTCCTATGCGAATACCATCTTTTACAAAAACATTGTATGGCTTTGTGTGGCCATCCATCACTGTATTAGAAAAGTCATAATTGGCAGTGAGTAATTGAAAATCGGCATGGGGTAATTGTGCATAGAGTCCGTCAATCCCGTTGTCAAAATCATGATTCCCCAAGGTTGCTGCGTCATATTTGAGCATGCTCATGAGCTTGAACTCTAATTCACCACCATAAAAATTGAAGTATGGAGTACCTTGGAATATGTCTCCTGCATCAAGGAGTAAGGTATGTGGATTTTCAGAACGCACTTGATTAATGAGCGTAAGTCTTCTAGCCACACCACCCTGATTTGCAAATTTTGGATCGTCTTTAGAAAATGGCTCAATATGACTGTGCACATCATTGGTGTGCAAAATAGTAATGTGCTTCTTTGTGGTAAGAGGCATACTGCTCATTGTAATTCCGCCTAATCCTACAAGGCTAGTAGCAGCTGCAGTTTTACCTATAAATTCTCTACGTTTCATTGACTTAATTTTGTAAAGCGGTTATCTTGAACAGGGGCGATAGTGTCATGTTTGATAAAATAATCAATAAGGAGATTCCTAATTTTATAGTCTAGCTCTAAAAGACTCACTGGTTTGGCAAAAAAGTCCATGCTATCACCTCCTTTTTGTAAATAATCATTAGTAGCGATAAAATAAGTCTCATTGTCAATAATTTCTTGGCCTTGAACTTTAGCTTCTTTAAGTGTACCATCGGCATTTAGATGCACTTCCATGCCAGCAATGGGGTGTGCTACTCCGCTGCTTAGGTATGCAAAAAGCTCCTTCATTTGATAGCCACTTAATTCAACGACTACAACTTCATTTTCAAAAGGCATGATTTCGTAAGCCGCTCTGGTTGTAATTTCACCGGCATTGAGACTTGATCTTATTCCGCCATAATTTAGCAATACGGCATGAAATGGATATCCTGTACGTTTTTTAAAAATGGGATTAGCCATTTCCATGACGGCATCGGCCATCATATTGCCAATAGCGGTGTTGTATTTACTATCTTTTTTTGATAGTGCAATTGGAGTATAGGCGAGTACCTTATTCATCTCCTTATCTACGGATTCCTTGTAGGGAGCAATAAATTGATTAATGGTGCTATCTGAAGGAATATTGTTGTTAATATTTACGCTATTTCCTTCAATGCGTTCAGGCGCATATCCTTGTTGCTTGCAGCTATACAGTGCTAATAGGAGGATGCTGGCAAGCAGTATATATTTTTTCATTTTGCGCTTCATATCGAGAAAGGTATACGATGGTTTTTGGCTACATTTGTCAAAAACTTAAAGGTACATGTTTTTAAGCGGATTAAAAGAAAAATCCATTGTAAGAAAGATACGTAAAGATGTTGAAAAGCGGAGTTTTTCGCTTTCGCGAAAGCGCATTTCTACGATCGCTATTTTGCAAATTGCAGACTCACCATTTGATGACAAGCAGGTTGAGGTTTTGGCAAATCAGTTAGGTGTGAGTGATGCAAATATTACACGGCTAACCTATCATTCCAAAATTACAAAGGCACAGAAAGATGATGTAGGGTTAGTGACCGATAAGCAGCTAGGTTGGAAGGGTGTTTTTAAAGCCAAGCATTTAAAAGAATTGACACAAAAGAAGTTTGATTTGTTGGTGTCATTTCAAGATTCAGACCTCCTATGTTTACAGTCAATAGTAGCTGGAAGTAGTGCTCAAATGAAGGTAGGGATATCTGAGGATGTTTATGGAATCTATGATTTGGTGATACATACTAAAATAGGGGAGGAAGCAGTTTTTGTTAAAGAATTGAATAAGTATTTAGAAATTTTAAAAGTATCAAATAATGCAGCAGTTTAGAGGAACTGGAGTCGCCTTAGTCACTCCTTTTCGTGATGATTTGTCTGTCGACTACGACGGACTTACCGCTGTTGTTGAGCATTGTATTGCGGGTGGGGTAGACTACTTTGTAATGCTAGGAACAACAGCTGAAAGCGCAACCTTAAGCAAGGAAGAGAAAGCGCAAGTGGTTTCACATATCAAAACCGTTGTTAAGAGTCGTAAATCCTTGGTTTTAGGAATTGGTGGTAATAATACAGCTTCCATAGTAGAGGAGTTAAAGGACTTAGACACATCGGGTATTGATGCTATTCTTTCGGTATCTCCATATTACAACCGTCCTGCTCAAGAAGGTATTTATGCGCATTTTGCAGCTATTGCAACTGCTAGTCCGTTGCCTATAATTCTGTATAATGTTCCCTCTCGTACGGGTAGTAATATGGAAGTAGCAACTAGCCTGCGCCTAGCGAGAGATTTTGAAAATATTATCGGAATAAAAGAAGCTGCTGGAAATATTATACAAGCCTTGCATTTATTAAAAGATAGGCCTAAGGGATTCTTAGTGATTTCTGGTGATGATATGCTAGCCTTGCCTATGGTTTCGGCTGGCGGAGATGGTGTGATTTCAGTGATAGGGCAGGGCGTTGTTGCTCCTTTTTGTGATATGATGAGGTATGGTTTGGAGGGCGCTTTCGCGAAAGCGTACCCATTGCACTTTGAATTAATGCCTATAATTGACTTGATTTTTGAAGAGGGGAATCCTGCAGGAATTAAGGCAGTCCTTGCTTCTAAAGAGTTGATAAAGGAGAATGTACGTTTGCCGGTGGTAAAAACTACTGCGCAATTGCGTAAAAAAATTGATACCTACTTAGCGCAGTAAATGGATGCGTTAATCTTATGCTAAGTGCTGTGATGTCGTCTAAAATTGGACTATTTTTGGCCGTATGCATATAGATTTTAATATGTGAACCTTTTTGTGTAATTTTGCCTGCTGTTTTAAAGCCATATGAAGAATATACTTGCCTTACTGTTTTTTGCGATTGTACTCAGCTCTTGTAGCTCTTATCAAGACGTACTTAAATCTGATGATATTGGATTAAAATTTTCTACGGCCGACTCACTTTATGAGAATGGGAAATATAAGAAGTCATTGAAATTGTGGGAGCAAATTGTTCCTGTTTACAGAGGACGTCCTCAAGCAGAACGGGTAATGTACAAATATGCAGATACGTATTACCAATTAGGGGATTATTATTTGGCTGGATACCAGTTTGAGAGATTTGTAAAATCATATCCTCAAAGTACAAAACGTCAAGACGCTGCTTTTAAAGGCGCGCAAAGTTATTACAACCTATCTCCAAGATATAATTTAGATCAAGGGGATACGGAAAAGGCCATGGATAAATTACAAGAATTTATCAATAGCTATCCTGAATCGGAGCAAGTACCTGTTGCCAATGATATGGTAAAGGAATTGCGTACCAAATTAGAAAAGAAAAGATTTGAAGTTGCAATGATGTATAACAAAATTGCTGTTAGTCAGTTTACCTTTCCTGCAGCCATAAAATCATTTGATAACTTCCTTTCTGAATTTCCAGGGACAAGTTTTAAAGAAGAAGCGTTGTTTTATAGGTTTGATTCTGCTTACCGATATGCTATTGGGAGTCGAAGAGACCTTGTAAAAGAGCGTTTATTAGTAGCTAAAGATTATCATGCTACTCTAATAAAATACTTCCCAACAGGGAACTACGATAAAGACGCTTCTGAAATGATAGCAGATATTAACGAGCGTTTAGCTGAAGCAATAAATTAAATAACGAAGAGGATGAATTTTAAGGACTTAGATGCACCATTAAGCACAACTACGATTGATAAGAACAAAATTGATGCGCCAACAGATAATATCTATGAGGCGATTTCTATTATTGCAAAGCGTGCAACGCAAATCAATTCGGAGATTAAAAAGGAGTTACTTGAGAAATTAGATGAGTTTGCAACCTTTAACGATAGTCTTGAAGAGATCTTCGAAAATAAAGAGCAAATCGAAGTTTCTAAGTTTTACGAGCGTCTTCCTAAGCCACATGCACTTGCTGTGCAAGAGTGGTTAGAGAATCGTATTTACAGTAGAGATACGAGTATTACGGAAGAAAATAACGACTAATAGCAATGTCATTAAGCGGTAAAAAAGTATTACTTGGTGTTACCGCAGGTATTGCAGCATATAAAAGCGCCGCCCTTGTACGATCATTCGTCAAGGCCGGCGCTTCTGTGCAAGTAGTAATGACTCCTGCAGCCAAAGATTTTGTGACGCCGCTCACCTTATCGACTTTATCAAAAAATCCCGTCCACAGTTTATTTACTACAGATGAGGATGAAAATGCCGTATGGACTAACCATGTAGAACTAGGTCTTTGGGCTGATCTTATGGTTATAGCTCCAGCAACAGCAAACACTCTTTCGAAAATGGCACACGGAACTTGCGATAATTTATTGCTTGCGACGTACCTAAGTGCCAAATGCCCTGTGTATTTTGCGCCAGCCATGGACTTGGATATGTATATCCATCCTTCGACCAAAGTAACCTTTAGTACTTTAAAAGGATTTGGGAACATCATGATTCCAGCTACCAGTGGCGAACTCGCGAGCGGATTAGTGGGGCAAGGTAGAATGGCAGAGCCTGAAGATATAGTGCAATTTATTGAAGATGATATATTAGAAAAGCTTCCATTAAAAGGAAAGCGTTTTCTCATTACCGCAGGTCCTACATTTGAAGCTATAGATCCCGTGAGATTTATTGGCAATCACAGTAGTGGACGAATGGGGGTGGAATTGGCGCTATGTGCAGCTAATTTAGGAGCCTCAGTAGATTTAATCCTAGGGCCAAGCGCTCTTGTGGTTGATCATGTGCGTATTGAGACCCATCGAGTAGTAAGTGCTCAAGAGATGTATGACGCAGTGCATGCAATATACGAGCATGTAGATGTGGCTATTGCAGCAGCAGCTGTCGCAGATTATAAGCCTGCAAGCATAGCAGGGCAGAAGATAAAAAAGAATGAAGGCGCAATGAGTATTGACCTCGTTGAAACCCAGGATATTTTATTGGCGATGGGAGAACGCAAAAAGCATCAGTATCTAGTAGGTTTTGCATTAGAGACTGAAAACGAGGTGGCAAATGCAAAAAAGAAATTGCTAAAGAAAAACTTAGATGCAATTGTCTTAAATTCGTTAAATGATAAAGGTGCTGGCTTTAAGACCAAAACCAATAAAATTACGTTTATTACAAAAGATACGGTAACTCCACACGACCTAAAGTTAAAAGAAGAGGTGGCAGAAGACATCCTTAGTGCTATCCTCGCTAAGATGTAAAGAAACTGTATTTTGGCAATGCGATGGAGTAATAATTGAAAACCGTTTATAAGGAACACCAATGAAAAAAATAATATTTCTATTTCTAGCGCTTTTTGGAATGGTAGCTTCAGCACAAGAATTGAATTGTGTGGTGGTTATTAATGCCGAGCAAACAGGAAAATCTGACTTGCAAGTTTTTCGTACTTTGGAACGAGAGGTGACTGAATTTATGAATAACTCGGTTTGGACAGATAAGAGTTATAAAAATCAAGAGCGCATTGATTGCTCAATGAATATTATCATACGAAGAATAGATGCCGATTTATTTGAGGCTTCTATACAAGTACAATCGTCGCGCCCTGTGTTTAATTCAAACTACAGCAGCCCGATTCTAAATTTTAATGATCGTCAATTTACTTTTCAATACGTGGAGTTTCAGCCTATGGCATATAATCCTCGTGTCTTTTCAAATAACCTAGTGTCTACCTTAGCTTTTTATGCTTACACTATCTTAGGTCTTGACGCAAATTCATTTGAGCTTAATGCTGGGGAAGAGTATTTTCAAGAAGCTAAGCAAATTGTGAGTAATGCTCAACAAAGTGGGCGTCCAGGATGGAAACCTGTAGATGGGCCTCAGTCCAGATATCGTTTGAATGAAGATTTGTTGTCGCCTAACTTTCGCGAGTTTTCAGATGTGATGTATAGTTACCACCGTAATGGGTTGGATTATATGTACGATAAACAGCGAGAAAGTAAAGAAGCAATTGCAACGACCTTGTTGCAATTAAAAACCATGTATAATAAGCGACCTAATAATTTTCTAAGTCGCGTGTTTTTTGATGCAAAAGCTGAAGAAATTGCTTCTATGTATGCTAGTGGGCCTCAAGTAAATATTACAGAGCTTGTAGAAGCTTTGAATCGTGTGGCACCACAAAAATCTGCATATTGGCGTCAAATTAAATTTTAAATAGGCCAATAGTTTGATAAGGTCGGTATCGTTTATATATTTATTACTTTAAAAGGTAGCTGTGCTCACTTCACTTTCTATTTCTAATTATGCTTTAATAGCAGAAGCTTATATTGAGCTGACTGACGGTTTTACTGTGATTACTGGTGAGACTGGAGCGGGGAAATCTATTCTCTTAGGTGCTCTCGGTTTGATTACTGGAAAGCGTGCTGATAGTTCAAGTGCGGGTGATGCTACTAAAAAATGTGTTATTGAAGGTGTTTTTGATGTTACCCAACACGAGGTAGATGCGTTTTTTGAACAAAACGATCTAGATTATGAGCCTTCTACAATAATTCGTCGTGAGATTGCTCCTTCAGGTAAAAGCCGTGCCTTTATTAACGATACTCCGGTAACGCTAGCACAATTACAAGCCTTGGGTGATCAGTTGGTTGATATTCATAGTCAGCATAAGACCATGGATGTGGTAGGTAGTGCCTATCAGTTTGAGGCTTTAGACACCTTTGCAAATTCAAAAGAGATTTTGTTCACATTTCAAACGGCATTCGGGCGTTTGCAAGATCTTCAAGAGCAATTGCAAGAATTGACTTTGAAAAAAGAAAAGGCGCAGTTGGAATTTGATTACCAACATTTCTTATTTACCGAATTAGAAGAAGCAGCTATACTGCCAGAGGAATTTGAATTGCTAGAAGAGCAGTTAAAAACCTTAAGCAATGCAGAGGAAATAGCAACCAAGCTTGGGTCTGCCCAGCAATTGCTTTCGGGCGAAAGCTCTGGAGTAATGGATCAATTGGCTGAAGTCAGATCCCATTTGCAAGCTATAGCAAGATATAGTGAACAGTATGCGGTACTGTCAGAAAGAGTCTCGAGTGTACATATCGAACTGGACGATGTGATTAGTGATTTAGAGCGTTTGGCAACACAGGTGATTTCTGATCCTTTGGAGTTAGAGCAAATGAATACGCGAACGCAGCAGCTGTACAATTTAATGCAAAAGCATAAGGTAGCCACAACAGCCGAGTTGCTGATGGTTAAAAACCGATTGGATGACGAGCTTCAGGAAGTACTCCATGTAGATGAGGGGATAGAGAAGGTTGAGGAGGCAATCGCTTTCGCGAAAGCGGAATCGCTAAAACATGCAGCCGTCCTTCATAAGAAAAGATCAGCCGCAATTCCGCAATTGGAAGGGGAGATCACTGCGATACTTGTAGACTTGGGAATGGAGCACGCTCGCTTTGAGATATCTTTAGAAGACACGGGTGTGTTACAGACCAATGGAGGAGATCGTTTAGAGTTTTTGTTTTCTGCAAATAAGGGAATGGAGGTAAAGCCTTTAAATAAAGGAGCCTCTGGAGGAGAGTTATCACGGGTCATGCTGGCGGTAAAATCAATTCTCAGTATGCATAAACAATTGCCAACATTAATTTTTGATGAAATTGATACTGGAGTGAGTGGAACTGTTGCGGTTAAGATGGCTGCAATTTTGAAACGAATGGGAGAGCATCTACAGCTTGTGAGTATCACGCATCTTCCTCAAATAGCAGCGCAAGGTAAAACGCATTTCAAAGTATATAAGGAGAATGACAATGAGCGTACCAATACACATATAGTAGTATTAGATCGTGAGGAGCGTATTGCCGAAATAGCTGCAATGTTAGGAGGGGAGCAGCAAAGTGATGCGGCTATTGCTCACGCTAAGAATCTCCTAGGATAAAATCATTTCCAATTAAAATTATTGGTCGATATTTGTCTGTATAATAGAAGAATAATCTAAATCATTTTTTAGTGCCTATATATTAAGGACACAACCTAAACTATAAAATACCATGAGTTATAATTTACTTAAAGGAAAGAGAGGAATTATTTTTGGAGCACTAGATGAGCATTCTATTGCTTGGAAAACTGCTGAACGTGTACACGCTGAAGGTGGAAGCTTTGTGCTTACCAATGCGCCTATTGCAATGCGAATGGGAACCATTAACCAGTTGGCTGAAAAAACGGGCTCTCAAATTATTCCAGCTGATGCCACTTCTATTGAAGATCTTGAAAACCTAGTTGATAAGGCTCAGGAGATCTTAGGAGGAAAGCTAGACTTCGTTCTTCATTCTATTGGGATGTCTGTAAATGTTCGTAAAGGACGTGCGTATACAGATCAGAATTATGCGTGGACAGAAAAGGGATGGGATGTAAGTGCTGTATCTTTTCACAAGACGATGCAGACTTTATATAAGAAGGACGCTATGCGCGAATGGGGAAGTATTGTTGCTTTGACTTATATGGCTGCACAACGTGTATTTCCTGATTATAATGATATGGCAGATAATAAGGCATACTTAGAATCGATTGCTCGTAGTTTTGGTTATTTCTTTGGAAAGGATAAGAATGTGCGCGTGAATACGATTTCACAATCTCCAACGCCCACTACAGCTGGGCAAGGAGTAAAAGGATTTGATGGATTTATAGCTTATGCAGAAAAAATGAGTCCATTAGGAAATGCTACAGCACAAGACTGTGCAGATTATACGGTGAGCTTGTTTTCTGACCTAACAAAGCGTGTTACTATGCAGAACTTATACAATGATGGTGGTTTTAGTAATACTGGTGTCAGTAATGAGGTGATGTCTGCCTTTATGGAGAAGCAATAAGGGTCGATAAGTGTTAAAAAATTAAGATTTTGCTTACGCGAAAGCTTAAACATCCCAACCATAGGGGTTTCAAGAGTTTATTTGTATTTATAGAAAAAGACAACGCATTATTTTTGCGAGTTATTATTTTTTCTATATTTGCAAGGAATATAGTGTTTGTTCAATAGGTTTAATTGTTTATTTAAATTTAAATTTAGTTTTATGAAAAAAATTACATTATTAATGGCGCTGATTATGTCTGCATTTGCTTTGCAGGTATCAGCACAAAACTTCCAAGGAAGCACAGGAACCATTCCTGACGCTTCTTGTCCGGATTTCACTCCTTTTGGAGCTGATGTGACTGGAATTGGTGTTATCGGTGATACACATCAAATTGATGAGATTGTTATTAACATTACTCACACATGGGTTGGTGATCTTGATTTAGCTTTAGTTTCTCCTACAGGTGAGGAGATCTTATTGATGGATGGAGATACAGGTAACGATGAAGATGATATGGTAAACACTGTATTCTCTGATGAAGGTAACCCTCCAACTATTGATCCTTCTAATGGTACTCCTTGGACTGGCGTTTTCGCTCCTCAAGGTGGTTCTTTTGCAGATGCATTTAATGGATCTGACGGATCAGGAACTTGGTCTTTAGTTATTTGTGATGCAGTAGGTGGTGATGAAGGAGTTGTAACACAATGGTCTATCCGTTTTCAGGATAACCCAGATACGTGTCCAGCACCTTTCAACATTTCGACTACTGATTTGACTAGTACTACTATGACAATCAACTGGCAGGCTATTACTAACGCAGATGGTGGATACCAGTATGCGGTAATGAATGACGGTGATGCTCCAGATATTACTGCACCACCTGCAGTACAATCAGGACCTTCAGCTACTACTTCAGCTGATATTATTGGTTTAATGCCAGCTACTGATTATGACGTATATGTACGTTCAGTATGTGGTGGCGTTCCTGGAGCTTGGTCTCTAGTATATGACGTAACTACTGAAGAAGTTTGTCCTGTTCCAACTGATCTTGCGATCGATGTGGATGCTACAACGGATACTTCTATTACTTTTTCTTTTGCAACTGCAAACAACTCAACTGATACAGAATGGGAAGTTGTAGCTTGTGGAGATGCTCCATTTGCAGGTAACGATGTTGCTTCTGGTTCTACTACTGGAACTTCTGTTACTGCTACTGGTTTAAATGAGCAGACTTGCTACGAAGTTTATGTTCGTAACAATTGTGATACAGATGGATTCTCTACAATAGTAGGTCCTGATTCTGATTCTACTTTATGTTCTGTAAAAACAGCTCCATACAGTGAAGATTTCACAGGAACTTCTACTAGTGGTGATCCTGAGTGTTTCACTCAAAATGGTGATTACTTCTACCAATATACTAATATTGGTTCTTCTAACGGTGCACAATCTGCTGTAGATCACACTGATGGTGTTGGTAACAATGATTTTGCTTATGTAGATGGTTCTCAATTTTTCTCTGATACTCCAGGATCTACTTTCTTAGTATCTGCTGAAGTTGATGTTGATGGATTAGATTTCCCTGCATTACGTTTCTCTTTACACTCTCAATTGACGCAAGGTGATATTGATGCTGGTGAATCTCACAACAGTATGACTGTACAAGTTGTTGATGCTGGTGGAAATACTACTGTTGCTTCTTTATTTGGAGCTACTGATACTTCTGATCCTGCATTGCCAGGTTGGGAAGATTATATCGTAGATCTTACTGCTGAAGGATTAAGTGGTGTACTACAAGTACAATTTAATACAAGCTTAACTGGTTCTACTCCATTTGTAAATGATATCCTTATTGATGATATCTCTTTTGACGAGTTAGGATGTCAGCAGCCTATCGATGTAGATGTTGATGATATTGAATTTGATTCTATGACAATCGAATTTGAAGCTTTCTCATCTGCTATCAATGGTCACTACGCTGTAGTAGTTGAGCCAGGTGTTGATCCATTAATTGGACCATACATCTTTGATGAAAACTTAGCTGCTGGTGTTGAATCAGTAGACGTAACTGGACTTTCTCCACTTACTTGCTATGAAGTATATGTACGTGCAATTTGTGACGGTGAAACTTCAGGTTTCGGTCCAGCTGTAGAGTTCTGTACTCCAGGTGAGTGTGACGAGCCGGATGATGTTGAAGCTAGTAATATTACAAACGCAAGTGCAGATATCTCTTGGGATGCTGTAGATGGTGTACTTTCTTACAATTATGTAGTAGTTGTAGCTGGAGGTTCTCCTGATGTTGCTGCTGATATCGTTGCTGGTACTGCTGGTAACACTGCAGATACTATTGCTTCTGTAAACCTTCCTGATGGATCTTGTTTCGAAGCTTATGTACGTTCAGTTTGTGATCCAACAGGAGTTTCTGTTTGGGCTGCTTCTGATACTTTCTGTACAGATTTAGGTTGTAACTCTGACTTCTACGATACAGGAGGAGCTACTGGAGATTACACTGATCTTGAAGATTACTGTGTAACTATATACCCAAGTGAAAACGCTTCTGCGGTAACACTTACTTTTACACTTATCGATATTGAAACTGGAGAAGATTTCATCTCTGTATACAATGGAGAAGATACTACGCAGCCATTTACAATGGATCTTACTGCTCCTGCTTCTTTCACATCAACTGATCCTTCTGGAGCAATTACTGTTTGTTTCGAGTCTGATGGAGCTGGTGTAGGTGCTGGATGGGAAGCTAACATTACTTGTTCTATTTCGAATGATGTATGTTCTACTTCTATTCCTTTAGTTCCTGGTGCTACTTTCGAAGAAGGTGCTACTGAGGCAACTAACTTAGGTGCATCTGTAAACAATGGTGGAGCTGATCCTTCTTGTGGATTCTTTAGCGGAAACGGAGACGGTGTTTGGTATACTGTTGAAGTACCTCCTACTGAAAGCTTAACTATCGAGACTCAAGCTACTGTAACAGGTACGGTTGATATCTTAGATACTGGTATTGCTGTTTACTCTGGATCTTGTGGTTCTCTTACTGAGATCGCTTGTGACGATGACAACGGAATCGGAAGTTTCTCTAAAGTAGAATTAACTGGTCTTACTGCTGGTGAAACTCTATACGTTCGTGTATGGGGATCTGATTCAGCTGGATTATTTGGTGATTTCCAAATCTCTGCTTACGATCAGTACTTTAGTGTAAATGATCTTGCAGCTGCTGGATTCAATTTCTATCCAAACCCAGTTGAAAACCAATTGAATCTTTCTGCACAAGAAAACATTCAAACGGTTGAGATCTTTAACTTACTTGGACAGTCTGTAGCTAAGTCATCTCCGGATGCTCTTAACTCTACTATGGACATGAGCAACCTTAATGCTGGTGTTTACCTTGTAAATGTTACTATCAATAACCAGACTGGTGCTTACAGAGTAATCAAGCAGTAATCTGTTATTCATATAAAAAGTACCTAGTACTTATGAAATCCCCGACCATTTGGTCGGGGATTTTTTTTATGCCCATAATTGAAGTAGTTTTGCACAATGCAATTAGACTATTCATTTATTATTCCTGTATATAATCGTCCTGAAGAAGTAGCCGAACTATTAGAAAGCCTCTCTTTACAGGAATACACAGATTTTGAAGTAGTGATTGTAGAAGATGGTTCTACTATCCCAAGTACAACCGTAATTGAAGCCTATAGGGAGCGTTTGAATATTAACTATCTCCTTAAAGAAAATACCGGACCAGGTAAATCACGGAATTATGGAATGCAACGTGCTAAGGGTAATTATTTCTTAATCCTTGATTCTGATTGTATAATCCCTCCGGCCTATCTGAAGGAGGTGAATGCTGCTTTGACTACCGAATATGTCGACTTTTTTGGTGGCCCTGATGCGGCTCACGAGAGCTTTAGTGATATTCAAAAAGCAATCAATTTTAGTATGACCTCTTTTTTAACAACTGGAGGTATTCGAGGAGGAACTGAGCGCGTTGAACGTTTTCAACCCCGGAGTTTTAATATGGGCTTATCTAAACGAGCTTTTGACAGTTCAAAAGGTTTTGGAACCATCCACCCTGGAGAGGACCCCGACCTTGTATTACGTCTTTGGAAAGATGGTTTTAAATCAAGACTTTTAGAGAACGCATTTGTCTTTCATAAACGACGTATTTCGTGGTCTAAATTTTATACACAAGTTCGCAAATTCGGTATGGTACGCCCAATCTTGAACACATGGCACCCCGCATCAAAGAAAATTACTTTTTGGTTGCCGAGCTTATTTGTCTTATATGTATCAGTTGCTATACTAATGGCCTTATTGGGGATTTTTTGGTTGCTTTCCACCATAGGTGCTTATTTCATGTTATTGTTTTTTGTGGCTTTGGTACAAACTAAATCTTTAAAAATTGCAAGCCTCGCTATTTTTGCAAGTTTCATTCAATTTTATGGCTATGGTACAGGTTTTCTTAAATCATCCTACTTTGTTGGTTGGCTCAAAAAGAATCCACGAATAAAATTCCCTGAATTATTTTTTAGTTAATTTTAAAAGATAACTATACTACATGTCTATAAGCGATAGCTCTTTTTTTAAGAATACCAATCTGAAAGTATACCTTTTCTTTCTTTTGTTTACTACCGTTTTGGCGGTAATAATTAAATTGGCTAAAGTATACGATGCCACCACAATTGTTACAATGACTGTAGTTGGAGTCCCTCAAAGTTTGGTATTATCTAATGAAGGGCAGGCGGCTGTAGAGGTAGATTATGAAACAAACGGTTTTACCTTACTCCAGAATGGTTTTCAGAATATGGAGCTAAAGGTGCCGTTTAAGGATCTTTCAGAAAATAATGGTGGCTATGAGTGGAGATTTGATTTAAATCGACTTAAGGTGGCCCAAATGCTGAATGCTAGCAATGATAAGCTGTTTGTTCGTCCTGAACGCTTATTTTTTTCAGTTGATAGTTTATCAGAGTTTACGGTTCCAGTAGTCGTTCGTCATAATTTTGAATATGGTGCTGGTTATGGAAGTGATGGTCCATTAGTCATTGAGCCATCAGAAGTTCAAATTATAGGTGCAGCAGATAAGATTTCTCAAATTGATACTATTTATACTGTGCCTTTAGAAAAGGGCAAACTAAGTGAAAATGTTAGCACCCAAATTGCCTTAGACATTTCTCTGCTCCCTACTGGTGTTACTTTGATACCTGAGGTGGTCCAATTGGATCAAAAGGTGACTAAATATACTGAAGGAACTTTGGAAATAGCGGTCGAGATTATCAATGCCGACGCTACTGTACAATTATTTCCAAAAAAAATAAAAGTGTTCTATCAAGTAGCCGTTAAGGATTTTGATCAGGTTCATCCTGGAGATTTTTCAGTGGTTTGTGACTTTTCTAAGAAAAATGTAGATGATCATTATATGACACTCGAATTAGCGCGAGCACCAAAGGTAGTCTCAGATGTACGTCTTGGTACTAATCAAGTGAAATATGTAATTGTTGAATAATGGTAGTAGGACTAACAGGTGGAATAGGTAGTGGGAAAACGACGGTTGCACGTTTTTTTAAATCCTTAGGTATTTCGATTTACATCGCCGATGATCATGCCAAAAGACTTATGGAGGAAGATCCTTCGCTGAAGAAAGCAATAATAGAAGTTTTAGGGCCTGAGGCATATGTCAATAATTCCCTAAACAAAGCTTTTATAGCAAGCAAAATCTTTAGTGATTCAAAATTGTTGAAGCAAATTAATAATTTAGTTCATCCAGCGGTTGCCAAAGACTTTGAATATTGGCATAGTCAACAAAGCAGTCCGTATGTGATTAAAGAGGCGGCTATTTTATTTGAAAATGGTAGTTATCAAATGAATGACTTCAATATTATTGTCATCGCTCCAATGACAGAGCGCATTCGAAGAGTGATGGCACGTGATAAAACATCTGAAGCCGATGTGCGTAAAAGAATGGATGCGCAATGGAGTGATGCTAAAAAAATGGCACTAGCAGATGCACACATTCACAATGAAAATCTAGCCGTCACAGAAAAAACGGTTCTTCAAATCCATCAACATCTTCTCAAACGCATACGCCAGAACTGGTAAATACTTTCTGTTAACATTTGGTTAAATGGAAACACGCCTAAATGTTAAAATATTACTTTTGGGTGATGAATAAAAAACTGTTCTATTTACTGATCCTCCTAATGAGTTTATCTCTCATTGGAATCATATTCGTACAAGGATATTGGATCACAAATAGTGTGACAACTAAAAGAGAACAGTTTGAGTTTAGCGCAAAACAAGCACTAGTTGCTGTAGCCAAAAAAATTCAAAATAGGGAAGTTGAAGATTATTTTGTTCCCTATAAAAAACTGGTAGATAGTATTGGAATTTCAGATGACCTGTCATTTGATGAATTGGTATTGTTAGAACAATTACCTTTTTCTAATGATGTTTTTATCTATCGCAATGGAATTTTGCAACAAGATTTTAAATTGGCTTCCCCAGCCTTTGATTTTGATCTTGATAGTATTGAGTATAAAAGGTACTTTTCGCGAACTCAACGTGTGATTTTGGATGGAGGAAATTCATCAGAAGAATTAGGGGGTGGAGTCGAAAGTATATTTGAAGACTTTTCAAGACTAAAAGATTTTGAAAAATATAGTTTCAGTGAACTCATTAAAGAACGTGCAGCAAAAAAACCTGTGCATATGAGAGTCACCGTTGAAGAAATTCAACGATTGATGAGTTTGGAGTTAGGGGAGAGGGAGATGGAGACCGACTTCGAATTTGCAGTATATAGTACTAATTTGAGTACGAGAGTTCGCTCAGAGAATTTTGAATTGGAAGGGGCCGCTCCCACATACGGAGTGCCATTATTCTCTAATAAGGAAGGAAAAAGTAGCTATCAGCTATACGCCAATTTCCCTGGTGAGAAGAGATTTGTAATCTCCTCAATTATTGGAATGGTTGCTTTATCGGTGATTTTTACGATAATTATCATTGTAGCCTACTCTAGTGCATTAAATCAATTGAATAAACAGCGTCAGATATCGCAAATCAAGACGGATTTTATCAATAATATGACGCATGAGTTTAAGACGCCTATTGCAACGATTAACCTTGCATTAGATGCGATTAAAAACCCAAAGGTATCCCATGATACTGAAAAGGTCGCCTATTATCATAGGATGATACGGGAAGAAAATAAAAGAATGCACGCTCAAGTAGAAAACGTTTTACGGATTTCGAAACTAGAAAAAAATGAATTAGACATCAATAAGGAGCGCTATAAGTTACATGACATCATTGAAGATGCGGTATCACATTTAGAACTCATTGTTGAAGATAGACAGGGTTATATTGAAAAGCATTTGGATGCAGCTAAATCATCAATTTTGGCAAACGAAACACATTTTACCAATGTTATCGTTAACATATTAGACAATGCAGTGAAATATTCACCTACGGCGCCTAAAATTGATATATACACAGAGAATGTCAAAAACTTCATCATTGTGAAAATTCAAGATCAAGGTGAAGGAATGTCAAAGGCTGTACAGCGTAAGATTTTTGAAAAATTCTATCGCGAACATACAGGGAATATTCACAATGTAAAGGGGCATGGTTTAGGACTTGCCTATGTGAAGCAAATAGTAGAAGATCACCAAGGTGAAATATACGTTGAAAGTGAAAAAGGAAAGGGTAGTACCTTTATTTTAAAATTACCACTAATATCATAAGATATGGAAACTGAAAACAAAAAGATTTTATTAGTAGAGGATGATCCGAACTTCGGAACTGTTCTAAAAGATTATTTATCAATGAATGATTACAATGTCACTCATGCTAAAAATGGTATGGAAGGCTTTGAAAAGTTCAAAAAAGACGACTACGATTTATGTATCCTCGATGTAATGATGCCGTATAAGGACGGATTTACACTGGCTAAAGAAATCAGAGAGAAAAATGCTGATGTGCCAATTATCTTCTTAACGGCTAAAGCGCTAAAAGAGGATGTGCTTAAAGGCTACAAAGTAGGGGCAGATGATTATCTTAATAAGCCTTTTGATAGTGAGGTACTCCTTATGAAAATCAAGGCGATCATGCAGCGTAAATCTGTAGATTCTGTTGCCGATTCTAAACAATTTGAGTTTATCATTGGAAATTTCCACCTAAACTCAAAATTAAGGTTCTTAACCTATAAGGAAGAAGATCCAATAAAATTGTCGCCTAAAGAAAATGAATTACTCCGTATGCTTGCATTGCATGAAAATGATTTGATGCCTCGCGAATTGGCATTGACCAAAATATGGAGAGATGACAATTACTTTACATCTAGAAGTATGGATGTATATATTGCCAAACTACGTAAGTATCTGAAAAAGGATGATGTAGTAGAAATATTAAATATCCATGGAGAAGGATTTAGACTAGTTGTTAAGAGTAACGACTAAATAAACCATGATATTAGTGAAGTAAAAAACGTCTTGAAATTTTCAAGACGTTTTTTTTGTGATAAATGCTGCGATTTCTTTAAAATCAGTTTCATAGTCAAACCAGTTAATACTATCGTCTTTGCGATACCAAGTCAACTGTCTTTTGGCAAATCTTCGGGTGTTGGTTTTGATATTTTCTATAGCCTGTTCAAGTGACACCTTTCCTTCAAAATGTTCGAATAATTCTCTATAGCCAACAGTTTGCAGGGCATTGGTACGCTTGCGCGAAAGCAAGCTGCGCGCCTCTTCTACGAGTCCGCCTTCGATCATTAAATCTACTCTCTTATTGATTCGGTCATACATGATTGTTCTATCTGCCTGTAATCCTATCTTGATAGTGTCAAAAGGACGTTTTGCTTTAGGCTGATTACGAAATGAGCTGAAGGGCAATTTCGCCGAAAGGCAAACTTCCAATGCACGCATCACACGTTGCTGATTTGAAAGATCCACTTGCTCATAATACACTGGGTCTTTTTCCTTAAGTAATGCTTGTAAAGCTTCAATTCCCTCAGATTCAAAAAGATTCTGAAGTTGTTCACGAGTGCCAGGCAGTACGTCTGGAAAAACGTCTAAGCCATTAATTACCGCATCTACATACATGCCAGAGCCACCTACCACAACTACTTGGTCATGAATTTTAAAAAGTGAATCTAATAATTGGAGGGCTTCTCTTTCAAAATGCCCTACACTATAGGGGTCATCTATAGAGATGTGTTGAATACAATGGTGTTGTGCAGCCTGTAATTCTATGGGTTCAGGGACAGCAGTTCCAATGCGCATTTCTTTAAAAAACTGACGCGAATCTGCCGATATGATTTCGGTTTGAAAATGATTTGCAATTTTTATGGAGAGTGCTGTCTTTCCTATTGCAGTAGGTCCTACAACAGCAATGAGTTGTTTAGACATTCTTGTTCAAAGTATAACCGCAATTATTGCAGAACTTGGCGCTATCTAAATGTTTTTCATTACCACAGTTTTGACAGGATTGGGTATTGGTATGAATGTAGGTGTCGCCAGGTTTTTTTGTCAATTCGCTTTTGGCGTATTCGGCGCTCACAATTCCAGTAGGTACGGCAATGATTCCATAACCCATAATCATGATAACTGCAGCTAAAAATTGACCCAAGGGGGTGATAGGAGCGATGTCACCATATCCCACGGTGGTTAAGGTTACAATACACCAGTAAATACTCACAGGGATGTTGCGAAAACCGCCTTCTTCTCCTTCAATGAGATACATTAAGGTTCCTGCTATTATACAAACGATGAGTACAGCAAAAAGGAAAATGCTAATTTTGGTTTTACTATCGGTTAAGGCCTTTGAGAGTTTGTTGGATTCTCCAATATAGCGTGTAAGCTTTAAAATTCTAAAGATTCTGAGCAATCGCAGGGCTCGCACTGTGAGGAGTGCATGAGTTCCAACAAAGAAAAAGGATACATAAAGCGGAATCGTTGAAAGAAAATCAATAATTCCGTAAAAACTAAAAATATAGGAAGTGGGTTTTTTTATGGTACCCACACGCAATATATATTCGATGGTAAAAAAGATGGTAATGATCCACTCTCCGATATAGAAGAGATCACCAAATCTATCATTGATGCTCTCTACACTTTCCAGCATCACCAAAATGATACTTGCTACAATTAATATTAGCAGAATAACATCAAAAACTTTCCCAGCACCAGAGTCTGCTTCATAGATCACACTATGAAGTTTAGAACGCAAGCTTTGTTTTGATTTAGTCACTTTGATGTAAGATTACATTAAAAATACTACTTCTTTAGGGATTAACCATTTCTTCTAATGGGATGATTTTTAAATTCTTCCTGTTTCTAGAATAGCTTTGTATAATATGCTGAGCATCTCTATTGTCCTCCATAGGAGTGATTATAGACCTTAATATTTCAAGGGTACTCAGTTGAAAATTGAGGTTGTAAAACCCTATGCCTTGAAAAATTCCATTTTCGATGAGTACTACAGATCGCTCGTCAACCTTACGACCTTTATCAATAATAAGCATGCTTTTGTTTACATAACTATACCTATCTAAAAAAGCAGTCACACGCTGATTGTATGCAATAGCCGTTTCGGCATCTACACAGGCGCCATTACATTTTTTTATAGAATAATTAAAGCAATGTCCGCTTCCATTTGATAGGGAAGTTTTATTTTGACAGAGCTCATAGGTGTCTATGATACGCTCTAGGTTTGCTGTTGCCGCCTTCGTATTACTATAAGTAGTTATCGCTCGTTTGCGACCATCGGCGCGTTCAGTTTTTAGATTGATATAGCCTTGATCGTCTGTAAACTGCGTGAGCTGCACTTGGAATCTAGTACGTCTTAAAGCTCTATTGAATTTAGGCTTATTGCGCTTGATTTCTTCATTCTCTTTCAAAAGGGCAATCAATTCACTGCCTGTTTCTTCATAAGTAACGGTAACCACTTCGTTTTGGATACGTTTACTCTTTCTATTGTCACTCGTGAAATGCTGTGTCAGACGTTTTTTTATATTCTTGCTCTTACCAATGTAGATAATAACCCCTTCTTCATTGTACATATAATACACCCCCGTAACAGAAGGTGTAGCGCTGATCATATCTTTTAATTTGATATCAATATGTCTTTTAGGAAATGAACGTATCGCTGCTTGTATGATTTTCTTTTCAGTATCCTTATCGAGCAACATTTGAAAAAGTTTCACAGTGGCAAGCGCATCTCCACTTGCTCTGTGTCTGTCGGTCATTGGAATGCCTAGAGCTCTTGTTAATTTTCCGAGACTATAACTTTTATGTCCGGGTAGTAAATCTTGAGACAACTCTACAGTACAAAGTGTAGTAAGTTCAAAAGGATAGCCCAAGCGATCAAACTCAAGACTGAGGATGCGGTAATCAAACTGTGCATTGTGTGCCACCATGATACAGCCGTCGGTGATTTCAATAATGCGTTTGGCCACTTCATAAAACTTAGGTGCATTGCGCAACATATCGTTGTTAATGCCAGTGAGGCCAACAACAAATGCTTGGATAGGCCGCTCTGGGTTGACTAGGCTAATAAATTGATCGACAATTTCGTGTCCATCAAAACGGTAGATCGCAATCTCGGTGATGCCTTCTTCGTTGTATTTACCACCGGTTGTTTCTATATCTATAATTGCGTACATCTACAGCGTCTCTTTTAAAAAGAGCAATTCATTTTTTTATTAATAATTACGATTGCCAAAAATAGCACTTCCTACGCGAACCATCGTACTTCCCTTAGAGATAGCAATTTTATGGTCACCACTCATCCCGGAAGATAGAATAGAGAGATCTACATTAGCTGCTTTTACAGCTTCTGAACCACGAAAACGATCAAATAATCCTTTCAAAATCGCAAATTCTTGTGCAATCTGCTCTTCATTATCTTTAAAGGATGCCATTCCCATCAGTCCTTTTACACAAACGTTTGGATATTGGGCTATGGTATCTCCTTCAAAAAGATCGATAACATCCTGAACTGCCATTCCAAATTTTGAATCTTCCTGAGCAATCTTTACTTGGATTAAAATATCAACTACACGACCTTCTGCTTGTGCCTGTTTATCTATTTCTTTAAGTAATTTTATACGATCTACTGCATGTATCAAACTCACATAAGGAATCATGTATTTAACCTTATTGGTCTGTACATGTCCAATCATATGCCACTGAATATCCTTGGGTAGTTGTTCCCATTTTTCAGTCATTTCTTGAATCTTGTTTTCGCCAAAAATGCGTTGTCCAGCATCATAGGCTTCTTGAAGATCCGAGATGGGTTTGGTTTTAGATACGGCGACAAGCGTAATGTGGGTGGGTATGCTTTCGCGAAAGCGAACTATGTTTTCAGATATGCTCATTAAAACTCGTAAATCGTTATTCCACTTCTTAGTTTAGGCTCAATATACGTACTTTTTGGGGGCATTGTAAGCCCAGCATCTGCTATTTCCTTTAGCTCTGCAATGGTAATAGGTAGCATGCCAAAGCCAACAGTGAAATTGCCATGATCGATGAGGTCCTTCACATAGGTCATGTCCTTACGACCATCGGCATATGCGATACGTTGATCATTGCGCACATCTTTAATCCCGAGTAGAGGTTCTAAAATCGTTTGATGTAAAATATGAGTATCAAGACTCTCCAGTGGATTAGAGAATGCCCGTTCTTGTTTACGTAAGTATAAAGAATAAAACTCTCCTTCTAAATACATTGTAAAATGATGTTTCTTAGTGGGTTTGTATATCGATACCCCTCTACATTCAATGCGGTAGTTAGTGTCTAATGCAATAAGGAATGCCTCTTTCGTCAAGCCGTTTAAATCCTTTACCAAACGGTTGAATTCATATATCTGCAAATGCGACTCGGGTATGAGATAGCTTAAAAAATGCTGGTAGCTTTCAGTTCCCGTATGATTTGGGTTGGAGGCTTTGCGACTTTCAGCGAGAAGGGCCGAAGAGGCAGAGCGATGATGACCATCGGCGATATATAGACTGTCCATTTCTGCAAAAGCATCTTGGATGCTCTTTATTTGTGCTGGATCCGATAAAGGCCACATATATTGGGTGTCTCTATAAGTGGTGGTAAATTCATATTCTGCACGCGTTTGCATAGTGGCTTCCAAAATCTCATGAATTACAGAGTTATCTGGATAAGTAAGTAACACCGCTTCTGCATTGAAACCTACAGTGTCTAAATATTCTTTAAAAAGCACTTCTCGATGCTGAATAGTTTCTTCATGCTTCTTGATGACATTGTTTTGATAGTCTTCTACTGCAGCTGCCGCCATGATACCCACAAAGGCGTTGTTGTCTCTGTCTACAATTTTGTAAACATACATCTGCGGACTTTCATCCTGAATGAAGATTCCATCCTCCTTAAATTCCTGATAGCGGTTGCGAACTAATGCAAAACGATCTTTGCCTGTAACTTCTTTATGGTATTTGTAGCCAGGGTTGACAATATGCAAGAATGAAAATGGATTTCGATCCATTCTAAAATTACGTCCTTCTTCTGTATAATGCTCATAGGCACGACTCGCCACTAAGCCCGCCTTATCTCGGGTAGGACGCACGGCTCGGAAAGGAGTGATTTTAGGCATAGATTTATCGAGGATTAATTAAGCAAACATCTTGGCTACTTTCTCAGCCTTACGGCTTTCTGAATAATCATAGAAACCTTCACCAGATTTGACTCCTAGCTTTCCAGCACGAACCATATTAACTAACAACGGACAAGGCGCATATTTTGGGTTTTTATAACCGTCATGCATTACTTCTAATATCGAATGACATACATCCAGGCCAATAAAATCGGCGAGTTGTAGGGGGCCCATTGGGTGGGCCATTCCTAATTTCATTACTGTATCTATTTCATAAACACCAGCAACACCATTGTATAAAGTTTCAATAGCCTCATTGATCATTGGCATCAAGATGCGATTTGCAACAAACCCAGGATAGTCATTCACCTCTACAGGAACTTTCCCTAAGGCTTTAGACATCTCCATGATCGTTTTGGTTGTAGCATCACTGGTATTATACCCTCGGATGATTTCAACCAATTTCATAATTGGTACTGGATTCATAAAGTGCATTCCAATCACTTGCTCCGGACGTTTAGTCACAGCGGCAATTTGTGTTATAGAAATCGAAGAAGTATTGGTTGCTAGGATACAATCGTCGCCAGTAGCTTCATCCAAACCTTTGAAAATCTTTAGCTTTAAATCAACATTCTCAGTTGCTGCTTCAACAACAAGGCTAGCGTATTCTACACCTTCTTCCACATTTGTGAAAGTGGTGATGTTTGCTAAGGTTTCGTTTTTCTGAGCTTCAGAGATACGTTCTTTAGCGACCATTCGGTCTAAATTCTTGGTTATGGTGGAGATTCCACGATCTAGCGAACTCTGGGAGATATCGATGAGTTGTACTTTATATCCACTTTGTGCAAAGGTGTGAGCGATACCATTTCCCATGGTTCCTGCTCCAATTACTGCTACGTTTTTCATACTGAGGTCCGCGATTGCGGGTATTTATAAGGTTACTGTATTATTAAAAATCGGCGATGATCATTTTGGCAACTCTCAAAGCTTCTGTCCCTGCTGCCAAAGAGACAATAGGGGTTGTATTGGTATTGATCGCTTTCGCGAAAGCGTTCAATTCATCCAGAATCGCATTGTTATTTGGAACCTCTGGATTATCAAAATAGATTTGTTTCTTCACACCTTCTGCATTTTGCAAAATCATCGCAAAATCATCTGGAGTTTCGGGGGCGTCTTTCATTTTTACCACTTCGACCTTCTTTTCTAGAAAGTCAACAGAGATATATGCATCTTTTTGAAAGAAACGAGCCTTCCGCATGCTCTTCATCGAGATACGACTAGCAGTAAGATTGGCAACACAGCCATTTTCAAATTCGATACGCGCATTGGCAATATCGGGAGTGTCGCTAATTACAGAAACACCACTGGCATTGACACTTTTTACGGGGCTATTAACCACACTTAATATCGCATCGATGTCGTGAATCATCAAATCTAGTACCACAGGAACATCTGTTCCTCGCGGGTTGAACTCGGCAAGACGGTGCGCTTCAATAAACATGGTATTTTCAATCTTGTGATTGACGGCCATAAAGGCTGGATTAAAACGCTCTACATGGCCAACTTGGCCTAATACATTGTGTTCTTTAGCGAGTGCCATTAAGGCTTCTGCTTCTGCAACGGTATTTGCAATGGGTTTTTCAACAAAGAGATGCTTGCCAGCTTTGATCACCTTTTCGGCACTGCTGAAATGAAAGGTAGTGGGCGTTACCACATCTACCATATCACAAGCCGCGATTAATGCTTCTTCACTTTCAAAAACAGTATATCCAAATTCTTCAGAGATAGCTTTACGTACCTCGGGAGATACGTCATAAAAACCTACGAGTTCATACTGATCTGATTGTTGTAGAAGGCGTAAGTGAATTTTTCCTAGGTGTCCCGCACCTAGTACTCCAGCTTTAAGCATAGTCTTTTATTTTACACAAAAATACTATTTATTAAGGGATTTTATGGGCTGTGCTTTGGGAGTTCGACCTTGCTCAGAGTAAAGGCCTGCCTTGCGCTTTTATTTCAAGCCTAATTCCGAATATCTTGCTAGAATCTGCTATGCTTTCCCAGCGAAAAGTGTATTTTTATCCCAATGAAAGATACTACCCGCCATCAAGGAAAACGTCGCCAACTCGTGCAAATAGTCGCCGAGAAGGGAGTTAAAAACACCAAGGTTTTAGACGCCATTGGGAAAATTCCTAGGCATCTTTTTATGGATAGTAGTTTTGAAGGGCATGCCTATCAAGACAAAGCATTCCCCATTGCTGCCGATCAAACGATATCTCAGCCCTACACAGTGGCTTTTCAAAGCGAATTGCTTCAAATAAAAAAAGGGCAAAAAGTTTTAGAAATTGGGACTGGAAGTGGATATCAAACTGCTGTACTATGCGAATTAGGAGCCAAGGTGTATTCTATAGAGCGCCAGCAAGAGTTGTACAAAAAAACGAAGTTGTTTTTATCCAAAATAGGCTACCGGCCTAAATTCTTGAGTTTTGGTGATGGCTATAAAGGTTTGCCAGAATATGCGCCATTTGATAGCATTATTGTAACTGCTGGCGCCCCATTTGTGCCCAAGCCATTGCTTTCACAGCTTAAAGTAGGAGGGAGATTGGTAATTCCTGTAGGCGATGACACACAGGTGATGACTTTATATGTACGTCAGGATGCTACGAAATTTGAAAAAAAGGAATTTGGTAATTTCCGATTTGTCCCATTATTAGAGGATAAAAATTAAGGAAGCTCTCATCGAATTTCGCAGCCAAAAAAAGTATCTTTGTCACCATGGAATTCTCCTCAAAACTTCTTGAAAATGCCGTTTACGAAATGTCTCAGCTCCCAGGAGTGGGGAAGCGTACTGCATTGCGTTTGGTATTGCATTTATTACGACAGCCTGATTCTCAGACGCACCTTCTTGCAGAAGCCTTGCTCACTATGAGAGACACTATTAAGTTTTGTAAAAAATGCCACAACATTTCTGATGTCGATCTTTGTGAGATTTGTGCCAATCCCAATCGAGACGAAAGCCTCGTTTGTGTGGTCGAAGATGTACGCGATGTGATGGCTATTGAAAATACCAGTCAGTTCCGTGGTTTGTATCATGTCTTGGGAGGAAAAATCAGTCCGCTCGATGGTATAGGGCCACAGGACCTAACGATTTACTCGCTTATTAATAAGGTGAAAGAAGGAACTATAAAAGAGGTGATTTTCGCCTTGAGCTCAACGATGGAAGGTGATACTACTAACTTTTATATGTATCGTCAGCTGGAGCAATTCAAGATTCAAATGTCCACCATTGCGCGTGGAATTGCCGTGGGTGATGAGTTGGAGTATGCAGATGAGATTACCTTAGGACGCAGTATCTTGCAGCGTATACCATTTGAATCTTCCTTAAAGCACTAAGCCTTTGAAACTTTCTGTTATCATTGTCAATTATAATGTTCGCTATTTTTTAGAGATTTGTCTCAAAAGCGTGCAGGCTGCTATTCAGGATATGGATGCTGAGATCATTGTGGTAGACAATTTATCGTCTGATGATAGCTGCGACATGATGCGCAAACTATTTCCAGAGGTAAAATTGATAGCTAATACTGAAAACATAGGCTTTGCCAAGGCAAATAACCAAGGTGTAGCCATTGCCAAAGGAGAATATGTTTGTATTCTCAACCCAGACACTGTTGTCGCTGAAGATACCTTTAGCACGGTACTAGCCTTTGCCGAAAAGCGACCAGATGCGGGAGCAATTGGAGTGAGACTCATAGATGGAACTGGAAAATTCTTGCCAGAGTGTAAACGCAATTTGCCCACCCCAAAGGTGGCTTTTCAAAAGATATTTGGCAATGGAGATCTATATTACGCCCGTAATGTCAAGCAAACGGAGAACGGAAAGGTTGCTGTCCTAGTGGGGGCATTTATGTGGATGCGAACAGATATTTATAAAGAAGTGAAGGGCTTTGATGAGCAATACTTTATGTATGGTGAAGACATTGATCTTTCTTATACCATTACCAAGGTTGGCTATCAGAACTACTATATAGGGCAGTCGCCTGTCATTCATTATAAAGGAGAAAGTACAGCACGTGATACGGTTTACCGCAAACGGTTCTATGGAGCCATGCGGATCTTTTATGATAAGCATTTAAAAAGCAATCCGATAGAAAGCATATTGGTAAGAGCGGGATTGTGGTACGCAACGCTTTCGCGAAAGCGTAAACCCATCTTGGAAGAGATTATTCCTAACGGTTACGCTATATTAAACGATGATATTTCATTGGCACAGAAACTCACTAAGGCTATTGGGAAACCTGTAGAACGAAATGTCACTATCGATGATGTGACGGCGGGAACCGAAATTATCTTAGATGCCAATAGTATGACATATAAGGAATGTATTGAGAAACTTTTGGCAGGTCAAAACCGCGGACTAACGTTCAAAATCATTCCAAAAAATAGTACTTTTGCATTAGGGAGTGATCGTAGTGATGGACTAGGTTCTATGATTCACTTTTGATTGATTATTGAATAATTGTCAATTTTCAAACTCAAAAATCACTATTTTTGTATTTGAATCAAATAAAACATCTTTAAACTAAGAATATGGCAAAGTTTGAACTTAAGCTACCAAAAATGGGAGAGAGTGTTGCAGAAGCAACGCTAACCTCTTGGCTCAAAGAAGTGGGAGATACCATTGAAGCTGATGAAGCGGTACTTGAGATTGCTACAGATAAGGTAGACAGTGAAGTGCCAAGTGAGGTTGATGGGGTATTGATTGAAAAATTATTTGACATAGACGATGTTGTTCAAGTGGGACAAACTATCGCAATTATAGAAATAATAGGATCTAGCGAAGCTCCAGCTCCAGCAGCGACATCAGCAGCATTAGAGGAGGCGACTCCAGCAGCAGCTGTTGCACAAACTGTAGTGGCTGCCAAAGATGCTGTAGCAGCACCAGTGGTAAGTAGCGATGATCGTTTCTACTCCCCATTAGTAAAAAATATAGCTCGTGCTGAAGGGGTATCTCAAGCAGAATTGGATACCATTGCTGGCAGCGGGAAAGATGGTCGTGTGACCAAAAATGATATGATGAGTTACCTCGATACAAGAGGTAGCGAAAAAGCGGCTCCAGCAGCTCCAAAAGAAGCACCTGCTAAACCAGCAGCGCCTAAGGCAGCCGCAGCCCCA
>CAXBCS010000003.1:0-121903 GCA_963974305.1 uncultured bacterium
TAAACAGCTAAATTAAGAAATATTCCTATAATTAGGAATTTATACGGACATTCAACATTGTAATTACGTGTGTTTGTTTTAATTGTGGCTGATGTGTTTGTGAATGATTAATAGAACAATGTGTTAGCCAAATTTAATAATCGCTTTTGTAAACGACATCTCCTGAAATGTTCACATATTCAGTTTTTCCACTTTTATTTTTCGGATGGTTTTTATATAAAATCTTTGAATATTTTATTAGACTCCCTTGCCTCCCAAAAATATCACGAAACTTACTTCTGTCCCAAATTATCTCAATAGGCTCTTTCTCAATTCCAAAATATTCTATTGAAGATAAACCTTCGTTTTCGCTGTAAGAATATTTTTTTAAGTGACAATTATCCTCTATTGTCATTGGTTGTTTTTTCGTGTTGAAGTAACTCTCGCTCGTAGATTGACCTTTTTCATTACGAGTGTATTTAATTAAATGATATCCTTTTGTCTTTGAAATTGGCTGATTGTTAATATCATAATATTCTTCTGAAAGAATTTCTCCTTTCGGATTTTTGCTGTAAATAATCTTATGGTATCCATTTTTAACAATAGGCGTTTTGTTAGGGTCAAAATATGATTCTGAAATAATATTATTATTAGTGTCGTAAGTGTTCTTTTCTATTGATATTCCATTTTTGTCATTTGTAAGTTTTTCTTCATAATTGTAAAATTGTGTTTCAATTATTCGTCCAAACTCGTCTCGAATGTATTTTTTGATTGCAATATCGTTTTTTATTAATTTCTCATCACGATTAAAGTAGCTTGTTGAAATTAAATTATTGTTTTGGTCATATTCATAGACGTATTTTGCGTTATCCTCATCAGGATTTACTAAAACACCACCTAACCCATAGTTACTAATACTTGTTAAATTATTTTTAGAATCAAAACCTAATCCAATTGACGCGACTCCATTATTATCGGTAGTTGGTTTGTTTGAACTATCTAAATAATCTTGTCTTATTAAGTTGTTGTTTTTATAAAAAAGCTCAATTATAGAAATACCTTGAGCATTTTTAATCAACTCTTCTTTGTCATTTAGGAACTTTACGGTCTTTAAATTACCGTTTTTATCAAATGTTCTATCTACAGAAGATGCTTTATTTAGCAAGGTTCTATCTCCATTTTTATCGTAATAGAAAACTTTAGAAACAAATCCGTTGTCATCATAGAGATATTGATATTGTGCAATATCGGAATCATCCTCTATTAAATTATTGTCTTTATCATAATTGAATGAAGTTTCATAATTGCCATTTACATCAATTTTGTATCGGATTGAATAAACTCCATTAAAGGATATTGGATTACCATTTTCGTCAAAATAAGACCTAACCTCAAACCCATTTTCCTGATTAATTCTTATTTCATAAATTATTCGGTTGAATTCTAAATATCTTATTGATTTTGTTTTATCATTTTGTGTGTCAAAAAAATAACAGGAAGTTTTTTCTGCTATTTTAGAATTTATTGGATTTTTCCCAACATATTGAAGTTTCCCATTTAATTCCAAATCTTTGAAATACTTGTCTTTTTGGCATCCAAAAGCACAAAAAATTAAAATTAAGATGAATATTTTTTTCATAAGAATGCTGTTTCTCGTAATTGTGGCTAACAACCGTATATCCACAATTGTCGTTATTTCGTTTATATATTCTTCGGCGATTTAAACCGCTACAAACGCTTAGTACCATTTGTAAGTGTTTGTAATCACTTCTCCTACAATATCCACACAATCCCCTTCCCCACCAAATATGCACCCAAAATAGGGGTAAATACCCCAAGATCTTTACGGGTTTCCGTAAAAACATATCTCAACCAGTATTTTTTGAAGGAAACTATGAAACTTGTGTAAATACCAAGAAATGGGCGGTACAATGGGCGGTACACGAAACTCTTAAAAACAAAAAACCCCTTGATTATCAAGGGGTTTCGCCAACTTTATGTTGGCCCACTAGGGCTCGAACCTAGACTCTTCGGTACCAAAAACCGACGTGTTGCCAGTTACACCATAGGCCACTATCGCAATAGCGGTTGCAAATTTACATCAAACTTTCAATTAAGCAAACTTATTTTGTAAAAAATCACGCTTTAACCAATATTAACAATCCTAGTAGCGTTTTTGATGCCAGAACAGCTTTGAAAAAAAGTGTAAATCGGCTATTTTTGAAGGGATTACAGAGGATTCAACCCAAAATAAAAAAAATGGTTCAAATCCATCCTTATGCTTAACTTCGTGCCATTGAAAAAATAACACACATGACAGACTTCAACTTTGCGAAGTGGAATAAAATTATGGGTTGGCTAGCGTTTACCATCGCTCTAGTCACCTTCTCGCTAACTGTAGAACCTACAGCTAGTTTTTGGGACGCCGGAGAATATATCTCTACCGCCTCCAAATTAGAAATTGGCCACCCGCCAGGAGCACCGCTCTATCAAATCATGGGTGCCTTCTTCTCAATTTTTGCGCCCGATAACACCTATATCGCCCTCACCGTAAACTATATGTCATGTATCGCCTCAGCTTTTGCGATACTTTTTATGTTTTGGTCCCTCACCTACCTCATCAGAAAACTATTGATAAATAGCAAAGAAGTGGTTTCTGTCGCCAAAGAAAAAGCAATCCTTGCCAGCGCATTTGTAGGTGCTACCGCTTTTACTTTTACTGATAGTTTCTGGTTCAACGCCGTTGAAGCCGAAGTGTATGCCGGTGCCATCTTTATCATGTCATTACTCTTTTATCTCGGACTCCTATGGGAACGCGATATGCACAAAGCCCGCGGAAATCGCTGGTTGATCCTAATCTCTTTTGTCGTTGGCCTCTCCTTTGGAATTCACTTCATGGGACTGCTTACTATTCCAGCTATTGGCTTTTTGTACTACTTTAAAAACTACAAAACCATCACCCCAAAAAATTTCATCATCGCCAATATCGTTGTGGTCGCTGTATTGATGTTTATTTTTAAACTCCTCCTGCCATATACCCTATCCTTTTTTGGCCATCTTGAAGTCTTCTTTGTCAACTCCATGGGAATGCCCTTTAATAGCGGTACCATCATCGCGGCTCTCTTAGTTATTGGAGCGTTCTATTATGGGATTACGCTTTCGCGAAAGCGCAACTATCCTATCTTCAACACCCTCTTACTATGTGTTCTCTTCATTTTTGTAGGTTTCTCTTCATGGATGATGTTGCCCATACGCGCCAATGCAGGAACTACCATTAACGAAAATAACCCAAACAACGCTCGTGAATTACTCGCCTACTACAACCGTGAGCAGTACCCAGAAACACATTTATTTTACGGCCCACAATTTACCTCCGACTATGCCGGGCTAGATCTAGATGATCCCTATAAAGACGACAAGAAAAAATACGAGAAAGATGAAAAACTCGGCAAATATGTGGTTGTAAATCAGTGGAAGAACACTGGACAAAACTTAGACGACAGACAAAAGACCTTCTTACCACGAATGTGGAGCCCAGAAAATAATATTAACTATCTAGCCTATACAGGTCCGCTGCCGTTTACGATTAAACCCGAACATATAAACAACAGAGACTTACAGGCAGCCGTCACTCAGTTTAGAGAAGACCTCGCCCAAGGAAAGGTGGGCCTAGAAGGCTATAACAAATTCATGAAGCAGTTTGGCCAAGAATACTTAAACGTAGAACCTCCGTCTTTTGCAGACAATATGAGCTTTATGTTTAATTACCAGTTTGGCTACATGTACTGGCGCTACTTCGCATGGAACTTTATTGGACGTCAGAATGATATACAAGGTACTGGAGACGATTTTGATGGCAACTGGCTCAGTGGTATTGATTTTATCGATAGTATGTTCCTAGGAAGTCAAGACAATCTCCCTACGGACGCACTCAAAAACAAGGCTCGAAACACCTATTATTTCTTGCCATTTTTACTAGGACTCATTGGGTTTATATTTCAGCTTTCTAAAGATAAACGAACCTTCTGGGTGATGTTTGTCTTCTTCCTCTTTACAGGACTCGCCTTGAAAATTTACCTCAACGAACGACCCTTTGAACCTCGCGAACGCGATTATGCGCTCGTAGGTTCCTTCTATGTCTTTGCGATGTGGATAGGCTTTGGCGTCTATGCCCTCTATGAAACTTGTAGCGAATTCTTTTCAAGAAAAATTGCCCTCCCATTAGTCACAGTTCTGTGTCTGCTTGCGGGACCTATCATGCTCGCCAAGGAAAACTGGGACGACCACGATCGTTCTGGCCGTAAAACGGCTTTGGCAATGGCGCGTAAATACCTCGACTCAGTAGATGAGAATGCTATTCTCTTTACCATTGGAGATAATGACACCTTTGCCCTATGGTACCTTCAAGAAATTGAAGAATACCGTACCGATGTGCGCGTAATCAATACCAGCCTTTTCAATACAGATTGGTATATCGACCAAATGAAACGCCCTGCCTATAAGAGTAAGGCTATTCCTAGTCAGCTCACACATGATAAATATGTCACGGGAACACGTGATGCCATTTGGTATGTACCTGTCAGTGATTCAACAGACATTAAAACCTGGATGAACTGGGTAGCTAGTGATGATCCTCGTACTAAGGAAGAACTTCGTAACGGACAGTTGGTAAACACCTTCCCGAGTAAGAAGATTCGTATTCCTGTAGATAAAGAGTCGGTACTAAAAAACAAGATTGTTGATATTAAAGATGCCAACGATATTGTACCATATATTGACATCGAACTTAAAGGGGATATCCTTTATAAAAACCGCCTTATCATGCTAGATGTCGTTGCCAATAACAATTGGGAACGTCCGATCTATTTTACAGGTGGAAGTTTTGGTGATGACGATTATCTATGGATGAAGGATTTCCTTCAACTAGATGGTGTATGCTATAAACTCATCCCTATTCAAACCCCTGTTGATCCTCAAAACCCTTATGATATGGGGCGTATTGATGGTGATAAGATGTACGATATCGTAAAGAATTGGTATTGGGGTGGTAGTGGTGATCCAGATATCTATCACGATCGCGAAACCCGCACCAACGGGATTACCTATCGCGGCAATATGGCGCGTCTTGTAGAACAACTTCTCAATGATGGGGAACCAGAAAAGGCTAAGGAAATTCTCGATCTAGCGATGGAGAAAATGCCTATTGACACTTTTGAGTTCTACACCCTTGTTGAACCATATATTACCGGCTATTATGAAATTGGAGAGCGCGACAAAGCGCGTGAGATCTGGAGCCAAGTAGCACGAAAATACCAAGAGCAGCTCGTGTATTTAGACGGTCTTACTCCAGAACGTCAGATGAAAAACTATGAAGAAATTTATAGTAATATGGAGAAATACAGAAGTCTTTTAGATCTCTTAGTAATGAATAGAGATGAAGATATGATCGTTCAAAAGGCCGAAGAATTTAATAGCTATATCCGTCTTTTCCCTGAATTATATGGAGAAGAGGAAACTGAAGATCCTGAACGTCTTGAAACGGTTGCAAAACCTACCATCGAGATTCCTCTAGATTCGCAAGACATCGAATAAGATGTGTGCTTTTATTCCTTTACCAGTACGGGTACCCTCATTGATAAAATGGTGGTACCCGTCTTGGTTTGTATGGGATCGTCCTAAAGAAGAAAAGGTCATCTACCTCAGCTTTGATGACGGACCCATTCCAGAGGTCACAGAATGGGTTCTAGACACCCTTGCATCCATGTCGGCTCCAACCAAGGAATCAATCAAGGCTAGTTTTTTCTGTATTGGAGATAATGTGCATAAACATCCCGCAATCTATCAAAGGATCCTATCTGAAGGGCATCAAGTAGGGAACCACACTTACAATCACCTAAAAGGTTGGCAAACCAATGACGCCGACTATTTAGCAAACACAAAGAAGGCTGCAGAGTTTATGGAGCGGCATGCGCTTGACAAAAAAATGGATGCTCAATTACAGTTTCCATTATTCAGACCGCCTTATGGTAAGATAAAACAAGGCCAAGCGCGTAAATTACGTGCCATCGGATATCAAATTATTATGTATCGGGTGGTAGCTTATGATTGGGATGCTACAGTAACTCCAGAAAAGTGTTTGTCTAATGTGATCAACAATACTCGATCAGGTGACCTTGTTGTTTTTCACGACAGTGTAAAAGCATTTAAAAATTTACAATACGCCTTACCACGAGCCATTGCTCATTTTCAAGAAAAAGGATATCGTTTTGAGACGCTTTAGGAAGCGTATTCCTGCATAATACCAATAAGGGTATTTGCATCTTGTTCCCCACTTTGTCGCCATTTCATTTCGCCCTTTTTATAAATCATAAGGGTTGGCAATTGTTTGATGCGCAAGGCTTCTGCCAGTTCGTTGTTCTTATCAACGTCAATTTTGATAATTTTCCCTTTGTCCCCAACAGCTGCTGCTACATCGCGTAAGATAGGATGCATGGACACTGAATCTTCATTCCATTCTGTATAGAAATCCAGCAATACCGGAATGTTCAGATCTATTAATTCGCCAAATTTTGACATAGTAGTTTCTTTAATTGCTTAAAGTCAGACTTTTAGCTATTCAAATATAACATTTTATCTTAATTAGGCAGGTTTTATGCCCTTTTTAAGCGTAATCACAGTGATTTCTGGCCAAATTCCTACTCTTCCTGGAAAAGCTAAATAGCCAAAACCTCGATTGACATTTATATACTGCCCGAGTTGCTCATAAACTCCAGCCCAGTACTTATAACGCAAGCTTACAGGACTTAGTTTAAACAAACCCGGTATCTCAATCCCAAATTGCGCTCCATGTGTATGTCCGCTCAAAGTGAGGTGAAAATGCTCTGGATGATCTTTTACTTCATACTCCCAATGTGACGGGTCATGGCTCATCAAGATACGAAAATCACTTTTCTCCAAGCCATCAATCGCCTTATTCAAATCTCCTGCCTTTTTAAATCCGCCTTCTCCCCAGTTCTCTACGCCTACAAGCGCTAGGCGTTCTCCATCCTTTTCTAAAAAACGATGTTCGTTCAAAAGCAAATCAAAGCCCATATCTTTCTGCATTCCTTTCAAGCGATCCAAATTGGCTTTTTTGGCTTCAGATGATTCCCATTGCACATAATCTCCATAATCGTGATTTCCTAATACAGAGAATTTCCCATCGGTTGCTTTTAAGCGGCCAAAGGTATCGAGCCATGGCTCCATTTCGGCAGCTTCATTATTTACCATATCTCCAGTGAATAATATGGCATCACTTTTTTGTTCGTTGATCAAATCAATCGCGTATTCTACCTTTTCTTTATTGTCAAAACTCCCAGAATGAATATCACTTATTTGTGTTAAGCGGTAACCATCAAAGGCTTTGGGAAGATCCTTAAAATACATGGTGTATTTAAGTACCTTAAAATTATATCGCCCTTTAAACACGCCATAAAGTATGGAGGCAAAGGGGATGGCAGCTAATCCAAGTGCCAATTGGCTCACAAATTTTCGTCTCCCGTCTATATTGAAGGAAGTATCGCTACCAGTCAATTTTCCGGCAATCGCCTTTAAAAAACGAAAGATATCTTCCCCGAACATGGTAAATAGGATGACTAATTTACCCACGAGCATAATGATAGTAGCTACGATAAAAAACTGGGTTATCGGATTTAAATTTCGTCGGCCGCTATTGGCAAATTGATAGAATAATCCTCCAAAGATGAAGAGTGTAATTATAAAATATAGTACTGTACCCCAGCGCGCTTTCACAAGAAAACGAAAGGCCTGATAGGCATATAAGTCTAAGGCAATAAAAAAAGCTAATACAATAATAAGTCTAAGCACTGTAGAATGGGTTTTAACAAAAATAAAAAGTGAGGGCCTTGTGTGTAGCAACTTTGGCTAAATTTTAACCCAATCGGTATAAAAATACCACCTCATTAGACGAAGATAGTATTCAAAAGTTACACAAAGTGTACATTTGCATTAGAAAACCCCTAGATGCTCCAACTCACTAATGTAGCCTTAAAAATTAGCGACCGTTTCCACTTGAAATCGGTCGATTTTTCTGTTATTGAAGGTGAAATAGTCGCGATTATTGGCGAAAGCGGCTGTGGAAAAACCTCGCTTCTCAAATTAATCTATGGCTTGTTTGATTTAGACGCAGGCACCATTTTTTGGAAGGACCAACAAATAACAGGCCCCAAAGAAAACCTCATCCCTGGAATGCCTTTTATCAAATATCTCTCCCAAGATTTTGATCTCATGCCTTTCACTTCCGTCGCCGAAAACATCCAAAAATACCTTTCGCGCTTACAGCCTGAATTAAGCGCTGCACGAACCGCCGAGTTACTAGAGGTGGTGGAGATGACCGCTTTCGCGAAAGCGCACGTAAAAACATTGTCTGGAGGCCAAAAACAACGGGTAGCACTCGCACAAGTACTTGCCAAAGAACCAGAGCTCCTCGTACTTGACGAACCCTTTTCTCACATCGATAACTTTAGAAAGAATAAACTCCGCCGCAGCCTATTTGCCTACCTAAAAAGTAAAAACATAAGCTGTATCGTCGCTACCCACGATAGCACAGACGTACTCTCGTTTACAGATAAGACAATCGTAATGCGAGATGGCAGTATCATCGCAAATGCTCCTACCAACGAGATCTATAACCACCCACCCTCTTATTATGTCGCCTCCCTCTTTGGAGATGTCAACGAACTCCCGAAATCTTGGTTTGATTCCAATGCCTCTGCCACAGAAAATTTACTTCTCTATCCGCATCAGCTGAGCGTTCATGCTCAAGGTATTCAAGTGAAGGTGACTGATACTTTCTTTATGGGAAGTCACTTTATAGTTCAAGCTACTCACAAAGACCGCCCATTACTTTTTGTGCATTCAAAAGCAATTCCTAATGGAGAAATCGTCCTCATAGACCGAAATTTCTAAAGAGAATATAAACAAGTTGGCAAGCTCTGCCGGTTGAAGATCCATTTAGTAAATGCTGTTGATAATAAGTTCGCTTCCCCTGAAGTGTACCACTTCCCCTTGCTTCTTCCCAAACAACAATTGGCCAATAGGAGATCCCAATCCGATGGCATAAAAAGTTGCATCGCCCACTTTCAATGCTCCAGAAGGGATACTCAAAAAATACTTGGCTTGAGAGGTTTCTACCACACAGCCTAAATGCGCTGGGCCTTCAGAAATATCTGGACGTAAGCGGTTGAAAATGGCTTCGACCTTTTCAATTTCAGCGAGTTGTTTGCCGGCATTTTCGCGTTCCAATTGTAGCATTGCTCTCCCAGTTTCATGCTTATCCCCTGCAGAACTCTTCGTTTCTTCTTTTAAAGAAATCGCCACACTCTCCAAAATATGATCCACCGCTGCCCTACGTGTTGCTAGTTGCGCGGCACACTGCTTCAAAAGTTCTTTTTTTATGTCTGCTGCTGTCATTAGTTGGGTATCAAATTAGCCAAATTCCGCCCTATAGAACTTCCTATCGCAACACCCATCCCTCCTAGGCGAACACCAACATGCACTCGTTTAGAAAGTGATTTTACTATGGGTTTCTTTTGAGTTCCAACGCCCATGACGCCACTCCATCGTTGATCTGCTTCAAAGGAAGTATGTGGCAAGATGACTTCGCGCAACAGTTTCTCTAAATGATCTTGAACCAAGGCCGTTTGCGTTAGTTCGGTGGTTTCTTCGGCTTGGAAATCTAGATTTCGCCCTCCACCAAAGAGGATTCGATTGTCTATATTTCTAAAATAGTAATAGCCCTTATCTAAGTGAAAAGTGCCCTTAATTTTTAAATTGGGAATGGGCTTAGTGACCAAAACCTGAGCCCGAGCTGGCTTCACTTCTGGAATCTCCAACTGCCGTGCAAAGCCATTGGTTGCTATGCATAAGTGCTGTGTTGAAAATACTTGATCTTCCAAAGTGACTTGAACGGATTCCTGCTGCTCCTCATAGGATTCAACAGTGGCATTATTGAGTATCTGAATGCCTTTTGAAACAGCCAATTTCAATAAGCTTTGCATCATTTTCCCTGTATCGATCTGCCCTTCGTAGGCATTGAAAATAGCCTGGGTGTTGACGCCTTCAAAACCAAATACATCTTCTTTTAAACTGTACACAGCTCCGCCAAAAATAGGATGCAACAAAGCATTGATACGATCTATTGCAGCGACACATTTGTGAAACAAATCGGAATCAGCTTCTGTAAATAACTCATATCCTCCATGCTCTTGATAATCCAATTGCTCATCGCCCACCATTGCTCTTAATAAGCGGAGTCCCTCTGTTCGTTGTCTCACCAAGTCAACCACTTCCTCTTCTGTATGTGACTCAAGATCGTCTAAGATTTCAGAGATGCTTCCAAAGCAGGCAAAACCTGCATTTTTTGTACTGGCGCCTTGTGGTAAAATGCCTCGCTCGAGGATGAGAATCTTCGCGTTTGGAAACTTTTCGCGCAAGCGTAATCCACAATTTAAACCTACGATGCCACTACCTACAATGGTATAATCAACATCGGTAAACCATGTAGTTTGTTCCCAATAACTAAGATTCATAAATTGCTCTTTTTGTAAAAATACAGCTTCGAGTAGAAATAGTGCTTTATTCTGTCAGCCTTCTTCTCGCCTCTCGTCTAATGTCCTGTACCTATGCAATGAGTGCCTAAGGCATTATCGCAAAGGAACTACTGTAAATTGTTAGATTTTTCACGACCTTGCAAACCAAGAGAAACCAAGGTTTATTTTGAAATAACCAAGGCCGGAAAACAGATATAAGCCTTGAAACAAAGTGTTTCTTTTAAATAGCCATCACAAATCTATGAGTCCCCTAATAAAAGTGATCATTCCTGCATTTAACGAACAAGACTCTATAGGTCATGTTATAGGTGACATCCCTAAAAGCGTAGATGAAGTCATTGTAGTGAGTAATGGATCTACAGACAATACAGAGTCAGTTGCAGCACAAGCTGGCGCAACGGTCTTAAAAGAAGCTAGAAAAGGTTATGGATATGCCTGTCTTAAAGGCTTACAACATATAGCAGACTCAGAACCCAAACCAGATATCGTTGTTTTCCTAGATGGCGATTACAGTGATTATCCTGAGCAACTCACAGAAATTGTACAGCCTATTATTGATGAGGATCTTGATATGGTTATTGGAGCACGAGACAAACACTTTCGCGAAAGCGGATCCATGACAAAACCCCAAATCTTTGGAAACTGGCTTGCAACCAGCTTAATGAGCCTCTTTTTTGGTGCTAAATTCACAGATTTAGGCCCTTTTAGAGCTATGAAATACAATAGCTTACTAGCTCTTGAAATGGAAGACAAGACCTATGGTTGGACCGTAGAGATGCAACTCAAAGTGCTTAAAAAGAACATGACATACACTGAAATCCCTGTAAAATACCGCAATCGCATCGGCGTTTCCAAAGTTTCAGGAACCGTAAAAGGGGCTATATTTGCAGGCATAAAAATCTTAGGTTGGATTTTTAAATACAGCTTTAAAAAATGATTATAGAATCCATCATAATTGTTATTTATACCATCGCCCTACTGCTCATTTTTGCATACAGTTTGTCGCAACTCAACCTGCTTTTTAATTACCTAAGGGCACAACGCAAAAAAGACGACTCTCCAAAGTTTGATTTTACAGATCCCACCCAAATCCCATACATCACCATTCAGCTTCCTGTATACAATGAGATGTATGTTATGGAACGCTTATTAGACAATATTGCACTTTTAGAATACCCTCAAGACAAACTAGAAATTCAAGTCCTCGACGATAGTACCGACGAATCTTTTGCAACTACAGCAGCACATATTGAACGCTTAGGTAAGAATGGCTTAGATATCAAGCACGTCACCCGTAGCGACCGTTCTGGTTTCAAAGCTGGAGCGCTCAAAGAAGGCCTTAAGGTTGCCAAAGGGGAATATATCGCCATTTTTGACGCCGATTTCTTACCAGAACCCAATTGGCTCAAACGCACGGTGCCTTACTTTAGAGATCGTAACATAGGCGTTGTTCAAACGCGCTGGGGACACATAAATAGAGAATACTCCTTACTTACCAAAGTACAGGCTTTTGCCTTAGATGCTCATTTTACACTCGAACAAGTGGGACGAAATAGTGAAGGGCATTTTATCAACTTTAATGGTACCGCAGGTATCTGGAGAAAGCAGTGTATCCTTGATGCAGGCAACTGGGAAGGAGATACCTTGACCGAAGATCTTGACCTCAGCTACAGAGCACAACTAAAAAATTGGAAATTCAAATACCTGGAAGATGTAGAAACTCCTGCCGAACTCCCAGTGGTAATTAGTGCCGCACGCTCTCAACAATTCCGTTGGAATAAAGGAGGGGCAGAGAACTTCCAAAAAATGAAGAAAAAAGTCGTGCGAAGTAAGAATATATCTTCCAAGACCAAGGTTCACGGTATTTTACACCTCCTCAACAGTACGATGTTTCTAAACGTACTTATTGTTGCCTTACTCAG
Organism: uncultured bacterium; assembly: GCA_963974305.1. Classification (GTDB taxonomy): domain Bacteria; phylum Bacteroidota; class Bacteroidia; order Flavobacteriales; family Flavobacteriaceae; genus Dokdonia. The sequence continues at coordinate 12,512 of CAXBCS010000003.1, forward strand.
CATTCCTATGCTGTATATCAAAAACGAATACGCCCACCTAAAGCCTTATTTCTATGTGATGAGCTTCTTTGTTTTAAGCACCATCATCTTTTTTATCTGTTATTGGTATATGTTTAAAAGCATCTATGGTGGAGGCTTTAAACAGTTCATCAAATACATTGGGATGTTCTTTACCTTTTTCAGTATCGCAATGGGCTTCTCCTTACACAATTCGATTGCAGTCATTGAAGGTCATATCGGAAAGCGTAGCGACTTTATTAGAACGCCTAAGTTTAATATTAGCGAACTAAAAGACAGTTGGAAGGGCAATAAATACCTCAAGAAAAACATCTCTATCAATGTAATATTTGAAGGGATTCTAATGCTCTATTTTGCTTTCGGAATGTACTCGGCTTTTGTTGTTGGCGATCAAGGCGGAGATTTTGGATTGTTCCCTTTTCACTTGATGTTGTTTGTTGGTTTTGGTTTTGTTTTCTTTAAATCCTTAACGTCAAAAGCGTGATCAAGGAGTCCTTTAAATATAAAAAACTCCCTCTCCTTTTTGCAGTCTTATCCCTTGTCTTCTATATAGCATTTGCATATGACTTAGAGCGAAGTGATTTTATCAAGTTCATCACTTTGTATGTTGGGTTGTTCTTCTGTTTCTATAAAATAGTACAGACAGGCAAAAGTGATTTTATGTTATTAGCCGGTCTTGCTGTACTCATGAGACTGGTATTCCTGCCCGTTATCCCTAATTTATCGCAAGATTTCTATCGCTTTATTTGGGACGGAAGATTACTCGTTCAAGGCATCAATCCGTATCTCACCACACCTGAAAGTCATATCCTCGCTCAGAACTTTGACATTGTCGCCCAGGCCCAGGAATTGTACGCTGGTATGGGAAACTTGAATGGTAGTCATTACACAAACTACCCACCTTTGAACCAATTGATTTTTGCCATTGCAGGATTGTTTGCAGGCAAAAGCATTCTAGGAAGTGCTATAATATTTCGTGTTACAATGCTCCTTGCGGATATTGGGATCATCATTTTAGGCAAGAAATTGCTTCAAAAACTAGGCTTGCCTATCCACCATATCTTTTGGTATGCCTTGAATCCATTTATCATTATCGAAATGACCGGCAACCTCCATTTTGAAGGCGTCATGTTATTTTTTGTACTGGGTTCTCTCTATGCCCTAGTCACCAAACGATGGATTTGGAGCGCTGTTTTGCTCGCCTGTTCGGTTTCTGTGAAGTTGATTCCATTATTATTTCTGCCATTATTTCTGCAGTATTTTCTCTCTAATGCAGGAGCTTCAAAGTGGTTTCACTTGCGTGAAAATGCGACTCGAATTCCCCGCCTAGTCATATACTATGTGATTGTTTTGGCAACGGTTCTTCTGAGCTTTCTGCCTTTTCTTTCTGGCGACTTTGCCGAAAATTTTGGTGCGTCTATCGCGCTCTGGTTTCAAAATTTCGAATTCAATGCGAGTGTGTATTATATCATCCGCTGGATTGGTTTTCAGACCATAGGCTGGAACATTATCGCAGATGTGGGTAAGATCTTACCGCTTATTGTTATTGGGGTACTTTTACTCCTGACCTTCCTTCGTAAAAATGCAACTGCTCAGCAGCTCATTACTGTGATGCTCTTAGGGATTTCCTTTTACTTTCTACTTTCCACAACCGTGCATCCATGGTATGCTGCCACACCATTATTGCTTTGTGTGTTTACAAAGTATCGCTTTCCTTTGGTTTGGAGTTTTACCATAATGCTGAGTTATTCGGCCTATGGGGTAGGTGGTTTTGATGAAAACCTGTGGCTAGTCGCCTTAGAGTATGTGACAGTGATTGGATTCTTTATTTGGGAGATATTCAGCAAACCGAGCCTACGACTTCCGTCTTAGTTTTTACAAAAAATTCTAGGGATGACTTTACTTCTTCTTACGGTATAACATAATGTTACGCGCGTAAATAACGACTCCCAAGATATTTGAGAATATCAAAACATAATCCCTTCTAAAAATAAAATAACTGAGTGTCATCAGGCCTCCAACGAGACTGAGAACCCAAAAACCAAGCGGCAAAGTAGCCTCTTTATTTTTTTCGGCGTAAATCCATTGATAGACAAAACGAAGTGTAAAAACTACCTGTGCTATGATGCCTAAAATAAGGAGCCAATCTGCTATTTCAGGATTATTTAAAAGGTTTTTAAGGTCGTAGTTTCCATTGTTATAACCATAGACTACAATTGCTATAGGAATAAGAAAAAAGCCTAGTTGGGACCATTTTGGGATGCGTCGCCATTGATCCTGAAGTTGTAAGTTTCGGATATAGATAAAATAAGTAAATACCTGTCCGAGCATCAAGGCAAAATCGACTCTTAAGTAACCATAAATAAAGAGTAAAAAAGAACCAGAGAGACTGAGCCACCAAAAAGTCAAGGGCGTCACAGAGGTCTTTTGCTTTTCAGAAAGAATCCATTGGGAGATCATTCGGGCGCCAAAAAGGATCTGGGCCAGGATCGCTATTATGGATAATTTATCCACGACTAGAAGTTCCTACTGAATAGTTAATATACTTTTTCTTCATCCACAGATAAGCAAAGCAATCCATAAGCGGACCTACAAGTCGGTTCCAGACTCCAAACTTTGCTTCCCCCGCCATTCTAGGAAAGTGACGCACGGGAACTTGTTTGATTTTTCCGTTTTGTAGGAGTATCATCGCTGGTAAAAAGCGATGTAAGCCTTTAAACATAGGAATCTTTTGAGCGTAAGAAGTTTTAATAATTTTTAAAGGACACCCAGTATCATCCATACCGTCATGTGTAAACGAACGCCGAATGCCATTGGCAATTTTTGAGGACATATTCTTGACAAAGCTATCCTTGCGATCTGCTCGAACCCCTGTTACTAAATCATATTCTCCAATAGATTCCATCAACACATTAAAATCTTCAGGAGTTGTTTGAAGGTCACTGTCAATATATCCCACCAGCTCAGTATCGGCATGATCAAAACCAGCCTTAATGGCCGCACTTAATCCACAATTTTCTTGGAAAGAAATATATTCGAAATCTGCACTTCTAGAACAAATTTCTTCAATGAGTTGCTGACTAGCATCTACAGAACCATCATTGACAAAAAGCACTTTGCTTTTGGCCGTTGCTGTCTCGAAGTATTTTAAAAAAACCGATTCTACACGGAGTAAATTTTCTTCCTCATTGTAGACGGGAACTACGATAGTCAGACGATAGCTCATAAAAGTGTGTTCTATACTTTAAAAATAAGGATTTGAAGCGACTTATAACATCGTAAGATTTACAATTTCTTGCTTAGTCAGATGTCTATAATTACCTCTTGGTAGGTCTTTTTTAGTAAGTCCTGCAATCCCAACACAATCAATACGAAGCACCTCATAGTTTAGGTGTTCGAAAATAGTACGAATCACACTATTTCCTCTGTGTTTTAATTTCAGTCCGATTTCCTTTTTAGGAGCACCTTCTACGTGCTTAACTTCAACTACTTCCACTTTCTTCCCTTCAACCGTCATACCTTCTTTGATGCGATCCATATCGGCAACTTTTAGGTTTTTTGACAGTTCGATATGATACAATTTCGTCACTCCGTTCTTAGAGTTTGTAAATTTCTGTACCACTTCATCATCATTAGTAAAAAGGATCAGGCCTGTAGAATTACGTCCCAAGCGTCCAATAGGCTTTACGCGGGCTTTGGTTGCATTTGCAATTAGATCCATTACGGTATGCCCTTTATCGGTACTTACCGTAGTGGCAAAACCTTTAGGTTTATTTAGTAAAATATATGTTTTAGGTTCAGGATTGATACGTCTTCCATCAAAACGAACATCATCTTCAAGTTTAACACGGTACCCCATTTCATTCACCACCTTCCCGTTGACAGTAACATTTCCGATAGAAATATACATATCTGCTTCTCGTCTTGAGCACATACCAGAATTGGCGATGTACTTATTTAAACGAATGGTTCCATCGTCTTTACGCTTAGGCGTTGACACTTTTTTCTTAGGGGCATCTTTTTTAGATGCAGGTGCACCTTTAGACTTCCCAGCATAGGCTCCACCTTTTGATTTTCCTGCATACGCACCACCTTTTCCTTTGACAGGTGTCTTACTTTTTCCTTGGCGTTCTCCTCCTTGACTCATGTTTTCTTATTTGGGCACAAAGGTAGTCTTAAAGTATGAGGTACGAAATAGTATAACAAAGGCTATTCAATAGAAATAAAGTGCTAAATGCGAATGCTTTATAATTTTCTTTAACATTTCTTTAACGGCACGCATCTTGATATCCCATTCATCTAATCTTTAAAACATTCATTATGGGAAAACGAAACAGCGCAGAAGTTAACGCAGGATCCATGGCAGACATCGCCTTTCTCCTGCTAATTTTTTTCTTAGTGACGACAACTATTGAAAAAGACAAGGGGATTTTGAGGCAGCTTCCCAAGAAAGAAGATATCAAGGATCCTATAGATGTTCGTAAACGAAATATTTTTATGATCAACATGAACAGTTACGGAGATTTATTAATTAATGACAAAGTGGTCCCAATTGAGGAAATTAAGACAAGAGCCATTCAGTTTATTGACAATGGCGGAGATACTAATCCCTTATCCATTTATTACTGTGACTACTGTAAAGGAGATCGCAAAAGTGATGCATCTGATCATCCAGACAAGGCGATTATCTCCATTACCGTAAACAGAGATACTCCTTATGAAAATTACGTCGCCGCTCAAAACGAACTTAACGCCGCATATAATCATTTGAGAAATCGAGAGTCCCAACGTTTGTATGGCTATAATTTCACAGACATTGACAAGGCAGTAAAAGATGGCAGCTTCTCTGGCGACCTTTCAAAGGTAAAAGCCGAACTTAAGGTAGTGCGCTCAATGTATAAAATGCTCATATCTGAAGCAGAAACGCAATTCAGATCTTAATCAAACTTTACTGTTGACTGCCGCTCTCTATTAACTGAAAGTTGGGTCACATCTGGGCGGGAATAATGACCCACAGGATCAAAATTCTGTCTTTCTTCATACACCCGATTGAAATCTAGGGTATGATAGATATTTCCCTCCGTTTCTATGTCTGGCTCGAGGATAAATTCTCCATCGGGTCCTGCAATACACGAGCCTCCATTAGACAATCTCTTGGGGGCTTTTTTAAGAATTTCTTCTAGGTGCGGCGTATCAGCAGGGAAATCTGCCCTAGACATTCTACTCGATACCGAAATCACAAAGGATCTAGATTCCCTAGCGATAAAACGCGTAATATCTTTGGTATTATAATCACTCCCCGGCCAAACGGCAACATGCAAATTTTCGCCTTGAGCGTACATAGCAGCACGCGCCAAAGGCATCCAATTCTCCCAGCAATTAAGTCCGCCCACAGTAAACTGCTTTAAAGAGTGAACCCGTAAACCATGTCCGTCACCTGGAGACCAGGTCAAACGCTCGTCATAGGTAGGCTGCAATTTTCGATGTACAGATTGGATATCACCTTCCTGATTGATATAGACTAAAGAAGCGTACAAACTATGACCTCCCCGATCTTGAGGCCTTTCAATAATTCCTAAATAAATGGCAATTTTATGCTTTCGCGAAAGCGCACAAACCTCATCTAGATCTCCATCTTCAATAGAAACAGCAGAACGAGCATAATGCGCATGCAATTCTTTTACGACTGTTTTATTCCAGCTAGCACCGTCTGTAAGAGACAACCAATAAGGATATCCAGGCAATAGACCTTCTCCAAAGACAATGAGCTCAGCACCTTCTGCAGCCGCTTCAATTATTGCTGTTTTTATTTTAGCAAGCGTGCCTACCTTGTTTAACCAAACAGGAGCAATTTGAGCGAGGGCAAGCTTTAATTCATTTGCTTTTGTAGACATATCCAAATTTTGAGATCATAGCTAAAGTACAAAACATTAGATGATCTAAAATCCAGCATTAAGCCGATAGCTTTAAAAATCAAAGAGTCGTTGAAGAACTACACTTGTATCAATAAGCAGGATACTTATGACGCCTGCCACAATGATTATTTTAAGAATGTTGTGTAATAAGAGGTAATGTAATTTGGCCTTAGATCGCCATAAAACAAACAAAAAGAGAAGTAGTAAAATTAGGCTTCCGTAAAAGTAGAGATACATCTTCCCCAAATTATATCGCGTTACTAAGAGAAACAGTGGGATTAAAGTTAAAATCGCCAATAAAGAGAGCATTCCTTTGGATACTTTCACCCCAAATACAACGGGAATGGTTTTATAATTTTGCACCAAATCACCCTTCATATTTTCAAGATCCTTGACCAATTCTCGCATAGAAATGACCAAAAACAAAAAGGAAGCGTGAATAAAAATCACGGTATCGAGATTGCGGTAATACACAAAGACCGCAAAGAAAGGAGTCAGAGCTAAGGTTGCTGCGACAAAATTACCTATGAAGGTGATTTTCTTTAGCTTATGAGAGTACAACCAGATTCCGAAAATGTAAAAGGCAAAGAACAATACCGCTCTAAAGGATACATAACTCGCCATAATCACTGACGAAAAATTAAGCACAAAGTAGATAGACAATTTCGTATTCTGACTTACCAAACGATCGAGCATAACCTTGCGAGGCCTATTGATTAAATCTTTCTCTGAATCGTAAAAATTATTAATGATATAGCCAGCAGCGATTGCCGCGGCAGACGCTAATACCAACATCAATAGATTTGGATCTAGTAACACCTCCTTAGTAGACCTCTCGGGTGCTAAGATAAAAATGGAGGTTAGGTATTGTGCGAGTGCAATGACTAATATATTATAGCCTCTTACTACAGAAAACAAACTAAAAATCTTAAGAAGGAGTCGTTTGTTTTTTCGCGTAAGCATACACCGCTACTTTAATTAAATCATAAAATGGGAATCTTAGAAGTTGTAAACCACTTCTAATTTATAGTCTTTCAAAGCAAGTTTCGCCTTGTCTAGATCTTCTGTAAAACCTAGCATATAACCACCACCTCCAGAACCACAAAGTTTGAGGTAATAGTCATTAGTTTCTATTCCCTGCTTCCATAAGGCATGAAATTTTGCCGGAATCATAGGTTTAAAGTTGTTGAGTACTACTTTAGACAACTGCTTAACATTACCGAATAAGGATTTTACATCTCCCTTGAGGAAATCTTCAACACAGGCATCAGTATGTTTTACAAATTGATCCTTGAGCATTGCTCGAAAACCTTCTTGTTTCATATTCTCCATGAAAATATGTACCATAGGTGCCGTTTCTCCGGTCATTCCACTGTCTAATAAAAAGACAGCTCCTGTACCAGATTCTGTTTGAGAAGGAATTCCTGCTGGTTCAATATGATCTTGGCTATTGATAAGAATAGGTAAACTCAAATAGCTATTTAATGGATCTAAGCCTGAAGACTTGCCATGAAAGAAAGATTCCATAGCTCCAAAAACCTGCTTAAGAGTCAACAATTTTTCTCGGGTAAGATTTTCTAAAACTGTGATCTTATTAACTGCGTACTTATCATAGATTGCCGCAACTAAAGCGCCACTACTTCCAACTCCATATCCTTGAGGAATACTTGAGTCAAAATACATTCCAGCTTCAACATCTGCTTGTAGCTTGTCTAACTCGAAAGTAACTAGTTCAGGACTCAATTCGCTCAAGTAACTCACAAAACGCTTTAAATTGGCGTTTGATTCTATAGCAACATCCGAAGAATTCGAATCTATTTTTAGGGCACCATTATAAAAATTATAAGGTATAGCGAGGCCTTTCGAATCTTTTATAATTCCATATTCTCCAAACAATAAAATCTTCGAATAAAACAGAGGTCCTTTCATAGGGGCAAAATTATGACTTTTTTAAACTATACTAACAGTTCAATGTCCCAATTTAGGGAGTAATTAACAATTTTCAGCTCTTTTTAATGAAAAAACAGTGATTTCGAAGGTATTAGGCTAGTTTTTGAGCTCCTTCACCTAATTCGTCAACAATAAACTCTCCATTTTTACAGTGCATAGCCAACTCCTTTTTAATAAAATCAAGCACACTTTCTTTCTCCTTTGCTGGATATAACAAATGCACATTTGCACCTGCATCTAGCGTAAAACAGAGCTTAGATCCAGTCTCCTTTCGGCTTGCCCAGATTTTATTAATAATCTCTAAGGTATTTGGTTTCATTAGTATAAAATAGGGATGACTGGTCATCATCATCGCATGTAAAGTAAGTGCTTCACTTTCTACAAGGGCAATAAAGGCATCCAAATCACCAGTCTTAAAAATAGACTCCATTGCCTGCAAGTTTTCATGAGCTTGGGTGAATCGCGCTTTCGCGAAAGCGTGTCCTTCCATCAAACCATGACCAACGGTACTACTCACTTGTTTCTCTCCTTTATCGACCAACAAAATAGTGTCCTGATAGGTCTTAAAAACATCATGTACCTCATGAGGATAGGCAGTGCCAAATAATTGACTACTATTTCCGATTCCATCATGTGATCCCCAAACAACCAGCGGACCTTCAATACTTCTACTCGCACTTCCCGATCCTAAGCGGGACAGAAAAGAAGCCTTTTTATTAAAACTATCTGTAGACATATCAGGCTGCATCTCTTTTTCCATGCTCATTAGGCATAAAGCCAGAGCACTCATCCCTGAAGCGGAACTCGCAATCCCAGAACTGTGTGGAAAAGAATTGGAAGTTTCAATGACGTAGCTATACTCATTTACAAAGGGCAAATAATTCTTGATTCGCTCAAAAAATTGCAAAATTTTCTCCTTGAATTCAGGCACCGCTACCCCATCTAAAAAGATGTCAAATGCAATATCTTTTGTGGCTGCAGGCAGTTTAGTATATCGTAAGGTAGTTGTCGTATGACAGGCACTCAAGGTAAAACTGATACTAGCATTTTTTGGTAACTGATCCCCGTATTTTCCCCAGTATTTAACAAGGGCAATATTACTAGGAGATTGCCAAGTGACACTTCCGTTTTTAAGAGTATTTAAATATGTTTGAGGCAAGAAATCATTTACCGTCATAGGTCTGAGATAGATTTATGCAAAGATACTTTTTTCACCGACTGCCATCCAAAGAGTCGGCTGCTTTTTCCTAACTTACACAACTAACCATCACTTATGAATAAAAATTTACTCATTAAAATAGTGCTCTCGGTAGCTGTTTGCCTTGTTATTGGTGCCATTGGAGCATTTGCCACCCAGGCGAGTATCAATGATTGGTATACCACCATCAACAAACCTTTTTTCAATCCTCCCAATTGGATTTTTGGCCCGATGTGGACGCTACTATTTATTCTTATGGGAATTGCTGCAGGTATTGTTTGGGACAAAGGCTTCTATCACAAATGGGTTAAAACAGCCTTGTATCATTTTGGGTTCCAACTATTATTAAATGCGGCTTGGAGTGTTTTGTTTTTTGGTATGCAGCAACCATTTTGGGCATTAATAGACATAATAGTGCTCTTTATTATGATCCTTTTGACCATCAAATGGTTCAAAGTAGTAAACAATACTGCCGCCTATTTACTTATTCCATATGCCTGTTGGGTAGCTTTTGCCATGTTACTCAATTTTGAAATTTGGCGTTTGAATTAGAGAATGCCTTATGAACTTGCAATGGCCTCAGCAACTAAATACCCTCCTGTCCATGCGTTTTGAAAGTTGAAACCACCAGTAATAGCATCTATATTTAATACTTCCCCAGCAAAATAAAGACTTGGATGCAACTTACTTTCAAAGCGTTTGAAGTTGACTTCTTTCAGGTCGATTCCACCTGCGGTTACAAACTCTTCTTTAAAGGTACTTTTTCCGCTTACGCGAAAACTGCCGTTTGTTAACTCCTCAGCTAGTTTTGATAATTGCTCCTTTTTTAAATCGGCCCACTTTGAACCCTCAGGAATGTTTGCTGCCGTTAATAAGGATTGCCAGAGTCGTTTAGGCAAGTCCATTTGTGCATAGGTATGTGGCGATTGCTTCGCAAAATTGTGCTTTAAAGTAAGGAGTTCTGACATTGCCTCTTCAGTGGTGGTATGTAGTAACCAATTGACGCGAATTTCAAAGTGATACTTTGTTTTTTCTAGCAAACGCGCTCCCCAAGCCGATAGTTTGAGTATTCCTGGCCCGCTCATACCCCAATGGGTTATCAATAATGGCCCTTCAGACTCAAGCGGAGTTCCAACCACCTTTACAGCCGCCTCTGTAGAGAGGCCCATGAGTCCGTCGATGCGTTTGTCTTTTATATTAAAGGTAAATAAGGAGGGAACGGCCGGAGTGATGGTATGTTCAAATTGCGCCAACAATTTCCATATTTTCGGATTACTCCCGGTAGCGATTACAAGCTGAGAAGTTTGAAAAGGCCCTTGGGAAGTTTCGAGCATCCATTGATTAGTATCGGAGTCGCGTTCCATTTTTTGAACCGCATGATTAGTGAGCACCTCAATTCCTAAACGTTTGGTTTCAGAAATAAAACAATCAATTATGGTTTGAGAGCTATCAGTGGTAGGAAACATTCGCCCATCTTCTTCAATCTTTAACTCCACCCCACGATCGGCAAACCAGGCTATGGTATCACCAGTCATAAAGGAGTGAAAGGGACCAAGCAATTCTTTCTCTCCTCGAGGGTAGTTTAAGGTGAGTTCATTTGGGATAAATTCGGCATGAGTAACATTACAACGGCCCCCACCAGAAATTCTGACTTTGGTGAGCACCTCCTTTCCACGCTCTAAAATAGCAATACTGAGATCAGGACGTTGGGTCGCAAGGTTGATTGCAGTAAAAAAGCCTGCAGCCCCACCCCCTATTATAAGGACATCTTTAATTATCATCTTTAAGGGGCTCTAAAATTTTATAATCCCAAGCGCCTAATGAAAAGGCATCAACACCTTTGTAGACCACTCCTTTTTTTAGTTTGTCTGCAAAAGAGCCTTCAAAAGGGGGCGCTATTTTTTTTGAAACATTAGAAAAGTTACCTATGTAAACTAAAGCTTGTCCGTCTTTCAATCGTAAAAACGCGAGTACATCTGAGTCTTTAGTTTCTAATAATTGAAATGAAGCAGCGTTTTTCCCGCCATGTAAGCTCAATTCAGAATTCTTTAGTTGACCGAGTTTTTTCAACAGCTCGAAATAAGGGCCTCTTTTTTTAGGAATACTATCTTTTTCAAAAAAGGCAAGACGATGATTGAGGTCGTATTCTTGACCAGAATATATCAAAGGCATTCCAGGCATGGTATAGGTAAGTGCCGTAAAAATATCTTTTTTCTGAGGCATCCGTTCTTCAAGTGTACCTGCCCAGGAATTCTCATCATGATTTGTAATAAAATACATATTAATATGAGTAGGCCCGAGTCGTTTTTTATAATCGAGTAGTTTTTCGCCAATATCTTTTGCTTTTTTGGAGCCTTTGGCTACATCATTCATGAGATGATGCATTTCCCAAGAGTAGTGCATATCAAAACCGTTATCCATAAGATTGGGTTGCTCTGCTTCGGCGAGCATAAAAACATCTTTTATCTTTTCTAAAGAATCGATGGCAGTTTTAAAGAATTCAACAGGCACTTTATGGGCGACGTCCATTCTAAAGCCATCGACATCTCGTTCTCTAACCCAATACTGCAAATCTTCAATCATTGCGGCCTGCACTTCGATACTGTTGTAGTTTAGGTCGGCAACATCTGCCCAGCCATATGATTTTCCGGTTTCTGGGTCGGAGGGATCAATGATCTCCCCTTTTTCATTTTTGGTATACCATTCTGGGTGTTCCTTAATCCAGGTATGATCCCATCCAGTGTGATTAGGAACCCAATCAAGGATAACATAGATACCATTTTTATGTGCAGTTGCTATAAGAGCATCAACATCCTCTTGGGTTCCAAACTCTGGATTAACCGCTTTGAAGTCGGAGACCGCATAATAACTCCCTAGGCTGCCTTTTCGTTTTGTTTTAGAAATAGGAAAAATAGGCATCACCCATAAAACTTTAACCCCTAGCTCCTTTAATATAGAAATGTCTTTGGTAAATGCATTGAAAGTTCCTTCAGGAGAATACTGTCTAATATTTACTTCGTAAATGACAGCCTGTTCTTCAAACCGCGGATTAAAGTGTGAAATTGTAGCTTGTTTGTCACTTATCGATGTTTCTAAAAATTCTGTACTCGTCCTATTGTTACCTTCTAATTTGGACTCTGTTTGAGATTTACATGACTTAAGGCTAATTGCAATTACAATCACAAATATCATTAGGAGCAAAGGAGATTTCATTGGGCGTATTTTAAGACAAAAATACTAAGGCAATCATTAATGAGCAGATGAAAATGCCGGTAAAATGGAAAAAATGATTGGTAATATGGAAAAAATACTATTAAAAAAATGTGTACTCCATATAAAATCACGTGGATAAATTCCGAATTAATAGTAATTTCCACTTCCTAACACGAAATCGTTTTCGTAACTTTAACGTGGGTGAAGTAAGACTTTAACAATATTTTTACATAAATTTAACCCTTAATAAGGGTGTGTAAACACTCATTTTTATAACTAAGCAAACTAATTTAAACAAGAATCTTATGAAGAAAGTATTACTCAAAAGTATGCTGCTGTTTGCTGCTATACTCTTTATGGGGACATCGTATGCCCAAACCGTATCTGGTACGGTAATGGAGGAAAGCGGTCCTTTACCCGGAGCAAACGTAGTAGTGAAAGGAACTTCTAACGGAGCCACCACCGATTTTGACGGTAATTATTCATTAAACAATGTAGCTAACGACGCAGTACTCGTATTTAGTTATGTAGGATACTCCTCTCAGGAGGTAGCAGTTGGCGGAAGATCTACAGTTAATGTAACTATGGCTTCTGACAATGCATTAGAAGAAGTAGTACTTATCGGATATGGTTCGACAACTATAAAAGATGCAACAGGTTCTGTAGCCGTTGTAAATGCCGAAAGTTTTAACGGAGGTGTTATCGCTTCTCCTGAACAATTAATTCAGGGTAAAACTGCAGGTGTACAAATATCTGAATCATCTGGAGAGCCAGGTGCAGGTATTGCAATTCGTATTCGTGGAGCCAACTCAATTCGTTCTGGAAACAATCCGCTATTCGTAGTAGATGGTGTGCCATTAGGAGGAGGAGGAGCCCCTGCACCTGGTGCTGGAGGTTTTGGTGGAGCTGGAAGAAACCCTTTGAGCTTTATTAACCCAAATGATATTGAAAGTATTAGTGTACTTAAAGATGCATCTGCAACAGCGATCTACGGATCACGTGGTGCCAATGGAGTTGTTATCATCCAAACTAAAAGTGGACGTGGTAACTCTAAAGGAACTTGGCAGTTAAATACATCTGTAAGTCAAGCTAAAGTTGCCGATACTTACGATCTATTAAATAGAGAGCAGTATTTAGGAGCACTTGCGGAATTTGGTAATGATCCTGTTGCTTTAGATTTTGGATCTAATACTGATTTCCAAAGAGCCTATACTAGAATCGCTTACTCAAGACAAACAGATTTAAGTTATTCTAAAAGTTACCAAGGTGGTAACTATAGAGCTTCTTTTAACTACGGAAATCAAAATGGTGTAGTTAGAAACACTGGACAAGAAAGAGTTACTGGAAGATTAAATGCACAACACAGATTGTTTGACGACAAACTTACAGTAAGTCTTCAAGGAACAATTTCTCGTGTGAATGATGAAGCAGCTTTGTTGAGTGGTGGAACTGGTTCTACAGGAGATCTTATTGGAGCTTCTATAACAGCAAATCCAACATGGCCTAATGATCCTAACTTCAATCCAGGAAGTAACTTACTAAACCCTGTGAATTTATTGGCCAACTATAGTGGTGAATCTCATACTAATAGATATTTAGCAAATTTATCTGTGGATTATAAATTTACAGATGAGCTTAGCGCTAAAATAACTGGAGGTATGGATTACAGTGACAGTGAAACTGTGTCTGTTATTGCACCTAGCGTTGCTGGTATCAACCAAGTTTCTGGAATTGGTGTAGGTTCTTATAATACTTTAGAAAACACAAACTCATTATTAGAAGCAACCTTAACGTATGATAAGGATTTTGCAAACTCTAGTCTTGAAGTTCTTGGAGGTTTTTCTTACCAAAAATTTGACAGAAACGGCATCTTTGCAAATGGACGTGGTTTTTCTACAAACAAATTAGACGGATTAGCAAATCAAATGATTGATACTTACAACAGAGTAGCAAATTCAATCAGTGGAGATTTTCTTCAATTTGGTTATGATCAGAACACAGCATACGTAAGCCGCTTCTTCCCGAACGCAGCTGCTGGAGAACAATTTGTTGCTGAAACTTTATCATCAAACTTTCAAAAAGATATTACTGCTTATACAGCTGGAAACTTTACAAACTTTGATGAATTACAATCATTCTTTGTACGTGCAAACTACACAATAGCAGATAAGTACTTATTTACAGGTACTTTTAGAGCGGATGGTTCTTCTAAATTTGGACCTAACTTCCAATACGGTTATTTCCCTTCTGGAGCTTTTGCTTGGCAAATGCATGAAGAAGATTTTGTTGGAGACAGCGTATCTACATTAAAACTTCGTTTAGGAGCTGGTATCGTAGGTAACCAAGAAGGTCTTGGATTTGCGCAATTCTTAAGACGTGAAGTTTTAGGAGGTGTAGGATTTGATGGTGATGGTACTTTAAATGATAACCTTATCTCAACATTCGTTACTGGTAACTTTAACGCCGATCTTAAGTGGGAATCTACTTTAGATTTAAACGTTGGTCTTGATTTTGGATTTAACGAAGATCGTTTCAATGGTACCTTTAACGTATACCGTAAAGAAACTTCTGATCTATTATTATTAAGAGGTGTAGCAGCTCCTGCAGCAGCATCACCAACCATTTTTGCAAACCTTGAAGATGGTATAGTAATCAACCAAGGTATTGAATTAGGTCTTAATTATGATTTCATAGATACTGAGGATATTGGTTTTAGCGCGACATTAAACGTTGCTTATAACGAAAATGAAGTACAAGACACTGTATTCTCTATCGATGCTGGACCTATCAATGGTAACGGTTTAACTGGAGCATTTGCTCAACGTTTAGAAGCTGGTAACCCATTGTTCTCATACTTTATGGCTGAATTTACTGGTTTTGATGCCAATGGATTCCCAACGTATACTGATGTAAACGGTGACGGTGTAGGTGATCCAGATAGTGACAAGAAGTTTATTGGTAAAGATGCAATTCCAGATGTTACTGGAGGTCTTTCTCTTAACTTCCGTTACAAAAACTTTGATTTTGCAACATTCTTTGCAGGTCAATTTGGATTCCATGTTTATAATGGAACTGACAATGCATTCTTTACTGCCGGTGGTATTACTATTGGAAAGAACGTAACAGAAGCTGCTATCTCTAGCGGTGAAAATGGAGCTGCAACAACTGCTGTTTCTACACGTTTCTTAGAAAAAGGAGATTTTATTAGAATGCAAAATGCATCTATTGCATACAACTGGCCACTTAGTGGTGAAGGAGCGTTCAAATCTTTACGTCTTTCTCTTACAGGTCAGAACTTGTTCTTAATTACTGATTACAGCGGACTTGATCCGGAAATCTCAGTAAATACAGGAACTATTAACGCATCAGCGCTTCCTACTGCAGGAATCGATTACGCCTCTTTCCCAAGAGCGAGAACATTTACCTTAGGAGTAAATGCTAAATTTTAATAAAAAAAAGAAAACTATGAAACGTAACAATTTTAAAACGACAAGACTCTTTCTTCTTGGAGCATTAGCTCTAGGGACTGTAGTATCTTGTACGGACTTAGAAGTTGAGCAGCAAGATTCAGTAAATGATGAGCAGTTCAACGGAGTTGCTGATCCAGCTAATTTCGTGAATGGTATCTACGGAAACCTTAACGGACTTATTGGTGATCAAGCAAACTTATTTGCTCTTGCTGAAGTAACCACAGATGAGTTCCTAGTTCCTACTCGTGGATCTGACTGGGGTGATAATGGTATTTGGAGACAATTACACCAACACAACTGGCAGAATGACCATGCATTTATTACAAATACATGGAACCAATGGAACCAGACTCAATTTGCTGCAACTCAAGTATTATCTGACCTTACATCTACAACTGCAGACGTAAGAGCAGAAGCTCATTTCCTAAGAGCTCTAGGATACTGGGTAATCCTTGATAACTTCGGACAAGTTCCGGTACGTGATCCTCAAGAATCTTTACTAGTCGATCCTCCTGTTATTAGAGGTGAAGAAGCGGTAAATGCTATTGTAGCAGATCTAGAAGCTGCGATTGCTGATTTACCAGCGACTGCAGGTGGAAGTAACAGAGCAACAAAAGCTGCTGGACGTTTATTACTTGCAAAAGTATTATTGAACAAACATGTATACTTAGGGACTTCAGCTGATGGAGCAGATATGAACAGAGTAATTGCTCTTGTTGATCAAATTGCTGCTGATGGATATTCTCTTCAAGATGGTTTCTTTGATATCTTCAAGGAAGGTGCAGATAGCGAAACAATCTGGTGGATTCCTACAGGTGTAGGTAACCGTATCTGGAATGGTTTACATTACAACAGTGCTCCTGAAATTGCAGGTGGTGGTTGGAATGGATTCGCAACTCTTGCTGAATTTTATGACCTTTTTGAAGGTGATGCAAACAATAATGAAGCTGGAAACGGACAAGAAGAACGTAGAGGTGAAGTACCAACATCTGGTTTAGATCTTGCAGATGTTCCTGGTGGATCTGATGCTAATGATGATGGCTATGCAGATGGTTCAAACATCGGTAATGGATTCCTTATTGGGCAACAATATGATTATGATGGAACTCCTTTAACAGATCGTGGTGGTAACCCACTTACTTTCAAAAGAGAATTTACAGATGGTGACGGTAACCCAAGCCTTATCAACAATGATGAGACTACTGGTATTCGTGTAATAAAGTATAACCCTCGTTTTGGAGGATTTACAAACCACGAAGTATTCTTTAGATATGCAGATGCTCACCTTATGAAAGCTGAAGCAATCATGCGTAGCGGAGGTGATCCAACAACTTTAGTAAATGAACTTCGTGTTCTTCGTGGTGCTACTCCATTAGGAGCGGTTACTGCTCAAGACCTTATCGATGAGAGAGGACGTGAGCTTTACGAAGAATTCTGGAGAAGAGGCGATCTTATTCGTTTCGGTCAGTATACTAAAAACTGGTCATTCAAAGATGCAAATGCCGTAGGCAACAACGATAAAAATTTATTTCCAATACCTGCTAGTCAAATTATCTTAAACCCTAATTTGACTCAGAACCCTGGTTACTAGTTTTAAATTTTGAATTTAGCTTTGAAAAGAGGGTTATTCACATAACCCTCTTTTTTAATTACAACCCCTTTCTTATCCCTTGTCAGCCGTGAAAATAAGAGGCGCCTTTTACATCCTTATCATCCTGAGCGTTGTAGCTTGCACAAAAACTACATCCTCAAAAAAATTTACGCTTCACACCAACACTGGCATACAGTTCACGAATTCAGTTCTAGATTCTACAGAACTCAACATTCTCAATTACCTTTATTTCTACAATGGCGCAGGGACAGCTATCGCCGATTTTAATAATGATGGCCTTAATGATATCTACTTCACCGCCAATCAAACCGCCGATAAACTCTACTTAAACACAGGAGATTTTAACTTTAAAGACATTACAACAGACGCCGGAATCAACAATGCCACTGGTTGGACGACTGGTGTAACTACCGTTGATATTAACCATGATGGCTATTTAGACATCTATATTAGTAAGGTGTCCGGGCATTTGAATCTTAAGGGACACAACTTATTATATATAAATCAGGGTTTGGATGATGGAACTATCTCCTTCAAAGAGTCTGCAGGAAGGTATAGCCTCGACTTTGCCGGTTTCTCAACCCAAGCGGCTTTCTTTGATTATGACCTTGACGGCGACTTAGACCTTTACCTTCTTAACCACTCCTTGCATCCTAATGGCAATTATGGTAAAGGAGCCTCCCGCAAAATACCTGACCCACTCGCTGGAGATCGTTTATATCGCAATGACAATGACCAATTTATAGAGGTTACAAAAGAAGCAGGAATATTTAGTAGCAAAATAGGCTACGGCTTAGGAGTTTCTGTAGGAGACCTCAACCAAGACGGATATCCAGATCTCTACATTGGCAATGATTTCTTTGAAAATGATTATCTCTATATCAATCAAAAAGATGGAACTTTCATCGAACTGAACACCCAAGAAAAAGGACTTGGACATAGCTCACATTTTAGCATGGGTACAGATATCGTAGACATTAATAACGATGCCCTAGCTGATATCATTTCTCTTGATATGCTCCCTGAGGATTTAGAGACCCTTAAAGCATCAGGAGCGGAGTTTGCTTATCCAATATACCAAAATCAATTACGTAACGGCTACGAGCCACAGTATATGCAAAACGCCCTGCAACTCAATCGAGGGGAAGGTCGGTTTTCTGAAATTGCATTTCAAAGTGGAATTGCCGCAACCGAATGGTCTTGGTCTCCCCTAGCTGCCGATTTTGACAATGACGGACTGAAAGATCTCTATATTACCAATGGTATTCAAGGCGCAACTAACGATATGGATTTTGTTAACTTCATCTCAAATGAGAGTATTCAACAACGGTTAGGAAACGGAATGTCAGATGAAGACCTTCTACTCATAAAGGAACTCCCCGAAAAAAAATCCATCAATTACTTTTATAAAAACAATGGGGATGCCACATTCCAAAACACTTCAGCCCTCTGGACAGACGCAACTCCCTCCTTTAGTAATGGTGCAACCTATGGTGACCTAGATAATGACGGGGATCTCGATATTGTGACAAACAATGTAAATGAAGCCGCTTTTATTCTTGAAAATCATACAAAAGATACTCTTGGAAACTCCAATCACCTTCAACTAAAGTTACATGGTCTCGATTCAAATACCTTTGGAATAGGCGCTAAAGTGATTATTTATACCGGTGACTCTCAGCAATACTTTGAAAATTACACAAGTCGGGGCTTTGTCTCCGCCGTGCCACCAACAGTTTTTGTGGGGCTAGGCTCCCAAGAAAGTATCGACTCTATACAAATTATTTGGCCTTCTAAAAAACACCAAACCCTTCGAAACATCGCCTCAAATCAGACCCTTATTGTAAATGAATCCAATGCTTCGGGTGACTATTACAATCACTCAATGCTCCCATCCAAAAAATATTTAAGAAACACCAACTCCCCAATTAATTTTATACATAAGGATGCTTCCACCATTGAATTTGATCGCAATCCATTGGTTCCCTACGCAAGTACAAATCTTGGAAAAACGATAGTATTAGGCAGCATCAACAATGACTCCTTTTCCGATATTATTGCGCTTGGCGCCAAAGGGCAAGCTAGTCAGATCTACCTACAGCAGGAGAATGAATTTATCCCTAGTTACCTTCCAGACTATCAAAAAGACGCCATTAATGAAGATATAGATGCTGTCATTTTTGACGCAAACAACGACGGCCTTAATGATATAGTTATTGTAAGTGGAGGTAATGAATTTAGACAAGGCTCTCCTTTAGAGCCGCGCCTCTACCTTCAAGGAAAAGATGGTTTTCAAAAAATTCCTGAGGCCTTTCAAGCTATCAACCTCAATGCTTCCACAGTAACAGCTATAGATATTGATAATGACAATGATCTGGACTTGTGCTTTACGTCAAATCTCTTTCCTCACGCCTTTAGTGAAACTCCAAAACAATACATTTTTAGAAATAATGGGCAGGCTGGATTCGAAGATGTGACATCAACAATATCCCAAGAATTTAGAGATATTGGAAATGTTCAAGATATCGCCTGGGCCGATATTGATGGCAATGGATTTATAGATGCAGTCGTTGTAGGCCATTGGATGCCCATTAGTATTTTTCTCAATGATGGTAAACAATTACGCCTACAAGCCAACAACCAACTCTCAAAAACAAACGGTTGGTGGAATTCGGTCGCTGTAGCCGATTTTGACAAAGACGGAGACTTAGATATAGTTGCAGGGAATTGGGGTCTCAATACACGACTTTCGGCTTCTGAAAAACAACCGGTAAAAGTATACGCTGCCGATTTTGACGATAATGGAACCATAGACCCTATAGTGACCTATTTTGATCAAAACACAGAAACCACCATCGCGACCAAAGATGAATTAGTTAAACAGATCCCTTCTTTGAATAAGAAGTTTTTATCCTATAGCGCTTTCGCGAAAGCGCAAATAGATCAATTATTCTCACCTAAAAAACTCAAGGCTGCTGCAACTAAATATGTATACAACTTAGGGTCTACATATTTTGAGAACACAAACAACCAATTTACAGCCAAATTATTACCCTTTGAAAGCCAAATATCAAGTACGCATGATATTGCTGTAGACGACTTCAATAACGATGGTTTACCTGACCTCTTCCTTGTAGGAAATACCTACGAAATAAGCACCCAACTGGGTAGGTTAGATGCTAGCCATGGTTTACTTTTGTTGAACGATAAAAAGGGTTATTTTGCAGTCGCAAAACAGCAATATTTTGACATTCCAGGTGCCGCTCGCAGCGTTCAAATATTACAGCAGAAAGACAGTAGTCTATTTGTGGTTGGCCGTAATAACAGCAGCCCTATTTTTCTAAAAAAAGAAGATTGACATTCTATGAATCTTAGACAAACATATTTAATTTCAGGAGTCATCGTTTTGATGTCTCTATGTATTTCTTGTTCTTCAGAAACAGATGCTCCCGTTACTCAAGAGCAAAATTCAGACACCTTATTTAAATTATTGCCCAGTGATAGCACTGGCATCAATTTTATAAACACTATTGTAAACCAAAAGGACTTTAATATTTTCAGATACCGAAATTTCTATAATGGAGGTGGTGTGGCAATAGGTGATATCAATAATGATGGCCTATCTGATATCTATCTCACCGCCAATATGGGAGAAAACAAACTCTACTTAAACAAGGGAAATTTCAAATTTGAAGATATTACATTGTCAGCCGGTGTCGTAGGAAATAAGCCATGGTCAACAGGTGTAGTTATGGCAGATGTAAACGCAGATGGCCTTTTAGATATTTACGTGAGTAATGCAGGGAATTTGGAAGGAAATAATCATGACAATGATTTATATATCAATAACGGAGACCTCACCTTCACTGAAAAAGCTGCACAATACAATTTAGCCAAATCAGGCTTCTCTACTCATGCCACCTTCTTTGATTATGATAAAGATGGAGATCTGGATGTGTACATTTTGAACAATAGTAATATTCCTGTAAGCAGTTTAGGCTATGCAGAACAACGTAATAAACGAGCACAGGATTGGGAAAACGTTCCTGACATCTTTAGAGGTGTTGGAGATTTACTAATGCGTAATGATGGCGACACCTTTACGGATGTTAGTGAAGAAGCTGGAATTTACGGCAGCTTAATCGGTTTTGGTTTGGGTGTGATGGTGACAGATATCAATCATGATCTCTATCCAGACATCTATGTTTCTAACGATTTTTATGAACGAGATTACCTCTACATCAACAATCAAGACGGAACCTTTACTGAAGAAATAAAAAATTGGACCTCCCACCTCTCGCTTTCGGCGATGGGTGTTGACATGGCCGATATCAATAATGATGGATTGCAAGATATCTTTATAACAGACATGCTTCCTGAAGCAGAGGAACGTGTAAAATCTGTGATGGAGTTTGATGGATATGACGTTTATAAACTCAAACAAAGTAAAGATTTCTACCAGCAGTTTATTCAAAACACTTTACAAGTCAATAATGGCAATGGATCCTTTTCAGAAGTCGCATATTACAGTGGTGTAGAAGCCACCGACTGGAGTTGGTCTGGATTATTATTTGACATGGACAATGATGGCTATAGAGATATCTATGTGACCAATGGCATCAATCACGATCTCACCGATCTCGATTTTGTAGATTTCTTTGCCAATGAAATTCTTCAAGAAATGGCCTTGACGGGTAAAAAACAAGCTATTGATTCTATTCTTGTCAAAATGCCTGTGAAGCCGCTGCCCAATTACACCTTTCACAATCAAAAGGATATCACATTTAACAATGTATCTCAAGATTGGGGATTAGGAACGGTGAGTATGTCTAATGGTTCTGCCTATGGAGATCTTGACAATGATGGGGATTTGGATTTGGTTGTGAATAACGTAAACATGGAGGCCTTTGTTTACAAAAATGATGTGCAAGACCTTACAGACAACAACTACCTTAAACTTAGTTTCAAAGGAACCGGCAAGAACCCATTTGCCGTAGGAACCAAAGTAAAAGTATACCGTGACAAGCAGGTCACTTTCCAAGAATTGATTCCTTCTCGTGGCTTTCAATCGTCTATGGAATATGATATGACTATTGGATTAGGAGCTTCAAAAGAAGTAGATTCTATACGCGTTATTTGGCCCAATGATCAAACGCAATTACTAACTACAGTCGCCACCAATCAACATTTGACCTTGAATCAAGAAGATGCCAAGGACATTTATGCGCCAGTAAAACAAACTGATATTAAAACTACGCTGAGAGAACTTCCAAACACAACTTTGCTCACCCACGAAGAAAACAGCTATAGCGATTTTGATTATGAAGGTCTTACTGCCAAAAAAGTTTCTCAAGAAGGGCCAAGTCTCGCTGTAGGAGACATAAATGGAGATGGCAATGAAGATATTTATATAGGCGGCGCCAAAGGCAAACCAGGCCATCTATATATTCATAAAGGAAACGGAATTGTAAGCCATAATACCCAAACAGTCTTTCAAGACGATGCACAGTATGAAGATACAGCTGCAGCATTCTTTGATGTTGATGGGGATAATGATCTCGACCTTATGGTCGCTTCAGGTGGTAACGAACTCACCTCTCAACAACTTTTTAAAGTTCGCTTATACCTCAATAATGGGCGCGGAAAATTTTCCAAAAACCCAGTTGAATTACCCTCAGCTTTTCAAAATATGTCAGTTGTAGCGCCAGAAGATTTTGATCAAGATGGTGATATTGACGTTTTCATTGGTTCTAGATCTGTAGTGGGCGTCTATGGTATCAGTCCGGCACACTTATTTCTAGAAAATCAAGGGGATGGTACTTTTGTAGATGCTACTGAACGCTTAGCTTATGACACTAAAGATGCGGGAATGATTACTGATGCCACTTGGGAAGATGTAGATGGTGATGGCAAAAAAGATCTAATAACAACTGCCGAATGGGATACCCCAAAAATTTATCATAATTCTGGAAGACGCCTGAGCAAACAATCTTCTTCTCTAGATAGTCTTATGGGATGGTGGAATGTATTGGAGGCTGAAGATTTAGACAACGATGGAGATATTGACTTTGTCTTTGGAAATGAAGGCACTAATCTTCATTACCGTCCTACTGCTGAAAATCCGATGAAATTATTTATCAATGATTTTGATAATAACGGAACTATTGAACAAATCACTACCCTACAAAAAGACGGGAAGGACTTCCCAATCCATCAAAAAAAGGAGCTTACCGGACAAATTAACGCCCTGAAAAAGCAAAATATCAAAGCGTCTGATTATGCAAAGCGATCGATTGATGAATTATTCTCCAAGGCCTTGGTTGAAAATTCTATTACTAAAGAAGTTCGCCAATCGGCTTCAGTGATTGCATTTAATGATGGGAGCGGTAATTTTACCATCACTGAATTACCTTATCAAGTTCAGCTTTCTTGCGTTTGCGGGATTAGCTGTCGTGACCTGAACAACGATGGATTTAAAGATATTATCTTGGGCGGTAATAACTTCGAATTCAAACCTCAGTACTCACAACTTGATGCCAACTATGGAAGTGTTTTAATTTCTAATGGTGGTACCAACTACGAATGGCAAAACTACAATGAGAGTGGTTTTTACGTGCGTGGAGAAATCAAACATTTGAAGACCTTCAGTGATAAGAACGGGAAAACGTTTATGATTGTAGCCATCAATAATGACAAACCAAAGATTTTTGCACTCAATGATTAAAAGAGGTCTCACTTTATGTGTACTCATTTGCCTTGCCGCTTGTCAAAAAGAAGGCAGCTTATTTAGCACCCCGACTTCTGAAGAGACAGGGGTCGACTTTACCAATACCTTGACAGAATCTGATGATCTCAATATTTTGGATTATCTCTATTTTTATAATGGTGGTGGTGTTTCTTTAGGTGATATCAATAGTGATGGCCTTGTCGATATTTTCTTTTCGGGAAATCAGGTCAAGAACCAATTATACCTCAACAAAGGCAATCTCAAATTTGAGAATATCTCAGAAAAAGCTGGAATAACTGGCAATAGCACTTGGAATACAGGGGCAGTTATGGGCGATATAAACGGTGACGGGTTGCTCGATATTTACGTCTGCGCAGTAGTGGGCATCAATGGTTTTAATGGGCATAATGAGCTCTTTATTAATAACGGAGATGAAACTTTCACAGAGAGCGCTGCCTCTTATGGTTTAGATATAGACAGTTATAGCTCTTCAGCGGCCTTTTTAGATTATGATATGGATGGAGATTTAGATATCTACCTTCTTAATCATGCTGTACATACTCAAGAATCATTTGGCGTTGCAAGCCTACGCTATAAACGCAGTTATGAAACAGGAGACAAACTCCTTCGCAATGATGGAAATACTTTTACAGAGGTTAGTGAAGAGGCTGGTATTTACGGAGGTATAAACAGCTATGGTCTCGGTGTTGCAGTCTCTGATTTTAATCAAGACGGCTTTCCCGATATCTATGTAGGGAACGATTTTCATGAAGATGATTATTACTATATCAACAATGGCGATGGGACCTTCTCCGAAAAACTGAAAGAATACTTCGGGCATACCTCTCGATTTTCAATGGGGAACGATGTTGCCGATTTAAATCACGATGGTTATCCAGATATCATGTCCTTAGACATGCTCGCTGAAGACGAGAAAGTTCTCAAGTCTTCCGAAGGCGATGATGATATCCAAACTCAGAAATTACGCACTGAGCGCTACGGATATCATTATCAGTACACTAGAAATATGCTGTATATCAACAGACCGGGTTATCAATACCAAGAGCAAGCCTTGATGAGCGGTGTTGCAGCTACTGACTGGAGTTGGAGTGCCCTCTTTGGTGATTACAATCAAGATGGAGAGCAGGATCTCTTTATATCAAATGGGATTCCCAAACGTCCTAACGATCTTGACTATATCAATTATGTGTCATCAGACCAGATTCAGAAGAAAATATCAAACACTAAACTCATCGATCAAAGCGCTTTAAAATTAATGCCTAGCGGCTCTACTCATAATGTCGTATTTGAAGGCAATTCAAAACTCGAATTCAAAGATCAATCGGCGCGCTGGATAACGACCGACACTTTGGTTTCTGGAGCAACTGCTTATGGAGATTTAGATAATGACGGCGACTTAGATATTGTCACAAACAATATCAATCGTCCTGCTTCCATCTATGTAAATAAGACCAATACCAAGGCGCATTACCTAAAATTAAAATTAAAAGGTCCAGGCAAAAACACTCTGGGTATAGGCACCAAGGTCTATTCGTATCACAAAGGCATTTTACAATACAAAGAACTCTATACCGCTAGAGGTTTTCAGGCTTCTTCAGAGCCTATGGTTCATTTTGGCTATGGCGACCATACTCTGGTAGATTCTATTCGTATCATATGGCCTAATAGGCAAACCCAACTCCTACGCACAATTAGTACGGATCAAACCTTGACCATATCCCCAGAAAATACCAAACCCTTTGAGTATTCTGCAAAGGATAAAAATTCCAAGCAAACCCTATTCACCAAGACAGCAAACAATCTCGGTATTGATTTTACACATAAAGAGGACCGCTACCTTGACTTTAATCGTCAAAAATTAATTCCGTATCAGATTTCAGATCGAGGTCCTGCAACGGCTGTTGGCGATTTAAATGGTGATGGCAAGGAAGATCTATTTTTTGGAGGTTCCAAGTTTATAGGTTCTCAAGTATATATTCAAGGGGATTCCGCTTTCGCGAAAGCGCCACAGAAATACATCCTTCAAGATTCAATCACCGAAGATGTAGTAGCCACTATTGCCGACTTCAACGCAGATGGAAAAAATGATCTTCTACTAGGAACTGGCGGTGGAGATTTTTACAATCAATCTAAACCTCTGATCGATAGACTTTATACAAAAGCCGACAGTAGTTTTGTAGCACAAGAGATGCCAGAACTATTTGGCAATGCAGCTGTTCTTGCTGTACACGATTACAATGATGACGGCACTTTAGATGTATTTGTAGGTAATCAAGCGATTACCAATGACTTTGGAAGCTTTCCTAGCTCCTACTTATTAAAAAACACAAATGGACTGCTCACAAAGGACAGTAACAACGACCTTGGAACACCTGGAATGGTCACAGACGCTATCTGGGATGATTTTAATGGCGATGGAGTTAAAGATCTTATTGTAGTAGGCGAATGGATGGCGCCCGTCTTCTACGCCAATATTAAGGGGAAACTCAAGCAAACTAAGGTCGGAGTTGAAGACTATAGCGGACTTTGGCAAAGTATTCTGCCTTTTGATATTGACAAGGATGGAGATATGGATTACCTCCTGGGAAATTGGGGTGAGAACAGCAAGTTTACCGCTTCTGAAAAAGCACCTATGCGCATGTATAAGGATGATTTTGATGGTAATGGGCAATCAGAAACTATTGTCACAACAGCCAAGAATGGCAAATACTATCCGCTACAGGGCTTGGGCGAACTTTCATCTCAGTTAGTGAGTTTGAATAAAAAGTATGCGACCTATGGCGATTTTGCGGGTCAGGAAATTGAGCAAATTCTCACTGCCGATCAGCTTAAAAGAGCGAGTATTTTAGAAGTAAATTTATTAAAATCGGGATATTTAAAAAATGAGAACGGGCAATTTAGCTTTGTGCCATTTGATGCCTTTATGCAAGTGGCACCTATATTGACTTTTTGTACATTTGACTTTGACGGTGATGGTGTAGAAGAAGTTCTAAGTGCAGGAAATTATTTTGGTGTTAAACCTTTCCATGGCAGACTTGACTCATTTTCTGGAGCTCTTATAACAGATGCTCAAACTATGATTCCAGCTCATGAATTAGGCTTAGATTTTGCCCAAAAATCAATACGACATTTAAATATTATACGTTTGAATAATAAAAACTATTTGCTTGCGACATTTAATAATAGAGCCGCAGAAGTATATAGCTTGAATACCCCTAAGTAATTATGAAATTATTATATAAAAAATATATTGGTCTCTTCTGTCTTGCCATTGTGAGCATTTCATGTAGCAAAGAAGTGACTCCTATTGTCGTGCAGCCAGATCATTTTCACACTGCTATTGATAAAGTAACTGAGGTGCTTATACACGATATTTTCTCTCCTCCTGTTGCTAGTCGGATCTATGCATATCCCAATATTGCAGCCTATGAAATCATGGCGAGCCAATCGGCAAATTATAACTCCCTTGCGGGCCAACTCAAAGAGCTTACTCCTATTCCTAAAGTTGAAGAAGGAAAGGATATTAACTATGAATTAGCAGCACTGGTTGCCCATATGGATCTCAGCAGACGCTTAGTCTTTTCTGAAGACAAATTGAATGTTTACAGAGACAGTTTATATAATGTTTGGGGAACCGCCAACCCACAACAACTGGCAGATTCTAAGTCCTATGGCTTACAAGTCGCCGAACATATCGCACAGTGGTATGACGCCGACAATTACAAGCAAACTAGAACGATGCCTAAGTTTTCTGTCAATACAGATGACGCAGCGCGTTGGCAGCCTACACCTCCTTCTTATATGCCGGGCATTGAACCGCATTGGAATAAAATACGCCCCTTTGTACTTGACTCGGCTGCACAATTTAAGCCTGTGCCTCCTCCAGCTTTTTCTATGGAGAAAGACTCTGACTTTTATAAAGAACTTAAGGAAGTGTATGATGTTAGTATGGACATCACTAAAAAAGGAGATACTTCTGAAGAGGTTGCTATAGCCCAATTTTGGGATTGTAATCCCTATGTATCTGTAACACGTGGGCATTTGATGTTTGCGACTAAAAAAATTACTCCAGGTGGGCATTGGGTTGGGATCACAAAAATTGCTGCTAAAAAAGCAGATTTTGATGTGATGGAATCTACCTACGCTTACACCAAAGCAACCGTTGCCATGATGGATGCTTTTATAAGCTGTTGGGACGAGAAATATCGTTCTAACCTTATCCGCCCTGAGACCCTTATCAATGAACATATTGACGACTCTTGGAAGCCTATTTTACAAACGCCTCCGTTCCCAGAATACGTAAGCGGACACTCAGTAGTTTCTGGTTCGGCAGGTGAGGTATTGACCAGTATTTTTGGAGAAAACTTTGCCTTTGATGATACTACCGAATTACCATATGGAATACCTGTTCGTAGCTTTCCATCCTTTAGAGAAGCTGCAAAAGAAGCAGCCGCAAGTCGGTTATACGGTGGCATTCACTATCGAGCAGCAGTAGACATTGGACTAGATCAAGGTGTTGCTATTGGACAGTTTGTTGTAAATAAATTACAAATGAAAAAGAACTAAGGACCCCAACAAACCATGCTAAAAAAAATACTTTCCCTAATAGGTATTCTCGCAATTCTTGGAATTCTTTGGTATCTCTTCCTAAAGCCAACAGACTACCGTGTTTCATTTAATGTCGCCACAACCGCTGGCACTATAAACCAATCCATCAAATCTTGGAACACCCAACTCGATGGTGGTATTATTGAAACAACAGATGATATGAATGTCCTAAAACAGCAACTTCGCTTTGGAGATTCGATTCACAACTATACTTGGTCATTCTCTAGCTTGAATGACTCCATGCAGCGTGTGCATTTGGATGTTAAGGATGTAGAAAATAGTTTGTCCAATAAATTAGCAGTTCCATTTTCAGAAAGTATTATTGAAAAAAGAACTAAAAAGCAAGCTAAGGCATTTTATGACCTTCTTACAGCCCACCTTAATCGCATTAAAGTTACTATAGATGGAGAAAGCACAGTTCCTTCTCAGTATTGTGCCTACGTACCTCTAAAAGGATTACAAATCGAAAAGGCTAAAGGCATGATGCAACATTACACGATGCTGAGCGAAGTATTACTAAAAAATGAAGTAGAACTAGGCGGCACTCCTTTTGTAGAAATCACCAAGTGGAATCCTGTGCAAGACAGTATAGAGTACAATTTCTGTTTCCCAATCAAAAGGTCAGATAAACTGCCTATTCTAAAGACGATCAAATACAAACGTATCTTCGAACAGCCAGCAATTAAAGCGACCTATAATGGAAATTATATCACTTCAGATCGCGCTTGGTACGCCTTATTAGAATACGCCGATCGCAAGAATATTGAAGTAGAAAAGAACCCTATTGAAATATTCTACAACAATCCTAATATGGGCGGTGACGAACTGCTGTGGAAAGCAGACATCTATATGCCCATAAAGCAATAAGCTCATTAGGCATGACTGAATATATTTAGACTGCGGTTATGGGTATTTTTATTGATGAAACATATACAGATAAAGATTACTCAACGATTCGATTGAAAGCAGGAGAGTACGATAACTGTAGTTTTTCTGGATGTGATTTTTCAAACACCCACCTCTCAAATTGCACCTTCTTAGAATGCACATTTACAGATTGTAATTTTACAAATGCCAAGTTTGGCGGCACCACTTTTAATGAGGTTTCCTTCGAAGATTGCAAACTCTTGGGTGCCGATTTTAGTGTCTGTAACGATTTTATGTTACAACTTCGCTTTCGCGAAAGCGCACTCGACCTCGCCAGCTTCGTGGGGTTAAAGTTAGATAACACTCATTTTGATCGCTGCCCTTTAAAAGAAGCCGATTTTACGGAGGCTATACTTACAGGAGCCCATTTTGAAGACTGCGACCTAGACCGAACTACTTTCGATCAAACCAATCTTGAAAAAGCCAACCTCACAACAGCCCGTAATTTTCAAATAGACCCAGAAAAAAATAAGCTGAAAGGAGCGAAGTTTTCCAAAGAAAATCTCGGTGGATTATTGGGGAAGTATAAAATTAAAATTCAGTAGTCTGTAGGGAAGTTATTGTCGTTTTTATAGCAGGCTATTGATAAACCCTAATATAATCGACCTCTAAGGTTTGTGGAAAAATAGTGTCGTCTATTTCGCCTCCAAAATTTCCTCCTATTGCCATATTAACTAAAATATAAAACGGCTTCCGGAAGGGATATATATTCGCATCCTTCACCTTAGGATCAAAGCGATAAACTTCTACATCATCTCGATAGAACAGGATGCGGTTTTCATTCCAGTCAATCGCATAGGTATGCCAACTAGCATTATCTTCTAGAAAGGTTTTCTGTGTATTGATGGTTTCTCCGTAGCTAGCAGCCGTATGTAGAGACGTAAATAAACTATCAGGGTCACGGCCAATCCATTCCATGATATCAATTTCTCCCGCAGCAGGCCATGGGTTTTCCTTAATATCGGCGCCTAACATCCAGAATGCTGGCCAAAGCCCTTTTCCACTTGGTAGCTTAATTCGAGCTTCGATATAACCATATTGAAACTCTTTTTTCTGGGCCGTCGTAATCCTAGAGGAAGTATATACACTATCCACAAGACGTGCATGTATTTTTAAGGTCCCATTAGAGACTTCCGTATTCTCTTTAGTGTAGATTTGAGGTTCGTTATTTCCCCACCCACAGAGATTAGGACAGCCATCTCCCAACTTATAATTCCATACTTCTTCGTTGAGCATTTCACCATCAAATTCGTCTGACCAAATAAGGCTACGTTTTTCTTGTTGGCAAGAATTCAATAGCAAGCCTCCGAAAATAATAAAGAAGATATATTTCATAATTAGCTAGTAATTGTATGTGATTGACCGTTGAGGATAATTTCCAAATCAGGGCCTTTATCTAGGCTAAATCGTGTTTCTGACTGGCTAACTTCAACCGTGACAATTTGATTCCTGAAATTTACTTTGAAAGAATATCTTTTCCAGTCGGCTGGAATTTGAGGCTCAAAGCAGAGTTTCCCTTCACGTACACGCATACCTCCGAAGCCTTCCACTACACTCATCCAGGTACCTGCCATACTAGTAATGTGCAGGCCTTCTTCTACTTCCTTATTATAGTCGTCTAAGTCTAAGCGGGACGTTCGTAAATAGAACTCATATGCCTGATCCATACGTCCTAATTTGGCCGCTTGAATTGCGTGTACACATGGAGACAATGAAGACTCATGAACCGTGAAGGGTTCATAAAAATCAAAGTGTTTTTCAAGAGATTCCTGTGAAAAATCCTCTTCAAAGAAATAGAAACCTTGAAGTGTATCTGCTTGTTTGATATAGGGTGAGCGCAAAATGCGATCCCAGGACCACTTTTGGTTGATTGGGCGATGAGCTGAGTCAAGATCTGCGACAGTAATTAATTCTTTGTCTAAGAAGCCATCTTGTTGAAGAAACACTCCTTCCGCTTCAGAATACGGGAAGTACATCTGTTCAGCGGTGCTTTTCCATTCGGCTATTTCTGTGGTAACAAGTTGCGTTTTAGAGACTATGCGATCATAGTCTTCTGGAAAGTCTTGTTTTACTGATTCCGCTTTCGCGAAAGCGTACTCCATACACCATTTAGCCAAGTAGTTTGTATACCAGTTATTATTTACATTATTTTCATATTCGTTAGGTCCCGTCACCCCTAGAATCACATATTGATTCTTGGCTTTGGAAAAGGTAGCACGCTGTTGCCAAAAACGAGCCACAGCGATGATTACTTCCATTCCCATTTCTGGAATATAAGAGGTGTCACCAGTATATCGTTCATAATTATGAATGGCGTAGATCATAGCACCATTACGATGAATTTCTTCAAAGGTTATTTCCCATTCGTTATGACATTCTTCCCCGTTCATGGTCACCATAGGGTACAAGGCTGCTCCTCCAGAAAATCCAAGTTTCTCAGCGTTTTCAATGGCTTTATCGAGTTGGTTGTAGCGGTATTTCAATAAATTTCTAGCGACTTCTTGATCTTTAGTTGCCATGTAGAAAGGAATGCAATAGGCCTCTGTATCCCAATAAGTCGACCCACCATATTTTTCGCCTGTAAAACCTTTTGGCCCAATATTGAGTCGAGAATCTTGCCCTGAATAGGTTTGATTTAAGTGAAAGATATTAAATCGAATCCCTTGTTGTGCTTTTACATCTCCGTCAATAGTAATATCAGACATTGCCCAAGTGGCTGCCCAAGCATCTTTTTGCAGTTGAAGCAGTTTATCAAAACCAAGAGCTTCAGCTTTTTTGAGTACAGCACTCGCTGCCTGCTGTAATTTTGAACGGTCGTGATTTAAATCAGACACATAACCTCCAAACTTTTGAATGCTGAAAGTCTCTCCTTGCGCGATATCGCTTTTATACAAATGTCCTATATAGGTTGTTACTTCTTCTTTGGCACCTAACGCCCCTTGGTAAGAAGTTTTCCTTTTTGGCTTTCGCGAAAGCCTAACTTCTTGTCCATTTACATAGAAACTATTGCTCATCATTGCAGTCACATGAAAGTCTGTTTTCATGGTATGTGCAGTAATAAATGCCTTATTATCTACTTCTGCAATAGAAAGTGTATTCCAAAACTGAGCATCCCAGTTGGAGTCTTCGTTACTCACACCACTATCCAAGTATGGCTCATAACAGATGGATACTTTTTTATTGATAGGCGTTATTTCATACTTAATGGCACCTAATTCATCAAGGCTAAGGCTCAAAAATCGCTGTGATTTGACCTCAACTTCTATCCCATTGCGTAAAGTCGATTTGAAAGATCGATAGAGAACACCTTCTTTCATATTTAATTCCCGACGGAAATCGGTTACCTTTTTACATCTATGAAGATCTAATTTTTCTCCGTTGATTTTCACCTTGATTCCTATCCAAGAAGGAGCGTTGAGCACTTTGGCAAAATATTCTGGATAGCCATTTTTCCACCAACCTACACGTGTTTTATCTGGGTAATACACTCCGCCTATATAACTTCCTTGAAAGGTAGGACCGCTATAATTTTCTTCAAAATTGGCTCGTTGCCCCATGGCACCGTTTCCAATACTCATCAAGCTTTCTGATGATTTTACGTGTTCTGGATTCCATCCTTCTTCGATGATAGACCAGTTATCTGGTATAATATATTCTGAATGCATGGGTTTATGCGTCTATTAGTTGCTGTAAAAAATCATTTGAAATCTCAGTAAAATCAGAGAATATATAGTTGGCCTCATGCAACACCTCTTGGGCACCAATCCCAATACTGATCATGCCAGCGGTATTTGCGGCCTGTACTCCGGCGATAGAATCTTCAAAAACAATACAATCAGCATTTTGGGCTTGTAAGGCTTGACCTCCTTTTAAGAAAACTTCGGGATCAGGTTTTGCTGTGGTCACATCATTCCCGTCTACGATAGCGTGAAATTTTGAAATAAGGTCAACCCGTTCGAGAATAGGGCGTGCATTTTTACTCGCGCTGCCCAAGGCAATTCCTTGTTGCTGATCTTCTAAGAAATCTAATACTCTTGGGACATCCGGCAAGATTTCGGTGGCATCCATTTTTTCAATGTACTTGAGGTACTCCTCATTTTTCTGGACTAACCAAACATCTTTTTGAGCTTGAGTGGCTTTGTAATTGCCAAGCTCCAAGAGGATATCGAGAGAGCGCACACGACTAACTCCTTTAAAAAGTTCGTTCTGTTCTTCTGTGAATTCAAATCCGAGGCTATTGGCAAGGTTTCGCCAAGCGAGATAATGGAATTTTGCAGTATCAACGATGACTCCGTCAAGGTCAAAAAGGAAGGCTTTTTTCTTCATCTTTCAATTACGCGAACCTGCCTTTGACTGGCAGGAGCAGAACATTTCTACCATTCGCTTTCTTAATTAGTTATGTATTTAGATAGTGCTTATTTGCTCTATGAAGGGCTGTAAAGTTTAAAAACTATAACTTCAATTTTCTAGTACTCTCCCGAGCAATTAAACTAGTATCGATATAAGCCGTTGTATATTCTTCAATTTCTTGTTCAGGACGCTCCAATTTGTTGATCAGCAATTCAGCAGCTTTTCGGCCCATTTGTTCGCCATGCTGACTTACAGTAGTTAGACTCGGATTTGCGTGTTTTGACAAGTCTCCGTCTGAAAAACAAACTATAGACACATCATCAGGCACTACTTTTCCAAAGTTGCGAAGAGCTTTAGAAGCCTCTACTGCAAAAATTTCATTGATTGTAAAAACCCCATCAATATCTTTTCCTTTTAGAAAATGTTTGATTTTGGCAATGCATCCCTCATCACAGTGATCGATACTATCTAATTTAAGAATTAGATCTTGATTAACTCTGATTCCATATGATTCTAGAGCTTCTATATAGCCTTTGGTTCTCAGTTTTCCCACGCTCACATAATCGGCAGTGGTGATAATGGCAATTTTTCGACAGCCTGTTTTAAGGAGATGAGTAACCCCCATTTTGGCCCCTTCTCTATCATCTATCATCACTTTATCACAAGGTATTTCATCCACAACACGATCAAACATAACTACGGGCATCCCTTGATCTATAGTTTCTGTAAGATGTCTAAAGTCATCTTTTTGCATAGTTTCTTTAGCAAGGGAAAGAATAAAACCATCTGTGCTTCCATTTGCGAGCAACTCCATATTGAGCACTTCTTTATCAAAATCGTTATTTGATAAGCAAATAATTACATTGTAATTATGTTCTCTTGCCATTTGCTCTACCCCTCTTATTACGGTTGTAAAAAAGTGATGTACAATCTGTGGAATAATAATTCCAATGGTTCGTGTTTTTCTATTTTTTAAACTAAGCGCAATATTATTGGGCTTGTAATTATAGAGTTTTGCATAGGCCTTAATTTTTTGACGAGTGTCCTCGCTTATTTCAGCGCTATCACGTAAGGCTTTAGAAACTGTAGATATGGATACATCGAGTTCCTTTGCAATTAACTTAAGGGTGAGTTTTCTTTTCATAATTGGATAGTAAAAATAGCCTAACAAGACTAAGCATACAATTTAATCAATTCCTTTTTGGCACAAAAACCTTGAATTCTTAATAAAATCTTATATTTAAAATCTAAATAGACAAGTATGCGTTTTCTCCTTCTTCTTTTGACAGGCCTTCTTCTCGTAAACTGTAAAAAAGAAAGTAAACCAATTACTCCACAAGATTCTAATGAAAAGGTAATTGTTGCAGACCGCTTTCGCGAAAGCTACCGCCCTCAATATCACTTTACGCCACCTGAAAAATGGATGAACGATCCTAACGGACTGTTATTTCACAATGGCACCTATCATCTCTTTTACCAATATTATCCTGAGGATATTGTATGGGGACCTATGCATTGGGGTCATGCGACTAGTAAGGACCTAATTAAGTGGGAACACAAACCAATTGCCCTCTTTCCTGATGAACTTGGACTAATATTCTCTGGGAGTGCCGTTATGGATATGGCCAACACTTCTGGACTTGGTAGTCTTGAGAACCCACCAATGGTAGCAATTTTTACCTACCACCTGATGGAAGGTGAAAAAGCTGGACGCAAAGATTTCCAAACACAAGGCATAGCATATAGCTTGGATGAAGGTGATACCTGGACAAAATATGAAGGCAATCCAGTAATAGGAAACACTGATATAAAAGATTTTAGAGATCCGAAAGTGATGTGGCATGAGCAATCCGAACAATGGATTATGACCTTGGTCGCAGGCGATCACGCTAAGATTTATAGTTCGCCCAACTTAACAGACTGGACACATTTGAGTGATTTTGGAAAGAACAAAGGCGCTCATGGCGGGGTTTGGGAATGTCCAGATTTGTTTCCACTTGCTGTAGAAGGGTCAGATGAAACTAAATGGGTATTACTGATAAGTATAAACCCAGGGGCTCCCAATGGTGGTTCAGGAACACAATATTTTATCGGAGAATTTGATGGAGAACGTTTTACTACGACTCAAGAAGATACTAAATGGCTTGATTATGGAACAGACAACTATGCAGGTGTCACCTATAATGGCTTAGCAGATTCAGAACGCACCTTTATTGGATGGATGAGTAATTGGAATTACGCCCGTGATACACCCACAGAAAATTGGAGGAGTGCAATGACTCTTCCGCGAAAAATAACACTAAAGAAAAATAAACAAGAGTATTATTTGAATAACTTTCCTGTAAATGCTCTTGACAATTATACCGAACTGCTAACCGACGGCATTGATAAAAAAGACAACACTTACAGAACAGACTCCTTCAATCAGCATCGTATAGATTTTTCGATTGATGGCGAATTAGACAGTTTTACTGTGGATTTTTCAAACGAACTCGATGAGCATTTACTTCTAGGTTTCGACGCTAGTAAAAAACAATTTTACGTCGATCGCAGAGAATCGGGCATCGTAGATTTTGAGCCTCGTTTTGCAGAAAAATCACACCTAGCACCAGTTATATTGGATAGTGATACGGATGTTACAGTAAGCCTTTTTATGGACGCATCTTCTATAGAAATGTTTGTAAACGGTGGTTCTGTGGTCCTTACAGATCAAATATTCCCAACATCGACCTATACTGAGATGGAATTAAAAGGGAAAGCATCTTTTAAAGACATTACAATTTCAAAAGTTAGACGTATTTGGGATTGAGAATAAGAATTAATTAGCATAAAATTTCAGAGAAACATACTATGAAAGAAATTACAAAATGGAGTATTACCGTAGCCTTAGCGGGATTTTTATTCGGATTTGACACGGTAGTCATTAGTGGGGCCAACCAACCTATTCAGGACCTTTGGCCTACCTCACCTCTGTTTCATGGTACTTTCATTATGAGTATGGCGCTGTGGGGAACCGTTGCTGGATCCTTACTTGGAGGTATTCCAACAAAAATATTGGGTCGTAAAAAAACCTTATTTTGGATAGGGATTCTATTTTTTATCTCTGCTATAGGAAGTGCCTTTGCGACCAATCCTTATTTATTTTCCTTCTTTAGATTTATTGGAGGTGTTGGTGTTGGTATTTCGTCGGTAGCGGCCCCTATTTACATATCTGAGATCACTACTAAGACTAATCGAGGTAAAATGGGCGGACTCTATCAGTTCTGTCTTGTTTTTGGAATCATGATTGCCTTTGTATCCAACTGGCTACTCAAAGGTTTTGATGGCGCCAATGATTGGCGATGGATGCTCGGTGTAGAAGCCGTTCCTGCACTTTTATATACACTAATGGTGTTAAAAGTTCCAAATAGTCCAAGGTGGCTGGTTTTACAAAAGAAAGATGATGCTGGCGCGCTAGAGGTATTGAATAAAATATACACTCCTGCCGAAGCACAAACACAGCTATTAGAAATCAAAGCCGACTTAGATCAGCCCAAAAGCAGTGATAACCTCTTTCAAAAGAAATACAGTCGCGTACTATGGCTCGGTTTTATGATCGCATTTTTCAATCAGCTCTCAGGAATAAACTTTGTGCTGTATTATGCTCCAGAAATCTTGGAATCTGCAGGATTAGGAGGATCAGAATCCCTTTTTAATTCGATAGCCATTGGTATTGTCAATCTCGTATTTACAATTATTGGGGTGCGCCTTTTAGACAAGCTAGGACGTCGTCAATTAATAATTATAGGTTCTATTGGATATATTTTCAGTTTAACCATGGTAGGAATATGTTTCCAGATGGATCTTAGTCCAACTTTACTCTTGACATTTATCTGTCTTTTTGTAGCCTCACATGCGATAGGTCAAGGAGCGGTAATCTGGGTATTTATTTCAGAAATATTTCCAAACCGTGTACGTGCTTATGGGCAATCTTGGGGCACGAGTACACACTGGGTTTTTGCAGCAATTATAACATTAATAACTCCCTTTTTCATCAGCAATAAAGTGGTCGATGGTGTTAAAGAGGGTATCTTTGCAGACAATTTGCAGGTGATCTATTATTTCTTTGCGGGAATGATGGTATTGCAATTAATTTGGGCGATTACAAAAATGCCTGAAACTAAAGGCCGTTCACTAGAAGCCCTTGAAAAAGAACTCGTACCTGAAGATGAATAAAACGATTAAAATAGCCTGTTTTGGAGAAGTCCTTTGGGACGTATTTCCTGATACTAAAAGATTGGGAGGTGCTCCCTTAAATGTAGCCTACAGACTCCATTCATTTGGAGCAGAGGTATCGATGATTTCTGCCATTGGAGAAGATCCTTTGGGCACAGAAACCAAAGCCGCTTTGGAAACATTGGGAATGGACCTTACAAACATTCAAACAAATAATCTCCCTACAGGTCAGGTGACTGTCACCTTAGACGCTGGAGGAAGTCCTTCCTATAAGATTAATGAGCAGGCGGCCTGGGACGCAATTAAGGCTACAAAAGAAGCAAAGGCTTCGGTGAAAGCTGCAGATGCGCTTATTTTTGGCAGTCTCGCTTTTCGCGAAAGCGCAAACCAACTCGAATTTGAACAACTTTTAGAAGCTTCCTCTTACAACGTTTTTGACCTTAACCTTCGTTCTCCACATTATGAACTCGACGCTGTTATTGCATTAATGGAAGCGGCACATTTTATCAAAATGAACGATGAAGAATTGGAGCTCATAACGACGCTGATGGACTTGAGCGCCGATGATCTAGCGGGAGAACTCAAAGAAATTGCAAAAGCCTCAAACACAGAAACTGTCTGTGTAACGCTTGGAGCAGAAGGCGCCATGTTACTTCACAAAGACAAGATCTATACGCAAGTTGGCTTTCCAACCACCGTAGCCGATTCTGTTGGAGCTGGGGATTCATTTTTAGCTGGCCTTGTTTTTGGACTTCTCTCAAACGAAACTCCAGAAGATTCATTAGAAATCGCCTGTGCTTTGGGTAGTTTGGTGGCAAGTAAACATGGAGCCACTGCAGCTGTGAGCAATGAAGAAATAGATGACCTCATATTTGAGTCTTAAGAATTTACCATCTCCATATTTTCAGAAATCCTTCATTTTCGAGCATTCTAACATTGAATTTCCTGTGCCATACTAATTTTTTGTGCTTGAGCACAAAAAATGATCCCTTTGCATAGGTCGAAAGAAGAAGCAACTGCCTATTTTTGCATTTCAAATTAAGAGGACATTATGTATAGAACTCATAACAACGGAGCATTACGCGTTTCAGATATAAATATAGAAGTAACCCTATCCGGATGGGTACAAAAATCCAGAGATAAAGGTTTTATGATCTGGGTAGATCTTCGAGATCGCTATGGAATTACACAATTAATTTTTGACGAAGAACGTACGCCAAAGGAGATGGTGGAACAAGCAAAAATGCTTGGACGTGAGTTTGTGATTCAGGTTACCGGAACAGTTATAGAGCGTTCATCTAAAAACCCTAATTTGCCAACAGGTGATATTGAGATTTTAGTTAATAAACTTACGATTCTCAATGAATCAAAGGTCCCTCCGTTTACAATTGAAGATGAAACCGATGGTGGAGAGGATGTACGAATGAAATACAGATACCTCGATATACGACGTAATCCCGTTAAGAACAGCCTTATTTTCCGTCACAAAGTGGCAATGGAAGTTCGCAAATATCTTTCTGATCAAGAATTTATTGAGGTTGAAACTCCATATTTAATAAAATCAACACCAGAAGGGGCACGTGATTTTGTGGTTCCATCTCGTATGAATGGCGGACAATTTTACGCCCTTCCACAATCTCCACAAACCTTCAAGCAACTCCTGATGGTAGGAGGAATGGATAAATACTTCCAGATTGTAAAGTGTTTTCGTGATGAAGATTTACGTGCCGATCGCCAACCTGAATTTACTCAGATTGACTGCGAAATGGCTTTTGTAGAGCAAGAAGATATTTTGAACATTTTTGAAGGCCTCACCCGTCATTTATTAAAAGAGGTGAATAATGTAACCATCGGTGATTTCCCTAGGATGTTATACGATGATGCCATGCGTTTATATGGCAATGATAAACCAGATATCCGTTTTGGAATGGAGTTTGGCGAATTGAACGCTGTAGCGCAACATAAAGATTTTAAGGTATTTAACAGCGCTGAACTTGTAGTAGGAATCGCCGTTCCAGGTGGAAATTCTTACACTCGAAAAGAAATTGATAAACTAATTGATTGGGTAAGACGTCCACAAGTGGGTGCTTTAGGGATGGTTTATTGTCGTGTAAATGATGATGGAACCTTCAAATCATCTGTAGATAAATTTTACGATCAGGAAGACTTAGCAAAATGGGCTGAAGTAACTAGCGCAAAACCAGGAGATCTTATTTGCATACTTTCTGGGGACACAAATAAAGTACGAGCACAATTAAGTGCTTTGCGTATGGAGATGGCTGAACGTCTTGGATTGCGAGATCCAAAAGTATTTGCTCCATTATGGGTAATCGATTTTCCATTGTTGGAATTAGATGAAGAAACTGGTAACTATCATGCGATGCACCACCCATTTACCTCTCCTAAACCGGGACAGATTGAACTATTGAGTACTGATCCAGGTGCTGTAAAGGCAAATGCCTATGATCTTGTATTGAACGGTAATGAAATTGGCGGTGGATCCATTAGAATCCATGATAGAGCTACTCAAGCTTTAATGTTTGATTATTTAGGATTTACTCCAGAAGAGGCGCAAGCACAATTTGGCTTCTTAATGGATGCTTTTCAATACGGCGCTCCTCCGCATGGTGGATTGGCATTTGGTTTGGATAGATTGGTGGCTATATTAGGCGGACAAGAAACCATACGTGATTTTATAGCGTTCCCTAAGAACAATAGCGGTCGTGATGTGATGATTGACGCTCCGGCTCCTCTAGATGAAGCACAATTGAAAGAATTAAATTTGGCGTTACGTGAATAAGGCAAGACGCATATTCATTATTATCGCATTTCTGATTTTTGCAGGACTGTTGGTCTATGGGTATTCACAAACTAAAAGCATTCCTGCAGAAACCATAATTCGTGGACATAAATTTGTTGGCTTTGGTGTAGCTGGATTGTTCTTTATAGTAATGCCAACCTTCATTTTTCACCGCTGGAAGGATAAAAAGGTAAAAGACTACATGCTTACAGAGGAGAATATCTTGAAAATGAAGGCCTTTAATGACAGTAAAGATTCTTGACAGCCAGTCGCTTAAAGAAAAAAATGCGTTAAGAAAATCGTATGTTAAAAATAAAAACGTAAGTTTGTTCTTTATTAATATTTTTATTTTTTACAATGGAAGGAACAGTTAAATTTTTCAATGAGTCAAAAGGTTATGGTTTTATAACTAACGACGACACAGGTAAGGACATTTTTGTACACGTTACAGGTCTAAACGGTGAAACTATCAACGAAGGAGACAAAGTTGAGTACGTAGAAGAAGAAGGAAGAAAAGGAATGACAGCTGCACAAGTACGTGTACTGTAGTGATATAGATATATCTTTTTACGATTTATGCCCGCTGAAAAGTGGGCATTTTTTTTGCGCTATTTTCTGCGTTCAGCAAAGAAGCGCTTCATCAAAGCTTCTGCTTCCTCGGCCATTACTCCACCTTCTATTTTGGTTTTTGGATGGTACTGAGTCCCTAACACTCCAGCCCCTCGCCTTTCATCTGTCGCGCCAAAAACTACTCGTGCTAGTTGACTCCAATACAGTGCGCCACAACACATCTGACAAGGTTCCAAAGTAACATAAAGGGTACAATCCTTTAGATACTTACCTCCAAGATAATTAGCGGCTGAGGTAATCGCTTGCATTTCAGCATGTGCAGTGACATCATTTAATCGTTCCGTCAGGTTATGCGCTCTTGCAATAATGGTGTTTTTTACGACGATGATAGCCCCTACAGGAATTTCGCCTTGAGCGAAAGCTTCTTCAGCCTCCTGCATGGCTCGCTTCATAAAATAGGTGTCGTCAAAAGGATCTAATAATGTCATATAAACAAGGTATACACAAAAATACAGCTTCAAAACGTACCTTTGTACTATGTCTGAAGTATTGCTCAAAGAAATCAATTCACCTGCCGATCTTCGTGCGCTGTCGCGAAAGCAATTAGAGTCCCTTTCCCATCAATTGCGACGGTTTATCATCGATATAGTCGCTGCCAAAGAAGGGCATTTAGGAGCAAGTCTAGGGGTAGTAGAATTGACTATTGCCATACACTATATCTTTAATACTCCCGATGACAAACTCGTTTGGGATGTTGGACATCAAGCTTATGGTCACAAAATACTCACTGGAAGACGGGAATTGTTTGACACTAATCGAAGATTGAAGGGATTGAGTGGTTTTCCAAAGCTAGGAGAAAGCGAGTACGATACTTTTGGCGTTGGCCATAGTAGCACCTCAATTTCTGCAGCATTAGGAATGGCTATCGCAGCCAAACATAAAGGATTAAGAGAACGGCAACATATAGCAGTGATTGGGGATGCTTCAATCGCTAGTGGAATGGCCTTTGAAGGGTTAAATCACGCTGGTGTAACAGATACCAATCTACTGGTTATCCTCAATGATAATGCCATTGGAATAGATCCAAGTGTAGGCGCTTTAAAACGTTATTTGACAAACGTAAAAAAAGGAACGGCACGAGAGGAAAATATTTTTGAGGCCTTAAATTTCAATTATTTTGGACCTGTTGATGGTCATGATCTACCCGCACTTTTAGAGATTCTAGAGCGCATCAAACATATTGAAGGCCCTAAATTCCTTCATGTGATTACCACCAAAGGCAAGGGTTTAGCTCAGGCAGAAGCAGATCAGGTAAAATATCATGCTCCTGGTAAATTTAACGCAGAGACAGGAGAACTTAACCCAACTAATACATCACCACAGCCTCCTAAATATCAAGATGTATTTGGACATACGCTTGTCGAACTTGCAGAACAGAATGTCAACATCATGGGTATTACACCCGCAATGCCTACTGGGAGTTCGCTCAAATATATGATGGAGCGCTTCCCCAAAAGAGCCTTAGATGTAGGTATTGCAGAGCAGCATGCGGTTACTTTGGCAGCTGGAATGGCCACCGATGGCCTTGTTGTTTTTTGTAATGTTTATTCAACATTTTTACAGAGAGCCTATGACCAAGTCATTCATGACGTTGCCTTACAGAAGCTTCCTGTAATTTTTTGCTTAGATCGAGCAGGACTTGTTGGTCAAGATGGCGCAACCCATCATGGAGTGTATGACCTTGCTTACCTAAATTGTATACCTAATATGATCATCTATGCGCCGAGTAGTGAAACTGCTTTGC
Organism: uncultured bacterium; assembly: GCA_963974305.1. Classification (GTDB taxonomy): domain Bacteria; phylum Bacteroidota; class Bacteroidia; order Flavobacteriales; family Flavobacteriaceae; genus Dokdonia. Next base: position 55,910 of record CAXBCS010000003.1, read on the forward strand.
GCAACATTATGTACACGGCACAGCTAGGTTTAAAACAACCTATTGCCATTAGATACCCCCGCGGTAGAGGTCGTGTTATAGATTGGAAAAAGCCGTTTGAAAAATTAGAAATTGGCAAAGGACAATGTGTTCGCCATGGAAGTGGCATTGCCATTATTACCATTGGGACGATGCTACACAACGCCCAAGAAGCTATAACGCTAACAGATTCTTCTGCTAGTATCTATGATATTGGATTTTTAAAACCAATAGACACAGAGCTATTAGATACAATTTTTGCTAGTTATTACACGATTATCACGATTGAAGAGGGCAGTATCATTGGTGGGTTAGGAACTACCGTTGGGGATTACGCGCTTCAGACTATTGACAAATTGGATCGGAAAGCTTACAACGGAACGCTCATAAAACTGGGTGTACCAGACATTTTTATTGAACATGGCACCGCTGAAGAATTGCAAGAAATAGCAGGTATTTCACCAAAGGTCATAGCCAAGGTCCTTCAAGATATTTCTGCATAAAAAAAGCAGCACATCCCGAAAGATGTGCTGCTTATCAATTTTACTTCAAAATATCCAATCATTATTGAATAATCAACTTAGTTGTTTGAGAAGCGTTTGCTCCGTTAATCTGCATGATATAAACACCAGTTGCGAGGTTTTGCGCTTGGATTTGAACTGTTCCTTCTAGAGAAACATTTTGCGTAAACACGCGGCGTCCGTTTATATCGAAAATACTTACATTTCCTTCTCCTTGAGCGTCCGCTACATTGATATTGATTTCACCATTAGTTGGGTTAGGGTACACTTTAAAAGGACTAATTGCAATGTCATCACCCACACTAAGTGAACAATTAAGAACATCTGCAGGAGGTACATCAAAAGCTTCTACCTGATCAATTCTACTTCCTGGGCTACCTTGACTCGCACTGTATCCAAGTCCTCTATCTGCAAAAATATCCCATAACATACATTTGGCTGCTGTTTTATCTACAATGAGATCATTAATATCTACAGCAGCAAGAATCGCATCACGTCCTGAGACAAATCCTACTCCACAAGGTTGTAATTTCAAGCCATCAACCACCAGCTGCATTGCTATATTATTACCACCAGTTCCAGTGTATAAATTGTCGTCATAGCCATATTCATCTATCAATGCCCAAGACATATCCCATAAAATAGTCGACCAAATAGATCCTATTCCATGTGGACGAGAAATTTCTGCATCATTATTGGTATCTCCATAGGTAAGACTATTTACTGCTGTATCTGTGCTGTAAGCAGCCGGACGAATTCCTTGAGCTGTCACGGGATTTCCAGTGGCATATGTTCCTATGCCTCTCAAATCCTCTGGCTCATCTCCAGGCTCTATGGTTAGCATTAACCCAAACCAGTCAGACCAACCCTCACCCATTTGTTCACTATTATTTAAACAGCCTGTATTATCTGCACCACCCGTGAGGCGAATAGAGATGCCATGTCCATATTCATGCGCAATAATCACATTATCTAAACTACCGTCTTTTCCTGTTGGTAAGGGAGAGGCAATGGTCACATTTACCGTTTCACTCATTGAAGCTGTTATTAGGGCTTCTCCTTCTGTCAAGGCGATCATTCCAGAAGGAATTGTAATCGTAGCATCTGATCCTGGTACATCTGAAATAGGCGTTGCGAGATTATTGACTATAATCACTCCGATGGCTCCCGCATCTTGTGCTGCCTTTACTTGCAAAGTGAAAGCGCAATCTCCTGCTCTAATTAGGGCTATATTCCCCACAAGTGCAGCAGCATTATCAATAGGATCACAGGCATCATTTACATCCCCACTAGTATCAACATCTTCGACAAGAACAAGATCACCTGATAAACCACCAACTGGAAATACAGGTCCAAAATCGGCATTTGAAAAACCGTAATCTCCTGCAACAGCTGCGGGTGAATTCACTTCAAAGGAAGCAATTGAAGAAGGTGTCCATAGAAACATTGACATTCTGGGTCTCGATCCATCTGTTGGAGTACTGAAGGTTGCATTATTTGTACCACTACCATCTTGCGCATCTGCCTGCACATAATCTCCCCCTATACCATCACCGGTATAATTGAGAAATTGGAAATTTCCTGAGGCTTCGTCAAAACCATATTGATAGAATATATCATGCATGATATTATTCATATAAAATAGGTTAGTCGTGGAGGCCGAGACATACTCTTCAGGCTCATCGGTAAGGTCGATATCAAAATCAAAAATAAGATCATCCGTTCCGTCAGGCGCAAAACCATTACCATTATTCCCATTTTGATCTTCTGTTGCCCATACATTATTTCCGCGTGTATAGGTAACATCGGCTCCTGCAGCACCATCTAAATCATGCCATCCAAAAGGTGAGGCATTTATATCTTGGGGTTCAGTAACTACACTTCTTCCTCCGTGTATCGGACTTTCAACAGGGATTGCGTATACATTGTATTGATAATCTGAAAAAACTAGGCTTTCATTCACCGTCGTTTGAAATCCAAAAGCCACTGTATCAGGAATATTTGTTTCTAAAGATTTTCCTTTTACTATAGTGTGTTCATGTGCCTCAAAACTACAGCTCAAAATCCAATCCATTTGATCAATAATAGCTCCTGTTTTTGCATCAACACGCACACTATACCAATGTTGCATGTCGAGTGTATGAATACTGAGATCCCATGCCAATCTGAGTTCATTGTTCACTGGTTGATATACCAATTGAACAGGAACCTTCTCTAAAGAAACTCCTCCGTCAGAAAGCAGGAATTCCTGAGAAGAAATAACCAAATCAATTGAAAAATTAGACGTCCCTAAGCCTAAAGCACTCGCAGCTTTTGATGCAGCTTGCATAGGATTTAAAGTTGCTACGGTACTATTGACTCTTGCCCGCATATTTTTTTCCATATTATTTCCGACGTAGAAGACCGCATTATCTTTTATGGCAATACTCGCAACAGCGTTGTACACTTCTATGCCATTTACGGTTTGAACTGCATAAATGTGGGTGAGTTTGTTTTTTTGATTGTATACCTGGTTGTATACTTTTAGATCTTTTATGTCCTCAGAAGTAACTTGGAGGCTTTCTTTATTGGCTTCGAGATAGGCATTTGTAATTCCTGAATAATCTTGCGCCCAGCCAAAATTGCTAAAGGCCGAAACACAAATGAAAACGAAAAGCACGTAGTAGTTTTTGTTCATATTAGTTGATTTTTTTTAGTCCTTCTAAGGTATTTATTATTCTTAACTTTTTAATGATAATCGTTTAAATTAACACAACAACGACTGTATAATCAACTGATTGTTAGTATTAAATATATTCCGAAGGCTATTAAATACCTAACAATAAATTTTACTTAACGTTGAAAAATTTCCTTATTATTAGGAAAACAAAATGGCGATATACCCAAAGGTACACCGCCATTAATAACCATAAGGTTTATACTACTATTGAATAATCAACTTGGTTGTTTGAGAAGCATTCACTCCTCTAACTTGCATGATGTAAACACCTGTTGCCAAGTTTTGCGCTTGGATTTGAACTGTTCCTTCTAGAGAAACATTTTGCGTAAACACGCGGCGTCCGTTTATATCGAAAATACTTACATTTCCTTCTCCTTGAGCGCCCGCTACATTGATATTGATTTCACCATTAGATGGGTTAGGGTACACTTTAAAAGGACTAATTGCAATGTCATCACCAACACTAAGTGAACAATTAAGAACATCTGCGGGAGGTACATCAAAAGCAGCCACTTGATCTGAGCGACTTCCTGAACTTCCTTGACTAGCGCTAAATCCAACTCCACGATCTGCAAAAACTCCCCAAATCATACATTTGGCAGCTGTTTTATCAATGATATCGTCATTGAGATCAATTGCGGCTATAATGGCATCACGACCAGTAACGAATCCTACACCACAAGGTTGAAGTTTCAAACCGTCAACTACTAATTGCATGGCGATATTGTTACCACCTGTTCCGTTGTAAAGATCTGTATCGTAACCAAACTCATCAATCAAGGCCCAAGACATATCCCAAAGAATGGTAGACCATACGGTACCTATTCCATGTGGCTGAGAAATACTTGCATCGTTTGTGCTATCATAAGTTAAAGCATTTATTGCCGTATCAGTACTGTAAGCAGCAGGACGAATCCCTCTTGATGTAATAGGTGCACCTGTAGCATAAGTTCCTATACCACGAACATCTACTGCTGTATCACCAGGCTCGATGGTAAGCATTAATCCAAACCAGTCAGACCATCCTTCACCCATTTGCTCAGCATTACTCAAACATCCTGAGTTACTTGATCCACCTGTAAGACGTGTTGAAATACCATGTCCGTATTCGTGTGCAATAATACCGTTATCTAAACTTCCATCTTTTCCTGTTGGAACTGGTGCCGAGATAGTAACATTAACATCTTCGGTAGCTAAGGCTGCCAAAAGAGCCTCCCCATCTTCCATAGACATCATTCCTGAAGGTATAGTGATTGAACCATCTGTACCTCCTAAATTAATAATTGGTCCTGGTACATTGTTTATTACAATTACAGCAATGGCTCCTGCATCTTGAGCAGCTTTCACTTTAATAACAAACGTACACTCACCGCGACGTATAACAGCAATGTTACCATCAATGTCTGAAGCGTTGTCTATAGGATCACAAGCGTCGTTTACATCTCCTGTTGTATCCACATCTTCAACTAAAACAAGATCTCCTGTTAAACCATCTACTGGAAAAGAATCTCCAAAACCAGCAGAAGAGAAACCATAATCCCCAGCGATACTCGCCGGACTATTGGCTACAAAAGTTGGCACTGAAGAGGGAGACCATAAAAACATAGACATTCTTGGACGTGAACCTTCTGGAGGTGTTCCAAATGTCGCATTATCTGTTCCACTTCCATCTTGAGAATCGGCAAAAACATAATCATTACCAAGACCTAAACCGCTATAATTTACTTGCTGGAAATTACCTGATTCTTCATCAAAACCGTACTTATAGAAAACATCATGCATAATATTGTTCCAGTAGAACAAGTTGGTTGTTGATGCATCTACATAATCTTCTGGCTCTAAGGTAAGGTCAATATCGAAATCAAAAATCAAATCATCTGTACCGTCTGGCGAAGCTCCACTGCCGTTATTTCCGTTTTGATCTTCTTGAGCCCATACATTGTTACCGCGAGTAATTGTCATTTCAGCACCGTCGACTCCATCGAGATCATGCCATCCATAAGGAGAAGCATCAAGATCTTGTGGTTCTGTAATTAGTGTACGATTTCCGTGCGCTGGACTTTCAACTGGAATCGCATAAACGTTATATTGCTCATCGGCAAAAACCACACTTTCATTAGCTTCCGTTTTTACACCAAAAGCTACAGTGTTATTCTTTGTAGAGGTATTTGCTTGTTTGCTAAGAGCTACATGATTGTGAGTATCAAAACTACAGCTAGTTACCCAATCAATTTGATCTAGTAATTCACCTGTATTTGCATCTACTCGCACACTATACCAGTGTTTTGAATCTAAAGTGTGAATACTGAGGTCCCAAGCCAAACGAATTTCATTTTCAAGAGGTTGATACACCAATTTAACTGGCACTTTCTCTAAGGATACTCCACCATCAGAAAGTAAGAACTCCTGAGAAGAAATTACAGACTCAATAGAGAAATTAGCAGCACCTAATCCCAAAGCATTTGCAGCTTTTGCAGCAGCCTGTATAGGATTTAAAGCAGCTTGACTCCCATTGGTACGTGTTTTAATGTCTTTTTGCATGTTATTACCTACATGTACAACTGCATTGTTTTTAATGGCAAAATTTGCAATAGCGTTGTATACTTCTATTCCATTATGTCTTTGCACGGCATAGACATGTGTCACCTTATTATGTTTGGAATATACTTGATCATACACCTTAAGATTGGCGATGTCTTGAGAGCTTACCTCAAATTTGGTTTTGTTTGCCTCTAGATGTGCATTTATCACTCCAGAATAGTCTTGCGCCCTTGAAATACTGCAAAATGCAAGCATTACTAATAGGCTTAGTAGTGTGTAATTCTTTTTCATTGTTGTTAGTTTTTTTTAAAAGCTCTAAAGTATTTATAATTTTAAGAATATTATAGAATTCTGCTAACTAATTACCTAATACAATATTAGAGTACATTTAATCCTTTAATTTTTTGAAAGATTCGTAAAGATTTGCTATCTGTCATGACAGATACGCAATTACAAATGGCCATCAATTCTTGATAGACGGAGGCATCTTCATCAACTGGCACATCATCAAATAGCTTTTTCATCAAGCCATCGTAATGCGAGGGCGTTGTATTCATCGCATTACATCGCGCATCGAGCAAGGTTGCTAATATTTCGTATCCTGCAATTTCCTTTTCAATTACTTCTTGACTTTGGTAAATATTAGAAATACTAATTTTTAAGATATCGGTAATTTGTGCCTCGTACTTAGATTTGTCGAGGAGCGCTTTCGCGAAAGCGCCATTCAAAATATCCACTTCGTTATCCATAAAGATCTGGACAGCTTCATCTATTAAGGTTCCAATCGCCAAGGCACGTAAATAACCCACTCGAGACGATTTTGTTGTGAGTTCGTAATATTTCTGTGTATTAATGGAGGGTACTAACTTCAACATATATTCCAAAGCATACTCCTCAGAAATAAGTCCGAGGTTGATACCGTCTTCAAAGTCGATGATGGTATAACAAATATCATCGGCTGCTTCAACTAAGAAGGTCAATGGATGGCGGAAATAACTAATATCATCTCCAGATCGTGTCTGAATAAGTCCTAATTCTTCAGCTACTTCTTGAAAGGAGGTTTTCTCACTTTGAAAAAAGCCGAATTTTTTATCAGCTATATGCTTGGTAGGTTTTACCGGCAGCGATTCTTTAGGATATTTCATAAAAGCTCCCAAAGTCGCATAAGACAATCGCAATCCTCCCGATGCACCTGGATGTGACTCTGTGAGAATTTTAAAGCCATTTGCGTTGCCTTCAAAGCTGCAGAGATCTTGATATTCTTTGGCTGTTAATTGCTCCTTAAAGCGCTTTCCATTACCACTTTTGAAATATTCTCCGATAGCTTTTTCTCCTGAATGTCCGAACGGAGGATTCCCTATATCATGTGCCAGGGCCGCAGCAGCCACAATAGCCCCAAAGTCGTTAAACTGATAGCCGTGAACTTCTGAGAGATGTGGATACTTTTCAAGTATTTGTTTACCAACTTGTCTCCCTAAAGATCTGCCTACAACTGCTACTTCGAGACTATGCGTTAGGCGGGTGTGAACAAAATCTGTTTTTGAAAGTGGGATAACCTGTGTTTTATCTTGCAGACTCCTAAAAGCCGAAGAAAAGATAATGCGATCATAATCTACTTCAAACCCCAAACGGGTCTCATCTTGTTCTTTACGTAATCGCTTATTCGTATCCCCTTGTCGTTTAAGTGACAAAAGACGTTCCCATTCCATCATATTGTTGTTTTTGGCAAGCATCGAAGATAGGTGGTATGACGGAAATATTCAAGAAGGTATTCTATTAATACCACAGCACCGTGTATTCAAAATAGAACTACTTACCTCTATTTATATACGCATTTTTATAAAATCGTAAAACCCATAATTTCAAACATTTATGACTAGCTCTTAACATTAGCCTAATATGAAAGAAATATAATTAACGATTAACTAACCCAATCGTTACGGCTTCCTAAAACTCCCAAGCATACGGTAACACTCACTTAACTCTTTCTCGATATCGTCGCCACATCTTTGCATCAGAAATTTACCCTAAGAAATGAAACAGTTTATTTTACTATTAATTTTATTTTGCGCCATAAGTACACAAGCACAAACCAACGGTTCTATTGCTGGAACACTTACCGATAAAGAAATTGGCAACCAGCCACTTCCTTTTGCCAGTGTAATTATAAGAGGAACCACCAAAGGGACCACCTCCGATTTTGACGGAAACTACAGCATCGACAATGTAGCAGCAGGAACATATTCTTTGGAAATATCTTTTGTAGGATATGAAACGAAGACAATTGCCGATGTTATTGTGATCGCAGATCAGGTAACAACCATAAACACCGATCTGGGAGCAAGTGCCGCAGCATTGGATGAAGTTATTATCAAGACGACCGTGCGAAGAGAAACAGAAGCCGCCTTGCTTCTAGACCAGAAAAAAGCAACCACCATCAAACAGAGCATAGGGGCACAAGAACTCGCTCGTAAGGGAGTAAGTGATGCCGCTGCTGCAGTAACTAAAATTTCTGGAATCTCTAAACAAGAAGGAGGCGGAAACGTATATGTTCGAGGATTAGGAGATCGCTACTTAAATACTACCTATAATGGATTAACGCTTCCAGCAAACAATATTGAGAAGAAGAATATGGATCTAAACCTATTCTCATCGGATGTGATCCAGAATGTAGGAGTAAGCAAAACATATGCAGCCAACTTCTATGGAGACTTTGCTGCGGGGAACGTGAATATTGTTGCTAAAGAATATACAGGAGCATTCTTTTTGGATGTAGACCTTGGAACCACTATAAATACCAATTCAATAGGTCGTGACTTTGTCAAAAGTGAAGGCAGTGGTTTTTTTGGATTCTATAATAGATATCAGAACAATCCATATGCAGTTATTCTATCTCACGGGGTAGATGCTGTTGCAAATGATAACACCACAGGCCTTAACGGAAGTATCGCAGGAGGAAAATCTTGGGAAGTTGGTGAAGAATCAAAATTGAGTGCTTTTGCGACTGCTTCTTTTGGAAATAACTTTGAATTTAGAGAAGGACCTGCCGTTGACTTTACGACGGTAGAGAAAAAACGTTTCCCCAACTCAGAGGTTTACGAATATAGCCGTAATACAACGGCAATGGCAAACATCGTGTACCGCATCAACGGAGACAACAAAATAAAATTCAACTCTTTATTTATTAATGATGCAACAGATGAAGTGTCATACTTTGGTACGAAGGGATTAGGTACAAATCGTGATGCTATTTTAGATACAGACAGAGGTTTTTATCAGTCAAATGTACAGTTTGAACAGGATATGATTTTTGTAAATCAATTGAATGGAACCAACCGATTTAATGAAAAATTGAAGCTAGACTGGGGTATTGGATATAACAAAGTACTCGCACGACAACCTGACCGGAAGCGTATTTCTGTAGAACGCTTTGATCTTGAGCTAGATAATGACCCTACTACCAATGCTTCTTTCTTTAGCAATATCGCATTTGACAACCAACGTTACTTCCAAGACATTACAGACGACGAATTAAACGCTCGCATCAACTTTAATTACGAGCAATCTGAAAGTCTAAGTTTTAACTTTGGATATAATGGACGTACAAAAAAACGTGTTTTTGAAAACATCCGTTATGGATATGACTTTATTCAACCCAATACTGAGGTTGGTGATGTAACTAATCTAAACGACGTTTTCTCACCACAAAATATAGGAACAGTTTTCAATACGGTTGTATTTAATGCGCTCGACCCTGCAAGTGGTTTAGGAAACACCAACCTCCCTGGACGTTTTGAAAACACCTATGAAGGAAACCTAGATGTACATGCAGCTTATGCAGATGCAGTCTATACGGTCAATGAGAAACTCACTATTGTTCCAGGCCTTAGGGTAGAATTATTTGATCAAGAAATCACCTATGACGTAATTAACCTACCTGTTACAGATCCAGGAACAAGAGACGCAAGCGAAGTATTCATATTGCCAAGTGTAAACCTGAAATACGCACTCTCCGACGATGAAAACCTTCGATTTAGCTTTAGTAGCACAGTTTCAAATCCGGAATTTAAGGAGGTGGCACCATTTGTCTACGAAGATGTAACCCAACGTATCGGAGGGAATCCAGATTTATTGAGTGATCCTGCTTTTTCTAGAATTTACAATCTTGATATCAAATATGAGTGGTTCATGGAACGAGGAGAAATATTTTCTGTGGGCGCTTTCGCGAAAGCGATCAATGACCCTGTAAACCTTGTTGTTGCAAATGATGCCACAGGGACCCAACGCTTCTTCAGAACAGGTGACAGAGCCGAAGTTCTAGGATTTGAAGTGGAAGCACGCAAGGGATTGTTGCTCGATGAAGATGAAAAAAGTATTCTTTCTGCAGGTATTAATGCTACGTACACGTATACAAAACAAGATCTTAAAAGCTCTCAGGGCATTTTCTCTACCACTTTTGACAGAGACTCAGATCAATTACAAGGAGCTTCTCCTTTCCTTTTAAACGCTGATATAAGTTATAGTCCAGAATTTGGAGAATACAAACCTGTTGCAAATCTCGTATTCTCGTATTTCTCAGATCGTATTGACGCTTTGGGATCTGGACAATTAGGAAACATTATAGAAAAAGGAGTACCCACTCTTGATTTTATCTGGAAAAACATCCTCAGTGAACATCTAGAAATAAATGCGAGCGTAAAAAATGTATTAAATCCAACAATCGAACGTGTGCGCGAAGTAACAGGAAGCGACATTGCATTATCAAGTTATAAGAGAGGCCTCAACCTAGGTCTCCAAGTAAAATATCAATTTTAATCAAATCCAAAAACGAATAATTAAAAAACAAAACTCATGAAAGCAAACAAATTTCTTTTAGGACTTTTTGCAGCAGCCACGTTATTTGTCGGTTGTGCAGACGACGACACCGCAGATATTACGATCAACCAATCAGGTGATGGCTCTGTTGACCCAGTAGACCCTACCGACCTTACCATTGGAGGATCACTTAGTGAAGATCTTACACTCACTGCTGGAACCGAATATCTTCTTACAAGTGCACTTATCGTGCCCGAAGGACGTACCCTAACCATCAACCCTGGAGTGGTTGTCAAAGCAACCAGTGGTGCTGATGTGTATGTTGCTGTAATGCAAGGAGGAACCATCGCTGCAGAAGGAACTGCTTCTAGTCCAATCGTTTTCACTTCAAACACTTCGACGCCAAACGCTGGTGATTGGGGAGGGCTTATTGTATTAGGGAAAGCCCCCATCAACTCTGTTACAAGTGGTGATGCTACTTCTACCTCTGAAATTGGTGGATTGGCATACGGTGGTAGCATTGCTGATGACAACTCAGGGATCATTAAATATGTCCGTGTAGAATATTCTGGAGGTGCTGCAGATGCTTCATCTGAAAACAATGGGTTTTCTTTTTACGGTGTAGGTACTGGGACTACTATTGATTTCATCCAGGCATTCGAGGGAAAAGATGATGGTATTGAATTTTTTGGAGGAACGGTAAACGCATCACATGTTTCTGTAATTGGAGCACAAGACGACTCTGTAGATTGGACTGAAGGTTTTACCGGAACATTGACAGATGTATATATTGAGCATAGACAATCTCATGATAAAGGCATCGAAGGAGACGGTTTCAACACGGATATAGGAAACAACTCAAGCCCAATATTCTGGTCTGCCCCAACGATTAATAATATTACAATCAACGGAAATGGATCCTCTAATGAAAATGAGGCTGTACGCCTAAGAGCTGGAACTCGTGCATTACTGAACAATGTAGTGATCTCAGGGTTTGCTGAAGGCTTTGACCTTGATGATGAAGCGGGAGAGAATTTTACCGGAGAAGGTGTTACGAATGGTAACACCAAAGTGACTGACATTACTTTTGATGATGTAACTGTAAATCTCAAAAATGACACTGGAGCTACTTTTGACGACACTACATTTTTCTCAGGAATAGATAACGGAACTGGCGCAGACTATGACTCTTGGAGCGCAGGTTGGACACGTAATTAATAGATTGAACATGCCAAATAAAAAGGTCTCCTTGATAAGGAGACCTTTTTTAGTTTTGTGTATGGGAAGTGAAGTACAAAAAGTACCTTCACGCTATTTGTTACTCACAACCTTTGTATTCTCGTTCTTCCAGATACTTACTGAAGCTATTTGAGAATTGTTATAGTCTACTTCTTTTAACGTATCGTCGCTCCAAAAGAACCACTTTCCAACTTTTACTCCGCGATCATACTGAGCCAAAGCCGTCCTATTCCCTTCACGGTCATAACTTACCCATTCCCCAGTTACTACACCTTCTTTTGTGTAAAACCCAGTTTGGCTAACGGTTCCTTCGCTGTTGTATAAAGTAGCCTCAATAAGATCTCCATTGAGTACATAGTTATTTTTAATTTCTTCTTGTGCTTGGATTGTCGCAAACCCACAAATAAGTACTAAAGCTAGCATTACATTTTTCATAATAGTATATGTTTTGTTTGTCGACAGTACTAAATTAATAAAATCCTAACAATTAAGAAAGCTTTAGGTAACATTAAGTTTACATTAAAACTACATAATGCTGATTAATAGCTATTTATATTCTTAATATATCTGTAAAATAATAGATATCGCCTCTAGAAAATTAAAGATTCGGTAATATTTAGATTACATAGAAGTAACGGCTTAAGTGGATCTTTGGGCTTCTCTCAAATCTTTGAGGGAACATTTCATTATCATTAGTTTTTGTCGACCAGATTTTGAAGTGCGGGGTTGCCATCAGGTAACCCCTTTTTTTTTGACTCAAATGTAATCTCTACTTAACATTAACTTAACACTGGTATCAGTTCTTTGCACTCGACAAAAACTAATACTTTACAATGAAACTCAAAATTACTCTTTTAGCCGTGCTTTTCTGCACTTGTTTATCTTTTACGTCTAATGCACAGCAAGTTGTTGATTCCAAATTTGGAAAAGGCGTTTTCAATGTTATCGCTAAAGATAGCTCTTGGAGCATGAAATTTGCCCCTCGTATGCAATTCTTATCTTCTTCTTCTTGGGACGTTGATAACGGCAATGGTAATGCTGGAGAAGTTGAACATAACTTTTTGATTCGAAGAGCTCGTTTAAAATTTAACGGATTTGCATTTAGTCCTAAACTTAAATACAAAATGGAGCTCGGACTTTCAAACCGAGATATCTCTGGAGGTTCTGCCTTTACCAGAAATACCCCTCGCTATATCCTGGATGCTGTTGTGATGTGGAATTTTGCTGAAAACTTCGAATTATGGGTAGGGCAAACAAAATTACCTGGAAACATTGAACGTGTGATCTCTTCCGGAAATCTTCAATTTGTAGATCGTTCCCTGTTAAACTCTCGCTTTAATATTGACCGTGATACAGGTATTCAATTACGTCACACTTCTGATTTGGGAAATAATTTTGTGATGCGAGAAAAAATTGCCGTTTCTCAAGGAGAAGGTAGAAACGTGACACAAGGAAATGAAGGCGGACTACAATTTACTGGTCGTGTTGAATTTTTACCTTTAGGGAACTTCACATCGAAAGGGGATTATTCGTCGAGCGACTTAAAACGTGAAGTGGCTCCTAAACTGATGATCGGACTCACCTATGACTATAACGACGATGCTGTAAAAACAAGAAGTAACTTAGGGAACTACATGCTCCTTAGCGATGGATCTCTATTTGAAACTACGATCAGTACTGTTTTTGTAGATGCCATTTTTAAATACGATGGGTTTTCTTTTCAAGGAGAATATGCTTCACGAGATTCAGATACTCCAGTTGCTGTAGAAGCAGATGGAACAACCACTGGTGATATTGTAGGTGTAGGAAACTCTTTAAATTTACAAGCGGGATATTTGTTCCCGAGCAACTGGGAATTTTCAGGTCGATTTACACAACTCAATTTTGAAGATGTTGTAGGCATTGATGTTACCAATCAATATACGCTAGGCGTTTCGAAATTTCTAGCCGGCCATAAATTAAAGGTGCAATCAGATTTGAGTTATACTACCGTAGGTAGTCAAGGTGATAATTGGATGTATCGTTTACAACTTGATGTACATTTTTAATTGAATAGTTAACATTAACCTAACGTAAGAATGGACCTAGAATACCATTTTTGTAATATGCTTAAAGCTTTAATTTATGGATAATTTATATGTTTTAATGATCGGAGCGCTAGTAATACTAGCTGTATTCGATATTGTTGTGGGTGTGAGTAACGACGCAGTCAACTTTTTAAATTCGGCAATTGGATCTAAGGCGATTAGCTTTAGAACCATTATGATCATTGCCAGTCTGGGTATTTTTATTGGTGCCGTCTATTCTGGTGGACTGATGGAGGTCGCTCGAAAGGGAATATTTGTCCCCGGTCAGTTTTCCTTTGAAGAGATCATGGTCATATTCATGGCCGTTATGATTGCAGATATACTGTTGCTAGACTTCTTTAATACTTTAGGACTTCCAACATCTACCACGGTATCCATCGTATTTAACTTATTAGGAGCCGCTGTTGTCATGGCCATTATTAAAATCACCGCCAATGACCAACAATCAATGTCTGATATTTGGACCTATATCAACCACGAGAAAGCACTAGAAATTATCACCGGAATATTATTATCTGTGGTGATTGCTTTTACCGTAGGAGCAATTGTCCAATACATATCTCGATTAATTTTCACTTTTAACTACGAGAAAAAAATTAAAAATTTTGGGATGATCTTCGGAGGTGTTGCGCTTGCGTCCATCACTTACTTTATTTTCATGAAAGGATTGAAGGGCACTCCTCAATACGATAATATCAAAAGCCTTCTTGAAGGGAATGAGATTTATGTAATGATAGGGAGTTTTGTGTTTTGGACTTTGTTCTCCTATGCTTTCGAAAAAATATTTAAAAAGACTGTTTTACTTGTTGTTATTGCCGTCGGTACTTTTAGCCTTGCCTTAGCATTTTCAGGAAACGATCTTGTAAACTTTATTGGTGTACCAATGGCCGCATGGCACTCTTACGAAGCTTGGTCGGTATCTGGAATACCTGCTGCTGACTTTTCTATGGAAATCCTTAGCAAAAAAGTTCCAGCAGAGCCATTAATCCTGTTTATCGCAGGAGGTATTATGGTGGTAACCTTATGGACATCGAAAAAAGCGCGAACCGTTGCCGATACAGAAATTGGGCTTTCTCGTCAAGATGAAGGAAAAGAAAAGTTTGAACCTAACATGCTTTCACGAGCTGTTGTACGTGGAACTTCCCTTTTAAATAATGCTTTTAGCGCTATACTTCCAAAAGGCACTCTAGCTACCATCAACTCAAAATTTGAGAAGCCTGTTATAGATTTACCACGTAATAAGAGTTATGAACTTCCTGCATTTGATATGATTAGAGCCTCTATCAACCTAGTAGTTGCTGGTATCTTAATCTCAATTGCAACCTCAATGAAGCTTCCTCTTTCTACGACTTATGTAACTTTTATGGTTGCTATGGGTACCTCTCTTGCAGATCGCGCTTGGGGTAGAGAAAGTGCAGTATACCGTGTAGCGGGTGTGCTTAACGTAATAGGTGGTTGGTTCTTTACTGCTTTTAGTGCATTTTGTGCTGCAGGAACTCTTGCCTTTTTAATTCACTTAGGCGGACCAGAAGGGCGTTTTGGTGTAGTTGCCGTACTCTTAATCATTGCAGCCGCTCTCTTAATTCGCAACTACCTTGCTCATAAAGAATCGAGCAATGTAACTAAAGAGGAAATGGACCTTAGCAAATCAGAAAGTCAAACTATTCAAGGAATTATTGAAGAGAGTGCTGACAACATCGCAAAAACCGTTTCTAGAACGAATAAGATCTACACTAATGTGTTGAAAGGATTATCCAAAGGAAAAGTAGGAAGTCTTAAGAAAAGTCGCGCTGGAGTAGAAAAACTCAATAATGAAATTGATGAATTGCGAAGTAATATCTTCTATTTCATCAAGAACCTTGAAGAAACAAGTGTAAGAGGAAGTAATTTTTATATCCAGATTTTAGGATATTTAGAAGACATCACTCAATCTCTTGAATATATAGCCAAGGCTAGTTACAAGCACGTTAACAATAATCACAAGCCGTTGCGTTTTAACCAGATCCGTGACCTTCAAGAAATCGATCAAAAATTAGACACCTTCTTAACTGCAACAGAACTTGCATTTAAGGAGCGTAACTATGCTCAAATTGACGAACTATTAACTCAAAAGGACAGTTTGTACGGTATCGTTACTGCTAAAATTGAGAAGCAAATTGAACGAACTAGATCTGAAGAATCGAGCCCTAAGAACACTACCTTATATTTTGGTTTGTTGTTAGAAACTAAAGATCTAATCGAAGAGATTATGAACTTATTAGAATTGTATGCCAACGAGAACCGTCAATCGTAAATAATTCTAAAAATTAAATTAATTTAGATCCGATGGTCATATGGCTATCGGATCTATTTATTTGTAAATATGAGTAATTCGCTCCAGCCTGCCGGCGAGGCAGGTTTGCCAAAGCAAAACAACACCCCTTCCTCTTCCCTCAAAGAAGTCGCATTGGTATTCTTTAGACTGGGATGCTTTGCCTTTGGAGGCCCTGCGGCGCATATAGCGATGATGGAAGACGAGATAATCACCAAAAGAAAGTGGATGACTCGGGAACATTTTCTGGACCTCATAGGTGCCACAAACCTTATCCCAGGACCCAATTCTACGGAAATGACCATGCATTGTGGTCATGAGCGCGCTGGGAGAGCTGGCCTTTTTGTTGCCGGACTTGCGTTTATCGTGCCTGCTGTTTTTATTACAGGCTTACTAGCGTATTTATATGTGCAATACGGCGAACTGCCAGAAGTAGCTCCTTTTTTGTTTGGGATTAAGCCTGCCGTTCTCGCTATCATCGCATCGGCGGTATGGAAATTAGGAAAGAAAGCAGTTAAGACATGGGAGTTAGCGATCCTTGGCGTCTTGGTTATAATAGCTGCCTTTCTTGGAGTTCACGAGATTACTGCCTTGTTAGGAGCTGGTGTCCTTGGAACGATTTACTACCTACTTAAATCAAAGGTGCAATCGGCTCCAGTGGTGGCTCCATTTCCATTGATAATTGGTAGCCTACTTTCCAAAACACCAATACTCAAAGTATTTCTTACTTTTCTAAAAGTAGGCGCCATCTTATACGGAAGCGGCTATGTACTCTTTGCCTACTTAGACGCCGAGCTCGTTACGAAAGGATGGCTAACACGCACAGAGCTTATTGATGCAATCGCAGTTGGACAATTCACACCAGGACCAGTGCTTTCAACAGCGACCTTTATTGGTTATCAACTCTCCGGCTTTTGGGGAGCTATTGCCGCGACAACAGGGATTTTCTTGCCGTCCTTTATATTTGTTTTGATCTTGAATCCTTATGTATCAAAAATGCGCCAATCGAAAATCTTAGGCTATTTTCTGGATACTGTAAATGTGGCTGCCGTTGCGATTATGCTAGCTGTACTAATCGTTATGGGTATCGAAAGCATCTTAGACTGGCGTGCTTTGCTCATTGCAGGTTTGAGCGCCTTCTTTGTCTTCAGTAGATGGAAGGCCAATGTCATGTGGCTGATATTGGGGGGAGCGATCGCAGGCTATTTGCTACAACTTATTTAAATCCTAAAACAGCACAAAAAAAAGCTCGGAGTTCTGATATTTAGAAAGCCGAGCTTGCATTAACACTTGATAGTACTATTAGCAAATTCCTAATTTGCTCTATAGATTCTTAAGATCCACACATTACACAATCATCATCGGCTAGGCCTTCTTTTGCTTGTGCAATAATGGCTTTCATTTCATCGGCGGTCATAGGCTCCGTATTAATGGTTTGTCCAGATGTTGCCGTTGATTGCATTTGAATACTTGCCTGTTGTGCTTCATAGGGAACCGCTGGTTCATCTAGGGTCATTTGCACTTGCATGTCTGCCGCTGCTTGTGCGTGTTGCACTATTGCATCAGGCACTTTCTCAGTTTCTGCTTGTGGTGCAGGAGCTGCTTGTTGGGTCGTAAGCATTTGTGCTGCTCTTGCGGCAACTTGCTGCTGTGACGGCTGCGGTGCCTCCTTCTTTTCTGCAGAAAGCGTAAATTTCTTTGCATCTACCGCCGACTTCGTACGCAGGTAATACATCCCTGTTTTAAGTCCGCTCTGCCATGCATAGAAATGCATAGAAGTAAGTTTGGCAAAATTGGCCCCTTCCATAAACAAGTTAAGTGATTGAGACTGATCGATAAAGTATCCTCTATGTCGTGACATATCGATAATATCTTTCATACTTAATTCCCATACTGTCTTGTACAGATCCTTTAATTCCTGAGGAATAACATCAATCCCTTGTACAGATCCATTAGCACGCATGATAGCTGCTTTTAAATCATCATTCCAAAGGTTCAAGGCAACAAGATCTTCTAAAAGATGCTTGTTTACTACAATGAACTCTCCAGATAATACGCGACGCGTATAAATATTAGAAGTATAAGGCTCAAAAGCTTCATTGTTTCCAAGTATTTGTGAGGTAGAGGCTGTTGGCATAGGTGCAACTAACAAAGAGTTACGTACTCCGTGTTCCATTACCTCTTTACGCAATGCTGCCCAATCCCATCGGCCGCTTAATTCTTCATCTTTTATGTTCCAAAGATTGTGTTGGAATTCTCCTTGAGAAATTGGAGACCCTTCAAAAGTAGAATATGGCCCTTCTTTAATCGCTAAATCTTTAGAAGCGGTAACTGCTGCAAAATAAAGCGTTTCAAAAATCTCTTGGTTTAATTTTTTCGCTTCATCACTTGTAAATGGCAAACGCAATTTGATAAAGGTATCTGCCAATCCTTGCACACCGAGTCCAATAGGACGGTGACGCATATTAGAGTTTTCAGCTTCTTTTACTGGGTAGTAGTTACGATCAATAACAACATTTAAGTTCTTGGTCGCTCTAACAGTAATGTTATATAATTCTTTGTGATCAAAAGCACCGTCTTTTACGAACATTGGCAAAGCAATGGACGCCAAGTTACATACGGCAATTTCATCTGGAGATGTGTACTCCAAAATCTCTGTACAGAGGTTTGAAGAACGAATTGTTCCAAGATTCTTTTGATTTGACTTGCGGTTTGCTGCGTCTTTATACAACATATAAGGAGTTCCGGTCTCAATTTGAGATTCCATGATCTTCTCCCAAAGTTCGCGAGCCTTGATGGTTCTACGGCCTTTTCCTTCCTCTTCGTACTTAGTGTACATCGTTTCAAACTCCTCTCCGTATACATCGTACAGGTTTGGACATTCGTTTGGACACATTAGGGTCCAAGGTCCATCTTCTTGTACTCTTTTCATGAAGAGATCTGAGATCCACATTGCATAGAAAAGGTCACGAGCTCTCATTTCTTCAGCCCCGTGATTTTTCTTTAGATCTAAGAAATCAAAGATATCAGCATGCCATGGTTCCATGTAAATCGCAAAAGAACCTTTACGTTTTCCGCCTCCTTGATCTACGTAGCGAGCAGTATCGTTGTATACTTTAAGCATAGGCACGATTCCGTTAGACGTACCGTTGGTACCTCCAATGTAAGAACCTTTAGCTCGGATATTGTGAATAGATAAACCTATTCCTCCTGCGCTTTGAGAAATTTTAGCTGTTTGTTTCAGTGTATCGTAAATCCCTTCAATACTATCATCCTTCATTGTGAGTAGGAAACAAGATGACATTTGAGGTTTAGGTGTGCCAGCATTAAAGAGTGTAGGGGTTGCATGCGTAAAATACTTTTTAGACATCAACTCATAGGTCTCTTTGGCTGCTTTTAGGTCATTCATATGAATCCCTATAGAAACACGCATCAACATATGCTGAGGGCGTTCTGCAATTTGACCATTGATCTTAAGAAGGTATGAACGTTCTAGAGTTTTAAAACCGAAATAATCATAACCAAAATCACGATTATAGATGATCATGGAATCAATGGCATCTTTATTCTCCATGATTACTGCATAGACCTCATCGGCGACCATTGGTGCTTTTTTGTTAGTGCGCGGATTCACATATTCATATAGATCCGTCATCACTTCGCTAAAAGACTTTTTGGTATTCTTATGTAGGTTTGACACCGAAATACGGGCTGCTAGCTTTGCATAGTCAGGATGACTTGTGGTCATAGACGCTGCTGTTTCTGCTGCCAGATTATCAAGTTCAGAAGTTGTAACCCCGTCGTACAAACCTTCGATAACACGCATCGAGATTTTAACTGGATCTACAAACTCACTTAATCCGTAACATAATTTCTTTACCCTTGCGGTAATTTTGTCAAACATGACCGGTTCCTGACGGCCATCTCTTTTTACTACATACATACACTTAAAAATTTACTTCCCCAAAAAGTATTTTCCCCACTTTTTAAGAATCAAGGTTAGTTGGTTATTCGGATAGTGCTGCCTTAGCGACATCCGTCAATTGGTTGATTAATTCTTATGAATTCGCTTGCGCGAAATTGCTTTAGACCCTAAGCCGTAAGCAGATTATAACATTGTTTTAGAAAGCAGCATCAAAACTGATTGACTGCCCAGAGCCATCATCATTTTTATCTACAGCAACTCCAGCTTTCTGATATTCCCCAACACGCTTTTCAAAGAAATTGGTCTTTCCTTGAAGTGATATCATATCCATAAAGTCAAATGGATTTGCAGTACCATATACTTTTTCACAATTGAGCTCCGTCAATAGACGATCGGTCACATACTCTAAGTATTGGGTCATCAAGTTTGAATTCATCCCAATCAAACTTGCTGGAAGTGATTCTGTAATAAATTCACGTTCGATATCTAAGGCATCAACGATAATCTCTTTGATACGCTCTTTAGGTACTTTATTAATTAAGTGATGATTGTGTAGGTGTACTGCAAAGTCACAGTGTACTCCTTCATCACGTGAAATCAACTCATTTGAAAAAGTCAATCCTGGCATCAGTCCTCTTTTCTTTAACCAATAGATCGAACAGAAAGCTCCAGAGAAGAAAATTCCTTCTACAGCTGCAAAAGCGATTAAGCGCTCAGCAAAACTTGGACTATCGATCCACTTTAATGCCCAATCTGCTTTCTTTTTAATTGCAGGAAAGTTGTCAAGTGCATTAAACAATTGGTCTTTTTCTTTCTCATCTTTTACGTAGGTATCAATGAGTAATGAGTAGGTTTCAGAATGGATATTTTCCATCATGATTTGAAATCCATAGAAAAACTTAGCTTCAGAATACTGTACTTCATTGACGAAGTTTTCGGCTAGGTTTTCATTTACGATTCCGTCAGATGCGGCAAAAAAGGCAAGGATGTGTTTGATGAAATAACGTTCATCATCGTTGAGCTTAGTGGTCCAATCTGTAAGATCTTGGTGTAAGTCAATTTCTTCAGCTGTCCAAAAACTTGCTTCTGATTTCTTATACCATTCCCATAGATCATGGTGTTCAATAGGGAAAATCACAAATCGGTTTTTGTTCTCTGCTAAAATTGGCTCTACTACGCTCATGTCCTATCTTTATTTTTTGGTTTTCTTTTTCATTCCACTAGGGACTAACAAATATCACTAAAAAAGAACCCTAGGGACGTCCAAACTGCCTATGGTTATCCACAAAGTTTTCAACACGGAATAATTCCGCTCTCTCAAAGCCATAAATCAACAAACTTACCTATATCACTGATTAACAGTATATTGTAGCCTAAAAAAAAAGGTTATCAACACTTCAATTTTTTTCGTTCAAAAGTCGCTTAACAAGGTGATTCACACTTGCTAGCAACGAAAACTAATAACGTTTTGATAACATTATTTGGAAGCTAATAAGTCCCTAAAATGATGTAAAAAAAATATGAATTAGGAATTTTTGACGGGTATTTTCTTTGTAGCAATTTGGCGAAAGCCAAAAAACACCAAATTTTAGGCATAAAAAAAATCTCAAACACCATAAACTGGTATTTGAGATTTTAAATGTATACGATTTCCGTCTTCACGAAAATTTTGTTAGCCTTTTAAAGTAGCTGCTAAATATTCACGATTCATTCGGGCGATATTTTCAAGAGAAATTCCTTTTGGGCATTCTACTTCACAGGCGCCAGTGTTTGTACAATTTCCGAAGCCTTCTTCATCCATTTGATTAACCATATTTAAAACACGATCTGTCGCTTCTACTTGTCCTTGCGGCAACAATGCAAACTGACTCACCTTTGCCGAAACAAAAAGCATTGCACTTGAGTTTTTACAACTCGCTACACAGGCACCACAACCAATACAAGTTGCTGCTGCAAATGCGTCGTCTGCATTTGCCTTTTCAATAGGAATCGCGTTAGCATCTTGTGTATTACCAGAAGTATTTACCGAAATAAATCCTCCTGCATGCTGAATACGATCAAAAGAAGAACGATCCACCATCAAATCCTTAATGACAGGAAATCCAGCGGCACGGAAAGGCTCAATAGTAATAGTCTCTCCATCTTTAAACTTCCGCATATGCAGTTGGCAAGTCGTAACTAAACGATCTGGCCCATGCGCTTCTCCATTAATAAACATAGAACAAGAACCACAAATTCCTTCACGGCAATCGTGATCAAAAACCACAGGTTCATCTCCATTATTAATGAGCTCATTATTGAGCACGTCCATCATTTCTAAGAAAGACATATCTCCATCAATACCATCGATAGGGTATGTCACCAATTGTCCTTTAGCTTGTGCGTTCTTTTGACGCCAAATTTTCAACGTTAGTTTCATATATCTCTCTTATTTATAGCTTCTTTGTTTCAATTCAATATTCTCATAAACGAGCTCTTCCTTATGCAAAACTGCATCTTTAGGGGCTCCTTTGTATTCCCATGCAGAAACGAAAGTGAAATTTTCATCATCTCTCTTTGCTTCTCCTTTTTGAGGGCCATCAAGTTCTACAGACTCTTCACGGAAGTGTCCTCCTGCAGATTCATTTCGCGTAAGCGCATCCTTTGCAAACAACTCTCCTAATTCAAGGAAATCTGCAACTCTTAATGCTTTAGCAAGCTCTTCATTAAACTCGTTTTGCGTTCCAGGAACACGTACATCTTTATAAAATTCATCACGTAAAACTGCTATTTCTTCTATAGCGCTTTGTAAATCTGTCGCGTTACGAGACATTCCACATTTATTCCACATAATCTTCCCGAGCTTTTTGTGGAAATAATCCACTGTCTTGGATCCATTGTTATTGATAAGCGCATCCACCTGCTTGCGCACGTTTTGCTCTGCTTCTTCAAATTCAGGTGAATCTGTCGAAATTGGCCCTGTACGAATATCTTGTGCTAGATAATCTCCTATAGTGTATGGCAAAATGAAGTATCCATCTGCCAAACCTTGCATTAGTGCAGAAGCTCCTAAGCGGTTGGCACCGTGATCTGAGAAGTTTGCCTCTCCAATCGCATATAAACCTTCTACATTGGTTTGTAAGTTATAATCTACCCATAGTCCGCCCATCGTATAATGTACCGCTGGGTAAATCATCATTGGGGTTTTATATGGATTTTGATCTACGATTTTCTCATACATCTGAAATAGGTTTCCGTATTTATTACGTACCACCTCTGTTCCTAGTTCGTTAACTACAGCAGCATCATTTGCATCTTTATGTTGCACATATGCTTGTTCCTTTCCATAACGTTGGATTGCGCTGGCAAAATCAAGATATACAGCTTCTCCAGTTTTATTGACTCCAAAACCAGCATCGCAACGCTCTTTAGCGGCACGGGATGCAACATCACGAGGCACGAGGTTTCCAAAAGCTGGATAGCGACGCTCCAAGTAATAATCACGATCCTCTTCTTTAAGATCTGTTGGCTTTAATCGTCCTTCACGGATCGCTTGAGAATCTTCTTTCTTAGCTGGCACCCAAATACGTCCATCATTACGTAATGACTCAGACATCAAGGTTAGTTTAGACTGATGATCTCCAGATACTGGAATACAGGTTGGGTGAATTTGTGTATAACATGGATTTGCAAAGTAAGCGCCACGTTTGTGTGCTTTCCATGCTGCAGTCACATTAGACCCCATGGCATTCGTTGAGAGGTAAAATACGTTTCCGTAACCTCCTGTTCCTAATACAACGGCATGTGCAGAGTGGCGTTCAATTTCACCAGTAACTAGGTTTCGTGTAATAATTCCACGAGCTTTCCCATCTACTTTTACAACGTCTAACATTTCGTGACGGTTGTACATTTTAATTTTACCACGGCCTATCTGACGGTTCATTGCAGAATAAGCTCCAAGCAGTAATTGTTGTCCTGTTTGTCCTTTGGCGTAGAATGTACGACTTACTAATACCCCTCCAAACGAGCGATTATCTAATAATCCTCCATATTCACGTGCAAAAGGCACTCCTTGAGCGACACACTGATCGATAATATTTGTAGACACCTCAGCAAGTCGATACACATTAGACTCACGGCTACGGTAATCTCCTCCTTTTACGGTATCATAAAAAAGACGGTAGGTAGAATCTCCATCTCCTTGGTAGTTTTTTGCTGCGTTGATTCCCCCTTGTGCTGCAATAGAGTGCGCACGTCTTGGAGAATCCTGAAAGCAAAAAGCTTTTACGTTATAACCTAACTCGGCTAAAGTTGCTGCGGCAGAACCTCCAGCTAGCCCAGTCCCAACAACAATCACGTCGAGTTGACGTTTGTTTGCCGGGTTTACAAGGTCAATTTTATTTTTATAGTTCGTCCACTGATCGGCTAGTGGTCCTTGAGGTATTTTAGAATCTAATGCCATAGCTGATCTTTTTAGTCGATGAGGTAATTAAAGTGATGATACAACGCGATGAAAATGAATCCCGCAGGTATAGCAATCGCCCACACTTTGGTAACTCCTTTGAGCGCTTTTGAGTACTTATTATTAAATCCAACCGATTGGAAGGAAGAAGCAAAGCCGTGCCACAAGTGCAAAGCTAAAAGTATAAAGGAAATCACATAGAGGATTACACGGACATGATTTTCAAATTTATGAACCGTCTCTTCGTAATATCTTGTAGGATCTTCTGGAGCAAAATCTACATATTTATGAACCATCTCTGGAATCCAGAAATCATAAAAGTGCAATCCTAAAAATGCAAGGATAACTAATCCCGAAAGGATCATATTACGCGAAGTCCATGGTGCCGCAGCACCTCCTTTAAAGTTAACATACTTAATTGGTCTCGCTTTTCTATTTTGTATTTCAAGTACAATCCCCATTATGAAGTGAAAACACACTCCAAAGATTAGCACTGGCTGCAGCGCAAATTGCACCAAGCCATTGGTCCCCATAAAATGTGACCAGCTATTGAAAGTGTCTGGCGAAATCACAGAAGATAAATTAATGACAAAGTGTTGTGTTAAGAAGATAACGAGAAAAAGGCCTGAAAGTGCCATAGCAACTTTTCTACCTATCGAAGATTTTAATAATCCGCTCATTTAGTTTTTTGGTTTGGTATAATCAAAACAAAAATACGGCGCAAACGTTTTTTTGACAAACTTTATCCACTTTCATTCCATCTATTTAGAATGAATATAAGCAAGAGGAGGATCTTGTGGGTAGCGCTTTCGCGAAAGCGCACTTAATAACACCAACATCAATTTTTAATATGTGCTTAATACCACATTAGAATTTGCTTGATTATTTAAACACATGCCTTTATTCAAAGTGCATCATTGAAATAGAAAAAGGCGTTTTTCATTTTAAAAATTAAATCGCGGATTAACAATTGAATTGTAGATTGAACCAAAAGAATAACTAAACCCAACACTCACAAAGTAATTATAGCCAGATTGTAATTGTTGTTGCTGCAAAAGCAACTCTTCAAGAGATACATCGCCTGCGGGTAAATTGATCTGGTTACGAATAATCTCATAATTTCCATCCACATTGAAATTGAATCCTTTAAACAAGCGAATACTAACTCCAACGCCAAAATCTAAAGAGTACAATTGTGTATCATTTAAAAACTGATCCACGGAGGCTTGAGCATATAAATTGCCCCATTTCTGATTCATTCTTCCACCTAGACTGAGGTTGTGTTCCCATAAGGATTCTTTATCCTTCCCAAAAACTGTGCGCTCTATATAGGTATTATTAACACTACCTACTCTATAGCCTAAAGTCAATTGCTTTTTTGCCGATTCTTCATATGAAAAGAAGTTATACTCAATAGCGGGTTTAAAAACCCAGAAGAAATCTCTATTACTAAAAGTAGATGATCCCAAGGAAGCGAATGCCCCTGCAGACCAATGATCGGTTATACTAATCACATCATTGACATTGAGGAATCTTCCATTATTTACAGCGATAATGTCATCACCATCAAATGTAAAAGTGGATTTGTTTTCACTAAAATTAGCATTGATATTAAACTTGTTTTTATCGGTTACTCTTCGTGCAGAAACATTGAAACGAAAATTACTAAACTTACTCGCTTCCTGCCCTCTGAAGAACCCATTTGCCCCCAATCGAAATACCCAATAATTCCATGGATCAATGACTTCCTTTTCAACATCATTGACAGCAGAGGTAACAGTAACAGTGACATTTTCAATCGTCCCTTTTTTTAACCAGTACCGCACTAAACCTAGTTTGAGATATCTAAGAATTTCATTTCTAACAGCATCATTTGTCATGTCTGTGTTCGTCGAAAATGTAATGAGATCGTCTACTCCGTCAAATTCATTCTTGCCATTAAACTCAACATCATATTTTCTCCCTCCATTGCCATTGCGCTGAGTTCTAAAAAACAAATGAACATCTGCAAAATTCTGATCCCGCACAAACTCTACATTATCAAGATTTTGTTTGATATAGGTTTGATCGCATGAGCGGCAATCGAGAAAAACTTTTAAATCCGAAGTACTGGTTTGGGCATTTAAAGCACTCAAGAAGAGCATCCAAATAATGATAAGGATTGATTTTGGCATAGTTGGCTGATTGATGAATAGTCACTTTAAACGCCTGAGGGATACGTTTAGTACACTTAAAAAGAAAACAAGGTAACTGTGTTAGTTGACTTCGAATAACAATGAAATGTTAAAAATCCCTAATAATATCAAACACAAATCCTCCAGCACCGAAGTGTGAAGGTTTTTTTATTAGAAACAATTTTGTTCAATCAATCTTTGATATGGAATAAAGAAGCAACCTCTTCATAGCTCATCGATTCATAATCGGCAGCGGTATAAGATCTTCCTGCGCTTGCAGGTTCTCCTCCAGGAATGAGTACATCACGACGCTTATTACAAAAAGGGTTTTTAGGAAAGGATTGGGGTTGGAAGTGGGACAAATTCAAGATTCAAGATTCAAGATTCAAAGTTCCAATGTCAAAAACTCAAAAACATACTTCTGCCCTCTGGGCATCTCCCTTCAAAGGGAGAGTTTCATTTAGATTATAGTTAAAGAGCGAATACTTCAATTTCAATTTCGTTATAAAAAAAACCGATACTGCATTCAGACAATATCGGTTTCAATTTTATGTAACTGTTGTATTACTTCACCTCTAAGACAGTGCTAGTAGTTATTCCAGCATTTTGAAGTTCGAGCGTATATTTCCCTTTAGGGAGGTAGTACTTGCCATTTTTTTGCTTCGAGATATTGAGTTCAGAATTTGCCTTCTCAAGAATTTTCTTTCCTTTTTCAGAAATACTAAGGTCATAATCAACCGTATTTATACCTGTCTGTGGCATAAGGGCGATACTTTGCAATTCTTTCCCCTCTTCATTTTTAACTACCAATGAAAATTTTCCTGCATAGCTACTAAAATATTGAACTTCAACCTTAGGCTCAAATGGATCTCTCCACATGCTAAAGCTATTTCCCCAGCGTGGAGAATATCGAATAGATGACACTTCAAAAAGCTGCAGATTTTTAGTGATATCTAAAGCTTGAATCGCCGAAAGATCTGTCAAATAGATACTACGACCATGCGTTCCTAGCAAGAGGTGGTTTTCTCTTTTCTGAATTTTTATATCATGAACGGCTACGGCTGGAAGCCCTTTCGCGAAAGCGTGATACTCACCCCCACCATTCAAACTAACATAAGCCCCATTATCTGTTCCTACATAAATGATATTTTCTTTTTTTGGATCTTCAACCAATACATTCACCGGAGACATCGGAATGTTGCCTGAGATATCTTTCCAGGTCTGACCATAATTTTCTGAGACATATACATACACTTTAAAATCATCCCAACGGTATCCATTTAAGGTCGCGTAGACACGCTCCTTCTTGTGCTCAGAGGCCACAACTCGAGATACCCATAAATCCTTAGGTAACTGTCCCGAAACATCTGTCCAATTGGCACCGCCGTCTTTAGTAACTTGAATTTTCCCATCATCACTTCCCGTGTAAATAAGGCCAAACTGAAAAGGCGATTCACTAATGGTAGCTAAAGTTCCATAAGCCACATTTCCATCTTTACCGCCATGAGTCAAATCAGGACTTATCGCTTCCCAAGAATTACCTTGGTTCATAGAACGCATCAATTTGTTACCTCCTAAGTACAGGATGTCTTGGTTGTGAGAACTTAATAAAATAGGTGTTTGCCAGTTAAAGCGATATGGGCTTTCCCCTAATTCATGCTTGATATCAAAGCGCTGTATATCTTCTGTCTCTCTATTGATACGAAAGTAATTTCCAAACTGAAATCCTGTATAGACCACATTGGCATCGCGGTTATCAACTTGCACTTGCATTCCATCTCCACCCATGATGCTTTCCCATGGGTATTGACCCGATTGCTGCCATCTTTTATTTTCTTGTGCCGTATGAGATCCTACCCATACTCCGTTATCTTGGAGTCCGCCATATACATTATAAGGAACCTCATTATCCACTTGAATCGAATAAAACTGTCCTACTGAAGGGTCATTAGCTTTAATCCAATTTGCTCCATCATCGTAGGTGATATTCACTCCTCCATCATTCCCATTAATCAGATGTTTTTCATCTGCTGGATTGATCCATAATGCATGGTGATCTGAATGTACATTGGCAGCACTTATATTTTCAAAGGTCTTACCACCATCTTTCGACTTGATAATAGGTACTCCATATATATAGATATCACTAGCATCTTGCGGATTTACATTAATCTCACCAAAATAATATCCATAACTATAATACACATCTTCGATATATCCTTCATGGGTTTTCTTCCACGTTTTTCCTGCATCGTCAGAGCGATAAACCTCTGCCCCTGTTACCGGCGTATCAAATAATTGCGAATTTGCAGTTTCGAGATACTTTGCGAGATCAACTGGTTTAACGGTACCTTGACGTACCATTGATTTTACATTTTCTGCACGATATTTTTCTTGGAAGCCATTTTGCTTAAGGAAGGTGTTTAACTTTTTAGAGTCCAACGCTAGCAAAGCTTCTTTGGACATGCTTTTAAAATCATCTTTTGTTAAAGCATCAGAGTCAGAACGTTTAGGGCCGTCTGCCTTGCGACGAAATTGACTATCATGTACCGCATAGACGGTATTTGCATCAAAGACTGCTAGTCCGATACGTCCTACGCCCTCCCCTGAAGGAAATCCGTTTAATTTTGTCCAGCTATCACCGCCGTCTGTAGATTTGTAAACACCAGAACCACTACCGCTACCTTCAAAATTCCAGGCTTTACGATCCTTATCCCAGGCCGAAGCATACATTAAATTAAAGTTATTGGGGTCTCTATCAATATCTATTATACCACTCTCTGTATTTACAAAGAGCGTTCTTGTCCATGTATTTCCGCCATCTTTAGTCTTATACACTCCGCGTTCATCATTGTTAGAATATAGATGTCCAACGGCACCAACTACCACTTCATTTGCATTGGCAGGATTGATCAAAATCCGACCAATATGATGTGAGTCTGTCAACCCCATGTTTTTCCATGTTTGACCTTTGTCTGTAGATTTCAAGAGTCCGATACCGGCGTAACTTGATCTTGACGCATTATTTTCACCAGTACCTACCCAAATAGTACCACTTTTCCAGTCTACGGTAACTTCCCCTACATTTTGTGTAGGACTATTATCCATGACAGGCTCAAAAGTAGTCCCATTGTTGTTAGTGTACCAGAGTCCGCCACTGGCATAACCCACATAAAATTCTGAGGGCTTGTCTGGGTTGACATCTAGATCTACCACGCGGCCACTCATAATACTAGGTCCAATATTTTTGAAAGGGACATTTTTAACAAGCGAACTTTGACTGAGGGCTTCTTTTTGTGCGGTGGCTAGATTGATTTGAGAGGCGGGAGTTGCGGGTTGTTGCGCTTTCGCGAAAGCGCAGACCATTAATCCCGATAGAAGGAATAAAGATACTTTCATTTGGTTTTCAGTTTTAGTGCCTTGAAAGTACGGAAATGATACGTGCTTATAAAATAATTAAAGGCAGTTTAACAAGAAGTAAGCCTTTATAATGAAATGCTGACATATTCCACATATTCATGGAGAAAACTATTGCTCCTTAGAAAGCACGAGACTAATGTTAGAAGGAGCTAACAGCCTCCTTGTTTTTAAAAATATTGACAATTATAATAATTTAACAGTCGAAATATTTACGATAGTCTTTAATAATTGAAAATAATTCAATCAATATGTTAATTTTTTAACAAAACACCACATTTACAGAAATTAAAAAAATCTCTCAATTATGAAGAAAATTACCTTATTACTGTTAATGCTATGCGCTAGCTTTAGTGTATTTGCTCAATCAACAGTGACTGGAAAAGTAGTAGACAACAGTGGTATCGCACTCCCAGGAGTAAATGTCATTGAAAAAGGAACCAGCAATGGTAGTACTACAGATTTTGATGGAAACTATACTATTGACGTGACAGCAGGAGCTAGTCTTGTATTTAGTTATGTAGGATTTACTACTGTTACTAAAAAAGTAAACGGTCGTTCATCAATCAACGTTACCTTATTAGATGGTGAAAGCCTTGATGTTGTAGTAGTAGTAGTAGGAAGTAGAACTGCACCTAGAAGTAGTATTGATACTCCTTTACCAGTAGATGTATTATCTGCAGAGTCTATCGCTTCAACGGGTCAAGTAACTTTTGACAAAGCGTTACAATACCGTATCCCTTCATTTAACACGGTACAAACACCGGTAAATGACGCGACATCTTTATTGGATCCATATGAAATTAGAAATATGGGGCCAAGTAGAACATTAATATTAATTAATGGTAAACGTAAAAACTTAAGTGCATTATTGTACACTCAAACCTCCCCAGGTCGTGGTGAAACTGGTGCAGATATTTCTGCCATCCCAACAGATGCAATAGAGCGTGTTGAAATCCTTAGAGACGGTGCATCTGCACAATATGGATCTGATGCAATTGCTGGAGTAATGAATATTGTATTAAAAGATGATGTTAATAAAGGTTCAGTAACTTTTAGATCAGGTATCACAAGTGAAGGTGATGGTGAATCTACTGGAATTAGCATTAATAACGGTGTATCTGTAGGAGATGACAATGGTTTCATCAACTATACAGTAGATTTTTCTAAGCAAAATCTAGCAAACAGACCAGGAACTGTTAACGCAGCTGGTGAAGCTGGTGATTTTGGAGCAGACATCGCTGATGTTCAAGAGTTCTTAAATCGTCGTCCAGATGCAGGTAACATTAATGGTTCTCCAGAAACTGCTGCTTCTAAGTTTTTAGTAAACGGTGAATACGGATTAGGAGAAAACACTGAGCTTTATTACAATGCTGCTTATGTTTATAAGAAGGTAAACAGTTTTGCAAATTACAGAACTCCATATTGGAGAACAGTAGAAGACTTTCCTTACTTAGCAGATTTTTTCCCTGGAAACAATCCTAATAATGCAGGTGGGTACGATGGTTATGTTCCAACTTTTGAAGGATTACTTAATGACTACAACGGAACTATTGGTGTAAGAACAAAAATCAACGATTGGAATATCGATGCTAGTTACACTACTGGGGGAAACACTCAAACGTATAAAGTAAATCAATCTCATAACAGAAATGTAGTTTTATCTCCATCAACATGGGTAGATGAAAACAACAATGGATCTGTAGATGATGGTGAGATTACTGAAGGTTCTCAATTATACAGAGAAAACAGTCAGCAGTCATTTGATCCGGGTGGAACTAAATTCACACACAACTTAGGAAACATTGATATCTCTAAAGTACTTTCTGATAAGGTTAGTATTGGTGTTGGAGCTGAGTTTAGAAATGAGACTTTTGAAGTAATTGAAGGTGAACTTGCATCGTATGATGGTGGGGGAGCTGATTCATTTGCTGGAAATAGCCCAGAAAACTCTGGAAAATTTAATCGTTATAACTTTGGAGGGTACTTCTCTCTAGATTATGATGTGTCTGAAGCATTTTTATTAAGTGGTACTATTAGAACAGAGAACTACTCTGACTTTGGAAACACATTTGTTTACAAGATGAGTTCTCGTTATAAATTAAACGAACAGTTTACTTTAAGAGGTTCTGTATCTTCAGGATTTAGAGCACCTACATTACACCAAATATTTACGCAAAAAGCGCAGTATTCTTTTATTCCTGGACAAGGTATTCAAGTTGGTGGATTAATTAATAATGTATCTACTCAAGCAAAACTTTTAGGTATTCCAGAATTAGATGCTGAAACTTCTCAAAACTTCACTGTAGGTTTAGGAGGAAAGCTTCCTGGTAGCTTTAGCTTCACCTTAGATTACTATTCAATTAATGTGGATGATAGAATTATCTTAAGTACAGAAATTGGTGGAACTGATGCTGGTAATACGGCCTTAGATCAAGTACTAAATGATAACAACTTATCTGATGTAAGTTTCTTTGTTAATGGTATTGACACTAAAACTTCTGGTTTGGATGTAGTATTGAGCAAAAGAAATATTGCTCTTGGAAAGGGAAGTTTAGACCTTAACCTTTCTGGAAATTACACTTTTGTAAACGAAAGAAATGGAGCTGTAAAGAATCCTGAGCTTGTAGCTAATTCTGGACAGTCTGTTGTAAATCAAACACAAGAAGCATTGTTCTTTACGTCACGTCCTAAAACAAAATGGATTTTAGGTGGTTCTTATGATATTGGTAAATTCAACTTTAACTTAAACAACACTTACTTCGGCAAGACGACGTTCAGACAACAAGGATTGAGTACTGATTTAAGAACTGAGTTTATTCCTAAAATTGTTACTGATTTAGGTATTACTTGGAACGCAACTGAAAAACTTACATTGGCACTTAACATGAACAACTTGTTGAATGTATTGCCAGAATGGGAGTTTAAATCAGAAAACGCAGCAGGAGACGCTTTACTTGCAAACCCAGCTGAAGTTCAAAACCAATCTAACTTAATTACCTTTAATCAACGTTATTCACAAATGACATATGATGGGTATCACTTTAGCCAACTAGGAACTATGTTCAACCTATCATTAAACTATAGGTTCTAATATCAGTTTTTAATATTTATTAAAAAGGGCTGTTTTCAAACATGAAAACAGCCCTTTTTTTGTTTTGGAAATAAGGTATCGACTTGAAGGATTCCACTTTACTAAAAATGCACTATAGAGCTAAACAAACGCTTTATGCATTTATATACTTAGTTTCTTGTTATGAAGGCTTATAGCAAGGTTCACAGCTCTATGGAGTACTATAGCAAGAACACTAAGGAAGGGATTAGGAGAGAAGTGAAAACGAAAAAACCGAAAATGCTAAAAGCAATTTCGGTTTTTTTTCCACTAAATTTTCGATAAAAAACGATTAAGTTTACTATCTAATAATATTTATGAAACTGTTTCCCGACAGTTTCAAACTCAATAATCGTAAGGTGTAACTCAAAATACCTTAACTTTTAACACTAATGAAAGATGCACTTTTATGTCGTAAGAAAATGACTTCAATTGCTGAAACACTCATTTGAACTTCTAAAGGGTGCATAATAAGACTATAATCTAGACATGATTTTTAAAAACTCGTCTCTTTTATCCTTGGCAATAGAAACAGAATGACCCGTATCCATAATTACATAGCCACCATCTGACTTAACATACTGCTTGATATATTTAAGATGTATCAGGTATGAACGGTGAGGTTTATAAAAAGCAGGATAAGACTCCAGCAAATCGGCAAAATGCTTTAGGGGCTTACTTATAATTGTGGTTGTTTCATCCCTCATCGTGATCTTGGTATACATCCCGTCTGCTTCTAAAATGATAAGATCATCGAGAGACACAAACCGAATTCCATCGGCAATGGGCAAGGCAATTTTCTTAAAAGATGCCGATTGCATTCCTTGCTGAAGAGCATCCAACTTCAAGTTAATATTGGATTTTCCTATAAATTGAATTGCTCTATCTACCGCTTGTTTTACCTGAGAGGGTCGCACTGGTTTCAAAATATAATCAATAGCCGCCAGTTGAAATGCTTTTATCGCATACTCACTATAAGCTGTTGTGAAAATGATTTCAAACTCAAAAGACTCCTTATTGATAAAATTAACGATCTCCAAGCCTGAATGCTCGGGCATTTCAATGTCTAAGAAAACCATTTGCGGTTTTTCTTTTTTGATGAGGGCTACCCCACTCAATAAGTCTTCTGCCTCAAATATAGTACTTACTTCAGGACAATTCTCTTCTAATAAAACACGCAAAACGTTACGTGCTTTAGGCTCGTCATCAATAATTATTGCGATCATTAGCTTTGTAGGGTATATGGAATGGTTAATATCACTTTGGTACCCATCGCCTGTCCGTTTTCATCTATAAGATCTTGAAAACGCACACCTACTGCTTGAGGTACATTCTTATTAATAAGGTCTAACCGTAATTTTGTGGCCTTAGTCGCAAAAGCCTTATGTATTTTTTCTCGCTTTTCTTTTAAGGCCTTGGCCTTTACTCGCCCAATCCCATTATCGCGGATCACACAAGTGATTTTATTTGAATCATCTGAACTTCTTTTGAAAGAAACATGTAACTCACGATTCTCTTTCTTATGCAACAATCCGTGTTTAATGGCATTTTCTACATAAGGTTGTACTAACATTGTAGGGATTTTATATCGTTCTGGACTGCTCAGTTTACTGGTGTCAATGGTGTATTTTAATTTTTCTTCAAAGCGTAACTTTTCCAAATCAAGATACATATCTAAACAATCTCTTTCTTCTGCGACGGTGATAAAACCGCGCGAACTATGGTCCAAATAGGTGCGAATCAAATCGGCAAATTTGCCCAAATAATCACTCGCTTCCTCCTTCCTGTTCAATACGATGTATTCTTGAATTGAATTGAGGGCATTGAAAATAAAATGCGGATTCATTTGAGTCCGTAAATTCTCCAACTTTAAATCTGTTATTTGTTTTTCTACAGCCAGTTCCCTGAGTTGAGTGTTTTTTGCGCTTTCGCGAAAGCGAACTCTACGCCACACCAACCAGACGCTTACAAGTAAACCACTTAAATAGAAGATAAGCAGAAACCAACTTTGTTTCCAAAAGGGCAAGGCAACCGCAAAAGGCACCTGAATGAGATCGCCACGATCGTCGTCAATCGCATTTTTTGCAGCAACTTCAAAGATAAAATCGCCAGTAGGCAAACTATTATACACAACATTTCCTACACCATTGGTAAGCGACTTCCAACTGTCATCATATCCCAATAAGCGGTAATCATAAACCGTATGATCTGCAGACTGGAAACCATTACTGTGAAAATCAATAGAAAATTTGTTTTTATCATGTGGCAATACATAACTTTTTTGAAGATCTTGTGGAACATCCGCAATTTGAACCTTGCTGATATAAGCTGTAGGATGAGCTATCCCCTTAAAAATTTTCGATTTGTCAATACTGTAAAAACCATCGCGAGTAACAAAGATCAGAGTGTTTCCTACAATATCAAAATCTAAAATCCGGTATGGCGCTAGTCCGTCGCGTGACTTTAATGTTTGCCATTGTTTTGTTTCCCCAACTAGTCGCTGTATACTATTATCACTAACCACCCACAAATCATTTTGATCAGGAAGGATGAGCGTAATATCATTAGAAACTAACCCATTATTTTCTGTGTAATGGTATTCTAATTCGTCGTCTACAAATCCATAGAGTCCGGCATTATAGGTTCCTACCCATAAGGTACTATTGGCCGTTTCTCGAATAGCCGATGCAAAAATAGGTTGCAAGGTATCACGCATGATTTTAGAGTCAAAATCTTCTGTATACCTTCTTAAATGATCCGTATAGCCCACATAACATTTTTTAGAATACTGACTATAATAGGTGGAGTACGCCCGACGGTCGAGTAATATTTTTTCTTGAATTCTTTGACCATTCTCATCCAATTGCACCCAAGCACCTCGATTATAGGCTCCATTTAAAATGATATCATCTTTAACTAAAGACATGTCTTTAGTTCCAGAAAAAACACCCGAGAATAATTCTGTTTCTGTCTTGTGATATAGAATGCTCGACGAGGTCCATTGACTGATATAACTCATGTCTTTCGCAGGGTTATAAAGGATAGAATTAACAATGCCTTCTGAATTTAATTGAATTTCTTTTATGGTAGTGTATTGATTTACATTATAGGATATCAATTTCCCTTTTGAAGTACCAAATAGCAGAATACTATCGTTGTATTTTGTCATCGCAGTGATTGCTACATCATTATCCAATTTAAACTTACGCAATGCTATATTGGGAATAACATATACCCCATCTCTGGTTGTTGTGACCCAGTAATTATTACGACTATCTTCTACCACTTGTGTGGTATACCTACCTTCAAAAAATATTTGCTCAGTTCGAAATAGATCCTCTTCGATGGTTCCTTTGTAAATTCCTATATCTGTAACTAACCAGACAAATCCGTCTTTGGTTTTTATTTCGGGGATATTTCCTTTTACTAATTCTTCCGGAATTTGAACCGACACATACTCTTGATTTTCATAATCCACTCGCTTAATTTCATTGCCTTCCAAGGTGCGTAAAGCTATAAAGTCATTTGCACGATGAGTAAACAACAACTTCCGGTAATTAGAAACAAACTTTAATTCCTTTTCTATAATTGGGATATATGCCAAGTCTTTGGATAGTGTTCCTACCCCGTATCGGGATGCTATTCTAATCTCATCTTCAACCAATTGAGGAATACTCATATGTCCTCTTGTCGAATTAAAATCAAATAAAGTACCACGCTCTTTTGTAGCTATATCAACATAAAAAATGCTATGAAAAGTATTTACATATAGCCGATTGTGTTTTATAAAGTAATTAGCCAGCTCCCCTTTGAGGTCTGCTCTAAAATCATCAAATAAATGCAACTCCCCGTTTTCAACATATAAGAATTGCCCGACTATATTCGTACACCATATGCGCCCTTGGTCGTCTTCCTTGAGAAAAAATACCGAGCGACTTTCTTGTTTCTTACTTGAAAAATACACAAAATCCTTCCCGTCATATCTGTATAAACCTTTGTCGGCCGCTAGCCAAATAAAGCCATTACGATCTTCTAAAACGTCATAAAATTCAACATCAGGGAGCCCATCTGTCTCGTCTAGATGAATAGACACAGGATCTTGCGCATGGAGCACGCATGAAATCAAACATAAACCGAATATGTATAGAAGCCTTTTAAACAAGAATAGTTGGTCAGTCTTACAATGTAAGAAATTAGTAGGAGGTATACCGTTTGCTATTGCGGGATACTTCTCAATTATTTTTAGGCAGTTGCCTTCGGCTATTTTATTCAGCGATTCAATTTCGTACTTTTGGTCAAAACAAATACAAATGAAATACCCACCTATAGATCGCAATCTTTTTATCAAAAATCGAAAGAACTTCATGGCTCAAATGAAGCCAAGTAGTCTTGCGGTGTTTAACAGTAATGATATTTATCCAATATCGGCCGATAGCACCATGCCCTTTGAACAACATCGAGATATTTTCTTTCTAAGCGGGGTAGATCAAGAAGAAAGTATTCTAGTACTTTTTCCTGACTGTCCAAAAGAACACTTACGTGAAGTACTTTTTCTCAAAGAGACCAACGAACATATCGCAGTTTGGGAAGGAGAAAAACTCACCAAAGAGAAAGCCATCGAAACGACAGGTGTAAAAACTATCTTCTGGCTTCAGGATATGGAAAAGACTATGTTCGAATTAATGACCCTATGTGATACGGTGTATATTAACACTAATGAGCATTATAGGGCTGCTGTAGAAACAGAAACCAGAGAAGATCGCTTTACAAAGTGGCTTCGAAATAAGTACCCAGCACATTCGGTTGCAAAAAGTAATCCCATCCTACAACGCTTACGCTCTGTCAAAGATCCCGTTGAGATTAATCTATTACAAAAAGCTTGTGATATTACAAATAAGGGTTTCCGACGCGTACTTGATTTTGTCAAGCCAGGGGTATGGGAGTATGAGATTGAAGCAGAATTTATCCATGAATTTATACGCAATCGCTCAAGAAAATTTGCCTATACACCTATAATAGCCTCTGGAAATAACGCTAATGTGCTTCATTATATTGAAAACAACCAGCAATGTAAAGACGGCGATTTGATCCTTATGGATGTTGGAGCAGAATACGCAAATTACGCCAGTGATATGACACGTACCATTCCTGTCAATGGCCGATTTACAAAGCGTCAAAAAGCAATTTACAATGCAGTGTTAAATGTAAAAGACGAAGCAACAAAAATGCTTGTTCCGGGCGCCTTTTGGGCAGCATATCACAAGGAAGTAGGGAAACTTATGACTTCAGAATTACTAGGCCTAGGACTTCTTGACAAAGTAGATGTGAAAAATGAAGATCCAGATTGGCCGGCTTATAAAAAATACTTCATGCATGGTACTTCCCACCATATGGGACTTGACACTCATGATTACGGTCTCTTAAACGACCCTATGCAAGCAAATAATGTGTTTACAGTTGAACCAGGAATTTACATCCCAGAAGAAGGTTTTGGAATTCGATTGGAAGATGATGTTGTTATTCAAGAAAATGGAGAGCCCTTCAATTTAATGCGTGATATTCCTATTACTGTAGAAGAAATTGAAGACCTAATGAATAGCTAGTCCATTTATTGCCAAAATATACCAACCTCTTTTTCTACTATTGAAAGAGAGGTTTTTTTAATTACATCCTAGATCTTCACGTGCAGGCTCGTCGTTTGCCGGAAAACAAAAGCCTGAATTAATAGCATCAGGCACATAACGAATTAAATTACGATCTCTAAGCCCATTTGAAATAAAGGCAGTCAAATCTTCCATTTGTGTAGTTGTAAGATCTAGTCCGCCAAACTCATCAGCCAATTGACTCTCGGGTACCGAAGTATTTTGAGGGCTGCCCTCGTTTTTATAAGTAACAACATCTGCTATAGACGTAAAACTCCCCCCGTGTCCAAAAAATCCAATGTCCACTAAATTATAAAGTGTTGGCGTTTTAAATTTAAAATCATCCTCAGGATTCCCAGTAAAGCTTCCTCTACCTCGTTCTACTAGACTCATATTTACATTAGGTTTGACAATTGCATCTGGACTATTGTCAAAATCGGCGAAGCCAAAAGCGTGAAAACTTTGATCTTTAAGAGCAGGTCCTGTGTGACACTGCACACATTTTCCTTCATTTAAAAATACAATGGCCCCTCTTTTCTCCTGATCAGAGAGAGCTTCCAAGTCATTTTTTAAGTAGGATTGCCAAGGCGCTTCATTCGATAATAAAGTTCTATTATAAGCTGCAATAGCCATTCCGGCGGTTTCACGAGTATATCTGTTTTCTTCTGATAGGTCACTAAAAGCCAAATCAAAAAGAGCTCGATAATTAAAGCTGTCTAGAAAATGATCATTAATGAGTAAACGATGTTCATTTTGCCCTTGCATGGCCTGTACCTCTACTCCTTGAAAGCCAGCATAGTTTTCTGGAATGAGATCCCAACCAGCTTCAGTACCCGCATTTGTTCCCGTACCACCAAACCGTCCGTCCCATAAAGCAACGTCTTGATAAGCCAAATTGAGTAAGGTTGGCACTTTAATAGGCTGTACATCTAATGAATCTAAAGGCATTGTTGGGTCAACGAATCGCCCTTCACCTTGAAGTCCAAACCCCATACCCCCTTCTCCAATTCCTTGGCGTCTTCCCGACCCAAAAGCAGAAGCTACTGGATGACAGGTCGCACATGCATATTGAAATTTACGTTCCTCCATTTTTGGACGACCTCCCATAGCCGTTTCATGAAGTAATAATTTACCTAAGGCAACTTTTGTCGCCGTAATTGGATTCAATGGATCTTGTGGTATAGCTGAAAAATCTCCACTTTCGGGAAGTATAAAAAATCCGTTCCCCTCGCCATTAGACGCATCCTCAATAAGTGCGGAAAGCTCTGTATCTAATTCTGAACCCGTCAAGACTTCATAATCATCGAGATCCTTAGCACAAGAGACCAAAAGCACAAGCAACAGGCTTGCCAGTGTAAAATTCTTCATGATAATTGGTATTCATTAGTTAGTTGTAGGCTCTAAAGCCAGAAGTCTAATGTATACAAATTAAGCCTTCTTTCCAATTTGTTGAAGCGTATTAACGAGCACAAAAGTGATAAGTGCGGGTACTAACCATCCCAAACGATTTTCACCTAAAGGTATTAGGCCTTGTATTGGTTCTACCTCTTTGGCAATTATTGGCCCTAAAGTGGCTAGAAAATCAGGGATACTAAATATGATAGTGACTATAACAACCGCCTTAAATACTTTGGGAGTCGCAAATTTATCAGGAATAACATTTAATATTATCAGTACTATGGTTATCGGATAAATGAACATCAAAGCTGGGAAAGCAACTGCAATAATATAATGTACATCCAATTGCCCCATTCCAACGCCAAGCAAACACCCAATTACAGCTGTGACCTGATATACTGTCTGAGAATCGCCTAAAAGACCTTTAAAGAAGTCGGCAGTTCCAGTAACTATTCCTACGGCAGTAGTAAAACAAGCCAAAGCTACGAGCACACTTAGCGCCGACTGACCCATGGCGCCTAGGGTATTGAAACTTAATAAGCTCAATAATTCTGTTCTGTCTTCGATCTGGAGGGTCCCACTGTTTGCTGCTCCTAATGCTATAAGTCCCACATACATTAATATAAAACCAATACCTGCAAAAATACCCGACTTGATAATAGTGCTTTTACTCTGTGCTGGAGTTAGGCCCTTAAGACATAATGAGATAACTAGAACACCTCCCACGACAACACCTCCAATTGCATCAAAAGTTTGATAACCTTCAAGAATTCCGCTTGACAGATTAGAAGAGAAGGTAGAAGCACGCATTGGATCATAATCTCCAAACAGCCCTATACTGATAATCGCACCTAAGATTATAAGTATCCCAGGGGTTAGAAATTTTCCAATTATATCTAATATTTTGGAACGATTCAAAACAAAAATAAGAACGAGTGCAAAGTACCCGCTACTCAGCGCCCATGAAGGTATATCCCAGTATGGTTGAATGGACATTTCATAAGTAACAGCAGCGGTGCGCGGACTAGGAAAGCTAATAGAAATTGCATAAACGATTAGGCAATATACCAATGCAAATACTGGAGAAACTTTGGTTGCAAAATCCATCATGGTTCCCTGTAATTTGGCGTGACCCACGACCGCAAGGATAGGAATTACTACTGCAGAAAGCACAAAGCCTAAGGCCACCATCATCCACCCGTCACCAGCATTATAACCTAAAAATGCAGGGAAAATTAAATTTCCCGCGCCAAAAAAAAGGGAAAACAGAGCAAAAGCGGTAATGAAAGTTTGTTTGGTGAATTTCATAGGTTAGATGATATTTGCGCTTGAAGATACTAGAAAATGAACATCATCCATAAAGGAGCCTCAATTTTTTATCATGTGCAAGGACAAGGGCGACCCTTGGTCTTGTTACATGGCTTTTTAGAGAATAGTACAATGTGGGATGTATTCTTACCGGAACTCACAAAAACACATCAAGTAATCTGTATTGATTTACTAGGTCATGGCCAATCTGAAAGTGTGGGATATATACATTCTATGCAGGAAATGTCTCAGGCAGTAAACACAGTTATTGATAAACTGCACTTAAAAGACATTACCATTGTGGGCCATTCGATGGGAGGTTATGTGGGTTGCGCTTTCGCGAAAGCGCACTCGGAAATTGTACACGCAATCTGTCTCTTGAATTCAACTCCAGATGCTGACACTCCAGATCGAAAAACTTTACGGAAACGCGCCAACAAAATGGCGCAGACTCAATACGAACAACTAGTGCGTATGTCGTTTGTGAATCTCTTTGATCCA
The DNA here is from genome assembly GCA_963974305.1 of uncultured bacterium. Lineage (GTDB taxonomy): Bacteria > Bacteroidota > Bacteroidia > Flavobacteriales > Flavobacteriaceae > Dokdonia. The sequence continues at coordinate 98,079 of CAXBCS010000003.1, forward strand.
GAAGCCAAAAAATCACATGCCGCGGCAATAGATACAGCTCTTTTTGAGGCTTTACAAACTACAGTACAAGGATATATGGCCGCCAATGAAGGCATGGCCAAAAGGGAAGACCATAATGTCTTTTGGGAAAACACTCCTTGTATAAAAGGCATGATTTTGGGCAAAACCGATTGGATCATCAATGCTGAAGAACATAAAAAGCGTTTTGCTTCGAGCACCGATTTCTTAACTATTATTGAAGGCGGGCATATGTCACATATCTCTAATTCAACGACTACATTGAGTACTATAAAAGACTTTTTAGAGCTCTAAAATGCATAGATTAAGAGTGAAAAAATATAAAAACAGAAAGTAGAATTGGTTGAAATTGACACTATTTGACCTACAAAAAAGAAAGAAAACTGCGTGAAATGTTAAATATTAACGTATTTCATCGATTAATTTGTGTATTTCATAGATATTTTGTTCTTTTAAGTCAATCCCAAATAACCTACTTAGTTATGAACTCAGATACAACTACAACAACTCACAGCCCTTTTGCAAATCTTCAATGCAAACTTTTTGGACACAAGTACAGAATTACGAAGCGTTACGAATCAAACATTAAAGAATTTGAATGTGCACATTGTAAAAAACAATTTACATTAGATGGGTACGGGCATTACACACAGCTTACTCCAAAATTACGTCGTATCAATGAAGTATACGAAAACTTTTACACGAGAAAACTCGCGAGATAATTAATCTTCGTCTTTTAGAGCATTCCATCCTCTAGCTATCAAAGGAATCTTTGTGTTTGCTCGAGTAATCAGATGTACGCCTTCCTTTTCTTCAGTCATATGACCTATAATAGAAAAATTAGGATTTGCTTTTATCTTGGGAAAGTCGGCTTGAGGTATCGTGAATAACAATTCATAATCCTCTCCGCCACTTAGAGCGATCGTTGTACTATCAATATCAAATTCTTCACAAACCTGTATCACCTGAGGATCTAATGGAATCTTATCCTCATATAAATTACAGCCAACTTTAGAGTTCTTACACAGGTGTAAGATTTCAGAAGAAAGACCATCACTTATATCGATCATAGACGTTGGTTGGATTTCCAACTGTTCCAAGAGCAATTTGACATCTTTCCGTGCCTCTGGCTTTAACTGTCGTTCGACGATATAGGAATATTGCTCTAAATCAGGTTGGCTATTCGGATTTACCTCAAAGACTTGTTTTTCTCTTTCTAGAACTTGCAGTCCCATATAAGCTCCCCCTAAATCTCCTGTCACTACTAATAAATCTCCAGCTTGAGCTGTTGATCTTTGCGTGATCTCTTTCGCGGAAGCGTGACCAACCGCAGTGATACTAATAACTAAACCCACATTTGAAGAAGTAGTGTCACCTCCTACGAGATCTACCTTATAATTTAAACATGCCGCTTGAATACCCGCATACAAATCTTCTAAAGCTTCTAAAGGAAAACGATTTGAAACCCCAATAGATACTGTAATCTGACTCGCATGAGCGTTCATAGCATACACATCTGATAAATTTACCATCACCGCCTTATATCCCAAGTGTTTTAAGGGCATATAACTCAAATCAAAATGAACCCCTTCTACTAGTAAGTCGGTCGTCAGTACAATTTGTCCTTCGGGATGCGCAAGTATTGCCGCATCATCACCAATTCCTTTAATGGTACTTTCATGAGTTACCTTAAAATGCTCTGTAAGATGTGCAATCAAGCCAAACTCTCCGAGTTCGCTTAATGCCGTACGACTTTGATCCTTATTTTCTAACATGCTGCAAAGGTAGCTAAGATATCTGGAATGAAAACCCAAAACTAATCCCCAAAATTCAATAATTAAGGGGTAAATCGTTATCGGTATTAACACTAGTAGCGTATTTCTTTTTGTATTTTTGAAGGAACTTCTCGCTCTTTGAGCAAAGTCGTTTTTAAAATGCAAATGCTTCACTTACAACAAGTAGGAATTTACTGCTCTTGTTTGTTATATAAATGAAGTTTAACAGCAGTAACAAATTAATAAATCCTATATCTCCGGCATTATGTTCAAAACTACGCTCACTGCAGCTGCCTTTTTCGTTTGCAGTCTTTCAATATTAAATGCACAAACTCCCTGTGATAATGGATTTGCAGATGGCTTTCCTTGTGAAGGTTATGATATGCAGTCACGGTTAACTAACAGTGAAATGTTTGCTTCTTTTGCAAATGATTCTTGGGGATGGGTCGATCCTGAAACAGGCGTCGAATATGCGTTAATAGGTCTGAATAACGGAACTGCTTTTATTGACATTTCAGATCCTACTGCTCCACTTTTGGTTGGGAAATTAACCACACATACTGGAAATAGTACTTGGAGAGACATCAAAGTATATCAGAATCATGCATTTATTGTGAGTGAAGCGACAGATCACGGAATGCAAGTATTTGATTTAACCCGCTTACGTGACGTGACTAATCCTCCAGAAAATTTTACAGAAGATGCGCATTACGATGGTTTCGGAAAAGCCCATAATATTGTAATCAATGAAGATACTGGATATGCCTATGGAGTAGGAACAACAACCTTTAGTGGTGGTCCTCATTTTGTAAATATCCAAGACCCCTTAAATCCAATCGCTGCTGGTGGTTATGCACAAGACTCCTACAGTCATGATGCACAAGTTGTAACCTACAATGGTCCTGATACGGATTATACAGGCCGCGAGATCCTAATAGGTAGTAACGCAGACATTGTTGCTCTAGTAGATATTACTGATAAGGACAACCCAGTGCAAATTTCAACAATAGGCTATGCTAATCTTGGCTATACTCATCAAGGATGGTTTACAGAAGATCAACGTTATTTCCTTTTAGGAGATGAGACAGATGAGATTGGTTTTGGTTTTAATACCCGTACAATCATTTTTGATTTTGAAGACCTCGACAATCCAGTGATACACTTTGAGTATGAAGGAACAAATACCTCAACAGATCATAACGGCTATGTACTTGGCGATAAATATTACCTCGCGAGTTACAGAGCTGGGGTGCGTGTTATTGATATTTCTGATATCGCAAATGAAAACATGACTGAGATCGGTTATTTTGATACTATTCCAGAGAGTGATCAAGTAGGAACCTCAGGTCTATGGAATGTATACCCGTTCTTTCCAAGTGGAAATATTGTTCTCAGTGGAAATTCTGGTTTCACTTTGGTAAAAGACCCTGAAGCTTTGAGCGTTGATGATGTTAGTTTTGCAGATAGCCAAAGTATTTATCCTAATCCGGCTTCAACTCACATTAATGTGGAATCAACGGGAACGCCACTGGGAGATGTTCGTATCTTTAATATCCTTGGTCAGCAAGTGATACATATAGCGACTCAACAAAATAAATTAAAATTAAATACTTCTAATCTACCTGCTGGTGTTTACTTCGTTCAATCGGTCTTAGCAACCCAGCGTATTATTATACAATGATACGACCACTGTTCATCTGCCTTTGCTTCTCCTTCTTAGTTTTAAGTAGCTGTGGAGAAGATGACCGTGCCTTTGAAGCAAATGTTCAGGATCCTGATATTATTGTTGACAATCCGCCAGAGGAGGTTGATCTGAATGATGGAAGAATTCCTTGCGAGAATGGCCTTGCTGGTAATTATCCCTGTGAAGGATACGACCTGATGGCTCATTTCTCCTTAAACCAACTCAACGCTGAAGGTAACGGCAACGATTGTTGGGGATGGACAGATAGCACTACTGGAAAAGAATACGCAATAATGGGCGTTAGAAGAGGCACCGTTTTTATTGATATTTCAGAACCTGCACAGCCCATTATTTTGGGGCGACTAACAACTGCAACCGATGGTTCGACTTGGAGGGATATAAAAGTATATAAAGATCATGCTTTTATCGTAAGCGAAGCTGCAAACCACGGAATGCAAGTATTTGATCTTAGCAAACTCAGAGATACAGATGGCTCTATTCAGGACTATCAGGCAGACGCACATTATACAGAATTTGGAAGAGCCCACAACATAGTGATCAATGAAGATACCGGCTATGCCTATGCCGTTGGGACACAAGATTTTGATGGCGGGCCGCATTTTATCAATATTCAAGATCCTAAAAACCCTGTTTTTGAAGGAGGTTTTGCTGGAGGTACTTATAGTCATGACGCTCAAGTAGTAACTTATAACGGACCAGATAATGATTACCAAGGACGTGAAATTTATATAGGTAGCAATGAAGATGAAGTTGTAATTATTGATGTCACCGACAAGGTAAATCCTAGCATTATTTCAAGAGCTGTTTACAGCAATATTGGCTTTACACATCAGGGATGGCTAACAGAAGATCATCAATATTTTATCGCCAATGATGAGTTTGACGAAACTAATTTTGGTTTCAATACACGCTCTGTCATTTTTGATTTTACCGATTTGGATAATCCTGTTCATCAAGGTAGTTATATAGGGCCTACGGCGGCGATAGATCACAATTACTATACAAAAGGCAACCAACTTTATCTAGCTAATTATAAGGCAGGGGTTCGTATCGTAGATATCACTGCCATTGCAGGAAACGACCTTTTTGACATTGGATTCTTTGATACCTTCATCGAAGATGATGCTACGGGTTTTGATGGCGCTTGGAGTGTTTACCCTTACTTTGAAAGCGGGAATATTATTGTGAGTGACATGAGTGGCGGACTCTTTATTATCCGCAAATCGGGCACTTAAATCCTACAAAACATAAAAAATGCTTAAGAGAATCTTTCATACTATAACATTCAATACGCTTTCCCCCCGTATTTCCCCTGCGCCGTTGCGAAAGCAGGCTTTTATTATCTCCTTATTTTCGCTTTTCGCTTTAGGATGTGGTCCAGATGATAGTCCTAAAACCATCGATGATGGAGATGATTCTACAGTAATAATAGATCCTCCTCAAGATACAGACACTCCACTTGAAGTGGTCTTCACTAAAACATATGGCGGAAGTCAAGATGATAGTTTTCAAGATGTCATCGCTACCTCTGACGGTGGTTTTGCTGCCTTAGGTTATTCCCAAAGTGTGGATGGTGATATCACAGATAACACGACTCAGGTAAATATGTACTGGGTTGTCAAAACAGATGCAGATGGCCATATTCAATGGTCCAAAACCTATGGTGGTAGTGCTGATGATCGCGGCCAACAAATCTTACAAACCAATGATGGTGGATATGCCTTAGTAGGCTTTGCCAAAAGTAGTGATGGTGATGCCACTCAAAATGCCGGCTTTGCCGATCAATGGATCGTAAAGTTAGATAGCAGTGGCGAAATACAATGGCAAAAGAGTTTTGGTTTCTCTGGTTCTGATCAGGCGTTTTCAATTATTCAAACCACAGATGGCGGTTATTTTACCGCAGGATTCCTTGATGTAACTGCCTCTGGAGGTGCTGGTGATGAAGGAAGACATGGAGTAGGTGAATTCTGGGGACACAAGCTAGACGCAAATGGAAACCTTATTTGGAGAAGATATTTTGGAGGTACAAATAATGACCGAGCATACGCTGTGGTAGAAACTCAAGATGAAGGATTGCTGCTAGTTGGAGCCACCGAAAGCACCGACTTCGACATCACAGAATCTAAGGGCAGCTATGACTTTTGGGCAGTGAAATTAGATCTTCAGGGAAATTTACTTTGGCAAAAAAATTATGGCGGCAGTGAAATAGACATCGCCTATGCCGTAACAAAAACACAGGATGGCAATTTCCTACTCGTAGGAGATACTCGCAGTACAGACGGAGATGTTACAAACTTCAAAGGTGCCGCAGATGTTTGGCTCGTCAAAATTGATGGACAAGGAAACTTACTTTGGCAAAAAACGCTGGGAGGGGCTTCCTTTGACACTGCCAGAGATGCCACTACTCAAGGCAATGGTTTTTTCGTGACAGGCGCTTCCCGAAGTACAGAAGGCGATCTTACTGAAAACAAAGGGCAAACCGACTTCTGGATCATGCAGCTCGATGGAACGGGTGATATTTTGTGGCAGAAGACTATTGGAGGTGACGACTTAGATTTTGGATATGGAATAACCGTAAGTGGTAGTAGTACCATTTTTGTTGCAGGAGACACTCAAAGTACAAGTGAAGACATCATAGAAAATAAAGGCGGTACAGATGCCGTTCTTATTAAAATAGAATAACAGCACAATCCTACACTATGAAAAAGATAGTAACACTTTTACTCATTACCGTAAGCCTACTTGGCTGTGGCAATGACGATCAAGATGATGCAAATAAGACATCAGGCTCTTTAGAACTTAATTTCATTCATGCAGTCGGAAGCGATGGCCTTCAATTAGGAAGCACCTATCAAAATTCAAGCTCAGAATCATTTATGATAACCGAATTAAAATATATTATTTCCAATATTACGCTTACGCGAAAGAATGGAACCGAATTTATCTATCCAGTCGCAGAAAGTTACTTCCTAATTAATGAAGCACAAGAAGATTCAAAAAAAATAATCTTAAATGATATTGACCCAGATGAATATACCAAAATCACCTTTGGATTTGGAGTCGACCCAACTAAATACCCAATAGAATCTGGCACCCTCAATTTTGTGCCTACCGCCGAAGAAGCAGGCATGCTTTGGACTTGGTCTGCTGGATATAAATTTATTAAGTTGGAGGGAACATTTACAAGTGCTTCGGTGACTACAGCAACACCCTTCCAATTTCATGTTGGAAGTCATGGCGCAACTCTGGATAATTATAAAGAGATTGAATTGTCTCTGGTGTCAGATACAGGAATGAATACCACCATTGAAGGGAGCATCAATGCTGTACAGTCAATTTTCTTTAATTTAGGTCAAGTATTTGATGGCCCTAATACCATACGAATAGAAGACAAAACAGACATCCAAGTGGATCCTGTGAATGCTCCTAAAATTGCTCAAAACATTCAAACCGCCTTTTATATACCTCAAGGATAATGAAATATTGGTGTTACATACTGACTTTATGTTTTCTGATCGCATGTAGCTCTGACGGAGATACTCCGGTGGCAACTACAGACGATGACTACACCGAAATTCCGGAGGAAGTGAATCAATTATTGAATTTTGAAGTTCCTTCAAATTTTCCCGATCTCACCTATCCGGTTACTCAAAACCCGCCAACAGAAAAAGGATTTGAACTTGGAAAGCGCTTATTCTATGATGGCAAATTAGCTTCAGACGGAGTAATTTCTTGTGGTTTTTGTCATATTCAGGCTTTTTCATTTACGCACCATACTCATATTACGAGCCATGGAGTAGATGGGAAAATAGGCAAACGCAATGCCCAGCCTTTACAGAATTTGGCTTTTATGGTCGATTTTACCTGGGACGGCGCAGCCTCCTTTCTAGATGCACAACCTATAATACCTCTCACCGCTGAAGATGAGATGAACGAAAGCATTACCAACGTCCTTTTAAAACTACAGGAAGACGAGCGATACCCAGATATGTTTAAAGCTGCTTTTGGAAGTGATGGCGTCACTTCAGAAAGGCTCTTTAAAGCTTTGTCTCAGTTTATGGTGATGATGGTGGCCGGCAACTCAAAATATGACAAATGGCAACGTGGAGAAGCTGTGACCTTAACTCCTGATGAAGATGAAGGACGCTTACTATTTGAAAGTAAATGTGCCAGCTGTCATGCGGGGCCTTTACAAACAGATCAGAGCTATAGAAACAATGGATTAGCTGTAGATCCACTTTTTAATGATATTGGGCGGGAAAGAGTAACGGGCCTCCCAGAAGACAATAGAAAATTTAAAGTCCCCAGTCTTCGAAATATAGAAACAACCTCTCCGTATATGCACGATGGACGTATTCCAACACTCGCAGATGTCCTAGATTTTTATACCGATGGGATCGTTGACAGTCCGACCTTAGACAACCAGTTTCGTCGCGCGGATGGCACTTTTGGTCTTAATATTTCTACAGATGAAAAGAGCAAACTCCTCGCTTTTCTAAATACACTTACAGACGACGATTTTCTCAATGATCGTAGGTTTGCTGAATTTTAAAAAGTCTAGTCGAGAAATAATTTCCCAATAGCAAGAACAAGCACAGCAATTAACACATAATAAGCGACTTGGTCGGCTTTTGAATTTTTACTTGCAAAACGTGCCGTAAGATAGCCTCCTATTGTTTGTCCCACCGCCATGATGCCTCCTAGTTTCCAATCAATAAGTCCTTGGTAATGGAACATAGCAATAATAAATATAGAGTATACACCTATTACAAAGCTCTTTAATGCATTCCCTTCGATAATATTCATTCGCATTCCTAGCACCATAATAATAAGAAAGAAGACCCCCATCCCCATCTGAATAAAGCCTCCGTAAAAACCAAGTGCTAATAACAAAGGAACATAGATATACCATTTTGGTTGATAGCTTGTATCTGTAGCTCTTAACCACCTTTTAGGTTTTACAAGTACAGCCACGAGCATAAAGACGAGCATAAACCGAAAGACTGCTCGGAACTGTTCGTTACTCACTGTGAGTGCTAAAACACCCCCAGCAATTGCCCCAATAAAAATGGGAAGGATATACTTAAAATCTCTTTTTGCCTTGAGCTTTCCGTGTTTATGAAAGACCCAGGAAGTTGCCGTGCATTGTGTAAACACACCTATCCGATTGGTTCCATTGGCCATATTAGGAGGTAAGCCTAAAATTTCGGTGAGGATTGTCAAGGTAATGGCACTGCCATTACCTGCTAGAGTATTGATCCCTCCTGCAAACATGGCCCCAATACTTGCAATAATATATGTCTGTAATTCTGTCATAAAGGCTAAAATCCTAAAGGTGTAGCACTAAACCGCCAAATATATTCAATGTAGGTGCAGGCTCGTAATATCTACCTCCAAAGGCATTGATACGTAAATTATCTGTATACTCCTGATTCAATAAATTATTGACTCCAAAATATGGGCGAATTTCAATTTCACGAAATTCAAATACATAACCAGCCCGAAGATTGACCATTTCATAACCGTCTATTGAGATATTATTCCCATCGTCGGCATTTTGCTTGCCAACAAGATTTGTATTAAGGTTGGCATAAAATCCATTCGCATTCGAATACATCAATCCGAAACTACTGGTATGGGTAGGAATTCCTGGTAAATTTTTCCCATCAAAGCTTCCATTAGGAGTTGTAAAATTGCCATAGGTAAAATCAGAATAGGCATAAGAAGTTTGAAAAGTCCAGGCTTTCGCGAAAGCGTAATTCATCGAAAATTCTAAACCATTACGATCTGTTTTTCCAGCATTTCGGTAAAAGGTTCGATCAGGAAAATCTGCCAACTCGTACGGTACTAGGTCATCTTGAGTATCAATGTGATAAATAGCCATTTGGTATTGCAATTTATCACTTAGTTCTCCCTTTAAACCAATTTCATAATTAATTGCTTTCTGTGGTTTTAAGGCCTCATTAAACCCTTGTCCTCCAGCCGGATCGGCAGAGAGTTCAGAAAGGGAAGGGGTTTCAAAGCTCGTAGCAATATTGGAGTAAACAGTTAGTGCATGATTATCCTCCTGACTAGCTGGGAGGATAGCGTAACTTACACCCACACTTGGGTTAAAAGCATTTAATTGTATGTCTCCTGAATCATCGCCATTTGAAATAAAATGATCTTCTACACCTAACTTATTATAATCAAACCGAACACCTCCAGTAAGATACCATCGTCCAGTTTTCCAATGATTAACCATATACACTCCGGCATTGGTAAATTTTTCCGACTGATTTAACGTTTCTTCTCCAATAACTCCTTCAATATTTCTGAATCGTAGTCGGCGATCATTTTGATAGCCTAGATCATACCCCACTTTCAATGTATTCTTTGCCGACCGAAGTTCATAAGAAGCCCCATGGCCTAAATAATTACGAGTGAGGTCTATCGCTCCACCAAACTCAAAAGGAAGTTTACCATCAAAATTGCGACGATTGTAAAACAGATAACTGTTTATAGACTCTTGGTCATTGCGATCCCAAACTAAGGATGTCCCTAACTTTAATTGGCGAATACTCTCCCCAGTTTGATATAAGACATTGCGGTCGCGTGCTTGACGTCTATTGGCTTGGACCTCCTCCCAGGTCAAACCTCCTGCATCTTGAGCTTCAGGGGAGTCACTATAATTGAGGAGTGCCTTTAACTTAATTGTTTCGCTTAAGCGAAAATTCCCTGTAAAATTGGTATTGATTTGTTGGAAGCCACTTTGATCTCTATAACCCTCAGATTGGCCATAGTTACCGTGAAATATATAACTGGCTTTTTCATCGCCTATTCCTGCCGTAACTTGATAATTTTGAAAACCATATGAACCAAGATTGGCTTTCCATTGAGAAAAGGGCTCTTCAAACTTGGCGATAGTTTCTATGGAAATGACGCCTCCTGATGCATTTCCGTATAGGGACGAACTAGGACCTTTAATCACTTCAATTCGTTTTATGATCCCCATATTCAAATTGTCCAACTGGCCTTGACCATCAGGGGTTGTCTCTGGAATTCCATCTACAATCAACTTGATACCACGAATTCCAAATGCTGCTCTCGCTCCAAAACCACGGATTGAAATTCGGAGATCCTGCGCAAAATTAGTTGCATTTTGAGTAAATACTCCTGGCATTTGTACGAGATATTCCTGCAAGGAAGTTTGCTGCCTAGAAACATCCTCAATGCCACTTTCATACACAGATGTTGCTGCGGGCAAACGTTGAGGCGCTACAGAAATACGAGATGCTGAGATTAAAACTGTATCTAATTTCTGAACAGCTAGCGTATCAACCTGTGCTGATACGGAACTAATAAATAGGACCGATATAAAAAATAAAATTTTAAACCGCACAAGCATGAAGTATTTTTAGGAAAAGTACGACCTAGTAAACAAAGAGCAAAACTATGCCATTGAAAGTTCCAAATTCTTACAATAAATGTCAGAATAATCTCCGAAAAATGTACGGTTTTCCCTTACCAATAAACTCAAAACATTCCTTATATTCTACAAGTCTTTCATCCCTTTAGATCTTTCAATCCCCTTTAACAATTCCGTGAAGTTTTTTCTTTGTAGAATTGTTATGTTATTTATTCTTTTGCCGATTTTGTAATTACATATTCTACACTTCCTCTACTGTCAAAAGGATAATTTTAAAGAGCTACCTATAAACTTCCTTTATTGTATACGTAACAAAATCACATTATAAGTGTCTATTAACCATAGCTATCACAACCATGAAAAGACTTTTCCAAAAAATAAATCGTTGGTTTAAGGCCAAAATCAAAACCGTTACTCCTGGAAAAACTGCTATAAAAGGGGCATCTATTTCCTTGATCAGCGCTTCCTTTCTACTCTTTATTGTTTCGGCGATTAGCAATGCCATAGACACCAAAGATCCTGCGCTGGGACTCTTTTTTATCGTTTACGTTCTTGTGGTGGTTCTCCTTGTATTCTTGTTGCTTTGGGTACTTAAAAAAATCTATACTATTCCAAGAAAGTATAAAATTGCTCTCTTGATCTCTATTCCGCTTTTGGTCTTTTCTTTAGCTGGAGACGGACTTTATATAACGGCTGCCATCATACTTTTTTCTCTCTTAGGAGCTGCTATTGCAATTTTTGCAAAAGGCCGTTTTTATTCACTGACAAAAACTAAAAAAGCAGTTACTATTCTTGGACTTTTCCTTGGGCTTTCAGGTATTATTGCTGCAGTTGTAGCTTATCTCCCTGCAGGTTTTGAGATGGAGCCAATAGTTAACGCAGCTTCTTTAAACACTGATACTATCAAGTCCATTTCTGGAGAATCTCCCGCCATGAAAGGGCCTTATACTGTCAAAACCCTCACTTATGGAAGTGGCAAAGACAAGCACCGCCCTGAATTTGCCGAAAAAGTTAATATTAAAACCGACTCGGTTAATGGTGTTGCTTTTCTTGATAACTGGAAAGGCTTTGGAGGTTGGTATCGCGAAAACTTCTGGGGATTTGATGCAAAATCACTACCTATTAATGGTTATGTGTGGTATCCAGAAGGTGATGGCCCATTTCCTCTCGCATTAATTGTGCATGGAAACCACAGTATGCAGGATTTTTCTGATACTGGATATGCCTATTTAGGAGAATTATTGGCTTCAAGAGGTATCATTTTTGTATCTGTTGATGAGAACTTTTTTAATGGATCGTGGTCTGACATTATGGGCGGTCTCGATGAAGAAAATGATGCGCGAGGGTGGATGCTTTTAGAGCATTTAAGATTGTGGGACCAATGGAATGCGGATGCAAATAGTTCTTTTTTTAATAAAGTGGACATGGATAATCTCGCTTTACTTGGTCATTCTCGTGGTGGTGAAGCTGTAGGACATGCCGCATTATTAAATAAAATGCCCTTTTATTATGATGATGCCACAATTCCCATGGACTATGATTTTAATATTAAATCCATTGTAGCGATTGCTCCAGTAGACGGCCAATACCAACCTGGAAATGCGCGCACAGAGATTGAAGACCTCAGTTATTTTGTATTTCATGGCTCACAGGACGGGGATGTAAACTCCTATGCTGGTTCCAAACAATATGAACGTGTAAAATTTTCTGACAGCACGGCTCATTTTAAATCTGGGCTGTATATCCAAGGTGCAAATCATGGGCAGTTCAATACTAGCTGGGGAGAGAATGATGTAGGATTGGGTAGTACCGGCTTGCTTAATCTTAAACAACTTCTTACAGAAGAAGACCAACGCGAAATTGCCAAGGTGTATATCAGTGCCTTTTTAGAGACTACTTTGAAGAATAATGATACCTACCGACCCCTTTTTACAGATGCACGCACAGGCACAAAATGGCTACCTGAAACCATCTATCTAAATCAATATCAAGATGCTTCTTTTAGTCTGCTCACTTCTTTTGATGAAGACTTTAACGTTACAACAAGCTCGGAAGGTGACGGAATTATTAGTTCCAAAAATCTAACTGTTTGGAGAGAGCAAGAGATTGCTTTAAAATGGGGTGAAAAAGGAAGTCGTGCGGCTTATATTGGATGGCATTATGATCTAGATGAAGATGAAGATGAAGATGAACTAAATACTAAAGAATCACCTTATAAAATCATTCCTGATTCTATCAAAGCGAGCTACACCCTTCATTTTCCAGAAGGTATTTCGAAAATCGATAGCACCTCTGTTCTCACTTTTAGTATGGCGGAGTCAACAGAAGATAGTGACCCAAAATCTAGTGGAAAGTGGGTGAATGAGGATGAAGATGAAGATGAAGGTGAAGATGAAGACGAAGTTGAAGATGAAGATGAAAACGAAGATGAAGACGAAGATGAAGATGAAGATGAAGACGAAGATGAAGATGAAGTTGAAGATGAGGATGAGGATGACGAACCAGAAGACCCTATTGATTTTACTATTATTTTAGAAGATGCTCTTGGTCAAACCATTCAATTCCCTCTGAGTCAGTTTTCTGCCTTACAACGCGAAATTGAGGTTCGCGTTTGGAAAGCAGATTTCATCTTTGGTGATAGCTCTTCTGAAAATGTATTTCAGACCTTTCGTTTTCCACTTTCTGAGCTTCAAAGAGATGACAATACGTTTGATCCCTCTCAAATAACAAACATTCATTTTGTTTTTGATAAAACTCCTCAAGGGGTCGTGGTTATTGACGATATCGGTTTTACAAAATTGCTTCCACAATAGCGGTGTTGATAAATATGCTGACTCTATAATGCCTATTCTCAGTAGGCTGTAAGAGCACAGCTCTTAGATTCATTTTTTAAGCAAATTTTCGATAGAAAACCCCTATTTCACTATGTGTTAGAATAATGTTAGGTTCTATGGTAAAAACCTACTATTGACGTATATTTGCAAACTATTTAGAATCATTATGATTAAAGTATCACCAGAAGCAAAAATCAAGATCGCCAGCCTCATGCAGGAAGGCGGCTTTAATGTTGTGTCCGACTATGTACGTGTAGGCGTAAAAAGCGGAGGATGCAGTGGTTTATCCTATGAATTAGATTTTGACAATAGTCATCAAGAAAACGACAAAGTTTTTGAAGATAATGACGTTCGTCTAATCGTGGATAAAAAAAGTTTTTTGTACCTCATTGGAACTGTGCTAGAATATAGCGGAGGTCTCAATGGAAAAGGATTTGTGTTTAACAATCCTAATGCCCAACGCACTTGTGGCTGTGGGGAGAGCTTTTCGCTCTAATTTTTGCGCTTTCGCGAAAGCGCAACTATTTTCAATTATTGAATTATAACAAATGGCATATACTGAAGACGATTTAAGGGAAGAATTAAAAACCAAAGAGTACGAATATGGTTTTTTTACAGACATTGAGTCTGAAACATTTCCTATTGGACTAAATGAAGATATCGTTCGGGCAATTTCTAAGAAAAAAGAAGAGCCAGAATGGATGACCGAATGGCGACTTGAAGCTTATAGGGTTTGGAAGACCATGGAAGAGCCAGATTGGGCTAATGTCAACTATAAAAAACCAGATTTTCAAGCCATTGCTTATTATTCTGCTCCTGTTGCGGTTGATCCTAATAAAACATTAGACGACGTAGATCCAGATCTACTAGCGATGTATAAGAAATTAGGCATCTCTGTAGACGAGCAAAAAAAGATGAACAATGTAGCCATGGATATCGTGGTTGACTCTGTTTCTGTAGCAACTACATTTAAAGATACCCTTGCCAAAAAAGGCATTATTTTTATGAGTATTTCTGAGGCTATCAAAGAGCATCCAGAACTCGTAAAAAAATATCTCGGTACGATCGTACCAATCAAAGACAATTTCTATGCGGCCTTAAATTCGGCGGTATTTAGTGATGGATCTTTCTGTTATATTCCTAAAGGCGTACGTTGCCCAATGGAATTATCAACCTATTTTAGAATTAATCAGGGCGGAACTGGTCAGTTTGAAAGAACTCTCCTTATCGCAGATGAAGGTAGTTATGTAAGCTACTTAGAAGGTTGTACTGCCCCGAGCCGTGATGAGAACCAATTGCACGCTGCCGTTGTAGAGCTTATAGCGCTAGACGATTCAGAGATCAAGTATTCAACAGTACAAAACTGGTACCCTGGCAACTCTGAAGGTGTTGGAGGTGTGTATAACTTCGTAACCAAGCGCGGACTTTGTGAAAAGAACGCAAAAATTTCTTGGACACAAGTTGAAACAGGTTCTGCAGTTACTTGGAAATACCCAAGTTGTATTCTAAAAGGTGATAACTCAATAGGCGAATTTTACTCGATTGCAGTAACCAATAATTACCAACAAGCAGATACTGGGACAAAAATGATTCACTTGGGTAAAAACACCAAGAGTACCATTATTTCTAAAGGTATTTCTGCTGGTAAATCTCAGAATTCATATCGCGGACTAGTCAAAATTAATAGCGGCGCAGACAATGCGCGTAACTTCTCTCAATGTGATAGTCTATTGATGGGTAATGAGTGTGGAGCTCACACCTTCCCTTATATAGAAGCTAAAAACAAAACGGCTCAAATTGAGCATGAGGCAACTACTAGCAAAATTGGTGAGGATCAAATTTTCTACTGTAACCAGAGAGGGATTGATACTGAGAAGGCAATTGCCCTCATCGTTAATGGATTCAGTAAGGAGGTTCTCAATAAGCTCCCAATGGAATTTGCTGTTGAAGCTCAGAAATTACTTGAAATCAGCCTAGAAGGTTCTGTAGGATAATCGTATTCAAAAAATCATCAATTACAATCAATCATATACCAATTATGAAAAATTTCTTAGCCCTTTTTGCTTTACTCATTGTGTTTACAAGTTGTAAGCAAGAAAATAAAGCAAACGCTGAAACTGAAACTGTAATCACTCCTGAAGAAGATGTGGTCATGCTTAAAGGAGAATTCATTTATTTGAATGATGCAGCCGTTTTAAATTGTGGAAACAAGATTTACGGAGTTACCATTGATGACAAAATGCTGGAATTGGCTGAACAAGTAGCTGCTAAGAAAAATGACGTTAACGATATGATTCCTGTAATCATAAACGGAGTAGTGCATCCTAATCCAGCTTTGAGCCCAACAAACGAAGTTTGGCCAGAAGTGGTTACAATCAAAAAAATAGTGAAAGTATTTGCACCTACAGGAGATAGTGCTATTAAAGTAGAATCGGGCAAATAAACCCGCAAACGAATGATTCCTATTTGGGAATCGGTTAAAAATTACCCTATGTTATCAGTAAAAAATCTGCACGCAGGTATTGAAGAAAAAGAGATCCTTAAAGGAATCAATCTAGAAATAAAAGCTGGAGAAGTACACGCAATCATGGGACCTAATGGTTCTGGAAAAAGTACATTATCTTCTGTTATAGCAGGAAAAGAAGAATATGAAGTAAGTAGCGGTGACATTGAACTCAATGGAACTTCTATCTTAGAAATGGATCCTGAAGAAAGAGCCCACGAAGGTGTTTTTCTTTCTTTTCAATATCCTGTTGAGATTCCTGGTGTATCTGTTACCAATTTTATCAAAACGGCTATAAATCAAACCCGTAAGGCTAAAGGTTTGGAAGATATGCCTGCTAGTGAAATGCTAAAAAAAATCCGTGAGAAAGCTGAGCTTTTAGAGATTGATCGCAAATTTTTATCGCGTTCAATCAATGTAGGCTTCTCAGGTGGAGAGAAAAAGCGTAACGAAATTTTCCAGTTGGCTATGCTAGAACCAAAACTGGCTATTTTAGATGAAACAGATTCTGGTTTAGATATCGATGCGCTGCGTATAGTTGCTAATGGAGTGAATAAACTTCGCAACGAAAACAACGCTGTGCTTTTGATAACGCACTACCAACGCCTGTTGGAATATATCGTCCCTGACGTTGTACACGTTTTAATGGATGGAAAAATTGTTAAGACAGGAGGCAAAGAATTGGCTCTTGAATTAGAAGAAAAAGGATACGACTGGTTAAAAGCCGAAACGGTTTAAAAGAAAAACTCTATGTCATTAAAAGACAAACTTGTCAGTTCGCATATAGTCTTCCAAGAAAGTTTGGATGCAGATTCGCCTATCTATGATGTACGCGGAGAAGCTATCAAAACCTTCGAAGCAGAAGGATTTCCTTCTCGGAAAGATGAGAACTGGAAATATACATCACTCAATAGTATTTTAAAGGACGACTATAGCCTTCGAGCACGAGGAGAAGCTGGATTAGACTTTAAAGATATTAAGAAGTACTTTGTTCACGATCTCGATACTTACAACATCATTTTTATCGATGGTGTTTTTAGTTCGTATTTATCCTCAACTACCCATGAAGGGATTGATGTATGCACGATGAATTCTGCCTTGTCAAAGCCAAAATACAAGCAAGTAATTGATGTGTATTTCAATAAAATTGCTAAGGATGAAAGTCTAAATGCTTTGAATACCGCTTTCGCGAAAGAGGGAGCATACATTTACATCCCTAAGGGGAAAGTAGCTGATAAGCCCATTCAAATTATTCATTTTTCTACTGGAAACGACGGTGCGAGCTTCTTGCAACCCCGCAACTTGATCGTGGCGGAAGAAAATTCGGAAGTTCAAATTATTGAGCGTCATCAAAGTTTATCAGACCAGAGTGTATTTACGAATTCTGTAACTGAAATCTATGCCGGCAAACACGCTAATGTAGATTACTACAAAATCCAGAATGATAGACTTGAGGCTTCCATAGTAGACGCTACAGAAATTGAACAACACGATAATAGTATCGTTTCTGTACATACTTTCTCGTTTGGAGGGAATATCACACGTAACAATCTGAACTTTTATCAAAAAGGGCAACATATTGACTCTATTCTTAAAGGGGTGACCATCATTGAAGGAAAACAACATGTTGACCACAATACTTTGGTTCATCACATCACACCTAACTGTGAATCTCACCAAGATTACAAAGGTATTTTTGCCGAGAAATCTACCGGTGTTTTTAACGGAAAAGTGGTGGTTGAAAAAGAAGCTCAAAAAACAAACGCCTACCAGTCTAACAACAATATCTTGATGGATAATCAAGCGACTATCAACTCAAAACCTCAATTGGAGATTTTTGCCGATGATGTGCGTTGTTCTCATGGCTGTACTATTGGGCAGTTAGATGAAAGTGCCTTATTTTATTTACAATCGAGAGGGATAGCTAAAAAGGAAGCGAGAGCTCTTTTGATGTATGCCTTTGCAAATACAGTTTTAACAAGTGTGAGATTACCCCAGTTGAAACAACGTATCACAAAACAGATTGCACAAAAAATTGGCGTAAATATCGGGTTCGATATTTAAACGAGAAGTATCGAGAATTAAGCTTCTTTGTTCGCAATTTCGCGACAGCGTGATGGCTCAAAGAATGAAAATCGCACACACTATATGAAGATTGCAGCAGACGCATTATTAGATATAAAAGCCATTCGCAACGATTTTCCGATACTCCATCGTAAAGTCAACGGACAACCTTTGATCTATTTTGATAACGCTGCCACTTCACAAACACCTCAAATAGTAATAGATGCTATTGTAGATTATTATTCAAACTACAATGCAAATATTCACCGTGGTGTGCATACCTTATCTCAGGAAGCAACAGATGCTTACGAATTGGCACGCATAAAGGTTCAGAAGCATTTCAATGCTAAAAATCCTTATGAGATTATCCTAACTGCTGGTACAACGCATGGGATAAATATGATTGCTCATGGTTTTAGGTCCATTCTAAAAGCTGGTGATGAAGTCCTAGTTTCTGCCCTAGAACACCATAGTAATATTGTGCCTTGGCAAATGCTCTGTGAAGAAACGGGAGCTATACTCAAGGTCATTCCAATGACCCCAAGTGGTGAGTTGAACATAGATGCCTTACTCGCAAATGGAGATACAGACAAAGCGCTCCTGACTTCAAAAACAAAAATCGTTTTCGTCAATCATGTTAGCAACGCTCTAGGAACTATCAATCCTATAGAATATATCATTACCGAAGCTCATAAGGTGGGTGCTGCCGTGCTCATTGATGGCGCACAAGCCTGTCCGCATATTAAACCAGATGTACAAGCTCTCGACGCCGATTTCTATGTTGCCTCAGCCCATAAACTTTGTGGCCCAACGGGAGTAGGAATCCTTTACGGAAAAGAAGAGTGGCTCAAACGTCTTCCCCCCTATCAAGGGGGTGGTGAAATGATTGAATCAGTGTCATTTGAAAAAACCACCTATGCAGGCTTGCCTCATAAATTTGAAGCAGGAACTCCCAATATTTGCGGCGGAATTGCAGCCGGAGTAGGCTTAGATTATATGAATGCAGTTGGTTTTGAAAATATTGCTGAATATGAGGAAGAACTCTTGCAATATGCGACCAAAAAACTTTTGGAAATTGAAGGCTTAAAAATTTATGGCACTTCTGCTAAAAAAACGGCGGTAATTTCTTTTAATGTGGGCGAGATTCACCCCTACGATATTGGTTCTATTCTAGACAAATTAGGTATTGCTGTTCGCACTGGCCATCACTGTGCACAACCTATTATGGAATATTTTAAAATTCCAGGTACTGTGCGCGCATCCTTTGCGTTTTACAATACTAAAGAAGAAATTGACACCTTTGTCACTGGCGTTCAACGTGCGGTGACCATGTTATCTTAAAATAAATCCTATGACAATACGCACACTCTTTGCTGCCCTGTTTTTACTAAGTGTGATTAGTTGTAAAACGACTGATCGTTCTATTAAAACTCCAGAAATACTCTTTTGGGAGGTAGCATCCCTAAAAGTTCCATGTGAAGGGGTCTCTCCTCAACAATGTTTACAAATACGCAAACAAGGAGAAACCGATTGGACCTTGTTTTACGATTCTATTGACGGATTTTTATACATGGAAGGCTATGAGTATACCTTGAAAATCGAAGCAATTCCCGTTTTGGATCCAGCCATAGATGCATCCAGTGTTTCATACCGACTTATTACAATAGTTTCTCAACGCAATGTATCTCAGGTGGTCAATGGCGTTCCTCTTTTAGATGGAGATTTTGAAGTTAGCACCCTCAATGGGAAAGACGTGAGCGCACATCATTTAACCATTTCAATAGATGCACCTCGACAAAAAATCACAGGTTTTTCTGGCTGTAATAGGTACAATTTAAGCCTACGACAAAAAGGCTTTCAACTGCGTTTTTCACAAGCGGCAACTACAAAAATGTATTGTGAGGAAACAGCTTCCTTAGAAAAGGAATTTCTTATAACATACATACAAGGAGATCACTTTTCTTTAGAAGACGATATTCTTAAAATATTTGACGTAGATAATCAAATTTTAGAAGCGCGTCGCATAAAATAAAATACGTCTAGAGACGGATTTTTGTATAATTAAGCCTTGATTTGCGTTACAGATAACATATCACTTCAGCCTCTAGAGCTCAAAGATCAAGCAGATCTTCATGCACTTATGCAGCGTATCTACCCGCCCGCCTATGCTCACTATTGGGAAGACCAAGGTGCTTGGTATGTGAATACGGTTTACGGTTACGAAAATCTAAAAAAAGAACTCGAAGACCCTGGATCAAAGTACTATTATGTTCTTCACCCACAGGAAAACCTTAAAGTAGATCAGGTAGTAGGTATTTTTAAAATCATTGATGATTACTCCTACCCACCCCTTCCTAGTTACAAGGCTTTTAAAGTCCATCGTATCTATTTAGATCCTACAACCCAAGGAAAGGGAATCGGAAAAGCACTTATGAAATATGCTACAAACTTGGCTCAGGAATCTAAGCATGAACTAATTTGGTTAGACGCCATGGATACGCATACCCAAGCACAAGCATTTTACGCCTCCTTGGGATATGAAAAAACTGAAGTGCAACATTTAGATTTTGAGCTTTTACATCCTGAGCACAGACCTATGTGGTATATGCATAGATTCTTGTAGTTGAATAGGCTGTCAAGATGTCTATTCTCCTAATAGGCATTATCTTTGCAAGGAATAAGAAAAGAATTATGGCAAGTATAAAAGATATACAAGAAGAGATCATCGATGAGTTTTCAATGTTTGAAGACTGGATGCAGCGTTATGAATATATGATTGATCTTGGGAAATCTTTACCTCTTATTGACGACCAATACAAAACAGATGAATATATCATCAAAGGTTGTCAAAGTAAAGTATGGGTCCATGCCGAAATGAAAGATGAGAAAGTGCATTTCACTGCCGATAGTGATGCGATAATCACCAAAGGAATTATCGCCATTTTAATTCGGGCTTTTTCAGGGCAGTCACCTCAAGAAATTCTTGACGCCGACACAGATTTTATCGATGTCATTGGACTCAAAGAACATTTATCAGTAACCCGTGCAAATGGCTTAGTGAGTATGATCAAACAAATTAAGTTGTACGCAGTAGCGTACCAAACACAATTAAACTAAACGCAATGAGCGAAACAATAAACACTGAAGAATTAGGCGAAAAAATCGTTCGCGTACTCAAGACAATATTTGATCCAGAAATCCCTGTTGACATTTACGAATTAGGATTGATCTATGATGTTTTTGTCAACGAGGATTACGATACAAAAATTTTGATGACTTTAACTACCCCAAACTGTCCTGTAGCCGAAACGCTTCCTTTAGAAGTTGAGGATAAGGTTAAGTCTCTCAAAGAGGTTAAGGATTGTGAGGTTGAAATCACTTTTGATCCGCCTTGGACGCAGGACCTTATGTCTGAAGAAGCCAAGTTAGAATTAGGCATGTTATAAGCCCAATTGTTAAAAAGGAAATTTAGCTATGGATGAAATCGTAAACAGAGTCGCCAGCAGTAAACTCATTACCTTCAACCTAGAGGATTTATATCCTTCAGGTGAACGCAAGGTTTTGGACATCTCCCAATGGTTGGAGGAAGGATTCTTGTTACGTGAATCACGCTTCCGCGAAAGTGCAAACAATCACAATTGGGAGCAGTATCGAGATTGTTATGTCGCTTTGCAATGTAGTACCGATGCCATTATTCCGGCATGGGCAAAAATGCTTTTAGCGACCAAACTCCAAGGAATTGCTAAAAAAACAGTTTCGGGTTCACTTGATCTTTTAGAGACTGTTCTTTATACGGAAGCGATTTCTAATGTAGATGTTACACCCTTTGACAACGCCCCGGTAATTGTAAAAGGTTGTTCAAACAAGCCCGTTCCAGAAAACGCCTATCTCCTACTTATTGAAAAATTGCAACCTGTAGTGCGCTCCTTGATGTTTGGAGAGGCCTGCTCGTCTGTGCCTCTTTATAAAAAATTGAAGAAATAGTTCATCTTGGTTCTCGAATCGTTTAATAAATAGCGAAGAACTTTTATATTAGCGCTTTTTAATTTTTTGCAATACCTCTATGCGCTATACTCTGCTTCTCCTTTGCTTCTTTTGCCTTACCTCCTCGACTTTCGCACAAAAAAAGAAACCTAAGGACTCTATTCCGCAAGGCTGGAAAAAAGGAGGTGAAATTGCAGTTTTATTTAATCAAAGTGCCTTTAATGCCGACTGGCAAGGGGGTAGTACTTCCAATATTTCAGGAAGTTTTAGTACTTCTTATGACATTACTTATAACAGAAAATCTTTCGCATGGGATACAAAATTCAATGCTGATTTTGGCATAACTAAAATTAAGGACCAAGCCTTTTCGCGTAAAACCACCGACCGACTTGAATTTAATTCAACGTTTAGCAGTAAGATCAAAGATGCAAATTGGAACTACTCTGCCTTTGTAAACTTTAGCACTCAACTAGGTAAAGGCTATATGTTTTTTGATCGTGAAGTCAGAGATGAGGATGGCGAACTCATAGAAGTAGTCCCAGCTCGTAAAGAGGTAACTCGTATTTTTTCTCCTGCCTATCTTCAGGGAGGGCCAGGTTTTTTATGGAAGGAGAGTGCCAACTTTAAAGTGAATATCGCACCCGCTACAGCCAAATTGGTCATTGTCAACAAGAGATTTACCAAGGTTAATCTCATGGAATTAAGTGCGCTTGAAGCCTACACTCCTTATTTTGGAGTAGAAGCAAATGAAACGCTACGCTTTGAACTAGGTGCCGCCCTTCGAGGCTATGCCAAATTTCCATTAATGGAAAATATCGTGATGGAAAATACACTAAGTCTCTACAGCGACTATATTGAAGATCCTCAAAATGTCGACGTTGATTACACCATGAAAATCGCCTTAACGGTGAATAAATACGTTACTGCCAATTTTGCATTTCAAGCCATTTATGACGACAATGCTATTAACGGACTGCAAGTTCGCGAAGTAATTGCACTCGGTTTTAAATCGGCTATTTAAGACTTGACAAAACAGCTTCAAAGAACAAAATAACAAGCAGGCCAAACTTCAAAGTTAAGGTCGACAAACGACAATCCCTTGTCGATTTTGGGTTAATTTCTTGCAATTTTGTATAGAATCACTCGGAATATCCTAGAAGTCATATCTTTGTGACAACAAATTTAAAAACTATAAACAAATGAAAAAAGTACTGATCATAAGCTGCTGTATGCTCCTAACATTCAGCATTTCAGCTCAAACAAAAGAAGAATTACAAGCCCAAAAGGCGCCTAAAAAAGCTGAAATCGCAAAGCTTCAAGGTGAAGTTGACGCCATTCAAGCTCAAATAAATGCCTTACCAGGATGGACCAAAGGTGCCTTTGGAACAATAGGAGGTAGCTTGTCTGAATTTAGCAAATGGTATTCTCAAGGAACTCCAAATGTATCTTCTGGAAATGTTGGAATAACCGTTAACGGTTTTGCCAACTTAAAACAAGAGAAATTCTTCTGGAGAAACTCTTTGAATTTAAATTT
>CAXBCS010000004.1:0-115355 GCA_963974305.1 uncultured bacterium
TGATTCTTCCATCGACAAAAGGAATGCTTTAAAAAACAAAAACAAAAACAAAAACAAAAACAAAAACGAAAATTAGAAAATAGAGGGATAAAGGGTCTCTAAGGTTTTTGCAAACTTTAAGAGTGACGAGTTCCTTTTATTCTACTTTCTAAAGATTACTCATATTCATATGAACATTGTAATATTAAATTACGGAGCAGGGAATATTCAAAGTATCAAGTTTGCTATTGAGCGATTGGGATATACGGCAACTTTGAGCAATGACCCTTCTGAAATTCAGACTGCAGATAAGGTGATTTTTCCTGGGGTTGGAGAAGCGAGTTCTGCCATGCTCAAGTTAAAGGAGACAGGTTTGGATTCGATCATCCCTTCACTTAAACAGCCCGTCTTAGGCATCTGCCTAGGGATGCAGTTAATGTGTAATCGCTCAGAAGAGGGAGGAACCAAAGGATTAGGAATTTTTGATGTGGATGTGCTGCGTTTTAATACGCGCAACTCCAGCCAACAAGAAAGCATAAAAATTCCCCAAATACAATGGAACACCATAAGAGACTTAAAATCCCCATTATTCAAAGGCATAGCAGAAAATGAATTTATCTATATGGTTCATAGTTTTTATGCCCCTGTCACAGAGCAAACCATCGCAACATCAAATTACGGATTGGAATACAGTGCAGCTTTGGCGAAAGATAATTTTTACGGCACTCAATTTCACCCAGAAAAAAGTAGTAGTGTAGGGGAGCAGATTTTAAAAAACTTTCTTGAGATCTAATTTCTAACCCCTCTTCTTTGAAGGAGAGGGGTTGGGGTGAGAATGTTAATTGTGAGAAAATAATAAAAAACCCACCAAAGCGGACAATAACATGAGAATAATACCAGCAATAGATATCATAGACGGTAAGTGTGTACGCCTTAGTAAGGGTGATTATAACACTAAGATAATATACAATGAAAATCCCCTTGAAGTAGCTAAGAGTTTTGAAGCTCATGGGATTTCACACTTACATTTAGTCGACTTAGACGGCGCAAAAAGTAAGCATATTGTCAATCATAAAATATTGGAGCAAATTGCAACTCAAACCACTTTAAACATTGATTTTGGTGGCGGGTTAAAAACGGATGCCGATATTCATATCGCCTTTGAAAGTGGGGCAAGCCAAATCACAGGTGGCAGTATTGCCGTGAAAAATCCAGAGATCTTTAAGAATTGGCTTAAAAAGTATGGAAGCGACAAGATTATTCTTGGCGCCGATGCTCATAATCGTAAGATTGCTATTTCTGGATGGCTCGAAGAAAGTGATGATGATGTCGTGGATTTTATTAAGCAATATCAGGAAGAAGGAGCCGAGTATGTTATTTGTACAGATATTAGCAAAGACGGCATGTTACAAGGCCCTAGTTTTGATTTGTATGAAGAAATTTTAGGCAAAGCGCCTGGCGTTAAGCTTATTGCATCTGGAGGCATCTCTAGCTTCGATGAACTTCCCAAACTCGCCGAATTAGGTTGTGAAGGAACTATAATCGGAAAGGCTATTTATGAAAATAGAATTAGCTTAAAGCAATTAGAAAATTATATAATAAACCTTTGAGTATAAAAAGGTGGTTGAGTGTTTCAGCGAAGCTGAAATGTATCGAAACAACCTTCGTGCATTTAAACGATTTAAAGAATATAAAAATTTCCGCCTTCGTAGGTAATAAATATGATAACAAAAAGAATAATTCCTTGTCTCGACATTAAAAATGGTAGAACCGTAAAGGGGACCAATTTTGTCAACTTACGCGATGCGGGAGATCCCGTGGAACTTGCCAAACTGTATAGTGAGACAGGCGCCGACGAATTGGTGTTTCTGGATATTTCGGCAACTGAAGAAGGTAGAAAAACTCTGGCAGCTTTAGTAAATCGGGTGGCTTCTCAAGTCAACATCCCTTTTACTGTTGGTGGTGGTATTTCGTCTGTTGAAGATGTAGATATACTCTTACAAAACGGAGCGGATAAAGTATCCATTAATTCCAGTGCGGTTAAACGTCCTGAATTAATTAATGAATTAGTGGCCAAATTTGGCTCTCAGTGCATTGTTGTCGCTATAGACGCTAAATATGTTGATGGCGAATGGATCGTTCATCTAGTAGGTGGAAAAGTGCCAACGGAGCTAAATCTGTTTGATTGGGCCAAAGAAGTTGAAGAAAGAGGGGCTGGAGAGATTTTATTTACCTCAATGGATAATGATGGTACCAAGGATGGTTTTGCCAATGAAGCCCTCGCACGCTTATCTAGCGAACTCAATATTTCAATCATAGCGAGTGGTGGAGCAGGGAATATGCAACATTTTGCCGATACGTTTATCCAAGGCAAGGCTGATGCAGCACTGGCGGCAAGTGTATTTCACTTCAAGGAAATTGAAATACGAACTCTTAAAAAACAATTAAGCGATCAAGGAATCGCTATTAGAATATAATAATCACACTATTCCAAACCGAATAGAACACCTATACTCATGAAAATAGATTTTGATAAATATCCAGATCAGCTAGTACCAGCAATCATCCAAGACGCTCGCACCAAAAAT
This sequence comes from uncultured bacterium, assembly GCA_963974305.1. Taxonomy (GTDB): domain Bacteria; phylum Bacteroidota; class Bacteroidia; order Flavobacteriales; family Flavobacteriaceae; genus Dokdonia. The sequence continues at coordinate 2,568 of CAXBCS010000004.1, forward strand.
GTTTTGATGCTTGGCTTTATGAATGAAGAGGCATACCAACAAACAGTTCGTACTAAGAAAGTCACCTTTTTTAGTCGCACTAAAGGCCGCCTCTGGACCAAAGGAGAGGAATCTCAAAACTACTTAGAGCTCGTAGAAATTGCAAACGACTGTGATGATGATTCTTTACTTATCCAAGTGAATCCCCAAGGACCTACCTGTCACAAAGGAACTGATACCTGTTGGGGCACTAAAAACAATAGTAATTTCGGATTCTTATCTCACCTAGAAGGCGTTATAGAAGATCGTTGTAATAATAAAGATACTGAAGACTCATATGTGGCGTCACTTTTTAGAGATGGGATCAATAAGGTGGCCCAAAAAGTAGGAGAGGAGGCTGTAGAAGTGGTGATTGAAGCTAAGGATGATAATGACCACCTATTCTTAAATGAAAGCGCCGACTTACTTTTTCACATAATGGTGCTGCTACAAGCAAAAGGTTTTCATTTGAGTGATGTGGAACGCACCTTGATGGAGCGACAAAAATAAATAGGAAGGGTATGCAATGAAAATACCACTCCTATTAATAAAAGTAAATTATAAATTTTGATTAATAAACAGTTATAAACTTACCATATTCTAGATATTTAGTTCATTTTTTATCGCATCCTCCTGTAAATAAGAGAAAACTAAAAAAAATAATGAACGCATGATGGGTAGATCGATTGATGTATATATTAAGTCGATAAAAAGCAGAAGTAGTTGCAACAAATTATGTTAAAATAATGACGACAAAAATTTATACTTCCGCATCCCACCAAACGACAAAACACTTTTGATATTGCTTCTTTTTTAGACGCAGCCAGATCAGAGGAGCTGGTTTTTCTTGGTGTTGTTCAATAATGAGTTTAGAAATCTTATTATGAGAGTACCAAACTACGTCTTCATGAGGTTCATGAAGCCATTCTGCCTTCTTAGGCATATAAAAATTAGTACTTTCAGAATTCAAAATAGAAAATTCTTTAAAACCTATCCAAAACCCAACAATACAATTCTTAGGGAATGGCGCAAAGGACAAGTCTGTTCCCTTGAACGGCAAAAATAGTTGGCCCAAAAAACATACTTGCTGACTTAGATCTTCGGCTTCTATATTATACGGTGCCAAGGCTTGTCGGCCTTCTTTGGAATAAATAATAGGAAGCTGCTTTTCTTTTGTTTTATTCATTTTCGCAAAAAACTGATCCTTACGATTAGGACCCATAGCTCTCTGAATAGGCGTTTCTAAACTTGGATCAAGTATATAAAATTTGTAGCTTAATTCTACGTGAAGGAGTTTATGAGTGCTACGATCGCGAAGAATGAAGTCCAACTCACCAAGGGTGATTTTTTCTTTTTGAATCTGTAAATTATGAGCAATAAGGTCATATTGATCTGAGTGATTGATCAATTGTGCAAAAACATGTTCCACCCGATGACCGAGTCTTAAGTTTTTTGGAATAGGGATTTGCTCTAGAGATGAAAGGTCTGTTTCAGGCATATTAAACTGTTGTAGCCCTTGGAAATTTCCTTTCCATAAGGGTTGCGTTTGTATAAAGCCTTCAAAGTCTAACATTGAGTAAAAATAAAGGCTGATCTGTCGCAAAACAAATCAGCCAGTACATAAAATCTATATTTTATGAATGAAGTAAACCTATTTGTTTAGCGCCTTTATTATAGAAATAAAGGAAAATAGAAATAATGATCACTACCATTGGCATAATAGCGGCTTCATTTCCCATTACCTCCATGGCATTAACTCCAAATAACCAATATCCCTGGGTTACTAGCACTGCAATTAAGGAAATTAAGAAGAGCATAACCGTCACCTTTTTACGCATTAACATTGTGATTGAAGCAAGTACTCCTACGATGGTTGCGGTTCCAAAAAAGATGTAATACCATGAGGGTAATGCATTTTGGAGTTCCATTTCTGCAGCCGTATAACTTTCTGCCATGGTTTCTTTCATAAAGCTTGAAGCTAAAAACATGAATAGCCCCATTAAATTCCAAAGTAATGCTATCACCGCAATTACTTTGAAGATTTTGTTTTGTTTGCTAGTTGTTGTCATTGTAGTCGGTTTTTATGGTTGTTGTCTTACAATGTATGCATTTTTTTTAATGCGGTTTCTAAAAATGGTTTTGTCAATTAAGATGTAACTTTGGGAAATGTTTGAAAAACGCTTCTATTATCTTCTTAAAATTCAATACCTCGGTTTTCGCTATCACGGTTGGCAAAAACAACCAAATGTGCTCACCGTAGAGCGTATGATGGAACGTACCTTCGCCTATGTTTTGGATCGGAAGAATTTTAAGTTATTGGCTGCTGGACGTACAGATGCCAAGGTATCGGCTAATATGGCCTATGTTGAATTATATTTAGACGATGCACCATTACCAGAAGATAATTTTCTAGAGCTTTTTAATGACAATTTGCCTCAGGATATTCGCTGTTTGGAGATCACGGCTGTCGATAAGTCCTTCAATATTATTGATGCACCCAAAGGCAAGGAATATATCTATTTGTTCTCTTATGGGGCCAAGAATCACCCCTTTGCTGCGCCCTATATGACCACCATTGCTGGATCCTTGAATTTAAATCTAATGAAGGAGGCTGCAGCCTTATTTGAAGGTACTCATGACTTTAGAAACTATGCCTACAAGCACAAACCAGAAACTCAGACGGTGGGTACTATCACCTGTGCCGAAATAGTAATCAATGATATATATACCGCCAATTTCTTTCCAGAAAAAAGTTACGTATTTCGCGTAAGCGGAAAAGGTTTTAAACGACATCAAATACGTCTTATGATGGGAGCTCTCTTTGATATTGGACAAGGGAAAATGACTCTCGAACAATTAATTGAAAGCTTGGATGGCAGCAAACCGATGAAATTGGAGCGCATTGCACAAGCCAGTGGCTTACTTTTACAGCATGTAGAATTGTAAGTCCAATTCCTATCTTTAATGATCAAAAATGAATTCTCATGAATAGTATACCTAAAACATCCTTAGACTTCCTGCTTCAACTCAAAGAAAACAATCATAGAGATTGGATGACAGAGAATAAGAAAACCTATCAATCTAGTGAAAAGGCGCTAAAAGAGGTGTATAACGATATCTTGGAAGGCTTACAGATCGATGATGAGATTGAAAAGTTAAAAGTATTTCGGATCAATAGGGATATTCGGTTTAGTAAGAATAAAACACCTTACAATGTGCACAGAAGTGTGAGTTTTAGTAGGGCAGGGGCACATAGGCGTGGAGGATATTATTTGCGTATTGAGCCTGGAGGGAAATCTGTAGTGGCCGGTGGTTTTTTCAATCCTGAGCCTAAGGACTTAAAACGTATTCGCACAGAATTTCAGATGGATGCTAGTGAGATTCGTGATATTATGGCTGAGCCCGCTTTCGCGAAAGCGTATGGAGGAATATTTGACGCTAGAGATCCTGTAAAGACAGCTCCGAAAGGTTTTAGTAAGGACGACCCCAATATCGATTTACTTCGCTTAAAAAGCTTTGTTGTTACCAAAAAATTCACTGATAAAGAAGTATTAGCTCCTGATTTTTCCAAAAAAGTGCTTGAGCATTACGCGTTGTTACGCCCATATTTTGACTATATGAGTGATGTGCTAACTACAGATCTTAACGGCGCTTCTCTTATTGATTAAATATAAGCCCTCAGACTTGTATTTATTAATTATAAGTCCCCAGACTTGTTTTAAATGATTATAAGTCTATAGACTTGTTATTTTTTGTATATTTGAAGTATGAAAGTAATAATATCAGGGGATTTAGTAAATTCAAGGGGCTACGAGCCTGCTGCCTTATCTCAGATTCTAGACCTTTTGCACCAAGAGTTAGATGCCTTGACAAATGCGTCTTTTAAGGTTTTTAGAGGGGATAGTTTTCAAGGTATCATTGAGCATCCGGAAGATGCTCTCTCAACGGTACTTCGTGTACGCACGGCCTTAAATAGTCTGTCATTAGAAAATGTCAAACATTTACCAGATGTCCGCATTTCGATCGGTATTGGCAGTATCAATCTCACCAGAGAATCTATATTAGAATCTAATGGAGAGGCGTTTCAATTTTCAGGAGCTGGCTTAGATGCCATGAAAGATGATCATAAAAGAATAGCCCTCACTACAGCAGATCCAGAAATAAATGGCGAGTTTGCAACTAGTTTCGCCTTGTTAGATAGTATAATGTCCAAATGGAGTAAGGCCAGCGCAGAAGTGGTCTATTTCCTTATCTTAGGGCATACAGAGCAAGAAATTGCCACAAAATTAGGTATTAGCCAGTCGGCTGTCAATGCACGTAAGAAAGTGGCGCAATGGGACGCAATTAAATTATTAATAGCACGATATCATCATGTAATTTCAAAATATATCCAACGTGGAAAGTAATCTCCTTCTTTTACTACAATTATTACTAGGTCATCTCCTTACAGATTTTGTCTTGCAATCTAATACCATGATTGCTCATAAGCGCAAACACATCGTAGGTTCTTGGTATTTATACCTACATGTATTGCTAGCAGGAGTACTTTCATATGTATGTACGACACAGTGGGGAAGGTGGGAAATAATTCCAATAATTACTATAACTCACCTAATCATAGATATTTGGAAACTAAAAAAGAAAAATGATAACCTTCGTTATTTTCTAATAGATCAGGGCTTACACCTATTAGTGCTTCTAGCAGTATGGTTGTATCTCATAAAAGGTTTTTCACAAATAGGCTCTTTTGTATTAGAATTAATGAATGATGAAACCCTACTTGCAATAGTCGCAGGATATGTCATTGTAATTTTTCCAATTGGTTTTTTAATCGGGAAAGCCACTGAGCGGTGGAGTAAAGAAATTTTAAAAAACAATGAAGATGAAAGCCTCCAAAATGCAGGGCGCTATATTGGAATTTTTGAGCGTATTCTCGTACTCACCTTTATCTTAACAGGCAATTTCTCTGCCATCGGATTTTTGATAGGCGCCAAGTCTATTCTACGTTTTAGTGATACTAAGGGCACAAGAAAGCAAACAGAATACGTACTCATAGGTACCCTGATGAGTTTTTCTATCTGTATTATTGTAGGCTTATTAGTCCGCCTCTTCTTCTAAGACTTTTTATCGTCTTCCTCTTTCCGCTTTAAGCGTTGCTTTCTTCGAAAATAGAAGTAGAAACCTATCAAAAGAATAGGGGCCACTATAAATACGATCACATCAAAAGGCGAACTTAAATCTATTGGTGTATTATTTTGCGGTTTTGGAACCTCTGTAGGGATTTGCATCTAGCTTGCTTTTACTAAGGTGGTAGGGCGTTCAAAAAGCTGAATCTGGCTAATTAGACGTTCCTTTACTATATTCATCATTCGTTTGTTCAAGGAAGAGGAGTTGAGCGTATACCGCTGATATTCTTCTACAGTGAATTGTCCAATCATTATGCCTTTCAAAGCATTTCTGAACTTCATGTCTTTGTGAATCGCATTCTCCATATAATCCAATCGCTTTTCGGTAGGCAAATCATAGAAAACAAATTTGTGTTTTGCGATGTAGTTTCTAAAAACTTCCAGCAATAGTGGATTTTGAAGTTTAGCTATTGGACGTAAGGTAGCATTTTGAAAACGTTCCTCATCGCTCATGTTTTCATAGACGCGCGCACTTGGAATTTCTGGTCTAATACGCTTGATTTCATTGGGCCTGTCGTTCATAATTTATGTTGTTTCTTAAATGTACGCATAGCTAGGTACGCTTTCGCGAAAGCGTACTAGGAGATATTAACCACTTATAAACAAGAATTTTTTGCATAAAAAAGCCACCCAATTCTCTTAGGTGGCTTTCAAAATATTCTTATAAAAAATTACTCTTGAGAATCGATAAACTCCTTCTGAGTTTTAAAGCTCATTGCTTCCATACCGGCTTTTTCAAGGTATTTATTGAATTTGCCTAAGCGCTTTGCCTTAATCTTTTCAAAATCAATTTTTGCAGTGTCAAAACGTTCCATCAATAATTTGATATTATCGAGTTGCGCTGCAGATGGCGCTTCATAACTAGATGCAACATCACTATATAAAGAACTCAGCTTTTCGCGAAGTTGCGGTGGTGCAGTACCTACATAGTTATCACCAGTGGTTACCACTAAAGTGATTTTTAATGCATCTAATTCATCTATTAAAGGTTGTGCCGCTCTTGCTGCTTTCTTATCATTGTCAATTGCAGATTTTCCTTTATTGATCATCTCATCAATTTGATATACCATATAGGCAAGATCTTCTTGAACTGAGAATAACTCTTGACTCGTTTTGTACTGTGCATCACGCTCAGTATTTGTAATAAATGATTTAGGATCATTTTTCACTTCAAAAGTTGTTTCGTAGGTATCCTTTCCTTTAGTCAATACAGCCTTATACATTCCTGCCTGAACACGAACAGGAGTGAATCCTCCAAAGGAGAAGGTTTTTGCCGCAGCCAACTTAGGCGACTTACCAGTATAATTCCAGTTCACGATATTAATTCCCTTTGATTTTCCTGCTGGGAGTTTTACGATCTCGTTTCCATCCATATCTTGAATGGTCATGCTCATTTTACCAAAAGTATGACGTTTTTGAAGGTAGTACTTGATCTTAACAGAGGTCCCTGGATTAGGGCCTACAAATTGTAATTCAGTACTTCCTCCGCCAAAACCACCTTCTTCTACCATAACCCCTGGTTTGGTATCAAAAAAGTGAACCTTTTTAGCAAGAACTTCTGGAGTTACTTGGCGTAAAACACTAATATCATCTACTATGATGACTCCTCGTCCATGTGTTCCAGCAACCAAATCATTGGTGCGCTTTTGTAGATCTAAGAAGTGAACAGCCGTAGGAGGGAAGTTATTGGTAAAATGTGACCAATTTGCTCCACCATCTACTGTTATATATAAACCATATTCTGTTCCTAGGAACAAAAGATTTTCATTTACATAATCTTCTTGGATGTTACGGGCAAAGCTTTTGATATCATCGGTAACGATGCTTTTCCAACTCTGACCATAATCTGTTGTTTTATAAACATAGGCTTTCATGTCTCCACGAGCGTGCCCTTCAAATACCGCATAAGCAGTTCCGGCACCATGTACACTTGCCTCGATATGATATACCCAAGTATTTGCAGGAAGACCAGGAACATTGGCAACTACATTCGTCCAGTTTGCTCCACCATCTTTAGTGACTTGCACATTTCCGTCATCAGTACCTACCCAAATAACCTTCTGATCAACAGGAGACTCTGCAATAGTAAAAATGGTGGTATGTGTTTCAGCACCTGAATTATCGGCAGATAAACCTCCTGAATCCTTGTCTTGTTTAAGAGGGTCATTAGTCGTTAAATCTGGAGAGATTACCTTCCAAGTATCTCCCATGTTTTCACTTACATGTAAAAACTGACTTCCCATATAGAATCGATCAGGCTGATGCGAACTAACAGCCATTGGCGCATTCCAATTGAAACGAAGGTCGGCACTATTTTTTGCAGGTAAAGGCTTTACATTCTTGGTGTAATTACGTTCCATATCATAGCGCCATACGTTATCGGCACCTTGCATTTCAGAATATAAAATTTCTTTGGTAGGGTGTTTTAATACTCTAAAACCATCACCTACACCAACACGTACCCAATCTCTAGCTTCTATGCCACCAGGAGATGAAGAAGGTCCATACCAAGAACCATTATCTTGAAGTCCGCCATAAATTCTATACGGTTCTGCATCGTCAACACTGATATGATAAAACTGTGATAATGGTAAGTTGTTTACTATTTCCATAGTAGTACCACCATTCCATGAACGATAGACACCACCATCGGTTCCTACGTGCATAGCATCTGAATTATTAACATCAAAAATGATATCATGAATGTCGGAGTGCATATTTCCTAAGGGTTTGAAGGTGTTACCTCCATCTCTAGAAATAGAACCACTCAAACCACCTTTTACAACCACATCTGGGTTTTTTGGATCAACTACAATACGTGAAAAGTAGAAAGGGCGAACAGTTAAAGAGAAATCACCATTTGTTTTTTTCCAATTTGCACCACCATCTTCAGAACGATAAAGACCCTTGTCTTCATCTTTCTCAGATTCAATAACAGCATAAACTCTATTTGGTTCTGATGGAGCGACTGCAACACCAATACGCCCTAGTTTCCCAGCTGGGAATCCGTTGTGAATTTTATTCCAAGTAGCACCACCGTCGGTTGACTTATAAAGTCCACTTTGTGTTCCACCAGAATTAAAATTCCATGCTGTACGTCTGTGTTCCCACATTGAAGCATACAAAATATCTGGATTACTTGGATCCATGATTAAATCGGCTACGCCTGTTTTTTGATCGATGTAAAGGATTTTATTCCATGTTTTCCCTCCATCAGTGGTCTTGTATACTCCGCGATCTTCGCTGTCACTCCAAAGAGCACCTAGAACACCAACATAAACTACATTACCATTAGATGGATGCACTTCGATTCCTGCGATACGTTCACTATTATCAAAGCCTGGAATTTTATCCCAGTTAGAACCACCATCAGTGGTTTTGTATAGTCCGTCACCTATAGTGACAGAATTACGTGTCCAGATTTCCCCAGTACCTACCCAAATAGTTTGGTCTGGGTCATTTGGATCTACAGCTACTTGTCCGATAGACTGCATATGTTTATCAAAAATAGGAGAGTAACTCGCTCCACCATCATTAGATTTCCATACACCTCCACCAGCAGTACCAGTATAGATTATTCTAGGATTTGTAGGATGAGCTTCCATGTCGATAATACGACCACTCATTAATGCTGGACCAATTTGACGAGCAGAAATATCGCCAAAAAGCTCTTTTCCCTTAAGAACAACATCTTGCGCGTGCGACTCAAAACTGAGGGCTGCAAGACAAAGTCCGAGAACTAGATGTTTTGTTTTCATGTATTTATTGTTTGGTTGTTGTTGATTGATTACTGGATACAAAAAATCCCCAAGAAGTATTGGGGATTATTCGTATTCCTATGTATTTACTTTTGCTCTGGATACGCAAACATGTCGTCTGATACTTCAGGGTTAAGTTTGATAGACTTAATAATAATTTCTTGTCCACCTGGCTGTCCTTTAGCACCTGCCATCATCGAGAAAGGAAAATACAGACCATCTACTTCTTGGTAATCGCTAAATTTAGTTTGGCTTACCATTCCTTTTCCAGGACCAGCATTGATTTCTTCTTCTTCTACAATAGGAACAAAGTTGTCCATATCAAAGTAGATAAACTTTACAGAAGGCACTTCTACACCGTCAACGATAGCAGGTTCCTTTGTTAATTTTAATTTGAAAGTTTCAGTACCATCAATAGTTTCGTTTTCTAACTTTTCTAAAGTGTACCCTTTTTCCTTCCATCCTAAAAGAGCATCTGGAAAATCATTCATTTCAAGCTTCATGTTTGCAGTAGCTTCTGCATCCATTTTCTCAGCTTTCATTGTCATTTGATTTGTACTCCATAAAACAGAACCATCATAAACACCTTGATAAAAGGTCATTCCTTGAAATTCTGCTTTCGTCATCATACGACCATCGGTTGTCTGAACCATAGTCATAGGTAATTCCATTCCTTGTACACGAATCGCGCCTTCAAATTGAATTCCTTTTACAGCCTTCCAAGCGTCCATTCCACCAGTGTTTTCAAAATAGTTGGCAACAATTTCGTCTGCTGTTTGTGCCTGAGTAATTCCCACAAAAGAGAACAAAAGAACTGCTACTAATAATTTAATCGTTTTCATATGTATATGTGTTGTTGTTTGATGTCTGACCATAAGACTATAAACGTGCCAAAATGTTACAATCTCAATTAAAAAAAAATAAATTGTACCACGGCATCTCGTATCTTTAAATCGCAATAAAATATAAAGAGCTGATTGTTAGTAATTTTATTAGAAGACAAGATACAATTATTAGTATAATTTTAAAATCTAAAATGTATTGAGATAGCTCTAGTATAAAATATAGTAAAAGGACGTATTCAAAATAATCTAATACTTAATGGGAATAGTATATATCATCATGGGCGTGTCAGGAGTAGGGAAGACTACTATCGGAAAAGCACTCGCCAAAGAACTCAATTGCCCATTTTATGACGCTGATGATTTTCATCCACAAGAAAATATTGATAAAATGGCCTCGGGAATTCCTCTAGATGATAAGGACCGTGAACCTTGGCTTGATATGCTCGCTCAACATATAATTGATTGGTCAGCAAAAGGAGCTATTCTCGCATGCTCAGCCTTAAAAGAAAGCTATCGCAAACATCTGACTTCACAATTACCAGAGGAGCCTACAGATAACAAAGTTAAATTCATTTATCTCAAAGCAGATTATGAAAACATTCAAAAACGACTAAGCCAAAGGAGTTCACATTTTTTTAATCCAAGCTTATTACGATCACAGTTTGATACCCTTCAACCACCTACAAATGCCATTAATGTAGATGGCCATCAATCTCAACAACAAATCATAAATAGTATTCTAATGAAATTAAAACCAAGCCCTTCTTTGGGTCTCATTGGTCTTGGAGTTATGGGTAAAAGTCTTGCTCGCAATTTCGCCGCCAAGGGCATCCAACTCTCATTATATAATAGATACCTACCCAAAAAGGAGGAAAAGGTCGCCAAACATTTTATTTCAGAGTTCCCAGAATTAACAAATGCAAAGGGTTTTGAGGATCTTCTTCCCTTTGTCAAGTCTCTAGAAAGACCTCGCGCTATTTTTCTTATGGTCAATGCCGGGGAAGCTACAGATATGGTTATTTCAAATTTACAACCACATCTTGATGAGGGAGACATAATCATGGATGGAGGTAATGCTCATTATTTAGATACAGAACGAAGAGTAAATAAGCTTTTGAATAACGGTATCCATTTTATAGGCGTTGGTGTTTCTGGAGGAGAAGAAGGGGCCTTAAAAGGGCCATCAATAATGCCTGGCGGACTACCGAAAGTATATGACCATATACAACCAATCTTAGAGGCCATAGCCGCCAAAGATGCTCATGGTAAACCTTGCTGTGCCCATATTGGAAACGGTGGGGCAGGACATTATGTAAAAATGATCCATAACGGGATTGAATACGCAGAAATGCAACTTATTACTGAAGCTTACGATCTCATGCGCTTTCATTTAAAAATGGAATTACCAGCAATTGCAGCCCAATTTGATGCCTGGAATGAAGGTGCTTTGCAAAGTTACCTACTGGAAATATCTGCGAAAATTCTAAGAAAAAAAGAAGGGGATGAGTATCTCATAGATCTCATTCTGGATAAAGCAGGCCAAAAAGGAACTGGGGGTTGGAGTACCACAGCTGCCTTGTCTATCGGACAGCCTTTTGACACCATCGCTAGCGCGGTTATGGCTCGTAATCTTTCGGCGCTTAAGACGACACGAATGACCGCAAATAAGGCGTATGCATTTACAAAGGGAGGAAGTGATATTGTCTTAGAAATAGAAGATTTAAAAAAGGCCTATACTGCTGCGCGCATTATCAATCACGCCATAGGGTTAGAAACTATAAAAGAGGCAAGCACTGCTTACGACTGGAATATTAACCTCTCAGAACTCACTCGGGTGTGGACCAATGGTTGTATCATAAGATCCCAGTTGATGGAAGGGTTTGTAGATTGGTTAAAAGAGGATGCCAACAGTCATATCTTACTTCAAAATGAGGTCGTAAAATTACTATGCAACACCCATGAGGCCTTCGCGAAAACCATCAGCCAAGCTGCACTTAGCAAGGCCGCATTACCCACCATGAGTGCCGCTTTTAATTATTTCAATGGCTTTGTTACTGGTGAATCGGCTACCCACATGATTCAAGCACAGCGCGACTTTTTTGGAGCGCATACTTATGAACGAAAAGATAAAACAGGAAATTTCCATACCCAATGGGAATAGATTAACACCTTAAAACAATTTCATGGATATACAATTACTCGCTGCCGTACTTGTTGGTATTAGCATTTTACTTTTCCTTATCCTCCGACTCAAATTACAGGCGTTTTTAGCCTTATTAATCACCTGTATTGTTGTAGGTGTCATTGCAGGAATGGATCCAAAATCAATCGTCGATAGTGTCAAAAATGGCATAGGAGGAACCCTAGGTTTTGTCGCGACTGTTGTAGGTCTTGGCGCTTTGTTTGGTGCAATTCTAGAACGATCAGGAGGAGCGCAACGCTTGGCGCAGTATCTATTAAAAGCCTTTGGTATCGAAAAGTCACCTTGGGCAGTGATGATAACGGGTTTTTTGGTTGCCATCCCGGTATTCTTTGATGTAGCGTTTATCATTCTTGTCCCTATTATTTATGCCTTACAGAAGCAAACTAAAAAATCCCTCATCTTATATGCAATCCCACTATTGGCGGGTTTAGCGATTACGCATACTTTTATTCCACCTACGCCAGGACCTATTGCTGTTGCTGATATTTTAGGTGCCGATTTAGGATATGTCATCATTTTCGGCCTCCTTGCGGGTATTCCTGCAGCCATTATCGCCGGACCGCTTTTTGCAAAGATGCTTTCAAAAAAAATGCATATTGAATCTCCTGAAGAAATGATTTCAAAAACGGAGATACCAGAAAATGCACCTTCTGCAGGAACAATTGTACTCATAATTGCAATCCCAATCTTTCTGATTGTTTGCAATACGGTTCTTGGGAGTCCGCTTTTTGATCAAGAGCAATTGCCAACATGGCTTAGCTATTCAGCCGGTCTCTTAGGTCACCCTTTTGTGGCTTTAATTATTGCCAATCTAGTTGCTTGGTATTTTTTAGGTGTTCGCAAAGGTTTTACAAAGTCTCAACTTTTAGATATTTCTACCAAATCTTTGTATCCCGCAGGAGTAATTATTTTACTCACTGGTGCAGGTGGGGCTTTTAAACAAGTACTCATTGATACTGGAGCAGGAACCATGATTGCCGAAGGTTTAAGTGGAGATTTCTTTCCTCCTGTTATTTTTGGATTTTTAGTAGCGGCTATTGTACGAATTCTACAAGGATCTGCGACAGTGGCCATGATTACCGCAGCAGGAATAACAGCACCTATCCTAGAAATTGCAGCACCTTCAGCGCCACAGTTGGCCGTTCTAGTAATCGCCATCGCCTCAGGTGCTACTATTTTCTCTCATGTGAACGACAGCGGATTCTGGTTGGTAAAACAATATCTCGGCCTCACAGAAAAGCAAACCTTTCGTTCTTGGACGGTAATGACATCATTGATTGCAGTTGTAGGATTGGTGGTTTCTACTGTATTATGGTATGTTGTTTAAATTTATTTTTTGAGCTTGAGTCTGTATCTTTGAGATGTAACCTAATAAAGTCGAAAGTTGTTGTTTTGAATACCGCTTCCGCGAAATTGCTATGAATTTCCACACCCGAAAATGGATCAAACCTGAAGATCTAAACCCCAATGAAACCCTCTTTGGAGGTCGTCTCCTCGAATGGATTGATGAAGAGGCTGCTCTCTATGCCATTATTCAATTAGAAAATCCACGTACCGTTACTAAGTATATGTCTGAAATTGATTTTCGCGCAAGCGCAAAAAAAGGAGATATTATAGAAATTGGGCTAGAACCAGTTAAATATGGCAATGCATCATTAACCTTGAGATGCGAAGTTCGAAATAAAATGACCAGAGAAATAATCATTTCTATCGAACGTATTGTAATGGTAAGTCTAGATGCTGAAGGCAAAGCTGAAGCGCATGGGAAGACGCAGATTGAATTTGTGAAGGACCGTCTTGAGAATACCGATTAAATAGGTCTGTAGGTCAGTATTTTACATAAATAAGGTAAAACTTTGTCGTTTTCTGGTTAACTCTTATCGGTATCAACGGTAGTGTTCACATTGTCTAGTACTTTAGAAGCACGAAAACAATTTATATGAAAAATTTATACATTTTATTTATTTTTAGTATTTGCTTCCTCATTAGTTGTACCGATAGTGACAAAGCAATTGAAGAAGTTTTACAAGAAGTAGATCGAGGTGCAGTACTAAGAACCGTGCGCATTGATAATGGCGAATTTGATATAAATAATATAGATGCCGAATTTAATATTCAGTTGGAAGAACAGGATATTGAAGAGGGAGCATTGTTGGAGTCTGTTGAAATTGAGATCCGCTATATTGATAACACTCCCGATAACGGTGATGCCTCAACAGCTTTTGTTGCCGCAAATTCTTTGTTACCAGCCGACTTTTCAACGGGTCCAAACGGACTACCTATTACCGATTTAAAATTCACCTTTTCAGAATTACTCAATTTGACAGGGGTTTCTTTTAGCGAAGTTCAATGTAAGGATCAGTTTCGTATTGATCTCAAAGTTAGACTGAAAGATGGCAGAGTCTATACGACCTCAAATTCTGGTGGGACGGTGGTCAATAATACCGGTTTTTTTAAATCTCCCTTTTCCTACCTCATTAATATCGTAGAACCTATAGTTGAAACAGCATTCACTGGAACCTATGAGATGTCATCCATTAAAGATGGTATTTATGGTCCTACATTTATTGACCCTCAAATTATTACGGTGACCAAAGGGCACTCTAATAATGTGCGTATTTTTGAAGCGCAAACTGTAAATGGTGGTGTAGTTATTGAATTTAGCGTAGTCTGTGATGCAGCAGTAATTACTCGTTATCAAAAAATGGGAATAGGATGTACCCTTGACCAATCTGATCAGGTGTTACTAGGTCCTGATAGTGAGCCAGGATTAATCGATCCCAATGATGATGCTGTATTAGAGATATGGTATGTAGAGGCATTTCAAGGCTATGATGCATTTTGTAACTTTTCTAATTTCCCAGGTAAAATTAGATTGTCAAAACAATAAACTATGAAAGAGATCTACCGTAACATATTAGCAATTTGTCTCTTGTCAATATGTGTTCAATGTACAGACGGAGGCAAGGCTATTGAAGAAGTTATGGAAGAAGTAGAACGCGGCGCTGTCCTTAGAAATATCTCTTATAACAATATTGTATTCGACATTAATGATCTCCAAAGTACCTTTAGTATCTTAATGGAAGAGCAAGATGTTGAAGAAGGCGGACTACTAAAAGACGTTGATGTATATATTCAATTTGTAGATCGCACCACACAGACAACAGATCTGACCTCTCAAGAATCATTATTAAAAACACTACCTAAATCCAATTTCACTACGGGGCCTGATGGATTGCTAAGAACTACTTTCGAGCTTAGTTTTGAGGAGGCGTTAATCGCAACTGGGTTGAGCCAAAATCAAGCAGCCTGTAAAGATCAATTCGAACTGCGACTTGTTCTTAACCTAACCAACGGAAGATCTTTTGATACTCCAACGGCAAGCGCTTCTATTCTTACAGATGACTGTTTTTTTAAATCTCCATATCGCTATAGCATTCCCATAGTTGATCCTATAGAGGATCAATTATTTACGGGGACCTATTTATATACCACGATTACTGAAGGCCTTTTCGGTCCAACCTTTGGCGATTCTAGGGTGGTCGAGATTGTATCTGGTTCCTCGCCTAACGTTCGTTTAGCGCCTTTTGGGGTGGGAACCTTTGAATTTACAATCGCTTGTGATGCTATTTACCCTAAGCTCTATGAGTCCCTTAATGGCCTCTGTCGGGAGTCTGACGGGCATATTTTGCTAGGTCCTGATCCCAATAATGCTGGCTTGGCCGATCCTAACGATGATAGTGTTTTCGAAATTCAATTTATTGAAGGGTATGAAGGTTGGGGATACGGAGTGAGCCCAGAAGAGAATACTGTGCGCATTCGCCTTTCGAAACAGTAATAGGGACCTGTATTGTTAATTCTCTTGCTTACGCGAAATTGCGGACGTAATAATTTACTGCTATTTCATCATAGCTTCTTAAACATATGTTAATCTCTGTCTGATTTTACCTTGCCAAAACTACATTCCTTATTTTCGGATGACAAAATATCATCCAATGAGAATTTCTTTTTTTATAGCTATTATTATGAGTTTGGCATTTGCAATGCCCGTTGACGCACAAAGGTCCGAGATAAAACGAAAACGAAAGAAAGATAAAAAGGAAGTTAGTGTACCTCCTAAAAAGAAGGAAACAGATAAAAATGCTATCAAACCTTATGATGAAGTAATCACCAAAGAAGCCGTTTCTGATAGCGGTCTTTTTCATGTGCATAAAATCAAAGATGATTTTTACTACGAAATCCCATTTGCTAACTTAGAGAAAGATATGCTTTGGGTAAGTCGAATTGCTCAAATCCCACTGGGTTTAGGTGGAGGTTACGTTAATGCTGGTTCAAAAACAAACGAGCAAGTTGTACACTGGCAACGATACAATGATAAGATTTTACTTAAAGTTAAATCCTATACCAATATCGCCGATAGCACTAAAGCCATCAGTAATTCTGTTAGGGTTAATAATTATGAGCCTACCTTATTTGCCTTTGACATCAAAGCATTTAGTAAGGATTCTACAGCCGCAGTGATTGATGTGACCAAGCTGTTTAGCACCGATGTGAAAGCCATAAGCGGACTTTCAGCACGTATGCGGAAGGAGTACAAGGTTACTAAGTTGGATGGCGATCGAAGTTTTATAAATTCGATAAAGAGTTTTCCAGAAAATATTGAGGTCAAACAAGACTTTAGTTACAATGCTTCAGAGCCACCATCTGAACAAAACGCGCAAACAATAAGTTTGCAGATGAATCAATCAATGATTTTACTACCAGAAGAACCTATGCAACCTAGGTTGTATGATCCACGGGTTGGTTTTTTTACCGTTAGTCAGTATGATTATGGTAGTGATAAGCTCAAAGCAGATAAAAAGACCTATATCACAAGATGGAGATTAGAGCCCAAAGATCCAGAAGCCTATGCTCGTGGAGAATTGGTAGAACCTATAAAACCCATTGTATACTACCTAGATCCAGGGACACCAGAAAACTTAAAAGAATATATCAAACAAGGAATCGAAGATTGGCAAAAGCCTTTTGAAAGTGCTGGTTTTAAGAATGCTATCCTCGCAAAAGATGCCCCGACACCAGAAGAAGATCCAGATTTCAGTCCAGAAGATATTAGATATTCGGTAGTGAGATATGTTGCAAGTACAACTCGTAATGCAATGGGACCAAGTGTTTCTGATCCTCGTTCTGGTGAAATTATAGAAAGCGATATTATTTGGTACCACAATCATCTTAGATCGTATCGCAATCGTTACTTACTAGAAACAGGAGCAGCAAATCCGAGTGCGCGAACTTTAAACACCCCTCCAGAAGAAATAGGGGAAATGATGCGTATGGTGATAGCTCATGAAGTAGGACATGCCTTAGGCTTTCCGCATAATATGGCTGCCAGTTATGCCTATGATGTAGAATCTTATCGCAGTGGTGATTTTACACAAAAAAACGGTATTGCAGCAAGTCTTATGGATTATGCTCGTTATAATTATATAGCGCAACCTGGAGATCAAAATATTCGATTTGTACGCCAAATGGGACCTTATGATCACTATGCAACCAATTGGGGATACCGTCAAATTCCCGAAGTGAATGATCCAGCTGAAGAAACAGCTATATTGAATCAATGGATCAAAGAAAAAGGCAATGACCCTATCTATACATTTGGAAGACAATCCAGTCGTTTCGATCCACAGTCGCAAACAGAGGGAATAGGTAATGATCCTATTAAGGCGAGTACTTACGGAATTAAAAACCTCAAATATGTCGCTCAAAATTTACCTTCATGGACTTCTGATAAAACAAATAATTATGGAGATCTCGAAGAACTTTACGGAGAGATGCTAGGTGTTTATAGTCGGTATGTTGGACATGTAGTAACCAATATTGGAGGGGTATATGAAAATATAAAAACGCCAAGCCAAGAAGGCCAAGTTTATACCCATTTAGACAAGGAGTCCCAACAGGCATCCATGGATTGGTTACAGGCAGAACTGTTTAGTACTCCAGCTTGGCTTTTAGAACCTTCCATTCTTCAAAATATAGATCATGCAGGCTATTTTGAACGTATGCGCCGAGTGCAATCGCGCTATTTAAGTAGTTTGCTGAGTTTTGATCGTATGGGACGACTAATCGATGCTGAGACTTTAAACACAAATTATTACAGTGCTTTAAAGATGCTTCAGGATGTACGCAAAGGACTTTTTAAGGAAACAAAAACGGCAAAAAGCGTAGACATTTACCGACGTAATTTACAGCGTACGTTTGTAGAACGCATGAAATTCTTGATGACAGATGAAGGTCCTAAGGCTCGACAAGGAAGACCTGGCTTTGAAGGAACGCTCAACTATAAGGTCAGCACCTCTGATGTGCAGCCACTCGTAAGAGGAGAATTACAATCTTTAAAGCGAACATTAAAATCGGCGAGAAATGCTGGGGTGAATACCATTACAAAATATCATTATGATGATTTAATTGCACGCATTGATACGGTTCTAGATCCAAAATAGGAAGGACAATGCAAAGGATTGAATTCTGGCATTCTAAAATCGTGTTTTGTTTGTACACTACCTCATTTTTTTTCAACCAAGTACTTTAAAATTTCCTTAGATTTAGGGTGTAAATTAGCTTTTTAATCACCCATGAAAATTCTTATTGCAGAAGATGAAGTTTCACTGCAGCCTTCTATACAACAG
The DNA here is from genome assembly GCA_963974305.1 of uncultured bacterium. GTDB lineage: Bacteria > Bacteroidota > Bacteroidia > Flavobacteriales > Flavobacteriaceae > Dokdonia. The sequence continues at coordinate 21,264 of CAXBCS010000004.1, forward strand.
TTTTTAGAACGTGAAGGGAATGTATGCAAAGTCGCTTCAGACTTCCATGAAGCACAGTAAAAGGTGGCTGTTTATGATTATGATGCTTCATATCGCTTTCGCGAAAGCGAACAATTTCATGTTTTCCGTATTACCTTTACAAAGTAACTTTTAATTGTTTACAGCATTGCAAAATTTTATAGAAAAGCATCCGTATCTAACTATTTTCATAGCTTGGCTGTGCATTTTTGTATTTCATCTTGAAGTACTACCTCCCAATATTATGGAGGCGCGCAATTTTATTACCGCTAGAGAAATGCTTACCGATGGCAATTGGTTACTTACTACGATGGATGGTTTTCCTCGTTATGAAAAGCCGCCTCTCCCCACTTGGTTAGTCGCTTTGTCTGGAAGTATATTCGGTTTAGATAGTATCGCAGCTCTTCGTTTTCCATCGGCACTCATTACATTAGTCTTAATGTTTGTGTTGTTTAAGCTTTCGCGAAAGCTAACGCAGAACCTCAAATATGCGTTGCTCGCTACTCTTATATTAGGAACCTCATATTTTGTCATTTTTGCCGGCCGCAATGGGACTTGGGATATCTTTGCTCACTCCTTTATGCTCTACGGAATTTATTCACTATTTAAGTTTTTTGAAAAAGAAAATAGTAGTTACAAATTTGCACTGTTAGCAGGACTTTTTATAGGCCTATCATTTATGAGTAAAGGTCCTGTGTCTCATTATGCTTTACTCTTACCATTTTTAATCGCCTATGGAATCGTGTATAAGTTTAAAGGCTTTAAAAAGAAATGGATGCCTTTATTACTCATGTTTATTCTTATAAGTCTTCTCTCATCATGGTGGGCATATTATATTTATCTTAATGATATTACCGATGCAACTCGTATCGCTGAAAAGGAATCAGGAAGGTGGTTAAATTATGAGGTAAAACCTTTCTATTACTACTGGAGCTTTTTTACCCAATCTGGTCTTTGGACAATTCCAGCCTTTGTAGCACTCTTATATCCTTATTTAAAGACTCGCGTTGTAAGCCCGAAAGCCTATAGATTTGTATTTCTTTGGACAATTGCTGCTGTCGTGCTATTATCGTTGATTCCAACTAAAAAATCTCGCTATTTACTGCCTGTGCTTATTCCTCTGGCATTGACAGTTGGCTTTTACATTGAATACCTTTTTAGAGCCTTTAAAACTGAGATTTCTAAATGGGAGAAACTCCCTGTATATTTTCATTACGGCCTTATAGCGACAATTGGAGTTGTTTTTCCTATTGGCGCATATTTCTATTTTGGAGAAAAACTGGAGGGCTATTATCTATACTATATTCTTTCATCTATAGTCTTATTTGGCACTGGGGTCTTTATATGGGTTCAGCTGTTAAAACGAAATTTCCCAGCTGTCTTTTATGGAACAATTACATTTATAATGTTTGTGGTAAGTACAGGTTTCCCTTTGGCAAATGCGCTTATTAGCAACCCCACCTACAATTCAATTTCAAAACTGAATGCAAGTTCGATGCCTATATATTTCCTAAGTGGACAAAGCCCAGAATTGGTTTGGGATTACGGCAAAAAAACCAAACGGATAACTCAAGATCAATTGCTTAGTCTTGACTATAAAAGTAGTTTCGGAGTGTTGACCTATCATACAGATTCCAAAGACGAACTATCTTTTTTGAACGATGATTACATAGTAACATTTAAAGAAACCTTTGATTTAAATATCGTTGCTAGTCCGAAGAGAGGGCATAAGAAACGCTTGAAAACGGATTATTATATCCTTAGAAAGCGATAAAGTCCAGGTTATTAGAACGTTTTCTAGGATGTATATTTCACTATTTAAAAGAACTTACGCAATTGTGGCTAAAGAAAATATTCCTTTTTAATTCAAAAAACCAACAAGAACATATTATTGCCGACTAATCAATAGGGATATAATTTCTTTAACTTTATTTTAAAAATACTAAGAAAGGTAAAATACTTTGATAAGGGAGAGGGGTTTAATGTCATCAAGTACATCGACTGAAAAAAATAGCTATCTCTTATTCGACTTTTTGACAATGGATCGCGGCCAAAGAGTCATCTTCAAGCCTTGTGAAAAATATATAATCACTGCCTCCATCTTTGATTTTCAGTTTTTTTCTGAGGTCGGCTACCGAAATAGGGAAGTTGCGCGTGCTAATATTGGCCTTAGAGAGGCTTAAATCCTTTCTTAACGATTTTCCATACGGAAGCACTGCTTGAATTTTAAAAACACGTCCTGGGAAGGCTATTAACGCTTGCGAACTGTATAAATGCGAATTCTCATGCAGTTTAGTGAGCTCATAGCGTTCGCTTACCCAGTTAAAGGCGCCAGACTTCATCAATGCGGCATTGGGTTCGTACAGATAGGTGAGGGGTGGTCCAAAGGACGCCTGAGCTTCCAAGAGGGCATCATAACTAAAGGATACTTGAGAATTGCGATCCTTGAGGATATTCATTGCAGTAACTTCTAAAGATGCATTGTTCGGTGTCGCATTCACACACCATAGCAATTCTTTAACTTCATTGCGCACAGCAACTATATGTAATTGAGATACATTCTTCAATGCATTCCAACCAGCACTAATATCTAATAAAGGAGCCGTTTTTATCCATAATTGATCACAGCGCGCTAAGAGTACATCAAGATGTTCAGGTACATTTGGAATGCAATCTTGCAACATAAATACCTTTCCTTTGACATCAGATCTTCTGCCTGGATCTAGGTAAATAGTATCGTAATGCCTTTCATTTTCGGCAAAGTAAGCGATCGAATCTCCTACGATACACTTGACGTTTGATACTCCTAAGCTGGAATAGTTGGCTTTCGCGAAAGCGGAAACCTCTGCATTCATCTCTATATGAGTCACTTCATCGACCTGCTGAGCAAAGTAATAAGAATCAATGCCAAATCCTCCCGTACCATCTGCCAGAGTTGTTCCAGACATAAGCTGTGCTTTATAGCGGGCCGTTGCCTCAGAAGAGGTTTGTTCAATGTTGATTTTTGGCGGAAATAAAATGCCCGCTGTGTCATACCAAAGCGGAAGCTTATCTTTTACTTTTCGTCTTCCCTCAAGCTGTTGCGCCAATTCTTGAATAGTTATTTCAGGAAATGGACTGCCTTTAAGAATGAACGTACTTAAAGGTGTATGTTCGTTTATTCTTAGAAACTCTTGTACTTCTGGAGCTAAAAGGGCCGAATGCATCAAAGATCTTTGGTGAGTTTTTGTACGATTTTTAAATTGGGTAAGAACTCTTTTGAGATTACCTTAATCGCTGTATACGAAGGCACAGCAACCACCATTCCAATCACTCCAAACAATAAACCACCAATAATAATGATTAAGAAAATCTCCAGCGGATGTGACTTCACACTACTGCTGAAAATAAAGGGCTGACTAATAAAATTATCAATTACCTGAGCGATAAAATAGCCGATCATGACTTTTATAGTCGTAGGTAATATCACCGATTGAAAATCTAAGCCTAGATTACTTGTCATCGATAGTGTAAGCATAAGCAAGCCTCCCACCATGGGACCGATATATGGTATAAGATTAAGTAGCGCACAGAGAAAGGCAATAACTAGTGCATTATTGATTCCAAATATGAGCAAGATGATTGTATAAATGACAAAGAGAATTGAAATTTGTAATAGCAAGCCTAAGAAATACCTAGACAGTAAATCTTTAATTTTATTAAAAGATTGAGAGAGTCTATGTTCGTTATCATCCTTGACAAAAGTCATTAATCCGTTGTGCAAAATAGCACTGTCTTTTAATAAGAAGAAGGAAATAAATATCACTGAAAATAACCCTATACCAAAAGAACCTAGAGCTCCAAAAATCCCATTCAAGAGATTTGGCACTGCGCCAAAACTAAAGGTTGAACTCCAATCTGCGCCATTTAATGCCTTGAGTAAATCAATGTTTTTAGTTGCTAAATAAGCATTAACCTCCGAAAATAATTGGGTCATGTTCTCTTGTAGGCCTTCAATATTGAGCAAGGATAAATTTTGTCCTTGTTCTACGATCAAAGGAATAAACATGGACATAATTCCTACAACCGTCCCAAAAATAAGGATCATGGTAAAGGCAACTGCCAATCCATTATTAAATTTTAATCTTCGGCGTAAGAATTGTATAATAGGCCTTCCAATAAGGGAAATTACAGCAGCGATACTAATATAAATTAGTACTGCGCTTATTTTGTATAGAAAGAAAAGCAATAAAAATATGCCAGCAAGAATGCCAACTGCTTTTAAAATTCCATAGGTAATCGTCTTTGAAGTCATATATCAAATATAGCTATTAGGAACGTGTTATTTCGTAGAGAGCGATTCCTAATGCTTGTGCAACATTCATACTACTATTGACTCCTAACATGGGAATATGAGCTGTTTGGGATACAAGTTTTAAAAGCCCTTCTGAAATTCCAAAATTTTCATCCCCTACAATTAACACCACCTTATCCCAAGTGTTTCTAGCTAAAGTATTCAAGGGGATACTTTGATCTGTTATTTCTATAGCTATACTGTGATATCCCTGACTATGAAGTTCTTGAAGGGTAGGTTGTAGGTCTGCGCTTTCGCGAAAGCGCACTTTTTGATGTGTATTTCTCGCCGTACGTTTGAGTCGGCTACTAGAAAGGTCTAGGGCTTGACCGCCAAAAATAATTTCGTTGACGCCAAAAGCATCGGAGAGTCTGAAAATAGATCCAATATTTGCTGGCCCTTTTACATGGTCACAGAGAACAATGATGTCTTTGGTGTTGTCTTTAGGACTGCTATGAGCTTCGTGAGTCAGTTGCACTGTTGTGATATTGGAATTGGAAAGCGCCTAATGTTCGAAGGCGTATTTAACGATATTGGCACCCATTTGCAAGGCTTTTTGACGTATGGATTCCGGATCGTTATGAACTTCTGGATCTTCCCAGCCGTCTCCTAAATCAGATTCTGTTGTAAAAAGTATTACGAGTCGTTCTTCAAAAAAGAGCCCTAATGCCTGTGGTCGCTTACCATCGTGTTCATGGATTTTAGGCAGACCAGCAGGGAAGGTATAGGCAGAAGAGAATATTGGGTGACTAGCGGGCAATTCTACCAATTCTTGACTCGGAAAAATCTTCTTCAATTCTTTAGCGAGATATTCTGCCATGCCGTAATTATCATCAATATGCAAAAAACCACCACTTTCGAGATAAGTACGGAGGTTTTCAACGTCTTCATCATTAAAGAACACATTACCATGCCCAGTCATGTGTAAAAGAGGAAACCTAAAAATATCAGTACTATTTGGATCTACCGTTTCTGGCTTGGGATTCATAGCGGTATTAATGTTCTGATTGCAAAATGATATCAGATTAGATAGGGCCGTTGGATTGCTATACCAATCACCTCCACCTTTATATTTTAAAACAGCAAGATCCTGTGCATTAGCCACTCCTTGTCCAAATGGAATGAAAGAAAAGCTAAAACAAAGAAAGAGGGTCAGAAAATATGTTCGCATATGACAAAATATATCGCACTAAAATACAGAATACCTATTGATAACGCTAGTTTTTTGTGAAATTGTAAAAAGTGAATCGCGAACTAGTCTTTGCACATTTTAATCAATAAATTCATATAAAAATTGATCAAATGTCTAGACTTCCCAAAATAGATCGCTTCAATAATCATGTAAAGGCAAAATATGATGTCTTTAATAGCATTTTTATGACGCTCCCTTTTGATGGTATTTCAAACACCGGTGTTTTATTGCCATTGTTTAATGAAATCTGTGTGGCGGGCTATGCAGATAATAATAATCCATCAGAAATTGTCGACTATTTTTTTGAGCGCTACATGCGTGATAAAAGTGATGAGGAGCGTCAGGCATTGTTGTTTCGTTTTATACAGTACATTGAGCGGCAGGTGGTTTTATTTGATGCAATAGAAGATGCTAGTTATCGCGAAGTAAACAATATGGATGGTCGTGGGACTTTGCGAAATATCAAAGAAGAGGCCGAAGCACTTGGAAAGAAGGCCGATTTGATAGCTTATTTAAATCGTTTTACCATTCGTCCCGTGCTCACGGCACACCCTACACAATTTTATCCAGGAGAAGTTTTAGGTATCATTAATGATTTAAGTTTAGCTATTCGCGAAGATCGTTTGGCAGACATTCGGTTTTTATTAGCGCAACTAGGAAAGACTCCCTTTTTCAAAAAGGTAAAACCCACACCCTATGATGAGGCTGTCAGTCTGATATGGTATTTGGAGAATGTTTTTTACCAGAGTGCGGGAAATATATATGATTATTTACACCAGCATATCATTCAAGATGAGAGTTTTGATAATACAGTGGTAGATCTTGGATTTTGGCCAGGAGGCGATCGTGATGGGAACCCTTTTGTCACTACAGAAATTACACTTAAAGTTGCACGCCGACTGCGTTCATCGGTGGTTAGGAACTATTATAGAGAATTAAGAGCCTTGCGCAGGCGGATTACATTTGTAGGAACTGAAGAGCCTTTAGCAGCACTAGAAGCTTCCTTGTTTACTGCAATTTTTACCGAAGGTCCACTTGCGATTACTAAGGAATCTATTTTAAAGGTTTTAAAGGATATTCGCCAACTGGTGAGAGATAAGCATCAAAGTTTGTACATAGATAAGATTACCAGCCTGATTCATAAGGTTGAGCTTTTCGGATTGCATTTTGCTAGCTTGGATATTCGGCAGGACTCGAGTGTGCATACACATGTTTTTGAATATTTAGTTGCTCATGCAAAAGTTGGAGAGAAACTACTTTTCCCGAAAGGGTACTTGGCGCAAACAGATGAAGAACAGATCGCTTTTCTAAACACTATTTCTGGCGAACTCAGACCTGAAGATTTTTCTGATGAAGTGGTTGCAAAAACCTTGGGATCTATTTATGCAATGCAAACCATTCAATTGGAAAACGGGGAGCGCGGTTCAAATCGGTATATAATCAGTAATTCTCAAAAAGCATTGCATATCATGCAGGCTTTTAGCTTTTTAAGGCTTTGCAATTGGAAATCTCCAACAGCAGATGTAGTACCATTATTTGAAACGGTACCAGATTTAATAAAAGCTCCGGAGGTTATGGAAGCTTTATATACTAATCCTGCATACAGCAAACACCTTAAAACACGCGGAAACCGACAAACAATTATGTTAGGCTTTTCAGATGGGACAAAAGATGGAGGATACTTGATGGCCAATTGGAGTATTTTCAAGGCTAAGGAGGCTTTAACGGCTATTTCACGTCAATATGGTATTACCGTCTTATTTTTTGATGGTCGTGGAGGACCACCAGCACGAGGAGGAGGGAAGACACATCAGTTCTATGCATCCTTAGGCCCTAGAATAGAAGCACAAGAAATTCAAATGACGGTGCAAGGACAAACTATTAGTTCGAATTTTGGAACCTTAGATTCTTGCCAGTATAACTTAGAGCAATTGCTCAGTAGTGGCGTGGCAAATGAGGTCTTTGCTTCCGCGAAAAATGATATCAGCTATGGTGACCGAATGACCTTAGAAGCTTTAGCAGATGAAAGTTATGTCGCTTATACTCGATTCAAACAACACCCAATGTTTCTGCCATACCTCGAACGTATGAGTACCTTAAAATACTACGCAAAAACGAATATCGGAAGTCGGCCAAGTAAACGATCGGCTAAGAGCGAACTTGTATTCTCCGATTTACGGGCGATTCCATTTGTGGGGTCTTGGAGTCAATTAAAACAAAATGTACCTGGCTTTTATGGGGTGGGAACCGCTTTAGAAAAATTTGAAAAATCAGGACGGTTAGATGAAGTCAAGACATTGTATAAGAACAGCATTTTTTTTCGTACACTACTAGAAAATAGCATGATGAGTCTCACTAAGTCATTCTTTGGTTTAACTGCTTATATGGAGGAGGACGTTGAATTTGGTGAATTTTGGAGGTCCATTCATGAAGAGTATTTACGTAGTAAACGCCTTATGTTAGAAGTAGCTGGAATGGAAGAATTGATGGCAGATGAAAAGGCGGGCAAGGCCTCCATTCAGGAGCGGGAGCGCATTGTACTACCGCTGCTTACCATACAACAATATGCACTGCGTGAAATTCAAAAATTACAGCGAGCAAACAAGTCAAATGCTCAAGATTTAGCATCATTATCAACCTTTGAAAAGATGGTTACTCGATCGCTTTTTGGCAATATTAATGCCAGTCGAAATTCGGCCTAAAACCATAGGGGCATTTACCCCTTTTTATCTATAAATCAGCAAATTAAGGAAAATTTAGCATATTAATTGCTATCTTTATTTTTATAGTTCAAAGGGGGAATTATGAAAAAAATGATATTTATTATACTGCTTTGTGGTGCTCATTCGATGTGGGCGCAAAGGGCTTCTTATGGAAGTGAAAGTAGTACAACAAACCGAAGTTCGCAAAAGGTAAAGTTGACCGAAAATATGTCTTTGGAATCTTTTGTGGTTCTGTTAAAGTTGGATAGTATTCAAGAGCAAGAGGTAAAACGTATTTTAGTTAGGCAAAAGTTACGCCCGACTAAAAGTGAATATACAGATTCGCCAAAGGCGTTGAGTTATGAAGGCCGGAGAAAGTTATTTGAACAAGAATTAAAAGCGGTACTCACAGAAAAGCAATTTGCTAGGTTTAAGGCAATGCAGTAGGTGATAAGCATACCGAAGTGCTAGGAGGGGCGTTCATTCCCGTCGTATTCTATTTGAATTACATAGCTTGAAAATATGGTAAATGGGCCTTCTTAATTTATACATTGGGACGACCATTTTTAAAAATATAGTTTGCATTACTTCCAGAGAAAGCGGTAGCTATTTGTATCAAATACAATGGCTACCGTTTCACTTTTGGCTGTTAAATTATTCTAAAACAGTTATTTAGGTGTTGTTTATGTCGTTTTTCTGAATAACTTTAGGGTCCCATTTTAAAATTAGTATTTATGGAAACTGAATCTTCAAAAAAAAAGCATGCCGATTTCCAAAATCAATATCGCCGTTCATCCAACTTCAGACGCGTCATTCCTAAACGAGATTTTGAGTTGAATGAGGAAGGGGAATTGCATTTGCAAAAGAAGGCACCTAAAAAGTAATGAATCTTTAGGCAACAATACGTTGAAAACTAGGCGATTATTATACCCGTCGGAATGTCCCTTACCCAACAATAGTTGTAATTGGTTTCTATCCTTTTTTGGGTTGGAGGTTAATAAATAATTCCCGCTCCATTCGGGAAGGCTCTGAATTGTATGCCATAGCCATGGTGTGGATTTTGAAGTCGGCAGCAAACCATTTTATATATTCTTCGCGATTACCTCCAAAAGGAGGATGATCTGAATACAAAGGCGCGTCAAAAAGCAGCCCAACGAGCTTTCCTTGAGGTTTTAATAATTTTTTCACCTGCAGTACATAGTCTTTTCGCAGACTAGGATTGATAGCGCAAAAGAAAGTTTGTTCTATGATAAGATCAAATTTTTGCTCAAGGCTAAAGAAATCTGTTAGGAGTAATTGATCGGCCGGAAAATCTAGAACTCTCTTTTTTAAATTGGCAAGGGGAGAAGGTGCTATGTCTGCTATGTAAACATTTTTAAAACCTTGTTTCCAAAGGTATTCAGCTTCGTAGGCATTACCACCTCCAGGAATAAGGATGCTAATACTCTTATCATCTAATTGGTCAATATAGGATTTGATAGGGTTTGAGATCTTTCCTAAATCCCAACGACTGCTTTGGTCCTGATACCGTTGTTCCCAATAATTACTATCTAATGGTATCATTTAGGCATTGATAGTTTTAGGTTGTTTTGAAGAAACTCTAAGATATTGAATAACTGCAATAGAAAGAATTGCACAAACAGAAAATCCAATAAACAACGGTAGCGCAGTATCCTGTACAAAACGACCTATCAACGTACTAATACCTACAGCCATGAGTGTTGAAATAAGCCCAGTTAATGCCGCCGCAATTCCAGCTATATGTCCAACGGGCTCCATAGCAATTGCACGTAAATTTCCAAACATAAAACCAATGGCAAAGAACTGTGCAGCAAAGAAACTCAGCAGTATAATAATACTTGGATTTTCGGTATTAAAGAATAGTAGTACGTAGATACAAGAGACTATAAAGAACGCATATAGAGACGTATGAATAATCTTCTTCATCCCAAAGCGAAGGACGAAGTTGGCATTTAATAGGATGGCACTCCCAATAGCAATGGCGAGGCCAGCAAATATGAATGGAAACTCTTCTTTTAGTAGGTATTGATGTTGAAAAATCTGTTGAGACGCACTTAGATACACCATAAATGAACCAGTAATAAAACCAGAAATGATGGTGTAACCCATGGTTGTTTTGTGGTTTCTTATTTCATTAAAGCCACTTAAAAATATAGAAGAGGAAAAGGACACCTTGTTTTCTGGTGCCAGTGTTTCTCTTTGGCGTTGCCAAAACCACAGCATAACTACTAAACTTATGATTGCTTGCACATAAAAAATAGCTTCCCAGCCCCACTGATCTAAAATAAATTTCCCTAAAGCTGGAGCAATGATTGGTATGAGAAGAAATACAACAGTCACAAAAGACATTATACGCGCCATATAATCTCCACTATATCGATCTCTTATTATAGCAATCGCCATAGTTCGCGGTGCTGAGAGACCGATTCCTTGTAGAATCCTTCCTATGATCATTAGCTCTAAACTCTCAGACATCACACAGATGATACTTGCTAACAGGAAAATGGTAAAGCCTATGTACACCATAGGTTTCCGACCTTTACTGTCGGATAAGGGGCCAAAAAGCAGCGGCCCAATTCCCAATCCCAAAAAGATCATGGTAATCAGTAGTTGGTTATCTACCTCGACTTGAATCCCAATATCAATGCCTATGATGTCTAATGCAGGAAGCAGGGCATCTATAGCCAAGGCTACTACCGACATTAAGGAGGCCATAAGGGCTACAAATTCTAGTTGTGAAGAGGGCTGTTTTGGCATCGTGCAAAAGTACTCAATTAGGGTGTCAATTCTTTTCAAAAAAATAATATATGGAGGATTCAATTTAAACCCATACTTTAGTCACAATAAATATGATTTTACAACGCTACACCTTGGTAAAACAGCCTGTTAAATAAAAGAATTTTTGGTCACCCCACCTATGAAAAGAACTTTATTATTCTACTTCCTATTTCTTGTATTATCTTTTCAAATGTCTGCTCAGCTAAGTGATATAGCCCGAATTGATTATACCTTAATCCCGGGAGCAAGATCTGATGTAGAATTTACGCGCTCTAGATTTCTTTTTAATGCTCCAATAAAATTAAAGGGTGAGGAGACCTATTTGTTATTAGGTCTCGATTATAGAAACATTAATTTGAGGTTTGATGATTCCGATTTAGCATTTAATCGAGGAGACCTTGATGATTTTCAGGTGTTGGACTTTAATATTTGCTTTACACAGCCTATCACTGATACTTGGAGGCTTGGCCTACGTGTAACGCCAGGAATAAGCACCAATTTAACAGCAAAAGCACTCTCCTTTGAGGATGTTACATTTTCTGCAGATGTCTTATTTATAAAAGAAAAGAAAATCGATGATATAAAAAAGGAGCGTCTCATTTTAGGAATATCCTATTCTGGAAACCGAGGTTTTAACTTTCCGCTCCCGTTTATAAGTTTCTATCGCAAATGGAATCCAAAATGGTCCTTTAGTCTTGGGATTCCTAAGACCAATGTCCAATATCACTTTACCCCCAAACATCGATTGAAGACCTATGTAGAATTGGATGGTTTTACTTCCAATGTGCAAAATGGCTTGGTAATAAATGATAGTGAAAAGGCAACAAGTATTAATATGTCGCTTATTGTGGGAGGTTTACAATACGAGTACCACCTTACTAAACATTGGCAATTATACGCTCGTACATCCTATATCTTCTCCATGCGTAATAAATTGCGAAATGAAGATCGGGATAATATTTACACGATTACAAATGAATCTACAGCCTATCTACGCACGGGTATTCGGTTTAAAATCTAGTTGGCATTTAGAAGTTTCAGTTAATCTCTTATACGTACAACTCAGCCTTATTGTTCAACCTTTGGGTGGGTTACGCCTTACTCCTTCGCTAAAGCTTCGGCGGCACGAAGTACTCCTTCACTAAACTTCGGCGGCACAAGATCGCGAAAGCACACTTTATATCATATTTACGTAACTTTTGTAGCACATTTGCATCTAATAGTCAATCAGTCAATCAGTCAATCTAACTATTATGAAATCAATCATCAATTTTAAGAACACCATTCTCTTTGTACTCATTTTTGTTCTGAGTTGTTTACCCCTTGTTGCACAAACGGCTATTACTGCTGAAGAATGGCAGGAGGATCTAAGGCATTTGCAAGCAACCGTTCACAAAGACTATCCCTTTCTTTTTAAGAAAGTCTCTGCAGCCGATTTTGATGCCGCAGTTGACGATTTATACCAACAAATTCCAAGTTTAGAAGCACACGAAGTAACCGTAGGCCTAGCGCGTATAGTATCCTTATTCAAATATGGGCACACACAAATAACCTATACAACGGTAGCAAACGGTACCGCCTTGCCTGTAAATCTCTACGAATTCACCGATGGTATTTTTATAGAAGGAGTACAGCTTGAACACAAAGATGTCGTAGGTGCAAAAGTGATCGCTATTGAAGGAATCCCTATCAAAAAGGCTTTGGAAATGATTCGCCCAGTGGTTCCTGTTGAAAATGAACAATACTTCAAGGCTTTCGGGCTTCGTTTTGTGACGGTTCCTGCAGTGTTGCACGCACAAGGAGTTACGGCTTCATTGAACGAAACTATCACAATGACCTTAGAAAAGGAGGGAAAGAGCTTTGACTATAGTTTTACATCGATCCCAACTGATCAATTATCGGAAGAATATAATTTTACAATCCCAAGCGAAACATGGATTAGTGCCCGCGATCAAAGTAGCACCCCATTATATTTTAAAGACCTGAATGAGCGATTGTTCTTCTTTGAGTTTTTGGAAGACACTAAAACTGTCTACGCACGACAGAGCAGAGTACGCAATGAAACTGATGAAACTCTAGGTAGTTTTTACAAGAAACTATTTGACTTTATTGATACCCATGACGTAAACCGCCTCGTATATGATGTGCGTCACAATGGAGGAGGAAATAATTATTTAAATAAACCTTTTATCAAAGGCTTAGTGCGAACTGATAAATTACAGAAACCAGGATCTTTATTTGTTATTATTGGGAGAAGAACTTTTTCTGCTGCACAGAATTTAGTCAATGAAATAGATAATTATTCTTCAGCCATATTTGTTGGTGAGCCTACCGGTGAAAACTTGAATTTCTATGGAGATACTCGTGCTGAGACCTTACCAAATTCACAAATTATCGCTTATTTATCATTTGCTTGGTGGCAGGATAAAGCGCCTTGGGAAAATGCCGATTGGTTGTACCCTGATGTTTCGGTAGCCATGAGTTTTGAAGACTTTAAAACCAATAAGGATCCCATTTTGGAAGCCGCTTTGAATTATGATTCTTCGAAAATGATTGTAAACCCTATGGAGTATCTCACCGAATTATTTGTTGCTGGGAAAATGGAATTATTGCGTACGGAAACGATACGAATGTTTAATGATCCTAACTATAATTACTTCGATTTTGAAAATAGCTTCAACAGCGCTGGAAGAAGAATGATGGGAGGTCCAAATCACGCGGGTGCCATACTTATTTTGGATATGAATGTCGAACTCTATCCTGATTCTGCCAATGCATGGTCCAGTCTTGGCGATGCACATCAGAAAGGTGGAGATATTGAAAAAGCTACAAAAGCCTATAAAAAGGCAATAGAATTGGATCCACAAGGCGCAGCAGGAATGCATGCAGAAGAAATGCTGCTGACCCTTGAGAAGCAGTAAAAGTGGCAACTAGTGCAACCTAAGAGGTAAATGCCCTTTGTAAATGGGGTAATTTGGGTAGGACTCATAAATTTTGAAGGTGTATATTTGGTATAAGCCATTGATTTTCAAACCATAGCTTCAACCAAAACCTTTCTATCATGACCACGTCACCCTCAGAAATTCCAAAAAATTTCACACCCTTTGATGGTATTGGCCTCTGTTTTAGTGGGGGTGGATACCGTGCGACCTTTTTTGATCTAGGCGTCGTGGCATATCTCAATCGGATTCATTATGATGGGACTTCCTTACTGGATAAGGTGATTGCCTTGAGTTCTGTGAGTGGTGGTACATTGTTGGCGGTAGCTTTCGCGAAAGCGGCACAGGAACCCACATATACCTTCGGCAAATTTTATAAGGCATTTTACGCTGCATTCACACCAGAAAACGATCGCTTGTTGCAAACAGCCATTGATAAATTAGAAGATCCACAGGTCTGGGTAAAGAACGCCTACAAAAAGCGATCCTTGATTAATGCATTTGCCTTAACCTATGCCGAAATGCCCTTTTTCTCAGGAGGCTTTGACATTTTTGAGAATCCAAAGAGTGAAAAACTAAAAAACATCTGTTTTAATGCTACCGACTTTTAATTCGGGCTTATATTTCGATTTCAAAATACCGGAGTTTTTGGCAATGGAACTCTACGCAGTAGTGAGCTAAACGCTATAAAATATCAAACCCAGTTAGGAGATATCGTTGCTTCGTCTTCCTGTTTTCCGATGGGTTTTGAGCCCTTGATATTTCCAGATGATTATTATAAAGATCAAGACTCTCCTGAATATGTAGCCCTAAAAGCAACTGCCGATTTTAAAGATGGGGTTGGGATTATGGATGGAGGTATCGCCGATAATCAAGGGATTAAAAGTATGCTTAACATCAGCCGACAAAAGGATGTAAGGGATCACTTCAATTTGCTTGTGGTGAATGATGTGGGAAGTTATAAAATGGTGCCTTGGATTCCCGATGTTAGCAAATTGAAGGATAAGACCACTCTGAGAGTAGTGCTTGCAAAAATTTTCAGCTATTTCAGGCTGAATCTCCTGTATGTACTACCATTAATGGTAGGAATTGCATTACTGATTTTGAATTATATGCATGTTTTTGCTGACACATCCCTCTCTGTATTAAACATAGTGGGAGGATTTCTAACAGGTATAGGTTTGATTTTAACCATTTTTGGAATCGTGAGCGCTAAGGTCAAGAATCAAGTCCTTGATACTGTTGATGATTTATGGATCAAACACGTTCCTGAGGCCTTACAAAGTGATGTACTGTCTTTTGAGAATCTTCCTGTGGGACTGTTGAAACGCCTGCTAGTAAATAGAATGTCATCTACCTTTAAAATGGTGTATGATGTGTTTTTAAAGCAAATACGCCGACTCAATTACGAGATCCTTTATATGCTAGAGGAATTAGATCATAAGCGCATGACATCTACGGTCTATGAGCTCAATGGAAAGAAATCACCTTATAAAAAGCATACTACTCATAAAGAAATAGCGCCTGCAACAAAGAAGCTCACAGATGCTGCATTGATTGCCTCAGAGTGTCCTACTACTTTGTGGTGGGGCAAAGATGATATTGCGGTGGACAGAATGGGAAATTTGGTGGCTTGTGGCCAATTTACAACCTGTTATAGTTTATTGGTATACATCATTGAACTGAGGAATGATGGCGTTGATAGTCCGCAATTACAAGCCTTATATGCCGATTTAGAAAAAGACTGGCTACTGTTTAATGAAGAGCCAAAGCGATGGGTGTAGGTTTTTGCTAACTCGTTAGAGAAAATATCTAGCTGAAGAGATTACATCCTCGGTTAAAGAAATTTACTACTACTTATAATACTGTATATCAATATTATAGGTCGGTGGTTTTTATAAATTTTGTACATTGATAGTACATTTGCATCCCCCAAGTCATAAAAAAGAAGTTTTATATGGGTCTATTGGGGTATTCAGAGCAGTTTATGGAGGCGGGAGGTATTCCTTCTCCCAAAGTACATCCTTTCGAACTGGAGAGGTTTGAAAATGAAGGATTACTCTCAGGCAATTATGCTTTAGATTATTCCAACTATAGTGTATTTCAGAATCCCTTTAGGAAATTCCCGTATTACACTGCTTGTAATATTGATGGCAGTTTATTTAAGTCGATTAAAAGAGCCGATTTATTTTCAGGAAAAGGGGATAAGTGGGCAAAGGATAAGCGAATTCCAAAGGAGCACCAACTAGGCAATGAATTGTACTCTGCAGATCGCAGTGATTTTGACAAGGGGCACTTGACAAAAAGAGAAGATACCCAATGGGGACTTACGGATGCTGCCGCTATTAAAGGCGCCGAGTCGACCTTTTTCTTTACCAATGCCATGCCGCAGGTTGACAGATTGAATAGAGGCATCTGGCGAAAAATAGAAGACTATATTTTACATCAGGAGGTCGTTAATAGCAGTCGGAAGATAGTCTTGTTCACAGGGCCAGTTTTTTCTAAAAGCGACCCAGACTTTGTTACAAAAGTAAAAGAGGAAACCATCCAGCTGCCTTATTTATTTTGGAAGGTAGTATACTATCAAAAGGGGGAAAGC
Source organism: uncultured bacterium (assembly GCA_963974305.1). Lineage (GTDB taxonomy): Bacteria > Bacteroidota > Bacteroidia > Flavobacteriales > Flavobacteriaceae > Dokdonia. The sequence goes on from CAXBCS010000004.1 coordinate 37,846, forward strand.
CTTCATAGGACTGCCTTTCTAACGAGCCAGAAGGGTCTTTTGGAGAAAAGAAGGATCGTAAAGCCAGTGGTAAGAGGGGATGAAGAAGAGGGAGATGCGTTTATGAACTTTAAAGATGCTGCTACCTATCAGGTTAGAGTTGACTTTATTGAAACCTTAAGCGGACTCACATTTGCGCCAGCTAGGGAATTATTTGAAAGAGAAGAAGCGAGCGAACTAATACTCTCAGGTGTTGATGTGAGAGGAGAATTGGCAACCGATTTAAAGGATGCCAGCATGAATTTAATTCTTTGATATGAGAAAGATCTTATTCATAAAAGTGAATCCTATCGGAACCAAAAATCTTTATTTGGACATAGAGGAGAAGGAGCTCATGGAAAATTGTCAGAAGAGTGCCAATCGTGAGCATTATGTAATCGAGTCTAAGGGTGCTGTTACTATAACTGAATTGCATCAATATCTAGAAGCCTTTAAGCCTACGATACTACATATCTCTGGCCATGGAAATGCAGAAGGCAAATTATATTTCCATGATGCAGAAAATCATAAGAAGGAAGTATCGATTGAAAAATTTTGTGATTTCATCAAGAATTACAACAGTCATCTCAAGTGTGTGTTTCTAAATGCATGTTTTAGTATTAGTGGAATTAAAGCAAACCATGTTACTTCAGGACAGACGATTATAGGAATGAATGATGAAGTTCCAAATGATACGGCCGTATTGTTTTCATCTTCATTTTACACCTCTTTATTTGGAGGAAAAACTATACATGATTCTTTTAACTCGGCTTTGGGAGTAGTTGGAATTGATGGTTTTGGAGAGGAGGCCATTCCTATAAAAATAGGGGATACCACTTTGAAGGCATTAGAGATTCTCATGGATGATGATGATTCGGTCATTCCGCGAACATTAAAAGAGCTTGTTTCTGAGGAGAATTTTGAGCTCGCACGAAAGAAGCGCAAGAAGCAAAAGCAATCCTATTATATGATTGTTGGCCTTATAATATTGATTTGTATAAGTCTGGTGAGCTATTCTTTATATACACAAGAAAACAACCTGTATTCCTTGGCGGGGATCTTACCATTAGGACTTATTAAATGGATTAAGGAGAAATTGGATGGCATAGACGACTCATTAATGTTGCTTAAAATGCTAGAAAGCGAGATTGCAGAGTTTGTTGAAAGTTTGAAACGCCCACCTAGAGAGCGGGTGCATGAACGCACTACACAATATAATGAACAATTTTGGAGAATTTTAGACATAAATAAATAGCCCATGGAGAATTTTGAAGATAAAATGGCGGAATTTGAAAAGAAGGGGAAGAGTTCCACTCGTGGTATAAAGCGTATAATTATTATTGGGCTTGTTATTTTTACGGGTCTTTATTTGAATAATCTACGCGTAGAAAATCTCAAACAAGAACAGGCAGAGCAAGATGGTGCATTACTGATGGAGCAGCAAACGCAGTTGGTGGTGGAAGATTCATTAAGGTATGAACTCGCCCGGGTACAAGGCGAACTCAAAAAGATAAAGGTAGCAGCAACGCGAAGTGATGTTCTCAAAGAAAAAATTGAAGCCTTAGATATTACATTAGATTACAACCCTTTACGAATCGATTATTACCAGCGTAAAAAGGATGGTAATGCCATATTAGATGTAATAGAAAATGCGGATGATATTGATGTCGACCTGCGAATTATAGATGTCTATGGGGATGATTATAGGCAGGCAGTAAATACCATTTATGTAGGTAAGAATGTAGATGAGGGAAAATTAAAATCACTCGTCCTTCGATTTAAGAGAAAAGGAATCCAATTAACGCGAGCTCCTTTTATCAGTGGAAAGGGTTCAGAATGGAAGGATAATGCTATAGAAATTGGCTACGAACCCGTGCCAGGAACTATTAATAAGAATGCTGAAATTTATATTCGTATTTATTCCTATGCTCCTGATGAAATTATAAAACAAAAAATGGCAGACAAGTTCGGCGCCAAGGGCTATCAAGTTCGCGTGTATCCAGACTGGAAAAAGAAACCTTCTTTTTTCTCTGATCGAACAACCATTCTTTTCTATGATAAGGCAAATGCCAAAAAGGCGCAAGAAATGTCAGTATGGCTAGCACGCTTAACAGGGCTGAGTTTCTCTACAAAGATGGGCGCTGGTCTAGGCGTAAGCGCAGAAGACCGTAAGAATCTTTTTATCATTCATTATAATGGAAGGGCGAAGGGGTGAAATAGATTAACGATTGGAGATTGAAGATTGAAGATTGACGATTGTGGATTAACGATTTTTGAACTAAAAATTCACTAATAAACTTAACGATCACCCTTTCTCCCTTTGAAGGGAGATGCCCGTAGGGCAGAGGGATGTTTTGTGCCTATTGCTCGAAAAAGTTTTTCACCTTGGTTCGACGCCATAGGCTTTTGCCGAAGGCTGTCCCCTAAAGGGTGACTTTTTCTAAATTCAGCTAATGCCGATTGCCTAATGCCTACAGCCATTCTTGGCAGAGGGATGTTTTTGATTGGAGATTAACGATTGTGGATTAACGATTTTTGAACGAAAAATTCACTTATAAACTTAACGATCACTCTTTCTCCCTTTGAAGGGAGATGCCCGTAGGGCAGAGGGATGTTTTGTGCCTATTACCTAAAGCCTACAGCCTAAAATCTTATAGCCAATTTCGTCCGTTTTCGTAAAAGTTGATCATAAGATTTTAGCCCCTATAGCCACTTTTTTCGTTTGAATAACCACAGTAATATCATGGCGGTGACGGCCATTACGCCTAGGAGAATAAAGTAGCCATTGTGTGCTTTGAGTTCTGGGATATATTCAAAATTCATCCCGTAGATTCCGGCTAGGAAGGTGAGTGGGATAAAGATTACAGAAATTAAGGTTAGCAGTTGCATGACTTTATTCATCTTGAAGCTCACTTCTGAGAGAAATAGATCTTGCAAACTGTTGAGCATATCTCGGTATGACTCGATACTTTCTACTATATGCACAGTTTGATCGTATAGATTACGCACAAAGAGTTGGGTGCTATCTTCAACCAAAATGTTATCTGTTTTAGAAAACGCATTGGCGGCTTCTCGTAAAGGCACTACAGATTTACGCAGTTGGAGCACTTCCTTTTTCAGGTGGTGGATTGTATTTCTATGATGACTTTCGGCATCGATGGTTATTCCTTCTTCAAGTTCTTCTAAATGGACTTCAATTGCATCAAGTACGTGGTAGTAGTTATCTGCGAGGACATCAAGTAGGGCATAGGCAAGGTAATCACTCCCACGTTCGCGGATACGGCCTGTTGAGAGTTGGAGGCGTCTGCGAACAGACTCAAATACATCACTTTCGGTTTCTTGAAAGGTGAGGAGGAGGCCTTTTCTAAAATAGATGGCGATATGTTCTTTTTCTAGTTCGAGCTTTTCATCGTTGAAATTCAAAGATTTTGCAATGATGAAGTTTCCTCTATCGTACTCTTCATAAGTAGGGCGCTGATTGACATCGACCGCATTTTCGCGCACCAGCGGGTGGACGTTATAGGTATCGGCAATTTTATTGATGAGGGCCGCATCTTGCATTCCACGCGTATCATACCAATCGACGATATTATCATCAGATGGAGCTAAAAAAGTTACGCCTTTCGAATTGAAATCTTGTTCGTTGAGCATCCCACTATTGTATTGTAAGTGGTGTACGAATACTTCATCAACGCTTTGATCTCCCGTATATAGGACAGTTCCAGGAGCAGACCCCGCTTTTTTCCTATTTGCTTTTCTCAGTCGGCTCTTCTTTTTCATGTACTACTTTGTCTTTATAAACTAAGGTTCGGTGAGGGAATGGAATTTCGATACCTTCGGCATCGAAGCGTAATTTAATACTTTCTAACAAATCACAGCCCATCAAAAATGCATCTGCGCTGTCTTTTGCCCAGGCCCGGCCACGTAGGTTGACCGAACTGTCACCAAGAGAAAGCACTCTAACAGGTGCTAATTCTTCCCCCATGTCTTTTTGTAGTTGGGTACGCCCATCAATATGTAGGGGGTGAGCGAGGATGTATTCTTTGATGATCGCTTTCGCGAAAGCGAGATCTGCGTCATAGGCAATGCCAATTTCGATCCACTTACAAATTTTATCATCGCCATAGTCGGCATTGGTAATCACTTCAGAACTCATTAGGGAGTTTGGAATGATGATACGTCTATTTTCAAAATCTCTAATAACGGTGTGGCGGAGGGTAATATCTTCAACAAAACCCGCTTTATCACCTATACGTAGGCGGTCGTTGATACGAAAGGGCTTAAAGATTACGATAAATACACCGCTAATAATGTTTCCTAAGGCTTGTTGGGAGGCAAAACCAACGGCAACAGCAAGCACTCCAGCACCTGCGAGTAGGGATTTGGCGAGGAGACGTAATTGAGGAACGCTGTAGATAGCGATTGCGATTCCTACGATATAGATAAGCACCACAAAGGCGCGACGCAAGAATTTATAGTTGGTCGGATCGCTGTGCATATCGGCCGAGAGCTTCTTGATTTGATATCTAAAGAATCTATCGACTACATAGCCTAGGGCGATGGTAATAAAAAGGATGATGATTGGCACGATGGATTCTTGCCAAGTGATGTCAAGTATTTGTTTCATGAACGTTTAGCCGATTTTGTACGGTATTAGACTGCAAAGATACTGCAAGTGGGAACTATAATAATTTGTGTTGGCTATAATTGTTTTCATTATTTACAGGCATTCAGATCGGGCAATTTAACATTTCTAATATATAGAAATTCGTTGTTTTGGCGTATTTTAATGAGTATGAAATGGCAGGGACGATTAAAAATATCTATTTATATACTCCTCATTGGGAGCTTGTTGGCTTGTGGGAGTCAGAAAGAAATTACTGAAAATCAGCGACTAGGATTAGAAAGAGCAGTTACAACACCGGCATTTAAGATTCAGATGCAATGGGCGTATCCATTAAGCAATACGGCATCACAATACTTAAACAATTTACAACCAGGCGTCAGAGCCAATGGAAATCGGATTTATATAGACGATGGCAGCAATTATGTACAGATACAAAATGACAGTGTATTTGTGGATCTCCCATATTTTGGCACCCGACAAATCTCTGGCGGCATGCCGGGAAATGTTGGCGTTCAGATAAAAGAAGCATTAAAAGATTGGGAACTACGACCAGAAAAGAAAGCCAACCAGCGATCTATACGGATAGCTACGAAGCACAAAGGAGAATATTACGATCTATCGATTCATCTTTTTGCAGAAGGCAAAGCGACTTTAGTTGTAAGTACATCTCAACGGCAAAGTATACGATATGAAGGAAGATGGAGTGAGGGTTTGGAGGATTGATGAAGTAGGAATAAAGGGGATATACCAGTGAGTTCTCAAATATTCTATTTTACATAATATAAATTATAGTACACTTTAATTAATTTGAGAATGTCTGGTGGACATAAGTATATGGCTGCGTGTTGGCGCGCTGGCCAGTAATTCACCTGATAGTATTAAAAGCGCTTTTCTGCGCTATTTGACATAGTTCTGTAAAAGTGCCTTTAGGTCTATAACAATTTCTGCCGCATCGTCTCGCAGATTATTAGTATAGATCCATTTGAAATACTTCCTTATTCTAGATGATTATGCTGGAGTTTTGAAATACGGGATTCTCAGGGATTGGATTTACCTACTTTGCGCTCTGTAGATTTTTCAGCGTAAGAGAATTGTTTTAACCAAAAATTTCTGAGTCCAAGTTTAACATTGGAAATCTATTTAACATAATAATTATAAGTCTAATTCAAATTCTTCATCAGATCCTGGTAATTCTAAAGCTTTAACGGATTGTATCGCATTTCCTGCAATTCCTTTTATAGAACCATACATATCAATTGTATTGGTTACGACCTTTTCAATTTGCTTTTCTCTTTGCTTCCAAATTCTTTGCATTGAACGTTTTTCACTATCTAAATCTGATTTCATTTGGGTAAATCCTTCAACAATAGCTTCTATTTGCATTCTGAAAGTATTACTCGTAAGATAATCATAAAGCAAATCCATTTTATCTCCCTTATTTTCTTGAGTAACAATTGCATTGTTTACCTGTAAAATGCCCTCTCGTAAAACAGCACAAAGCCCTTTGAATTCCTCATAATTACAAATCCAAAGTCCATCTTTCAACCCCATTCTGTCCATGTCAGATGGCATAACTTCTGTTACCAAAACTCCAATGTTTGCTCCTCTATCTCTAATATCAGCTTTGAATTTTTCAATCCAACTTGGTTGAAAATCTTTTGTTCTTTTACTTTCGTAATAAATTGTTCCACAATTTTGTTCCGTTCTTGAGTGTACAATTTGAATACAATCTCCTCCTCTAGCTCCTTTTTTTATTTCTTCAATTGTATCTAATGGGAATTTTGAGGCTAACCACTCCTCTATTGCTAATTCTTGAACTTCACCTTGAAGTTGCATAGAACCTTGCTCCTGCTTACGCTTCATTTCTTCAGTAAGCTTTTTCTGGTCTTCTAATTGCTTTTGCATTTCTTTGAAACGCAATTCATTTTTGTCTTCCTCTGATTTCTTAATTTTCTCTTTTTCAGCAATTAGAATTTCATTCAATTTCTTTTGAGATTCAGCTTCAGCAATTTCTTTTAACTCTGATTTCTCACGTTTAAGTTTTTCAATTTCTGCTTTTGTTCTGTTTAGCTCCTTTATTTGTTCTGATTTCTCGTTTAATTCTTTTTGTAAAGCATCAAATTGTTCCGATTGTTCTTCTTTTAATTTTAGTTTAAGTTTAGATTCTATTTCTTTTTTGCCTTCTTTTAATTGATTATCTAGACGTTCTTGAAATAACTCATTCTCTTGTTTTTTCTTTTTTTCAAACTCTAATTTATCTTCATTAAGCTTTTCTTGTCCAGCTTCATATTTTTTCTTTTCCTCCGCAATTTGAGCTTGATATTTTTGCTTTATCTCTTCTTCTAATTGATGAGCCAAAATATCTTGAACATCTATTGATGTCCCACAATTAGGGCACTTTATTTGAGTTTCATTATTCATATTATTAGTGCTATTAAGTTGTACTTACTTCAGTTACTTCAGGCAAAGTGATTCCAATACTATTCAATAAAGCTTCATATTGATCATTATCTAGAGTTTTTATTCTTTCAATAATTAATTTTGCTGCTGTATTCATTTCAGGTACTTCTACAACTGCTTCACCTCTCTCAAATGTTCCACTCAAATGAGAATATTCATTATTTATTCTATCAGTAAATACTGTTGGTATTGCTTCATCACCGAAAAACTTTTTCATTTTATCGATATGTATAGTAGAATCAGGGTATTTATAATACAGAAATAATTCTAAAAACTTTCTTGCATTATTGCCAAAATTATAAAAGGCTGTGTAACTTTCATCATTAACATTTTCTAAAGTTGAGCACTTATATATTTGACCAAATAAATAATTAAATTCAGAAACATACTCTTTTAAATAATTAGGCATCTCTTTTATTGTTGAATTTTGATCATTTCTTTCAATTATAAAATAACTTGTTTTGGTGGGAGCTCTAGCTCCTGGTAATCTTTTTAAGTATTTTTGAAAGTTTAAATTATGTGTTGAAATGAATAATTGTTCAAATTCATCTTCTCCAAAAATTTGAGTATTAACTAATGTATAAATGAAGAAAATATGATTGCTATCCAAACTTGAAATTGGGTCATCAATCCAAATAATAGGTTTTTTACCTTTAGTATCGATATCTTGAAGCTTTGCCATAAAGTAGCAAAATGCAATAAGACTATTTTCTCCTTCGCTTAAGTGATACGCCTTTTTATTTTCTCTATGTACCTCAAACCTATATTGTTTATCTCCAGTTTCTTCATCTTCAAATTCGATCGCTTTTAATGTTAGGAAATTATGTCCAAAATAATTATTTAAGAGTTCATTTACCTTATCTGCCCCTTTACTCTCATCTTTAAGTTCTCTTTGTTTTGCAGCTATTGTTTTTATGACCTCTTCAATTTCTACATCTTTATCATCTCTTTTCTTTTTTTCTTCTGTAAGTGTTGTTTTAAGACTTGCTATATTTATTTTCTGCTCATCATATTTAATTGTATCAATAAAGTCATATATTTCACGTAATCGAAGATTTTCCTTTGATTCATTTTGCTCATTGCTTAACTTCTCGGTATATTCATTTGATTTCAATCTTAACTCATCAATCCTTTCAACTGCTTGTTCAACTTTTGGGATTGCACTTGTTGGTAATTCGAATAATTTTGTGTTGATAATGTCGTTTTTTCTTTTATCTAGTTGACTAATTAATGATCCAAGAATGTCTTGATATTCAGTAATACTACTATCAAATTTTACTTTTAACCTATCATATTAATCATTATACTTTGTATAGAAATCTTCCTTTTTTATTAGTTCAATAGAATTAAATAATTCAATTTCGCTATTAATATTCGCTATTAATATTCGCAATTAAATTAATTATTTCTTTCTCTAACTTATCGGATTCTTCATCAAAATGTTTTTCTAATTCTTCCCAACGAGTTTCATTAATTTCGTTATTACAAAAAGCACAAGTATCTAATTTATCCTTATGAAGTTCACGACCTTCTTTAACCCATTTATTTAAAATTGCATCCTTAACTAAATCTTCTAGTTTGTTAGATTTTGCAATAGGTTTTATAATTAATTCTTTCGTTCTATTCGAAAAGTCTTCAAACGAAAATTTAATTTCTTCTAATTCTGGAATATCTTGTTTAGACTGTTCTAAAAGGATTTTTTCGTTCAATATTTTTTCTTCATCAGAAATAGCTGTGAATTTTTCACTTTTAACACTATTAATATCCCTTTTTAGTTTAGCATTAGTATAATTTATGTCTCCAAATTTTTCAGAATTATATTTAATTCCATTTGTATTGCCAATAGCTTTATCATTTAATTGTCCAGCTAAGGTACTTTCAGCTCTTGAATGAGTTTGATTTGCGGTATTATATATAGTCTCAAGTGTCTTTAAATCTTTGTACAACGCTGTTTTCTGATCTGCTTCATCGTTACCTAATTTTTCTTTCAACACTCTAATTTCCTCTTCAATAACGTTATTATCTCCTCCAAGTATTGCGAAAGGTTGGACATCTTCATTTGAATTATTAATGAACTTTAAATTGTGTTTTATAAAATCATCGTTAAAAACTCGAATGACTTTTTCGTGTAAAGTAAAATCTGTATGAACGACATCATCATTTTCAGCAATAGAAATACAACATTCAGGGTTTTCATATTTATCGGAAATCCCACCAGTTTCCATTGCTCTCAAAACCCTAGATAATGTTGTTTTTCCAGAATAGTTTCTGCCATAAATTATATTAGTTTTTTTGAACTCAATAACTTCATCACTTTCATTTTTAACTTCCGCATCCCAATTAAAATCCTTAAAAACTGCAAGATTCTTTAAGTGTTTAATTTTATTTATCATATAAATTTATTTGTAAATTATTACATATAAATAATCATTGCCGAACAAATACGACATCATTATTTATCTATTAAATTAATTAAAAAGGGAGAGTTAATGTCTACAAAAAATTGTAGGAATTGTTTTGAGGGAAAACCGCAAACATTTGAATATTAAAGAATTTAAAGCCATTCTACACACATTATGCTTCTCCCCTTATTTGCTTCGGCGACCACATCGTCGCTTCGGGCAAAGAGTTTTCCATTACGTTTCTAAAAATAAACCTTCCAAACAAATACTCTTTACGGGAAACCGTAAACGAGAAAAGATTTTTTCACAGATATAGTGCCTTTATGTCAATAACAAAGAATTATGAAACAGCCATTTACAACCTAGTTGTATTAAAATGATTGCAATTAATAGCCGTGATGACTGTACTGAGCTTATCGAAGTATGAAATACACATTGCTCCAGAAACTTCGGAACTAGCAACCGCAAAAACTTAATTTGTTTTTTGTTTATCTTTTTTGGATGGGTAGGTTTTATACTATATAAACGGAACCATTTGACATAGCCCCTATCCATTTTTATGTACTACAAGTTTTCTATTTGTTGTAAATTCATCCTATGGAAACAAAAATGTATGCTGCTGGTATTTTACAATACATCCCTTTCTTTTATGTGATTTGGTCTGATGATTTATTGTCATACTCTGAGGTTTCTGTGGTGAAAAATGCCATAGAACAAGATGATAGCCTTACAAAAGAAGATTATAAGTACCTTTTAAAATACTTAGATAAAAAGGCGCCACCTACCTATCGCCAACTTAAAAATTGGAAAAAAGTAATTTCTGATTCAGAAATAAAATTAATAGAAAGTGACACCTATCCGCTGGCTAGCTTTAGTAACAAAATGATATGTCATCATTATGAAGAGTGTCCGTTCAATACCCATTTAAAAGACATTGAAATTAATCTTGGTATTCAACCTAACCATTACAATCACTTATTTGAAATAGAGATTGTAAAAGAAGCTACTTCTAATTATTATAATCCTCTTGAAATAGATAATATCCTTAAAGGGGAACATGCTCCTATTATTGATGCCTTTAGAGTTATACTAAAGGAGCCTATTTTTAAATGGTCTATTCAAAGAGATAAGGAAGCTTTTAGAGCAGTGGTCTTGAAACAAATCGAATTTCTTGCCAAAGAAGGCTATGGTGCTCTCGCCTACCCTGCAGCTTATGGAGGTACTGATAATATGCCAGCCTATGCAGCAATTTTTGAACATATGATGTATATAGATGGCAGCATGGCGGTAAAATTTGGAGTGCAATTTGGTCTTTTTGGTGGAAGCATTCAAAAATTAGGCACTAAAAAACATCACGATACATATCTATTAGAAACCGGAAAGGCGAATCTTTTAGGTTGTTTTGCCATGACAGAAACGGGACATGGATCTAATGTAAGAGGCGTTAAAACCACGGCAACTTATGACAAGGAAACCGACAGTATTATTATTCACACCCCAGGGAAAAATGATAACAAAGAATATATAGGGAATGCCTTACATTCAACAATGGCAACTGTGTTTGCACAATTAATTGTGGATGGAAAAAACCATGGCGTTCACGCCATTTTAGTAACTATCCGTGATACAGAACACAAACTAATGCCTGGTGTGACTATTGAAGATAATGGGTATAAACTAGGGCTCAACGGCGTAGACAATGGTAAAATTTGGTTTCACCAAGTACGCGTCCCTAGAGAGAACTTGTTAAATAAATATGGTGATATTAGCCCAGAAGGAGTCTATCATTCTGCTATAGAAAACCCAAGCAAACGTTTTTTTACCATGTTAGGGACCTTGGTAGGAGGCAGAATCTGTGTTGCTCGTGCTGGCCTAGGCGGCGCCAAAAAAGCCTTAACCATTGCAGTAAAATATGCACTACAAAGAAGACAATTTAATGACAGTATTAAGGTGCAGGAAGATTTGCTGATGGATTATCCAAGCCACCAATTACGATTAACGCCAGCCATTGCTAGCTGTTATGTTTACGATGTTACACTCACCCACCTCATGAAAGCGTATAGTGATACCTCAGAACTTGACAAGCGAAAAATAGAAACACAGGTAGCAGGACTTAAATCGATCATTACGTGGTTTGCAAATGACAGCATACAAGAGTGTCGAGAAGCCTGTGGAGGGAAGGGCTATTTGATGGAAAATCAAATTAGTGATCTAAAAGCAGATGTGGATATATTCACAACCTTTGAAGGTGATAACCATGTATTATTACAATTGGCTGCTAAGGGCGTTTTATCAGATTTTAAATCAGAATTTAATAGTGCTGGTTTCACAGCGGTACTGAAACTATTGGGTGAAAGAATTGGAGATAGCTTGAGTAAGATTAACCCTGCATACACGAATAACGTTGACAAAGACCATTTATACAGTTCAAAATTTCATAGACACGCTTTTGATTATCGTACAAGAAGGCTCACCTATACTATTGCCATGCGAATTCGCGATTATGTAAAAAAAGGAATGCCCTCATATCAAGCTTTTTTAAAGGTGCAAACGCATTTGCTGGCTTTAGGTAAAGCATATAGTGTAGAATTGGCCTATGCTACGTTTGTAGATTTCACGGAAACCATTGAAGATGAAAAAAACAGAGCATTATTTAAAAAATTAGGCGTTTTGTATGCTTTGCATGAATTAGGAAAAGACGCTTCTTGGTTTCTAGAACAAGGCTATATTAGTGGCACAAAATCTAAAGCTATGCGTAAACGTGTAGAACGACTGGCCACAGAATTGCGACCACATATAGGCGTTTTAGTCGATGGATTTGGAATACCCCAACATTGCATGGAAGCACCTATTGCAAATTAAGAGTTCTTTTTTTAGTCGGCCTTTTCAAATGGATAGACAGCACATATGTCAATGTGCGATATAGTATTAATGAGTGTCTTTTTAGCCTTTTGCTAACCCCTATTCTATTATTCGTTTTTAATCGAAACCACTCGAAATCCAAAATAGTCATATAACTCGCCATCAAAAGCGCTGCCGTAGCGATGTATAAGGTGAATGTTTTTAAAAAACTGGAAGCCTTAGCCAAATAATAAAAAGCTAAGTATCCATTTTATAAACAGATTACTCCTCACCTTTACGCTTACGCGAAATTGCTCTGGCAGCCAAGACATTTCTTTTGTCAAAGCATAGTGACGCTTCTTAAGGTTTAGTACAGGATATACCTGGTACATTTTAGCACAAATAATTAGCGCGGAAAGATGTATGCATGAGGCATACATTAAATTTTAAGCCTATGATGCTATAAGGTTAAATGATATTTTAATCCCTTGAATAATCATACCTGTACCAATAATTGCGATTATCAATCCCATTATTTTTCCTATTACCGAGATAACATTGTTCCCAACTAGTTTAACAATTAAGTCACTTGCTCTAAACGTAATATACGCAAGCAAGCTCATCAACCCAAATATCGCAATGACAAGTATGATATGTACAGTTTCCACATTGGAAACAAAGTTCATTGCAGTCACAATCGTTCCAGGACCCGCTAATATTGGTATCGCTAGCGGTGAAACTGCAATATTTTCATCAATATTTACGTGCTCGAGGCTTTTTACATTGGACTGCTTTGATTGTAGCATTTCAAAACCAATAAAAAATATTAAGATCCCTCCTGTAATTTTAAATGCTGGAATACTAATATTAAATAGCTCAAAAATAAACTTCCCTAAGAGCACAAAAACGGTGACAATAATAAAGGCGATAATATTCGCTCTTTTATTGATGTTATCTTTTGTTTTTTTATCTGCACCCTGCGTCAAGGCCACAAAAACCGTCATATTCGAAATCGGATTTGTAATGGCAAAAAAACCAGTAAAGACGGTAATTGAAAATGTAATTAAGTTATCCATTTATTGATGGTTCATTATTCATAGTAATAAAGCTTCTTATAAAAATTGAAATGGCAAAGTTAGGTGTTAATTTTACTTTGGATCCTATTTTTCAAAACCAATGTATGGGGACTTGCATTATATCATTATTGAGCGGAAGATAGGAATAAACTATTCCCCTTCTAAATTGTGAGTATCGATTACCATCGATGTAATATCCAGCAATTTTTTAATCTTCTCTTCATTATAAGCATCCGGATGCGCTTGTGAAAAGTAACCCTTAGGATCTCCTTTATCGTTGTCAAAATATTTCCCCGAATCACCTACATAATCTTCAGACAATGCTAAATCGACTAATATATCAACTCCTTTTTCTGCTGGAGACCAATGCTCTCCATAGGCTTCATTAGCCATTTTAGTATTTAATAGCGAACCTGGATTGACGGCAATAACTATAATAGATGGTTCTTTTTGGGCTAAATGGAAACTCCACATCGTTAATGCCAACTTACTTTGTGCATAGGTACTATTAACTGAATCTTGCTCCTTCCCTATTAATACCGCTTCCAAAACGGCTGCTTGTGCAGCTGAACTCAAATTTATTATTCTAGGTGCTCCTGATTTTTTTAAATTAGAAAGAATGGCATTAGTCAAGACATAGGGAGCTAAATAATTAACTACTATGCGTATATCTAATCCGTTTTTGTTTTGAACATCTAGAGTTTTGAAAATTCCAGCATTATTGATTAGTATATCAATTTTCGGAATGTCTTTTTTTATTTGCGCCGCTAATTTTGAAACCGCTTCTAAGTCTGAAAAATCGGCAACAAAAGCTTTTATATTTTTATTATTTGATGCTTCTTTTATTTCAGAAACTACTGAAGAAACTTTTTTTTCACTTCTGCCATGCACATAAATTGTATGACCTCGTTTAGCTAAGTTTAAAGCGGTAAGTTTTCCTATCCCGTCTGTACTGCCCGTAATTACAATTGTTTTACACATATTGATTATTCTTATCTAATTGACTAATAAGGCCTACTTAAACGTAATAATATCTTCAAAATTCCGTCTTGATTTGCCAAATTCAGGATCTGTTTTTCTGTAACCAAAAGCAGCCATAAATGATAAACCATATTTATCAGTATCTACCCCGAATTTTTCTTTTAATAAGACTTCTGCTTTTTCTTGATGAAATCCTTCGATTGGGCAACTATCAATTCCAGTTAAAGCTGCAGCCGTCATCATATTAGCTAAAGCAATATAAGTTTGTTTGGAAGACCAATCAAATAGTTTTTTATCTGTGTCTAGATCAAAATCACGTTCTTGGAACTCTTTGTAAAATTTAGAATACATTTCAATGACATCATCTGGAAATCCCTTGACATCCTTCATCATGTGCATAATATAATCTGCATCGTGTTTTACCATTGGTGCTTTCATACTTAAGCCCAATATAAAATGACTGGCAGTATCTAATTTTAACCGTGCTCCCCAAGCTACAGGTTTTAATAGCTCACGTAATTCGGCATCCTGAACTACAATAAAATGCCAAGGCTCAAAACCAAATGAACTTGGCGATAGATTTGCAGTCTTAAGAATGAAATTAATGTCTTCATTTGAAAGCTTTTTAGTAGTGTCAAATTCTTTAGTCGCATGTCTATACTGAAATGCATTTAAAATGTCTTCTTTTGCAATGTTTGGTGTATTCATAATGATATTATTTTTATACTATATTTTTTATAGTGACAAAAGTATATATAGTATTTAATAACTGCAATAACGGTCAAAAATGATAGTATCAATATAATTTCATATAATATTGATTTACAACGAATTATGTACTTAATATTTTACTATAAAAAGTATAGTTGTATAATTTACTATAGTAGTTTATCTTTGCCTTGTATTGTAGTAACTACAATACTAATATTAGAGTTCTATGTTATATAAATTTAAAGGAAAAGAATACCCCTGTTGTGCCAGTCTGACGATGGGTATTATTGGTGGTAAATGGAAGACCGTCATTTTATATCATTTGATAGATGGTACACTTCGCTACAATGAATTAAGAAAAGCAATGCCTACTGTTACGGAGCGTACTTTAAGCTTACAATTAAAGACATTAGAAGAAGATGGAATCGTCAAAAGAAAGGTCTACACTTCTAAACCGCCGTTAAAAGTAGAATATTCCTTAACGGATTTTGGTAAAACCTTAATTCCCCTTATCCAATCAATTGCAGATTGGGGCGTTTTTGTCGTTGAGGAAAAAGGAGAAATATTGGTTTAGAACAGCTATTGGTGTTTAAACTTTTCATAAATAAAATAGAATGATGCCTGTACTATCAATGCCTTTTGCCGCAAATACAATTCTCATAAGTACCTAGTTGTATTCAGTTCGCTTTTTGAAATTCACTCATCCCTATTAATAACTACTATAAAGGAATATTCTGCAATAATCTTTCCTTCAGAACCTCACTCCTATTGCTGAATCAATGACTTCATCATCATTACAGCTGCTCATAACCACTATGAGTAAAAGAAATAGGTAGGTTTTTACGGTTTCTTTCGAAAGATAAAAAGAAGGGAGAAATGATTTAAGTGATGGTAATAAAAACAACATCATAACTGAATTTAGTTGTTTTCAAATTTTAGCAATTTAGCAACAACACAGTGTCAATTTGTATAATAATCACCCAACAAATAGTTCCTTATAATTTGGAAACAAGCGTTTTACAAGTTTAATGTAAGAAATTTTGGGGTAATTATTTAAAATTTTTCATATGGGCACTCCTAAAGGACTTTTCATTCAAGTCCTATAACCTAATAATGTATGCTTTTCCACATGTTGTACTTACCAAGATAACTCCATAAAGGAATTGCCTTTAAGAATAGTCAATAGATGGATTGAGGCAGTAGCCGAGATCTTTTAGAAACCAGAATATTAAATTACACGAAGAGCGCGCAATCATCGCAGTTTTTTACTTCTCCATAATAGGTTTCGCGATATGTATGAAGTGTTTTTATAGGCAAGCCTAAAAAGTGTTTGCGGATGTAGGTAACTTTGGTTGTAAGCTCCCCCATCTTGACACTATATCGTTGTTCGGTTTTGGTTTGTCTTTGAATATTAAATAATTTCATGATTATTGTTTTTGTGCGAATACATTGGTTTGTATCCAGCTTGTTAGCGTTTTTTTAATTAGTATTTCTTTCTATTGATTGGTGTGAGCACGGATATACTGTTCTTTATACTGAGCTTTTTTTAATTGCTCCCTCATTTTGACAGATTTTTTGGTGAACTGCTTTCTATCACGGAGTTCCATAGCCTGCTTCACACTTTTGTGTTTTCGCTTATAGCGCTTTAAGGCTCTATCTATGGACTCTCCTTCTTTAATTTTTATTCTCAGCATATGCTCCTATTTTGTGTATGAACCCATTACAGGTAATTCTTATTATTTATTCTGAAGCCTCGCTGATAGGCTGCTACAAAGAATGGATCTGGGCATTAATATTGTGCCTATCTATTAATTTTCGTGTAAATGCCTTATGACCATTGGGTGCCAATAAATGTAATTTGCCCCGTTTAGAGGAAGCCATAAAGCTTAGTAGTTTCCATTTACTGACTAACTTTTTAGTGTTTTCAGTTTTTAAAGCTATATCCGAATAATGCTTTGCTCCACTACTTGTGATATAAGACATATCGGCCTGAATTTCTTCCTGGGTTGCTTTATTTGTAAAAATTTTAGGATCTTCAAATCCTTTGTAAATAGTTTTTAAGGAATCTGTAGCCTTATTTTCTGCCCACATCGTCGCTTTTTTTAAATACTGGTCTTTCTTCATCCATTAGTTTTTAGTGAAACAATAACTTCACACCCCATAATAAGGTCTATAAATACAAAGATGGCATTAATAGTTCGTATAGAAACTAATTTAACATCTATTATGATTTTACAGCAGCCAAAGCTGCTTCTAAGGGTTCCTTAATAGCAAATTAAGATTATGATAAGAGTAATGATCTGGTAAGTGTGAGACCTTCTAATTGAGCGGATCTGAGATTTCTTTTATGGTGAGTAATGGAGCTGCATCAAGATCTTCAACGTCCATAATAGAAGTTAGTAATTCAATATTCCTATCTAATTCGTCAATTTGAGTAGGCGTCAATTTTTTCAATTTCTGAGATAATTTTTCCTGAAGGGTCGTGGGAGACTTTTGCAGTAGTTCGGCTCCCTTTGCTGTTAATGTTATGTAGACCGCTCTTTTATCATTGGGTTTTGGTTGTTTTGCAACCAGCCCTTTACTTTCTAAACGACTAACAATACCAGAAACGGTACTTGCATTTAGGTTGATATAACTTTTGATATTCTTGGCAAAGGCGCGATAGTCCTCTTGATCCGAAAGATATTGTAGCACTAACAATTGTGGAATACTAACACCTAATTCCTTTTCAACTTTCTTACTCTCCAAATTAATGGAACGTATGATTTTACGAAGTTTAATAAGAATTTCAATGTATTTCAAAACGAGTCAATTTATTATTAGTTCAAAGAAAGCATTTAATTATTAGATATGATTTTATTGGGATAAAAAATCCATTGAAGCAAAGTAAAAAAATAATAATCTCACTCTACCAATTAGATACCAAATTCCAGTTCCCAAAAGCACTGTAAAACGGAGAAATTAAACGTATCTTTCCAAAAATGGTATTTATAGGCCATTAATTACTACGCAAACCCCTACTTCTAAGTAAAACTACATGGATTTAAGTAACCCCCTAGTTTATGGAGTTCCATGTTTTTTGGGATTTATTGCCATTGAACTGACCTACAGCAAAGTTTTTGACGACAAACAACTCTATAAATGGAGGGATTTTTTCTCCAGTTTATCTCTTGGTGTAGGCTCTGTTATCGTAGGTGCACTTATAAAAACCGTTACTGTAATTTTAGTTTTCAATTTTGCCTACAACCTCTTCAATCCATTGGTTGATGGGGTTCGTATGAATATTATGGGCTGGGAATCTTTTGGAAACGTATGGTATATCTGGTTGATATGTATGCTTTTGGACGATTATTCCTATTATTGGTTCCATCGCCAAAATCATATGATCCGCTTTCTTTGGGCGGCACATATCGTTCATCACTCTTCAGATAATTTTAATTTTGGTACTGCTGTTCGCAACGGTTGGTTCACCATTTTTTACAAACCTCTTTTCTATGTTTGGATTGTCATCATTGGCTTTCCGCCAGAAATGCTTGTAATCTGTATGGGCATCGAAGCCTTATGGCAATTCCAATTACACACTAAGTACATAAAAAAAATGGGGGTTGTAGAAAAGGTCCTCAATACACATACCATGCACCAAGTGCACCATGCTCGTAACATTGAGTATATGGATAAAAACCATGGTGGGATCCTCAATATTTTTGATCGCATTTTTGGGACTTGGAAAGAACTAGACGATGATATTGATATTGAATATGGCGTTTCTATTCCTCCAGATTCTTATAATATCTATGTCATTCTAACCCATGAATACAAGAATATCTGGGAAGATATGGCAAAAACAAGTAGCTGGCGCCATAAATTCATGTATGTCTTTGCAGCCCCTGGTTGGAGCCATGATGGCAGTACGCTCACCATCAAACAACTAAGACGTCAAATGGCAAAAGATGCAAAAAAATCTGTTGCATAGTCTGCCCTTGAGTAACTAAGTTAATGGGCTAGCTCGATATAAACTGAAAAAAAAAATTCAATATATTTTTTTGACCAGTTAGTTACACCTCGCAAATCATACCTCAATAATCACCTCCATTCGTCCATTTTAAAAGCTAAACCCCTAGCGATAAATGTCCTAGGTAATCAAGCTCAAAAATGTGAATATTTAATCGTAAAAGGAGCAATTTCGCCTTGAGCGAAACCCTATATTTGGCTCCCTAAAAACAAATAACTATGAGTGCAATCTGGTACGAATGCAAAGTAAAATATAGAACTTTTGATGAATCTTCAGGTACACAAAAGGTAAAGACACAGCCTTTTCTTGTGGATGCCATTTCCTATACAGAAGCCGAAAGTAGGATAACTCAGGAGATGTCGGCTTATTTGCTGGACAGCGAAGAAATTAAGATCACCAATATCAAGGTGGCCAATTATGCTGAGATCCATCCCTTTGAAAATGCCGATAGATGGTTCAAATCAAAGGTGTCTTTGATCGCTTTTGATGAAGAAAGCGGGAAAGAGCGTAAAACAAATTTATATCTCCTAGTACAGGCCAATGATGTAAAAGAGGCCTATGAAAATACAGAGACTACGATGAAAGATACGATGGGGGAATACAGTATTCCAGCGATCTCTGAATCTCCAATTATGGATGTGTTTCCTTATTTTTCTGGGGAAGAAGACGAACTAGAACGCGTACAAAAATTTACAGCCATTAAAGATGCGGTTCCTACTGAAAATACTTCTAACGAAGCATTGGAAATGGAAGATTCACTTTTGGTTGAGGGGGAGTAAAGAGGTTTTGTAAAGCCAAAATTTTGTTGCCCCGGCCCTAAAGGGAGCTAAAATTCTCAAAATCTATAGGTAAAAAAATGCGCAGCCTTGAGCACAGAAGTTTCGGGATGGGAAATACAAATTCGAAAAGTGGATTCGTCATTAATTGATGCGATTTAATCTAGCGTCAGAAAAATTCTGAAGAGCCGAATTTTTATTTTCTTTACCATTAAGCGAACAAAAATTCTCAAGCTCAAGTGATAAAAGAATGCGTCACCCTTTAGTCCCAAAGTGCCGGGAGGGGAAATACAAATTCGAAAAGTGGATTCGTCATTGATTGATGCGATCTAAATCTAGCGTCAGAAAAATTCTGAAGAGCCCAATTTTTGTTTCCCCTACCCTAAAGGGAGCAAAAATTCTCAAAGTCTATAGGTGATAAAAGAATGCGTCACCCTTTAGTCCCGAAGTGTCGGGATGGAAAAAGCGCATTCAGAATTGAATGGAAGGATCTTCGAATACTCATCCTCAGAACGGTATCTTTGCATACTCGTCTACATCGTCTTAAAACGCCTATCTAATGATACCTAAACTACATTATATCTCTCAGGGAAGTTCTTCGAAAGAACATTTGGAGAACATCCAAAAAGCGTGTTCTTCAGGGATTGAATTGGTGCAATTGCGTTTAAAAAAAGGTTCAGATAAGGAAATTTTGAGAGTCGCCCAAGAAGCTAGAGAGATTACAGCTCATTTTCAAACTCGTTTGGTCATCAACGATCATTATAAAATTGCTAGGGAAGTCAAGGCAGATGGTGTACATCTTGGACTGTCAGACGCCTGCCCTATTGCAGCACGAAAGCACATTTACACTTGGCAAATTATTGGGGGTACCGCAAATACTATAGAAGATTGCGAGTCTCCTCTGGTCAAGCAGGTAGATTATATCAGTCTGGGACCTTTTAGAGAAACAAGCACCAAAGAAAATACAGCTCAGCTTTTAGGGATAGATGGTTTTGCAGCTATTGTAGATGCACTCCAAACTGAAACCCCTATACTTGGTGTTGGCGGTATTACCGAAGCAGACGTAAAAGAGATTTTAGCCACCGGCATCTCTGGTCTTGCTGTTTCTGGAGCGATTACACGAGATTTTAATAGCATAAAAAGTTTTCATCAACTCCTCGGAGCTTCTTCAACCGATGAGCAGCGTCACAGTTTTAAATAGAACATAGGCGTTATTTTCTAAGACCAAAATGTTACAAAAAACTATATTCGCGCCATGTGGATGTATTTGGGTCTTTTGGCTGCACTTTTCTTGGGATTACACAACTTATGTAAGAAACATGCCGTTCAAGGAAATGAAGTACTGCCAGTACTTTTGGGCACCATTGGCTCTGGTTTTTTAGTCCTACTGCCGATTTTTATTGGTTCGTTCTATTTTCCTGAATTCACTCAAAGGCTCGGATTTCACATCACTTCCATTCCATGGGAGGTACACGGTTATATTTTTATTAAATCCATGATCATGACGGCCTCTTGGATTCTCGCTTATCAGGCTTTGAAACATTTGCCGCTTACCATAGTGACACCTATCCGATCTGCGAGCCCTTTTTTTACTTTTATTGGAGCTATTCTCATTTATCAGGAAAAGCCTAATATTTTGCAGTGGCTTGGTTTTTTCATTATTATTTTTTCGGTGATGGGATATTCTAAAATTGGCAAGAAAGAAGGCATTCATTTCAAGAAGAACAAATGGATTTTCGCCATTATTGGTGCTACTTTTTTAGGAGCTTCCAGTGGCTTATACGATAAGTTTTTAATTCAGAATTTAGCCCTCAATCCGCAAACCTTACTCTTTTGGTTTTGTTGGTATACTGTGTGCATATTACTTATTATTCTTTCCATAATGTGGTTTCCAAATGCTGAAAAACGAAAAGCGTTTAAGTGGCGGTGGACCATTGTTGCCGTGGGCGTGCTCTTACAAGCCGCCGACTACTTTTACTTCAAAGCATTGCAGGACCCTGAGGCATTAATTATGCTCTTATCAGCCATAAAACGCAGTCAGCTAATTATCGCCGTTGTTATTGGTGGGCTGGTCTTTAAAGAAAAGAATAAGCGTAAAAAGCTTATTCCTTTGGCAGGAATAATGATAGGGGTGTTTTTGATATTGTATTCTTAGAGTTGCCCAATTTCTTTAAGTATTCATTGAAGACTGTTATCCAGAGCTAATGTTTTGAGTTGCGCTTTCGCGAAAGCAAAAAATAATGAAATCCATAAACTTAGGAACATTTCATCTAAGAAGAGACATTACAGCTGCTTGCGATAGGCAGATGGTGTCATGCCTTCAAACTTCTTAAAAGCGCTGTTAAAAGCAGACAAACTACTAAACCCAGTATCATAGGCTATTGAAGATATTGTATATACGGTTGCTTGATCTTCCTGGAAAAGTTTTTTTGCTTGTTGGATTCTATAAAAATTAATAAAGTCATTGAAATTGCGATCGGCACATTGATTGATTGCCTCAGAAGTTTTTTGATTGCTTACTCCCATTCTCTTACTAATACTTGAGAGTGATATATTGGGTTCTAAGAATAAGTCTTCTTCGACAATCAATGTTGAAATTCTCTCAAATAACAAAAGGTTATCATTTTCTTTAAAAACGCTACCGTCTACATCAGTAGCTCCTAGTTTGTAGGCTTTAAAACTTAAATAGTAAATGACTATAGAGTAGATAATAGGTCCTAATATATAGGGTACTGCATCATCAATAATATTTAACACATAGGTACCCCAGATTATACAAAATCCAATAATTAATGTTTGTAGCCAACTTAAAATTGATTTCTGAGATTTTGTTTGGAATCCTCCTTTACTCGCTTTCTTTATTTTCAAAACCTCTTTTGCAGATATAAAAATATAAGCAGCCAAGTGTAAGTAAATGAGTATGAGTCCGCTCGCAAAAACAATAATTACTTGTTTATTAAGGCTTTCAAACCATTCCCTTGATACAAAAAGACTCATAATAAAAAAGAGTACAAAAGGAAGGAGTTCTATAAAATACTTGTGGGTGAGTTTGAAATTAGCACGTGTCATGCCAATAACATACCATCGTAACAAGGGTCCTGTCAATAGTAAAAATGCCAATCCAATAAAAATCAAAACAGGTTCTAAATCTTCAACAAAATACAAGACTACGGACTTGCCAATTCTAAAGGCCATAAAAATGAGAATCAGGCCTAACAGCACATTTGACAAGCTTCTTTTCTTTTTTATTAGGCCTAAGTATACCGCAAAGAGAATTCCATGCAGTAAGCCCGCACTACTAATTACTACAAGAAGAATATCTAGTACACTCAATATGTTATTTTTAATAAGAAAGAAAACTCTTTTTTACATAGATACACATTTTTTTGCGTAGGAAGTTAGGCCTATAATACCGAAAAAATCACCAATTTCACCTTTCATTCCTGCCACCATACTATGAGTTAAGATAAGAATTCTTGAAACTTCTTTTTTATCGGTGACTATCATTTTTTTGATCATTTGTTTAGCTTCTTGCGAGCCCTGAGATCTATAAATTTCTAAAATTTTTATAGCATTTTCTTCATCGGTGATGATTCTGTGTTTTGGAGTATGCCCCAATTGTTTGATCATATTTTCAGCCACGGTCCAAGTAGACCAAGGGTTTTGACCTGTTATTAAATTGCGATCATGACTCACTTGGTCTAAATACATTTCTCCTTCAGCAAAGAGGGCTCCTTGAGCGATCATTTTATCTTGTAATAGAAAGGGAAAGATAGATTTGGCATCCGAGATCAGTAGTAGTTCTTCCTTATTTGTAAAGCCACTTACGGTTCTGTTTTCAAGCAGTGGCCTTCCATTGTTTAAAGTCACATTAACCAAAGCCGCTGGTCCGTGACAAACGGCCCCTACCACCTTATTAGACTCATAATATTGCTGCACGATTGATTGAATGGATTTATTGTCTGGAAAATCAAACATGGCACCCTTTCCTCCTGCAAAGAATATTGCTTGGTAATCATTAGGCTTTACGTCTTCAATAGCAAGCGTATGGCTCGTTTTGTATTGTGCAATGCTATCATTTAAAAAAGCATAATCAAATGCTCCCATATCTTCATCGTCAATAACAACAGGAGGCTTTCCTCCTAGCGGACTAGCGATATCGACTTCATATCCATTGGCAGTAAATACATAATAGGCTCTGGCTAGTTCTGTGAGTTCGTAGCCGGTGCTTTTATTGTCTCCCATGGAATTAGTGCTAGTGACAACCGCCAGAATTTTACCTCTATAAGGCTGAATATCTTCTGAGAGATATGGTAAATCTGTAGCTTGGCTCGTTTCTAAGGAGTCCACTCTTGGAGGGATAAGACTCATAAACCAAAGTCCAAATAGGAAAACTATCAAGATGAAACTCCCTATGATTACTCCAGTCCATTTAAGGATTCGGTATTTCTTAAACATATCTTTTCTTTTAGTTTGAGAAGGCTAAACAACGACAATATGTATACAGTTTATGTCGGAATGATAATTTCGTCAGTGAAAATGATCATAAAACTATCGGAAGATCGCTTAATACAGCCTTTACTATCCTAAATTTTCTTGGGAGGAAATGATATTGGATTTTAGAATACAAACTCAAACCTGAGAAAATTAAGAGAATATAATGGCCTACATTTGGATGCAAACACATTGAATTAAGTTATATCTTGGCTCAAAATTTTCGAATAAAAAACCGTATGGATTCAAATTATAAGCTCATAATTGAAGAAGCCTACAAGAAGGCAAATTCATTAAAGGATGGCGGAAAGGTAGCCACTTACATTCCAGAACTTGCTCATGTGGATCCTACTAAATTTGGGGCACATATGACAACCATAAATGGCTCCCATTGTGGTGTAGGTGACAACTTGGAGAAATTCTCTATACAGAGTATAGCAAAAGTGCTTTCTCTTACCATGGCTTATAATATTCTTGGTGAAAAAATTTGGGATAGAGTCGATGTAGAACCCTCTGGAACTAAGTTCGATTCTCTATTGCTTTTAGAAAATTATAATGGAATTCCTCGTAATCCCTTTGTTAATTCAGGAGCGATTGTGATATGCGACATTCTCATTTCCGAGCTTGGAGATGCCCGCATTGAATTTTTAGATTTCGTTAGAGATTTAAGCGATATACCTACTCTCATTTATTCAGATAAAATTGCAGATTCAGAAAAAGCCAGTGGATATAGAAATACGGCCTTGTGTAATTTTATTAAGTCATACGGTAATATTGCTAATGATCCCGCAGAAGTTCTCGATTTTTACTTTGACATGTGTTCTCTTGAAATGAATTGTCAGCAGCTCTCTAACACTTTCGCTTTTCTAGCTAATGGCGGTCGTAAATTGTCTGATGGGAAGAAAATTATATCTAAAAGTAAATGTAAACGTATCAATGCGCTAATGCTCACTTGTGGCTTCTATGATGAATCCGGAGAGTTTGCCTTTAAGGTCGGGTTACCCGGCAAGAGTGGCGTTGGAGGTGGCATTGTAGCCCTATATCCTGGAAATTATTCCATTGCCGTTTGGAGTCCGCGACTCAATCCCAAGGGAAATTCATTTAAAGGGATGAAATTTCTTGAAGAAGTAACTACACACTCTGAGTTGAGTATATTTTAGGAGCTGTTAGATCCTTTTATTAGTTTAATGGTGTTACAATAACCTGCTCTGTGAATGTAATTAAAAATATAAGCACAAAAAAAAAGCCATCACATGAGATGGCTTTTCTATTAAACTTGAAAGTATATGTATTAGATAACTTTTACGTTCACTGCGTTTAATCCTTTGTTTCCTTCTTGTAGATCGAATTCAACTTCATCGCCTTCACGAATTTCGTCTACTAATCCAGAGATGTGTACAAAGTGATCTTTACTAGCACCTTCTTCAGTGATAAATCCAAAACCTTTAGTTTCATTGAAGAATTTTACTGTTCCTTTACTCATAATAATGTAATTAAATTTATAATAATATTGAAGTGCGAAAGTACCACTTTATTTAACATTTTGGGCTTTAATTCACTTATTTTCAATTTATTAATCTCTGACACCCTTTATTTTAGGGAATTTTCCTAGTATATTCCTTAGGTAGACGACTTTAACCATTCCAAAAGTTCTGGTAATACGTTTAGTGATTATTCTATTATTGTTTATTTGGGCATCTAATTATGAGCTTCTCTCCTTGAAAATTACAGAAATACACTCCTAACCCTCCTTTTTTCAAAGCCACTTTCCTTTTTCACACCTCCTATTACTAAAGGTGTTAAAGAGCATTGTTTATTCCTTTAAGGTATCATCCGTAATTTTACTAACTTTAGCTTATCTAAGCTAGCTTATCTAAGCTATAAGACTGACTATAAAACAATTGACTTAACAAAAATGGGTAATTTTATCTTTTACAAAGGAATACCTTATGAAATATAAAAAATACGCTGATCCAGCCTTTATTGCGAAACTAATCAAAGAACGAGCCTCTGTAATAGATACTTTTGAATTAGTGTATACGACTAAAGACAAACTCAAAATCCGTCGAAAAAAATTAAAGGAGTCCTTTGTTTACAAACTGGGAAATCAAGAATTAACTAAACAGGAAGATCTTCATAGAATTGAGCAGTTGGTAATCCCTCCTGCATGGAGAAAGGTAAAAATAGCTGTTCCATTAAATGCTCATATTCAGGCTGTCGGTAGAGATGTGAAAAGGAGAAAACAATATCGCTATCATGAACGGTGGAAGCAAATAAGAAATCAGACTAAGTTTTTTAAGATGGCAGCATTTGGAAGCCAACTACCAAAAATTAGAATACAAGTTGCTCTAGACCTAGAGCAAAAAGGATGGCCCAAAACAAAGGTGATTGCTTTAATCATTCGTTTAATGGAAGAAACTCACATTCGCATTGGCAAAGCGAAATAAGACCTATGGACTAGCCACCTTACGCACACGACATAAGTCTGTTTATGATGAAAAAGTTGCCTTTAAATTTGTTGGCAAAAAAGGAAAGGAACACAATATTCTTTTAAAGGATAGAAAGTTGACAAGACTGGTCAATGAATGTGGAGAAATTCCAGGATGGGAACTTTTTCAATATTTCGATGAGAATAAAGAAAAGCAGAGTGTAGATAGTAGTATGGTCAATGCCTATATCCATAATATTACAGGGGATATTTTCACAGCTAAAGATTATCGCACTTGGGCGGCTACAAATATTTTCTTTGAAAAGTTGATGGAGTTAGGAACTTCCTCAACTAAAAAAAAGCAAAAGAAAAATATCCTAAAAGCTTTAGATACAGCTGCAAAAGCTCTTGGCAACACTCGTTCTGTTTGCAGAAAGTAATACGTGCACCCAGCAGTTGTAAATACATACCTCACTGGGAGGATTGAGGAAGATTTTAAGGCCATAGAATTATTAACTAAACCAACTAACCAACTATCTGATAACGAAACTGTTGTGCTCGATTTGATAAAAAATTATGTTCCCAACTTCTTAACAGAATAAAAACAGCAGATTTCTTTCGATAACATTCATGTTTTACACATATGAGTCAATGTTCTTTTTAAAAGGTTCATAAATTTACTGCAGTTATTTAAAATTGTAGGCCATGAAGATATTTAAGGTAGTTGAGGAAGAAACAAGAGAGTATGTCTTTAAAGAAGATAGAAGGTCATTCTTAGGGTTTCGTTTTTTTATTGAAGTGATTATCATATTTATAATTGTTGGAGGGATAACTTATATGATTCTGAAATAGTTTCAGTTTCTTACAATTGCACAATAAACATATTATGAACGTATCAGATCAACTATTACACATTTTACAAAGTGAGGGTGTACAACATATATTTGGTGTTGCTGGTGATGCCTTAAATCCTTTTATTGACGCTATCGCAAAACAAGACCAAGTCAAATGGATAGGTGTAAACCATGAGGGCAATGCTTCATTTGCCGCCTATGCTCAAGGAGAGCTAGGTACTAATTTTGGAGTATGTGCAAGTACTGTCGGCCCAGGAGCTTTACACCTTATCAATGGATTGTACAACGCCAGAAAAGAACGATCGCCAGTAATTGCAATTACAGGGCAAGTACCTATTGAACACCTAGGCACCAATTATCATCAAGAAGCCGACCTTAAAAAGATTTTCGATGATATTTGCGAGTATCAAGCAGTTATACGATCTCCAGAGGAAGCGCCTAGAGTTATCTTAAGAGCCATTAGGATCGCAGTGAATAAAAATTGCGTGCCGCATCGAACTGCCATCTGACATCGCTCTTATGAAAGCAGAGAATAGAGACTTTGTTCATCAAGTTTTTAGATCTTCTAGTCAAACTATACCTCGATTTGATGATATTGGAAAGGCCGCCAAACTTATTAACGAGTCAAATACGATTGGTATTCTTGCGGGGGCTGGTTGTCGCAGATCAAAGGATATTGTACTTGAATTGTCCAATAAACTAAAAGCGCCCATCACCCATACTTTGAGAGCCGCAGATATTTTTGATCATGAAACGACTAACGTTGTTGGACTTACAGGACTTATAGGCAATCCTTCAGGCTATAAGGCGATAATGAACTGTGACCTCCTACTCATGTTAGGAACAGATTTCCCATACACCAACTTTTTACCAGAAAGCACAAAAACGATACAAATAGATATTCGACCGGAAAATATCGGAAACCGTACATCAGTAACGATGGGACTTCACGGTGATATTAAGGAGACATTAGAACAACTTTTGCCTGTTTGTACCCAAAAGCTAGACGATCAATTCCTGGTTGATTTAAATAATGAATTTGGAAAATTGAAAGAAAGCAACCGTGAAAAATCTGATCCTTCTAGAGATATTGAGCCTTTACATCCACATATTTTTGCTAGGCTCGTTAGTGACATCGCTTCAAATGATGCTATTTTCGCTATAGATACAGGTACTGCGGCTATCTGGGCATCAAATTTTATGAATTTCCACTCAGAGAGACGTATCATTGGTTCCTTTAATCATGGTTCCATGGCTGTTGGCTTACCAGCTGCTATAGGCGCACAATTACAATTTCCTAAGAGAGAAGTTTGGGGGCTTATAGGTGACGGTGCCTTTAATATGTCCTTACACGACTTTTCAACTGCCGTTAAATACAATTTACCGCTAAAAATTATTGTCTTTAATAATTCCCAGTTAGGCTTTGTTAAGATAGAAATGGAAGAAGCAGGACTTGCGCCGAACTTAGAAGCATTGGAAGTTAATAATTTTGATTTTGCTGCCTATGCTAAGCTTTGCGAAGGGGATGGCATACGAGTAGAACATGCAAAAGACATAGAAAGCGCGATTAATTTGGCTAAAAAAGCGACTAAACCTTTTATTATTGACGCCATAGTAACAAATGCAGAACTATCTCTCCCTCCTAAAATAGGCTTTGAAGAGGCTAAAGGTTTCGGCATCTCTAAAGTCAAAGAAATTTTTCGAGCTTTAAACGGTGACAAAGGTCAATGGGAAAATATTAAAAAAGAAGTTGAAACTTATTTTGACTAATTGAACAAAGAGCTAGGTCTTAATTCACATTATTTTTACAGTTCTTGACACTTCTTTTGCATACAATTGACACTTAACTTCTTCCCTCCTTCTAGTTTTATCAAAAAATAAAACAAGATGAAAAAATTAAGTTGTTTCCTCATTCTTTTAATGAGCCTTTCGGCAATCTGTCAAAACCAAAAATCTTTTACACTAGATATAGATCAAAGTGTCATAAATTGGAAAGGCACCTATGCTTTTCAATTTAGTGAGCACAGTGGTACTGTAAAGTTTAAGAAGGGGTCTTTGATAACCACCAATGATCATATTAGCGGCGGTTCCTTTGTAATTGATATGAATTCCATCAGCAATGAAGACTATAGAAATAGCGTAGGTCCCGTTGAGCATTTAAAGAATGATGATTTCTTTGATGTGCCTAAATATCCCGAGGCACTCCTTATAATTCAAAAAGTAAGCTATTTTGAAGCCGATAATCAGCATAAAATGGAAGCAAATCTCACCATCAAAGGAATTACAAAGCCCATTGAATTTTGGGCCACTGTTGACGGTACAACACAAACAATGTCAACGAGATTTAAAATAGATCGACAACGCTGGGGGATTTCCTATAACAATAAACTAAAGAATCACGCTATCTCTGATGCGATCGAATTTGAAGTCTTTCTAGAATTTAAAAATGAAGTTAACTAGATTAAAAAGAACTTAAGATTCAGCCCTTTAGAATCTCAAGCTTATAGCCGACACCATGAACATTAGTAATTTTCAAGGTGTCGTCTTCTTTTAATATTTTTCGAAGCTTAGATATATATGTGTCTAAACTTCTACCTACAATCACACCATTGTCTTCCCAGATACGTTTGGTAAGTTCGTCTCTTGTGATTACCTGGTTAGGATGAGCAACAAGTATTGATAGTAATTCACATTCTTTTTTGGACAACCCTATTTCAACAGCAGCTTTTACCAATTTATTCTGATCTTGATAGAAGTTAAAACTTCCAAGAGCGATATAGGGGATATCAATTTCTTCTCCTGCTGCCAATTCCTTATTTGCTTTTTTCTTTCTATATACAAAGGCAATCAGCAATCCAATAAAAACCAATATGGCAGTATACAAAGGAGTTTGAGCCCCTAAGAAAGAGGCTTTTCGATGTATGAAATGTACCTCAATCGTATAGCAATTTGTAGGTAAAAAACGTCCACTGCAAGGAATGATATCTTTTTCAGTATCCATTTTTACTTGGTAGCTGTAAGCCACTTCCCCGTCTGAACATTGAATTACTGCGACGCGATATTTTTGTGGGAGCTCTGCTTTTTGAAAACTATTCTTTACTATGGCAACCAAATTATCAGGAAGAATGGAAAAGTCACTTTCAAAGGAAAGTACAAATTTTGATTTTTCTAAGGCTACAACTGGACGTACTAAAGATTGGCCATCTTGATTGGAAAGTAATAATTCGTTACCAACATCCCTCAAGGCAATTTTGACTATCTCAGAAAAGTCTTCAGTTTCAGTATTCTCTTTGGAACAGCCCCAAAAGATGAAAAAAATAATGGCCAACAAGCCCAAAACAAATATTCTATTGCTCTTCATATCTCTACAAATAACAGGCAATTTACCGAGCTTTAGCAGGGTTTCACACTTCTTTTACATTTTTTTGACATTTGTAAGCCCTGCTTGTTTTAGTTTTACCTCAAAATCATTCCACATGAACTTAAAGAACATTCTCAGTATACTGGTATTTAGTTTTTCTATAGCTCTTGCAGGGCAAGAACAGAAACGTCCCGATATCATACAATTAGATAGTACATGGGGAAAGGAACTTTTTAGCTTTCCTATAGGCTTTGCTCAGGAAATCAAATATGAAGGTTTTGAAGAGGCACGATTTCCCAAAGGGTGGAACAAAATTGAAAGCCCTTATTTTTGGACGTACACCTTTGCTTGGAAACTCGACAAAGAGAAATTTCTTAGTGCCCATGACTTGGAAGTCGCAATGCAATTCTATTTTAACGGGGTGATGAGTCTTGATATAGAACGTAAAACATATCTAGACATTCAAAACTCTGCTGCTGTGTTTTTAGAAAAAGAATCTACGGCACAAAGTTCAAAATTAATAGGTAAAATTAAAACTTGGGATCACTTTACAACTAAAAAACCAATAACTCTCAATGTTCAAGTTGAACAAAGCTATTGCACTGAGCAAAATAAACTAATCGTACTTTTTCGTTTTTCCCCAAAGCCTTTTGAAGATGAGCTTTGGCAAAGTTTTGGTACAATTACTTTAAAAAAGGATGCCTGCCAGCATTAAAAACTCTTTTGAAAATAGCTATCTATCTTTGCAAAATTCCTGGCTTTCTCAGCGTCTGTAAGCCACGAAGCTCTAAAGCTGTTCTTCACCAATGTAACGATGTCATCATGCGAGAGATCTAATGCAATCGCTATCGCCTCATAATTGGCATTCATATAACCGCCAAAATAAGCTGGGTCGTCAGAATTAACGGTTACCAGCAGCTCTTTGTCCATCATATTTTTAATAGGGTGATCCTTTAAATCAGGAACTACTTTAAGTTCGCGATTGGACAATGGACATATAGTCAATGCCATTTGCTTACTCACTAACCGTTCTACAAGCGCGGCATCTTCAAGACAACGATTTCCATGATCTACACGGTCCACTTTTAATAGATCCAAAGCTTCCCAGATATAAGCTGCTGGTCCTTCTTCTCCTGCGTGGGCAACTACTAAAAAGCCTTCTTCTCTCGCTTTCGCGAAAGCGCGCTCAAATTTACTTGGTGGATTACCAAGCTCAGACGAGTCTAAACCAATTCCGTGAATCCTATCTTTATAAGCTAATGCAGCTTCCAAAGTTTCAAAAGCCGAAGCTTCGTCAAGATGCCTTAGAAATGACATGATTAGTTTGAAAGTGATTCCTAATTTTTCCTCTCCGTCCACAAGAGCACGTTGAATACCATTAATAACCGTTTCAAATGGGATTCCACGTTCTGTATGAGTTTGCGGATCAAAAAAGATCTCGGTATGCACCACATTTTCTGAATGAATTTGTGACAGATATGCCCAAGTAAGGTCGTAAAAATCTTGTTCTGTGATCAGAACCGCTGCTCCTGCATAATAGATATCTAAAAACTCTTGGAGATTATTGAAACTATAGGCTTTCTTTAATGCTTTTACACTTTCATAGGCGATCTCAATGCCATTACGCTTTGCGATCTCAAACATGAGCTCTGGCTCAAATGTGCCTTCAATGTGAAGATGGAGTTCGGCTTTGGGTATTCCTTGAATGAATTTTAGTAAGGTAGGATCTAGAGTCATAAGGCTCCTTTTAGTTGGGCCTTACAAAGATAGTGTTTGATGTTACAGTAATCAAAACTCAAAATCAAAAGGAAAGTACTTTTCTTAATCTTTCCAGCCCCATGGAGCGCTAGGTGTTTCAATAGGTTGTGTAAGATCCATAACAACTTTAAATACACGATCTGTTCCCAAACGTCTTAGGTTATAAGTAAAACTCCCTTCCTCAAGAGTTATCCACCAAACATTAGTTGCTGCGGCAGGAATCATCTTCTGTGTATGAACATCTGCTGGGAAAAACTGAATTCCCGCTTTTCCTGCATTGCTAGCAGTACCTCCGTAGAAATTAATATCATCTTCGGTACCATCTTTATGTCTGTGATCATGTTTTAATGAAATACGATCGTTTTCATAGGTTAACACCCATGTTCGCGATTTATCATCTCCCACAAAAAATGGTATTTTAATTTCAGTATCACTACAAGAGCGAACATGCATCACGAGCTTTTTACCACCAAAGTCTTCATCTTCTTCAGGTAGTGCCAAACTCCCTTCATAGGCCTTTCCGCAATGCGCTTGTAGGCTATTCCAAAAAGTTTTAGCAGGGCTCTCTTCTTGCGCACAGGCGCTCGATAAAATCATGAGTAAGACGAGTAGCAATGAAAATGTAGCGCGCATAATTTATGGTTTTTTATATCTGAAAAGGTACTACTTCTCTCCCACTTTGTGAGCGAGTAGTTTATCAATAAGTTCTTCTTTGGTAAGATGATGAAAAACGGTATGTATTTTCTCTCTAAATTCTGAACTTAGGTTATGGTTGGGCTTTGTTTTAAAGATTTTCTTTGCCCATAGTATATTGTTATTCTCCTCTAAGGATTGTGCGTCAGCTTTCGCGTAAGCGGAAAAAGTAATCCCCAATTCGTCTTCAAAATCTGCAATCTCGTGCGCCTCTTCTTTTTGTAAAATGGTCAAAGCATAACCAGGAACCCCAGCTCTTACTGTTCGCCCACTACGATGCACATAAACTTCATAGACATCTGGTAGGTGATAATTAACCACATACTGAATCTCTTTGACATCAATACCACGTGCTGCAAGATCTGTTGCCACTAAGATATCGATATGGCCTTCGCGAAATTGCTCCATAATACGATCTCGGATAGGTTGAGAAAGACTTCCGTGTAATGCCCCTGATGAGAATTTATTAATGGCTAAATTCTTAGCCAATTTATTTACCGCAGCTTTTGTTTTACAGAAGATAATCCCTCTTTGCCCTAAACGGCTGTTCAAAAAATGCATAAGCACCGCCAATTTCTCAATAGGTTCTACAACCACAAATTCATTGGTGATCCCTTTATGCCCTACTGTTTCCATTTCAGAAGCAATCTCAATAGGGTTTTTAGACATATAATTTTGAATCAATTGCTTGATTGTCCCTGGCATGGTTGCCGAAAAAAGAAGGGTTCTTCGATTATTTGGCATTTCCTTTACGATCTCATCAAGACCATCACCAAGATTGTTTACCATTTCATCGGCTTCATCAAGCACGAGGTAAGTTGCTTGCTTAATATTAATCGCTTTGCGTTGGATCAAGTCAATCAAGCGCCCTGGAGTGGCAACAACAATTTGAGTTGGTTTTGTAAGCCGTTCTATTTGTGGTTTGATAGGCACACCTCCACAAATGGCCGCAATTGATATCTCAGGAATTTGGGCAGCAAAAGACTCCATATTAGTATGAATCTGCTGACCTAGTTCGCGCGTAGGAACTAAAATAATAGCCTGAATTGTTGGATTTGTTTTATCGATAAGCTGAATCAAAGGCAGTCCAAAAGCAACTGTTTTACCAGAACCTGTTTTTGCAAGTGCTACGATATCTTTTTTTGTATTCAGGATTTCCGGAATCGCTTTGTTTTGAATATCGGTAGGTTTTGTAATATCCAGCGCTTTTAATGCATTTTGCAATGCATCCAACAAGCCTAGTTTAGAGAAAGGAGTAGCCATAAAAGGTGATTTTTAAAAGCGCAAAATTACGTCTTTATATCTAGCTCTATGCTGAAATTAGGCACTAAAAAAGCCCATCATTGCTGATGGGCTTTTCTCAAACTTTGAAATCTATATTTAGAGAACTTTTACGTTCACTGCATTTAGTCCTTTGTTGCCTTCTTTAAGATCAAAAGATACTTCGTCGCCTTCGCGTACTTCATCGATTAATCCGGAAATATGAACAAAATGATCTTTGTCGACACCTTCTTCGGTGATAAATCCAAATCCTTTTGTTTCATTGAAGAATTTTACTTTTCCTGTACTCATTGTAATTGTATTAATAATTTATAATACTTAGAAGTAGGCAAAGATGGTGCCACAAATTACTTAACACCCTTTTTACATTTTAAAGAGTTCCCTATCTTCGTGCCAATGCAGACTAACCCATCCCCTATTCTTTCTATCATTCGCGAACACCTTAATCAAATGTCTGAATTAACAGATCAGGATTGGGAGTTCTTTGCTGCCAAATTACAACGACGTGATATCCCAAAGAAAACGAGTTTTTTAAAAAAGGGGACTATTGAAAATCATATCTCCTTTGTTGTATCAGGAGTTGTACGTTTATACATTCCACACGAGTATCCAAACAAAGAATCTACTTTCGGTTTCAGTTTTAAAGAACAATTTGTAAGTGCTTATGATTCTTTTTTGACCCAAAGCCCTTCTACTTACTCTTTAGAGACTTTAACGGACACTACTATATTGAGTATAAGTTATGAGGACCTGCAAGAGGTTTATAAAACAACTACAATAGGTAATCTTATTGGACGTCTTGCAGCAGAGCGTCTATTTCTACTTAAATCAAAAAGAGAGCAAACCCTTTTATTCTATACCGCTGAAGAGCGCTATTTGAACCTCTTTAAAGATCGACCTGAAGTAATTAAAGAGATTCCTTTGAAATACATCAGTTCTTACATTGGAGTAACACCACAAGCGTTGAGTAGAATAAGGAAGCACATTAGTTAACCTAGGTTCATTGTTTGGCAGAACAGCGAGAAGTAACTTTGTAAAAAAAGTTATGTTTATATTGATTCTGGTCGTGGTTCTATGGTATTCAGGACTATTCTTTCAATCCTTTTTCCTTCACAGATACGCTGCACATCAAACCTTTACCATGTCTAAAACTATGGAGAAAATCACCTTTGTGATGACATGGATTTGTCAAGGACCAAGTTATCTCAGTGCTTATGGTTATGGAGTGATGCACCGAATGCACCATGCTTATACAGATACCGAAAAAGACCCTCACTCACCTAAATATGACAGCAACCTATTTGCAATGATGTGGAAGACCAAAAATATCTATCAAGACATCAATAAAAAACGTATTGCTATTGATGAAAAATTTACCAAAAACGTACCACAATGGGCCTCCTTCGACCGTATTGCTAGTTCGCGAATTTCTCGTCTCGCATGGATAGCCTCTTATGTTGTTCTTTTTGTTTTCTTTACAACAGCTTGGTGGCAATGGTTTTTATTACCGGTTGCCTTTATGATGGCACCTATTCACGGAGTCATTATCAATTGGTTTGGTCACATTTGCGGCTATGTAAACTTTAAGACCACCGATACCTCTAAGAACTTATTCCGTTTTGATTTTTTGATGATGGGCGAAGGATATCACAACAATCATCATAAACATAGTAGCCGTGCAAATTTTGGCGGTGTGCATTGGTATGAGATTGATATTACCTATCTCATAATACGACTGCTTAATGGCCTTGGAGTTATTAAATTGAAACCGGCCATGCAACGTATATCTTAAGGTCAAAGGTTTTATCACCTCTCAACAATTAAAGCTCTAACTTTTTACTTTTAGAAAAGGTTTACGAATGCTTAAATCGGATTGAAAATTCATTTAGCAGAGCTACGGCGAATTTCCTATTTTTGCGCATTCATTACTCACGAATTTTAGGTACCCTATGCAGGCAATGTTGGAGAAAGTAAAAAATTACACCCCAAATTTACCAACGCGTAAATATGGATTGCTCGAATTTAAATGGTCTTTCTATTTCCTTTTGGATTTTACCTTTGATCTTTTGAATAAGAAAGATGAAAATGGGATGGTGCTTAAAAAGCACGATATTGATTCTTTTTGGGGACGACGATTCAGAAAAATGCATGCTCAAACGGCGGCCAAAATTATCAAGGCAAATCCTATATATGAAAGCCCGTTTTCATTACCTACCATAGACGCCAAAGATTTTGATAAGGAGTTCTTTGATGCATGGAAGAAGCATATCGACCAGCCTATAGTCGTGAAAGGCTATCTCAAGGATGCCCAAATCATGGAATATGCGGAAAAGGAGAATTTGATAAAATCAAAAGGAGATCTTCCAGTCAAGCATTTAAGTACTAAAAAGATTCATGAAGATCTCAATAAGGTGGGGCAAAATATACAGTTGGATTCAACGACCTTGGAAGAGTATCTCACCTTGCCAGAATACGAACAGAGTTATCTCAATAATTTTTACGGAGTCTTGAATGACAACGATTTCACCGAAAAATGTAAGGGAAAAGAAATCGATCAAATTCATGGGAAGACCAATATGATTACCCAATGGTTTATCGCTCGTTCTAAGAAGACAGGGTCTACCCTGCACTGTGCCGGGGGTTATAATATGTTTCTAAACATCAAAGGTCAAAAGGAATGGTATTTTATTGACCCAAGTTATTCAACGCTAATGCAGCCTGCAATGAGTAAATATGCGCATTATACCGTTTCTGAATTATATGAAACACATGAAGGCGATTTCTTTACACAAATTAGAACCGACTATCCTGAATTAAAACACGTACCTTTTTTTAGGTATGAACTGGAAGAAGGAGATATGCTAATCAATCCTTCGCATTGGTGGCATCGCGTGATGAACCTTACAGATTATACGGTAGGATGTGCCACACGTTATAAGCTCTTGGAAAAAACTGGAGTGAATTTTACTTATATGGCTTGTATAATAATCGATGCCATTAAACACCCTAGAAATTCTGTTTTATTCAAGGTATATAAGATTAATAATAACGAAAAGAAGAAGAAGAAGTTCATTGATGGGATCTTTTCGGCCAAGGAGAAATAGGCGTCAACTGCTGTTATTAAATTTTACAATTGTGCCTTTCACGCATTATTTATGTGAATAGCGCTTTCGCGAAAGCGAAATAAGAAAGACTGCTAGTCAGAAAAATGCCCTCACTTTTCACAAATTAGAAAAAACAAAACCTCAAAATTGCGGAGAATATATTATTTTGTGACTTCTGTTGAAGGATTCTCATAATGTAGTGTAAAACGGCTTGAATGATTTTACATATATCAAATTTCCTTACATTTGCGTAACCTAAAAACAGCTTGTTTCAGGCGAGTTATTAAACTTAAAAAGAAGAACTATGGCATTTGATATTGATATGATTAAAAAAGTGTATAGCCAAATGGCTGAGCGTGTGGATGCAGCACGTAAAGTTGTTGGAAAACCACTTACACTATCTGAGAAAATTTTATACAATCACCTATGGGAAGGAACGGCGACCAAAGCGTATGCTAGAGGGAAGGATTATGTAGATTTTGCTCCTGATCGTATTGCCTTGCAAGATGCTACAGCACAAATGGCTTTATTACAGTTTATGCAAGCTGGAAAAAGCAAGGTAGCAGTACCTACAACAACCCATTGTGATCACTTGATTCAAGCAAAAGAAGGTGCTGGTACAGATTTAAAGCGTGCAAATGATGTGAGTAGTGAAGTTTTTAACTTCCTAGAATCTGTTTCAAACAAATACGGACTTGGCTTTTGGAAGCCAGGAGCTGGAATTATTCACCAAGTCGTTTTAGAAAATTATGCCTTCCCAGGAGGAATGATGATTGGTACTGATTCACATACAGTAAATGCTGGTGGATTAGGTATGGTGGCTATTGGTGTTGGTGGTGC
Organism: uncultured bacterium; assembly: GCA_963974305.1. Lineage (GTDB taxonomy): Bacteria > Bacteroidota > Bacteroidia > Flavobacteriales > Flavobacteriaceae > Dokdonia. The sequence continues at coordinate 76,563 of CAXBCS010000004.1, forward strand.
CGATGCTGTAGATGTTATGGCTGGTATGGCTTGGGAATTGAAATTTCCAAAACTAATCGGTGTGAAGCTAACAGGAAAACTTTCTGGATGGACTGCTCCTAAGGATGTTATCTTAAAAGTAGCCGATATCTTAACTGTTAAAGGTGGTACGGGTGCTATTGTAGAATATTTTGGCCCAGGTGCTACTTCGATGTCTTGTACAGGAAAAGGAACCATTTGTAATATGGGTGCCGAGATTGGAGCAACTACTTCTACATTTGGATATGACGAATCAATGGAGCGCTACCTAAGAGCTACCGAACGTGCCGAAGTAGCCGATGCAGCAAATAAAGTAAAAGAACACCTTACTGCCGATGCAGAAGTGTACGCAAACCCTGAACAATACTTTGATCAGGTTATAGAAATTAACTTATCAGAATTAGGTCCTTTATTAAACGGTCCTTTTACGCCAGATCTTTCTACTCCAGTAGGGAAAGAAATGACAGCTAAAGCTACCAAAAGCGAATGGCCTTTAACGGTAGAATGGGGATTGATTGGTTCTTGTACGAACTCTTCTTATGAAGATTTATCTCGTGCTTCATCTATCGCACAACAGGCCCTTGACAAAGGAATTAAAATGAAGGCTGAATTAGGAATCAACCCTGGTTCAGAAAAAGTTCGCTATACAGCAGATAGAGATGGGATTCTTGGAATCTTTGAAAAACTAGACGCCAAAATATTTACCAATGCATGTGGACCATGTATCGGACAATGGGCTCGTTATAGTGATCCTAAAAATGCACCAAAAAACAGTATCGTTCACTCTTTCAATAGAAACTTTGCAAAGCGTGCTGATGGTAACCCTAACACTCATGCCTTTGTTGCTTCTCCAGAAATTACAGCAGCGATTGCAATCGCTGGGCGTTTGGACTTTAATCCATTAACGGATACCTTGATAAACGAAGACGGACAAGAAGTAAGATTTGACGAACCTACAGGATGGGAATTACCTCCAAAAGGTTTTGAAGTAAAGGACAATGGTTTCCTTGCGCCTGAGGCAGACGGTAGTCATGTAGTTGTAAGTGTATCAGAAACATCAGAACGTCTTCAATTACTAATTCCTTTCGAGCCTATTGGCAACGAAATTAAAGGTGCAAAATTATTGATTAAGGCCTTTGGAAAATGTACAACAGATCACATTTCTATGGCTGGACCATGGTTGCGATTTAGAGGTCATTTAGATAATATTTCAAATAACTGTTTGATTGGTGCTGTGAACGCATTTGGTAAGAAAACCAATTTCGTTCAAAATCAATTGGATGGCGAATATGGTGCTGTTCCTGATACTGCTAGAGCTTATAAAGCTGCTGGAGTCTATTCAATAGTTGTAGGAGATCATAACTATGGGGAAGGTTCATCTCGTGAACATGCGGCTATGGAGCCTCGTCACTTAGGTGTTGCAGCAGTGATTGTAAAATCTTTTGCACGTATTCATGAAACGAATTTAAAGAAACAGGGGATGCTTGGTTTGACTTTTGCAAATGAAGCCGATTATGATTTAATCAGAGAAGATGATACTTTCAACTTTTTAGATTTAAATGAATTTGCTCCTGAGAAGCAGCTGACAATCGAACTTGTACATGCAGATGGAACTTCAGATACCATTAAAGTAAATCATACCTACAATGCATCACAAATTGAGTGGTTCAATGAAGGAAGTGCTTTGAATTTGATTAAGAAAGAGAACGCAGCATAAGCGTAGATTAAATTATAATTAAAAAGGCTGTCTATAATTTAGACAGCCTTTTTTTATACTCCTTCCCTACTTTCCTTTCACAACGCTGTCGCCAGACAAACATCAAAGCAAGGAGGAATATTAATGGATTCCTGTAGTAACGACTTCTACATCCCCTTCAGCAGTAATTCCTGAAATATCTCGTTCATCAATAGGGATAATTTGGCCGTAGAAACGAAAATGATACCGCTTCTTAGTAATTGCACCAAAGATAGTTTTGCTTTTGCGTCCTTTGTAAACTGTTTTAAGATTTTCAATTTCCTTGGACTGATGGTGATCATCTATTGTTGGCGAATGAAATGAAGCATTTTTAAAGGCGGTTCTTTTGTGATTACAACATGACATAATTTATCATTTTTAGGTTTTTTTACTAATCAATTTTTGAATAATACAGGCAAAGCCTGAAAGTGACATCCCGTATAAAAAGAATTGAGACCAATTCTCTTGAAGGTATATTGCAAAAGGTATAGACACCCAAATACTCAAGCAAAAAAAACAATCGAGCAGGTCTCCAAGGAGACTCTGCCCGAATAGTTTTCGGAAACGGATTATGCTATCAAAGGGACCATCTTCTTCTGCAAAGAGATGTGTGATTCGCCAAATGGCTAGCCCCGATATGATAAAATAGAATCCAATCACGCATCTGGTCTTTCAATACCTATTAAAATAGAGGTTGCGTGGAAATCAGGATATCCAGAAGATCCGTTTGTAAGTCTTAATGTTCCATTTAAATTAATGCTAAAGGCACAAAAACTCTGCTCTGGATCTAACCACCCGCCACTTGAAGGCTGGAGGATTGCTGTATAATATCCATCTCCGTCTGCACTTACCTCATTAACGGTACCTTTAAAAACAGTGGTACATTCTAAGTCACTGGTATGTGCATACTTTCTTCCTCTATTAACTTCTGGAATTAAGGAACTACCAGAGAATATTGCATCTACTACTGGGAGATTGACCCCAAATCCTCCTGTAGACCCTTTGTGTACCGTTAGTGCGTATTCATTCGAATCCACGAGGTGGTAATGCATTAGGATTGTGTTCTACCTTAAAACGTACAGTCATGGGCGCATCTTCTACCACTGTCCCCCCTATTGTAGGTAGTTGGAATAATGCACAATCGCCCAAGTCATCTCCCCCAAAATTAATCACAGGGTCAATGGCGGCCGTTGTCTTAGCATCTTGAAGGTAAAGGTGAATCACTTCACTCGTTCCGCTAATGGCATTTCCAAAAGCATCATAACCTTGAATTCTGAAACTATGACGAGCATTGTCAAAGGCCGATGTGACTATTCTAGCTTTTATATTATCATAGCCAGGTAACCAGTTACCTCCATCGACTTCTACATTTAAATACCCTTCAGTAGTATTGCCCGGACCAAAAGATCGATTGACAAGGCTTTGAACGGTGCTACTACCAATGTTTTTAGCAAGTCGCAATGGTTGTGTAAACGGTTGCCACGATTCAAACAGGTCACGGTTACGTCTTTCTAAAGTGTAATACTTAATATTTGGATTGTCTAAGCAGCCTTTAAGTAACAAACTCCCACTAAATGCTGCACAACGCGTTGAAGGTGCTATATCTGCCTTAGACGTCACAATACCACTGTTATTAAGTGAATTTCCACCACCTACACGATTTCCACTTCCGTTCATGGCAGCCATGGCAATATTACCAACTCCTTGAAGGATATGTAATCCGCTACAGGCAGAAGGAACTAGGCCAGCTTTTTCCTTTGGAATACAAAGATTGATTCGTCTTAGGAAAGGAATATTCCAATAAGGAGCAGTTTCAAATAGCGTTCCATTTTCAGAAAATGGATCTTTTAATTGCATCACTAAATCTGGTCTAAATTGTGTTGAAATTTCTTCTCCTGGAGCCACGTCTACATCAACCTCATTTAAAGTGTCTGATAGAGATCTTGAAAATCGGAAAATATAATTACCGAAAGAATCGCCGTTTATCTTTCCTAAATCCTCAGAGTTTCCATCCCCTGTATAAGGAGCACCTAAAAGTTCTTGATTACTACGGTCGTACTCATTAAATTGTATTTGTGCAAATGGAATTGGGCCAGTTTCACAGAAAAGACGGAGTCTATCTGATATTTTTGCCAATTCAATACCTTGAATAGTACTGAGTTTAGAAGCTTGTAATGAATCAGTTGTTTGCATACTACTTACACGCGAAGACTTGAGCGCATTATAGCTGTATTGAGTAGCTTCCACTTCTTGTTTTTTATCGGCCTTAACAGAAATCTCATTAGGTTTCCCTACAGTAATTACCTGTTCGCGATCTGGTATTGCTTTCCCTGAAAATGGAATTGCCAATGGTTTGAAGGTAGCTGGTGGCTCAGGCTGAGGATTAAAAGCCACACGATCTAAGCTTGGATAATAGCTTTTTACCGCTGCTCTAATACTTGGGTTGATTATTGCCTCTCTAAATTTTAGGTAGGTATCAAGTACAAGGAAACGATGACAAGGATTGAATAAGCAACCTTTATAATAGCTTATGTTTCCATAAACTACATAATCACTATCAGTTACGGGAGTTCTAAACGTCAAGATCAGATCATTAAAATCTTCATCTGAGCCTGCATCATTAGACTGGAGATCAAATACATATTCCCCTCCAACAATTCGTGGATAGGTTAGCTTAAGTGTAGAATTTAAAAAGCCAGACCCAGGATCATTTTGAATTCTGATATTCCAAGAATTCCCATTTACAAATACCTCTGGAGTAGACGTAGCTCCTACGCGGACTCCATTACCAGTAGATGCGCCGCTTACTATAAAGCGTTGTGCAAAACCTGCACTCTTTGATTTGACCCGGACATACCAGGCACCTTGCATTGAAATTGACATAATGTTTGTTTTTGAGTTATTATTGAGTTCCTATTGAGTTACACTTGTGTGGAAAAAGTGATGCAATTTAATCCAGACATACACAGAAATAGGTAGCCTAAAAGCTAATTTTGCTATAGGTTTAAGACTTAGTTTTATCGAGCTAAAATACTGTTAATCAATAGGTTGTTTGGCTTGTGGTTAAATTTCGAAATGATTATAACTGGCAGAGAACGAGAAGTGATTGTTGGAGTGTTATCTATTAAAAATGACAAAGGCCACCATATAATTGGTAGCCTTTATATTAATCAATAAAGTAATAGATTCTGTTAGACGTCTTTTCTTCCTTTAAACCTAGAAAAGCCAACTAACTTCTTTTTGGTATTGATAAAGTAGACTCCGGTGAGTAAAATAACAGCAGCAACTACAGATTGAACACTGATATTTTCATTGAGAAAATACCAGCCTAAGAGAAGTGCAATAATAGGGTTTACATAAGTAGAGGTAGCCACTTTTTCTGGAGAAACAACTTTGAGAAGATAATTGAAAGAAGTAAATGCAACAATACTTCCAAAAATTACTAATAGGATCATTGACCATTGCACTTCAGAACTCCATATTAAGGGAGAGGTCCACTCTTCTCCAAATAGTAAACTAGCCAATCCAAGCATTAAGCCACCCATGAACATTTGATATCCTGTATTGACAAAATAATTTTTAGGTAGGTCGGCTGTACCCACAAACAAACTCCCATAAGCCCAGCTAAGCATACATAAAAAGATCATAATCATCCCGAGGATAGAATTCTCCATTTGGAGGACCTCCTTTTGGCTCACCAATAAATAGATTCCAATAACACCAAGAACAACTCCAATGATCGACATTGGTTGAATTTTCTTGCCTTGTAAGATGCGCATCATGATCAGAACTACAAGAGGCTGGGCCGAGATTTCCAAGGCGGCAAATCCACTATCTATATACTTTAATGCCCATACCACTACTCCATTCCCAAAGGTGAGAAATAGGAATCCTGCAAAAGTAGCATTGATTAATTGCTTGCGCGAAATTGCGATAGATATCCCACTCAGCTTTGAAATAACAAAAATCAAAATACCAGCAGTGGCAAAACGAATGCCAGCCAACATAAAAGGTGGGAGTTCGCCAACGGCGATTTTATTTAATAAATAGGTGGAACCCCAAATTACATAGATTGAAAAAAATGCTAATACAGTAAAAGTAGTTTTCTTAGAGATTGGCATCGGTTACTATTGTCAAACTTAGGTAGTACAATAGTACGTATATTCTGTTATTTCTAGGAGTAATTGTAACACAAAACGCTTGGAGCCGTCTATAGATAAAACTACCTATGAAATTGCCATTCAAATCTGAAAATTTACCCTCAAACTTGGGTGTAACGGTGCGGCAAGTTTTTACCTTCAATAATCAGGTGTATATAAAGCAGCAACTAGCTATTGAGAATGAAATGATATTTGCATCATGGTCACCCATTCAATTTTCCTGGCAGACCAAATAGATTAGGAATTAATATTCTTGGATTTCATCTTCAGTACACGTCCCTCTCGCTCGGCAATTGCATCTTGCATATTACCAAGTAACAGACCAATACACATCCCTATAAACATACCGATCATCATTCCGAAAACCAATCCCTTCGGAATACCAAATGCTACTCCAATCCCAACACCTAGAGACATTCCTATAGAAATCCCTAAACTCATATACATTCCGGTATAATAGTCCTTAGTAATAAAAGCGAATGTTTTCTGTAAAAACGCAATAAATTTGCGCTTTGCCTTTTTAATTTGTTTGTACTTATTGGAGCTATTTGAGGTTAAATTTAGCTCAGTTAGTTGTTTTTCAATCTTCTCATAATCAATTCTTGTCAAGTTCTTGGACTGAAGGTCCTTCAACAAGGAAACAAAGGATTGATAGCTGCGTAATTCCTTTTTGACTTGACTTGAGTCTATTAGCAAACTCAAATAATCAATGGTTTCTTGTATAGTTTTCATTTGATAGGGTTTGTTGATTCGTTCTCAATGTATAATGAGTGTCCATTATTAAGAAAAGTTACATGGTAGAGAAAAAAAATAACACCTAGTTGCAAAAAAAAACATCGTATCCTATAAGCTAGAATACGATGCATGGTTGTATTAGGTTAGATATTGCCTATTTTTTAATCAGTAACTTGATTACTTAAGCTTTATCATTTATCAAACCTAAGGAATATTATTCAGTCTGAAAATCACTATTGAAATAAGTGTTTAAAAGGAACATTCAAATCACCTCCATTGAATGTGATGATTAGGATACTAATTCTACGTCTTTCTTAGATTTTCTATATAGAAAAGATTCAAAGATATTACGCTTTGCAAAACGATATTGTTTATCAGAGTTTATCATCTTAATAAATAATGGTTTTGCTACTCCAAAATATTCATAGGTCGTTCCATCAATAAAAGAAACTTCAAGAACCTGTCCTTTATGATTAAAATCGGCGATACCTGTATTGGTAATCGTCTCTTTATATTCAGACTTGTTGGCTGCCTTTGTTTCTGGAGCAATGCTCACTAGAAAATGATAACCATCAATAATCTTGCGGCTCATTTGTTCAGCCTCTTCTTGCTTATCATCACCGTCTTGAAACTTATCAGGATGCCATTCCTTCACTAGATTTCTGTAAGATTTCTTTAGAAGTTTAAGGTCTATATCCTTCTCTACTTCAAACATCTTTTTATACTCATTAATACGTTTCATAAACTTCGATTTTTGCAGCCGCGAAACTACGTCTTTTTTCTAGTTAAAATGGAAATTTTACTTAAAAGTATTTGAGGCTCATAAAATTAACGCTAGCCCACTAATAATGTGGTCTATAAACTTTTACATTTCTTCAATTGCGTGGACATAATAACAGCTAGCATATTAATACAAGCTTTAAAGGATGAACTTCTCTTCCTTTAACTAGCATTTTTGAATATATTATAAAAACAAGGGTGGTACTAAGTCGAGCTGTAACATCTTTAAAATAGCCCGTACTTGAATTGAAATAAACAGAACAAATACGAGATCAGTACTTAGATTTTTTTTCAAGATTAGAGGGTACTTTTTACTCTTGTTTTGGACTACTTCGTCATGATAGCATTGCTATGAAAGTTGGAAAGCTTCTTCGGCTGGCTTTGCTCTTACGTTAAAAGTTTGGCGGCACGCTTTCGCGAAAGCGCGATAAAAATAATGCAATTATAATCTAATGATATTCAGTAAATTAAAATAATTATTTAACCATTTTATACTGGTAGATTTTAATTGGCACGCTTGTTGGAATTAGCAAGACAACAATAACTTTTAAAACATGTATTATGAAAAATCTAAAAAACAACTGGGCAAAAGTCCTTAAGAATTGGAGTGTCACTTTAGAAGAATTAGCCAAAGCAAGTAGTTACGCAATCCACAGATAATCAAATATGAAATACCGAGACACTTAAAAGTCCTCTACCGAAATCGGAGAGGACTTTTTATTTTACCGTTTTCCAAAAAGGGTCTTATATTCACTTTGATAGTGCTTAATTCTTCAACTACCAAATAGAAGTTTCTTTTTTAGATATCATCTAGCGCACTTATAAGCTTAGCATATATTTATGATTTCATGTTTTTACGATTGGTCAAAATCTCGTAATTTCAAGGTCTATCATGTATCCTTGCATGATAGCAACCAAAATCAAACAACCATGAAAACAACTGTACGCTTATTTCTTATCCTTTTTTTAATTACAACAACACTCTTTGCTCAAAAAGAAGATCCCATTATAGAGGGGATTATCAAAGAAGCCAACGAAAATTCAATGTTGGAACCTCTAGGTCATGAACTCATGGATTTTATTGGCCCGAGATTGGTTGGCACCCCGCAAATGCAACAGGCAAATGAATGGGCGGTGGCAAAATATCAGAGCTGGGGAATTTCAGCCCGTAATGAAAAATGGGGCGAATGGCGTGGCTGGGAACGAGGTATCACACATATTGATATGGTGTCACCAAGAGTTCAGAGTCTACGTGGTACTCAACTCGCCTGGAATCCTGGAACCTCCAAGACGGGTGTGACAGCAGAGGTGGTTATTTTACCTACAGATATTAAGGATTCTATCGCTTTTAGTGGTTGGTTAAAATCTGTCAAAGGAAAACTAGTGATGACTTCTATGCATCAACCCACAGGAAGGCCCGACTATAACTGGGAAGAATTTGCTACAGAAGAATCATTTACTAAAATGAAAGATGCACGTAGCGCTCAAACAGACGCTTGGCGCGAAAATATGCAACGAACAGGCTATAACGGCCGTACTTTACCCGCAGCACTTGAAAAAGCAGGAGCCGTTGGAATTGTAACTTCAAATTGGTCTAGAGGATTCGGGGTGAATAAAATTTTTAGTGCCCGCACCAAAAAAATACCCATGGTAGATATTGAACTTGAAGATTATGGGATGGTATACAGACTTGCAGCATCTAATCATAAGCCAAAGCTGACTATCGTAGCTCAATCAAAAGAACTTGGCGCGGTACCTACTTTCAATACCATAGCCGAAATCAAAGGATCTGAAAAGCCAGACGAATATGTCATTTTATCTGCTCACTTCGACTCTTGGGACGGAGGTACTGGAGCAACAGATAATGGTACTGGAACTTTAGTGATGATGGAAGCTATGCGCATACTTAAAAAGATGTATCCAAATCCGAAACGTACTATTTTAGTGGGTCATTGGGGTAGTGAAGAACAAGGATTAAATGGCTCAAGAGCTTTTGTAGAAGATCATCCTGAAATTATTGAAGGAGTCCAAGCAGCTTTCAATCAAGATAACGGAACAGGCCGCGTGGTGCGTCTTTCTGGAGGCGGATTTTTACATGCCTACGATTACCTAACTCGATGGTTGGATGCAGTTCCAGAGGATATTACTCAGCACATTGAAACAAGTTTTCCGGGAACTCCCGCTAGAGGAGGTTCTGATTATGCTTCATTTCAAGCTGCAGGTGCCCCTGGTTTTAGTTTGAGTTCGCTCAACTGGTCTTATTGGAACTACACTTGGCATACAAACCGTGATACGTACGATAAAATCATTTTTGACGATGTGCGTAACAATGCAATTCTCACTGCAATTTTAGCGTATATGGCTTCTGAAGATCCTGAAAAAACTTCAAGAGAAAAGAGTGTATTACCTGTTAATCGTCGTACTGGAGAAGCTCGCGAATGGCCTACTCCAAGACAACCAACGAGAAAAGGTGGGATGGATTAATGGAGTAAAAGAATTAGTTTAAAAGTAAGGTGGATCATCTTACAACCTAACTTTAATGCTTATATAAAGGCAGCTGTTCAAACGCAGTTGCCTTTATTTATTACACTTTATTTCGCTTTCGCGAAACTGCAAAAGAATCTATTTTATCAAGGCAAAATAGCCTGTAAAAGAACGCCCATCAGTAAGAGAAACGGTATACCAAAAATTATTTGTTCCTATCACCTTCCCATTTAATTTCCCATTCCAACCTTGATTAGTACCCCGTTCACTATGGAGTATTTTTCCAAAACGATCAAAGACCCGAAAAGAAAGCACTCTAGCATTCCCTGCTCCCAATCCAAGTACGCGAAAAAAGTCATGAATTCCATCACCATTGGGTGTAAAATAACGTGGAAACCCAAGAACACCTATCCGCTCTTGAGTAATCCCACAGCCGTTTTCATCTTTCACATAGATCGTATGAAAACCTGGTGAGACCATGGTAAATATTGGTTCCTGTTGAAAGGGTCCCGTTTCCCTATCCAAAGAATAGCTATACGTTCCAGAACCTGAATTAGTTATTGTTAGTGTCGCATTCTGATTTCCTTCAATTTGGACATCTGTAATTATAGCAGTGCTCGAGCCAATAACTGTGATAGAACGCTGCGTACTACAGCCGTTGGCTGCAGTAACAGTCACCTCATAAGTACCTAAAGAATTCACTGAAATTTCAGCAGTATCATTGGTTAATGCTTGTCCGTTTAAGGTCCACGCATAGGCATAATTCGCTGAAGGATTAAGTACCCCGCTTTCTATAGTGACTTCTTGAGGAGCAGTATTCTCACAGTATAAAATAGTATCATCATCACGCAAATTAGGCGATTTTAAGACAGAAAGAACAACAGGAGATAAGGCATAACATTCGTTGTTATTTTGTATCAACACATAAATGGTTTCCGAAAAAGGAAACACATTGGTATATGGATTGGAAAGTTGGTTATCTCCGCTAATGGCGTCATCAATTGTAGAAAAGTAAGCCACATCTGCCGTTTGTGGAATTTGGGATATGAAAGATTGTGTAATGGCGTTTAAATCAAAGGCCACTCTCCCATCTGTAGTATCATCGCAAAGGATTTGGGGTGCTATACTGACTGTATTAGTAGCTATATCAAGCAATACCTCGGCAATACTTATACAGCCATTACGATTACTTACACGAGCAAATACCGTTTGCATTGGAATAGTATTGCGAAATGATCGAGGATTTTGTATTGGAGAATTACCAGCAATGGCGTCTACCTCTGTTCTAAAAAAATTGACAATTTCATTTACTTGATTCCCCAGAACTACAGCCTCCTCTGCTCTATAAAGGTTATAAATGCTGCGACCATCTCCATCATCATCACAGGCAATGAGTATCGTATTTGCAACCAATGGATTGTCATCATACTCGACGCGAACTGCTCCAAAAGATTCACAATTATTTTCAAGAGAAACCACCACTTCATAGAAACCAGGAGTATCCACAAAAAGTTCAGCGTCTGTTTCAGCACTTAATAAAGCTCCATCTTTAAACCATTCATATGAATTCATCCCTATTTGGCTAGCGTCAAGGGTTATAGATTCGTTTTCACAGAGCGCCGTTCCTGAAGATATCAATCGATCTGCTCCAATATCTGTATTCAATTTAAAGCTTCCAGCTTCTAAAAATACAGCGGAGTCAAATCTAAAATTCTGCTCGTCGGCGATCACGAGTTTGACGTGGTAAACTTCATTGGGGATAATCACCGTTTTTGCAGTGAGTATAGTTGTTTGTCCGTTAAAATTAATTGGAACGTCAGCCCCATTAAATTGATCAAAATAGGCTTCGTTAATAGCATCACAACCTCCTGGAATTTCGGGATGAACCGTAGTTACCTTTACAGGCGTCTGAGTATCTGGAACCAAGGCAATATTGGTATAGCGTTGGTCATCAATAGGTCTAATCAAAAACCCAAAGAGATCTGAAAATCGACAGGTATTAGGGTCTCCCTCCTGATACTCTTCTGAAGCAAATAGGTATCGAAAACTTATCTCTGCTGCCGAAGATGTAAAATCAAACTCGAGAATAGTAGCATTTGTAGTATTTGATTCGTTTAGGATAAACTCCAAATCGGCATCTCCGAACCATCCTGGGGCATCATCATCGCTCAAGGAAGTATTGGGACCTATGGTATTTTGAAGGCGACCAGTGCTCATTACGATTCCTTCGGCAAAAGGGAAATTAGATCCATTGGCATTGAAATACCCAAAGCTTTGATCGGTTCCATTAAAATTTCCACCTAGGGCATTAGTGACGACTATATTTGAAATACAATCGCTATCAATAAGAATATCGGCGATTAATTCTTGGGGAGAAAAACTCGCATTATCCACCGTTATTTGCTGACAAATGGCTTGAAGGCTGCCTAGCAATAATAGATGTAATATTAAATTTTTCATGGTTTTCTATAGCCTTACGAAAATACAAATTAAGAAGACTTCTCACCTCCAAAGCTCCATGGCATTCAATGAAAAATTAGCCAGAAAAATTATCAACATCAAACAGATGTCCATATTTTGGGAATTATTCCAAATATTCAAATATTTATAGTAGCTTTGTGACGCTATGGAACTATCGGTAAAAGCCCAAACCTATGTTATCATTGATGTCGAAACCACTGGAAAAGGCATTAATGGAACACGCATTACAGAAATCTGTGCTGTTAGAATGACTAACGGTAAAATCGTCGATAAGTTTACTTCTTTAGTAAACCCTCAAGCTTACATTCCATCGTTCATTACTAGTCTCACTGGGATTGACGATGCGATGGTTGAAGGCGCTCCCTTGTTTTCGGATATTTCAGATCGCATTTTGGAAATTACGGAAGACGCCATTTTTGTCGCTCATAATGTCAATTTTGATTTTAATATGCTCCGGGGAGAATTTCAACGCCTGGGTCATAGTTTTATAAGAAAGAAACTGTGTACGGTTAGGCTTTCGCGAAAGCTAATTCCGGGCCTTTTCAGTTATTCTTTAGGCAATTTATGCTCGTCTATAAATATTCCATTAAACAACAGACACCGCGCCGAAGGAGATACAGATGCAACCGTCATTCTCTTCAAACGTATCTTAGATCTCGATGAAGAAGGCAGCGTGATAGAAAGCTTTTTGAAGGTGCGTTCTAAAGAGGCGACCCTTCCTCCTCACTTGCCTGCCCGTAGTATCGAAGAATTACCTGAAACGACGGGTATATATCTCTTTAAGGATCAAAAGGGAAAAATTATCTATGTAGGCAAAGCAAATAATATTAAAAAAAGAGTGCTTTCTCATTTCTATGACAAAAAGAATAAAGAATATCATCTCGGTCAAGAAACACACCATATCGATTATGAAGTAACAGGAAATGAATTGTGCGCCCTCCTACTCGAATCAGAAAGAATTAGGCATCACTTTCCAAAATACAATCGCGCTCAAAAGATACCTGTAAATACATACGCCATTATTTCATATGAAAACCGACTAGGAATTATGCAGCTTGCGGTTACCAAGGCAAAATATAAAAACAATGCGGTGGATATTCTTTACAATCGAGCCGCTGCCACTGAACGATTAATGGAGCTTTGTGAAATCTTTGAGCTTTGTCCGCGCTTTTGTGGACTTCAGGAAACCCGTGAAGGTTGTTCACATTATCGCATTACAAATTGTAAAGGTATTTGCAAACAAGAAGAAACTGTGGCCGCTTATAATAAGCGTGTAAAAAAAGCCATTGATAATTTACAAGAACACAAATCGAGTTATATCATTAAAGAGAAGGGACGAACTCATGATGAAAGTGCATTTGTTCTTGTAGAAGATGGTGTTTTACAAGGATATGGATTTGTTGAGGACTCAACATCGGTGGGTAAAGCTGAAGATTTAGAACCTTTTATTCAAAGACAGCAAGCTTCCTATCATACAGGAATTATACTTCGCTCTTATGTCAAAAAGACAAAGTATCCTAAAATATTTGAACTTGAAACAAGTAATTAATTATGGATAGGGCCGCTACTTATAAATCGTATTTCTTACAACTACCAAAAACGTTGATAAGCCGGTATCCTGAACTTTTATTAGAAGACCATGCCTACTTGCGAATTGCTATGGATAATGCTATAGGATGCCAGTGGGAACTGCGTATTCCGAAACCCGCATACAAGCACTTAACTACGACACAACGCAAACAAGTTATTGCAAATCTGATGACCTATGTTCAAAGCAAGCACACACTATTAGAACATAGAGCAATTTCGCAGGCATATAGAGGTACCTTTGATTAATTAGAGATCTAGAGATAGATCTTAACCATACTAGTTTTGAAGCCCTATCTTTGCCCTTATTCAAAGAACCTTATGCATCCAAATAATATACACCAAGCACCTTATAATTTTTCAGAACTTGTAAAAGTACATCCTGAACTTGGTGATCATATTAAAACCAGCCGTCATGGTGGTGAAACCATTGACTTTTCTAATGGCGCTTCTGTTTTTGCACTCAATAAGGCAATTTTAAAATTAAATTACGGACTTGAAGAATGGAATGTACCAGAAGGTTATCTCTGCCCACCTGTCCCTGGACGTGTTGATTACCTGCATCACCTCAATGACCTTATAGATAAAAAGAAAGCTAAAGGGCTTGATATTGGGACCGGAGCTAATACTATTTATCCCCTATTAGGAGCTTCTGTTTTTAATTGGAACATGACTGGGGTCGATATTGACTCGAATGCTATCGCTGCTGCGAAAGAAAACGTGGCTGCCAATCCAAAATTAAGCAAGCACATTGAAATCAAACATCAAACAGTGAATGCCAACATTTTTGAAGGCGTTATTGAAGCTGATGAACATTTTGATTTTGTTATGTGTAATCCACCTTTCTATAGTTCAGAGAAAGAGGCCTTGCAGGCTAACTATCAAAAAAATAGAAATTTAGGGTTGGATCCTAAAAATAGAAATTTTGGAGGGCAAGCTAATGAGTTGTGGTGTAATGGTGGCGAAGCTCTCTTTCTAAAGCGAATGGTAAAACAAAGTGTTGACTTCAAAACACAAGTAAACTGGTTTACCGCTCTAGTATCCCAGAAAGAACATTTACCTAAGATTAGCAAACAGATCACAAAACTTGGTGCTACACACAAAATTGTCAACATGGAACAAGGCAATAAGCAAAGTAGATTTATTGCATGGTCCTTCGATAATAACTAAGCCTTACCAATGAAAATCTCTGTCTGGAACAATGACATTCTCTGTGACTAAATGATCTGTAATCCTGCGAACTGTTCCAAATTGGTTATGAATAAAAGTTAGTGTTAAAGAATCTTTAGAGGCATATAGAATTTTGAATTCAACAAAGCCAGAATCACGTCCCATTAAACGCTTGTATTGTTGGCTCTTAATTTTAATATAATGGTTACCTACACTGTCATTGGTTAATTCCCACAATCCGCTTAGTGTTTCGCCACAGTTAGGTTGCTCCCCATTATTATCATAAACCGTCCTATTTTTAAAGAAAGTTTGGCGATACGTCATAAAGCAACCTTCCATATTCATTCTAACTTTTCCATTAAAGCGTTTGGCTAACATCCAAACTTTACTAGAATCACCAGCAATGAGGTATTGAATATCAGAAGGAGGAGTATATGATGCGGCTTTAGGATCTGAGCAGCTTGAAAAACTGAAAAGGAAGCATCCAAAACATACGGCGACAGTCAATCTTTGTAGAAATTTCATATCTTAAATGTATAATCCCATTATTAAATGGAAAAACAAACTGAAACACTATTATTAATCGTTCATAGTTATCAAAAAAAAGCTCATTACAAAATAAAAAAAAGCGCCATTACTGACGCTTTCAAGTGAAATTTTTTCACAGATAATCCCCTAATTATTGTAAATACGTTTCAGTATAATAACTGATATTTTAATATTCTATTGTTTATTTACTTGTAAAATATATATTTCTAAAGGTGGATTCTTGTTCCTAAATAGAAATCTATCGCCAACTTAAGTATAAAAGCGTGTGAACTTATCAAAGATCATTTCCCATAATTAGTGGTATTTTCGCGCTTTATGGAACACGCATCACATTCTCATTTTAAATTGTATAAACCCTATGGGTATATCAGTCAGTTATTGAGTAATGATGAACGTCAGGCCCGAAAGAAAAAATTCTTAAGTAGTTTATATGAGTTTCCAGAAGGAACAATGGCCGTGGGCCGTTTGGACGAAAAATCAGAAGGTTTACTTTTACTTACCACAGATGGAAAGTTAAGCGATACCATTAATAGATCGGGCATAGAAAAGGAATACTATGCGCAAGTGGATGGAGCCATAACAGATAGTGCTATTGCAACCATGGCGGCAGGCGTTGAAATTGGTTTTAATGGTAGGAAATACGACACAAAACCTTGCGTTGTAGAGCGCTTAGATCTAGCTCCAGAATTTCCTGATCGTGGAAAAAAAATAAGAGACGCACGTCATGGGCCGACACCTTGGGTTCGACTCATTATCAAGGAAGGAAAATTTCGACAAGTACGTAAAATGACGTCTGCGGTAGGATTTCCTACACTTCGCTTAGTTCGCGTACGTGTAGGAAATATTACCTTAGACAATCTGGAATATGGCAGTGTAGAAAAACTTAAAGGTTTACTTTAGCTTACCTTCTTTACTTTTACTGCATTCCAACCTTTAGGACCTTTCTCTAGTTCGAAAGAAACTTTATTACCCTCTTTGATTTCGTCATCAATGATACCACTAATATGGACAAAGTATTTATCTCCATCATCGGCATCTTTAATAAAACCAAATCCTTTGGCATCGTTAAAGAAATCAACAAAACCAGTATGTACTGGATCTGGTTCATCCCCTTCTACTTTCTTAGGAATTCCTAAAATAATATCTTCAGCTTCTATTTCAACTCTTTGGGAAGGATCTGGAGGCGTATCCGTTAATTGACCTAAATGGTTCACATACACAAACTCATCAAATGACTCACCGCCATTTGCTTTGCGTTCTTCACGTTTCTTACGCTTATCTTCATTTTTCTTTAAACGCTTCTTTTCGCGTTCTTTCTTTCCAAAGGTTTCTTGCTTTTTTGTCATTAAATTTTTTATGCTATTAATATGATAATTATACAGGTATATCCTATATCATGTATTGTACCAAATGTAAAAACACTATCACTAAAGTTAGTGTTAACACCTTCTTAGTTCTATAGTTTCATTACAATACTATGTGCAAATATACGATTTCTCAACGGTATTTAAACCCTTGTGAGTCATGGAATACCAATTTATCTAAAATTCAAGGAGACACAGATTCTAAGCTCTTAACCATTGCGTCTTTGCTTCAATCCAAAAATATGAGCAATTGAGCAAACCTTTTTGTCAATTTCATCATGAAGTAAAATCATTATTGCCTAATCATTATTTAACAGTATCAAAACGGCCGATTTGAAATGTCACGCCATATATACTTCAAAGTCTTTCATAGTTCGCTTATTATTTTAGACAATAGAAATGAATTAATTAGGCGTCAATTTTTAGAAGAACTTGTTCCGTTGTATTAATCTAAAACTAAAAACATGAAAACATTTATTATGGTGATTTTCAGCATCGCCGCTTTGCCATCAACACAAGTGGAAGCTCAGAAAACTGAATCAATAATGGCAACATATATGGGCTCTGAAGAAGGAATCTATTATTTTTCTCAAGGAGAAGAAACAATTGCTTTTCAAGAAGTAGATGAAAATGTATCAGAATACTATAACCTAAATGATGATTCCCTAAAGAACCAAGCCTTTAAAGTTACATATACTTTTACAGAAGATATGGATAAAAAATCTGACGAAGAGTCAACCATACTAACCATTGTGGGACTTGAATCAGCCGAAAACTAGTGATGATTCTTGTGTATAAGTGAGTTTTTTATATACTCCTTAGCTTATACTTTATTAACGCTGTTTCACGTGAAGTAAAAGCTTAGATCCACTTAAGTATATTATAGAACCAAGATAATAGGATAGTAATTCCTGAGACAATTTTAAGTCTTGTTAAATCTTTGCTTGATAGGTATACAAATCAAAATACCTCCCCTTTCGGGAAATTAGTTCCTCATGCGTGCCTTGCTCGGCAATACGCCCAGCTTCAATAACAAGTATTTGATCGGCCTTTTTGATGGTGCTTAATCGATGGGCAATAACAATCGTCGTTCTATCCTTCACCAAAGTGGCCAAAGATTTCTGTATCAATGCCTCACTTTCTGTATCTAAATTGGATGTTGCTTCATCCAAAATAATAATCTTCGGATCTGCTAAAATCGCTCGAGCAATAGCGATTCGTTGACGCTGACCTCCAGAAAGTTTTACGCCTCTTTCTCCAATTAAAGTATCTAATCCATCCTCAAATCGATCTGTAAATTCGTTTACATAACCTGCCTTTACAGCCTTTATCAAATCAGTTTCCGAAGCATCGGGCTTAGCAAATAAGATATTGGCTCGTATGGTTCCTTCAAACAAAAATTCATCTTGTAAAACCACCCCTAAATGTTGACGAAAACTACTCAATTTAACTGCCGCTAAATCTTGTCCGTCTATGGTTATTTTACCAGATTGAGGATTTAAAAAAGTAGCCGACAAACCAGCAATGGTAGATTTTCCGGACCCTGAACTACCAACTAAGGCGATCACCGACCCAGCCTTAGCTTCAAAACTGATATCGTGAATCACTTCTTTTCCTTCTTCATAAGCAAAAGAGACGTTTTCAAAGTTTAAATCTCCCTTAAATGAATCTAAGACTACTGTTCGGTCTCCCAATTCATCTTCAGGTGTCATATTCATAAGCTCCTCAGTTCTGTCCAAGCCAGCCAATGCCTCTGTAAGTTGACTCCCAATATTACTCATCTGTACGATTGGAGCAATCATAAAACCAAGTAACAAAGTGAACAATAAGAAGTCCCCTATTGTCATTTCGCCTTCTATCATAAAATATCCACCAATACCCATGATTCCCACCGAAGCAAGTCCGAGCAAAAAGGTCGAAGAACTGGTCATTATTGCTGTAGCGGTAAGACTTTTCTTGACATTTTGAAACAAGAGATCAACTCCAACTTCAAAAGTTTTGTTTTCCTGCTCTTCAGCATTGAAACCTTTGATCACACGAACTCCTGCCAAAGTTTCTGTGAGTCGGCCCTTTACCTCGGCATTTATCTTTCCTCTATTTCTAAATATGGGCCTGATATACTTAAACGCTCGCAAAGCCACATATCCAAAAATTGCTACGGGTAAAAACACAAACAGAGTCATCCAAGGATTAATATTGATCAGCCAAACCAAGGACACGATTGCAGTAATAGAACCTCCAACCAATTGTACAAGTCCAGTTCCTATTAAATTACGAACACCTTCTACGTCACTCATTATTCTCGATACCAATGCTCCTGACTTATTATTATCAAAGAAATTAATGGGTAATGAAAGTACCTTCTTTTGTACTTGAGCGCGCAGTTCTGAAATCAAGTATTGCGCCTGAACACTTAAAATTCTGGTGAGTAAAAAAGAGGTGACTGCCTGAATGAGCAGTGCAAATCCAACCAACCATAACATATCGTACAAGGCTTCAAAATCTTTATTAGGCAACACCTCATCAAGTAGAGCCTTTGATTTCCATGGCAAAACAAGAGACGCAAGACGACCTATTACAATGAGTATTAAACCAAGAAACACCAATTTTCGCCTAGGCCAAATAATGCTCTTAAATGCAGAAACGATAGTAACTTTAGTCTTTTTCTTAGTTGTAGACTTTTCTGTAGGGTTTGCAAATTCTTTCATGAAGCTCAAAGATAACATATCGTATTGGCTAAATAATATGTTAGGTCAATAATCAAAAAAGGAGAAATTTACTTTATCACACACCGACCCCCTTATTATAGACAAGATAGTCATTCAACTCATTGAAATATAGTATTTTAACCCTTGTCATCTTGGATATTAAGCTATAGTAAACACCACAAGACTTAAATACATTTGCCTCTTAACTAACAAATTCTTAAAAAACCATTCCAATGAAAACAACATATTCTTTCTGGAAGTCAGGACTCATCCTAGTATGGGTGCTTCTTCTTGTGGGCTGTGCTAAAAAACCTGTGCTCAATGACATTGAGCCTTCTACAGCCTATCCTCGACAAATTGTAAGTGTAGATGGTAGTAGTCTTAATTTCTCTAGTGCAATTTGGGATCATGACCTTGCCACTGAGACCGCTTTAAATGCTAGCTTTTTATCTGCGCGCTATTTTCAATTACCTGATGTAGCAAGCACGGGTAATCATCCGGTTGCATTGCGTACTAGTGAAGGAACATCTGATGATGTAGTAATGGTAAATGTCCTAGCATCTTCTGGTACTTTTCCCAATCCGCGAATCCAAGATATTACTCTTGCCTATGTTGGTGGTGAAAATGCAACACATGCCGATTACTTTTTGGCTGTGGCAGTTGCCAATGGCGACGCTGATGCGGTGGTGACCATTAATGGTACAGATGTACCTACCATCTTTACCTCTGCGATTCCCACAGATTACCTAAATGTTCATACTCCATCAACTTATGGATACCCTATATATCATTACAGTTTGCATCTTGCTTTTGTTGAAGATCAAAATTGGGGATCTAATGTGCAGGTTCGATTACGAAACCATGATGGAGATCTTTCAGCGGCTCAGTCTTATACGTTTGCTTCAGATGTTGATTCAATTGATAGTGATGGTGACGGACTATTAGACATTTGGGAAACCAATGGATATACTGCACCTAGTGGAGCGATTATTGACCTGGCTGCCCTAGGTTGTGATCCAAAACGAAAAGACCTATTTATAGAGGTCGATTGGGTCGCGGCAGCAGCACCAGATCCTTCAATATGGGCAACTATAGAGCAAACTTTCGAACAAGCTCCAATCCTAAATCCAGATGGAAGTTCTGGAATATCTATGCACCTTGACCGAGGACAAGCCGGAGGCTTTGCTAGTGGTGGAACAATACTTTCAGATCATACCACCATGGACTTTGGAGCAAGTGTGAGTCCTGGTTATGTTGATTTTTATACCTATAAAAATAACGTAGTCAATTTTAATGCAGATAAACTTGAAATATCACACTATGCAATTCTGGGAAGAGCTCGTCCTAATGGATCTTCAGGTCGTGGAGAGGTATTTGGGAATGACTTTATGGTCACCTTCACAAACTTCACTGGATCTCAAGCATATGCTACTCCAAGGAACCAAATTGGAACCTTTATGCACGAGCTAGGACATAACCTAAACCTATGTCATGGAGGCGCTTGTGTTACACCAGTCGATTGGAATGAAACTTTTAAAGTTAACCAACCTTCTATCATGAATTATCGATACCAATTTCCAGCCGTTTCAACCGACTGTGACCTTAATTCTGATCTTGCTTTTGGGTATTCTCAAGGAATGCTGGCAAATTTAAACGAAGCAAGTGTCTTTGAGGCCAATGGTATTTGTGACAACCTTGCTATAGATTTCAATGGCAATGGTAACAGTACCAACTCGGGAACTATTGATTTGAATGGAGATGGAAATAGTGCAGATATTTCTATTGACTACAACGAATGGGGTTCTATCCGACTGGACTATACGGCTCCAGGAAGTAATTGGAACAATAATTGATAAATTTTAAGACATACATCATGAAAACGATCATACACATATTAATATTCAGTTGCGCTTTAAGCCTAGGTTTTATGGCTAACGCACAAGATGACCATCGTGACATTTTTGAAGACAAAGCAAAAGTGGGTCCGCTAAATCCGGTATTACGCCCAGTCACGCTAAAAGGCACCGATACTAAACCAGTTCAAAGCAATCCTTATCTCTTGGATTTTCATTTTGAACAGTTAACAAGAGTCATAAAAGACAGTCTTTCCCAAGTTCAAATACAATTTGAAAAACCAGGAGAGATTATTGTTACTACAAAAGATCGACCATTAACTATACGATACGCACTACCAGATGCTCTTCGTTTCAAAGATCAACAGACTCTTGAAGATACTATACTTATTCTGAATAGCAGCAACCAACCTGATGGACCACAAAAACGAGTGATAATCGAAGAAAAAAACAAGTTGGACACCGCCTTTTTCTGGGAAACCCATGCCGCTGCCTTTTCTTATAAGACTGCAGATGGATTACTTATTGAACAAGAATCAATTTCTGATGAGCAAGAGCAAAGAGAAGGGTATAAAAATATTTCTCTTTTTGTATTCGCTGACGGTCAAAAGCAAGAACTTGTTTTAGGCAAACCTTTACGTTTTTCTCATAAAGGAGAAGAATATATAGCATATGCCCAAGAGAGTAGCTATTTATATTCTGATAATGATGGAGGCTGTGCAAGCGGCGGTTACATATTACGTGCAGTAATTAGCTCATCTATGATTTTAAAATAATTTAGTAAAACCCGATAAACAGCCTTAAGTACTCTAGAATTCAAAATTCTATAAGGTCTTAAGGCTTTTTTTGTTTTAAGGAACCGACCGAATTCTCCCCTATTCTCAGTTTTCTAAGTTATTTAATGATGTGATTAGGGGATTTACGCAACTAAATAGTTGCGTAAATAAATAGTATGTTTATATTTGCAACCACATAGTTGCATTTTGTCAATTAAAAAACAATCACCATGAAAGACTCAATTAGCAAAGAACAGTTATTTCCACATCCGATTCAGGCCGTCTGGGAAGCCATTACACAAGAAGAACTCATATCTACCTGGTTCATACCAGCTACATTTAAAGCCGAGAAAGGATTTAAATACGCCTTTAATGACGGTGGAGGCGAATGTTCTGCCATAACAGGTGAAGTTCTCAGAGCGACACCTTATAAACTGCAGTATACATGGATAGTTACCGATCAACCTGCAAAGACAATTGTAACTTGGACCTTGAAGGAAGTTAATGGAAATACACAATTAAACTTAGAACATTCTGGTATCTCCAATTACGCGGGGAAAACTGCGGTAGAGATGATGAAAAGCTTCAATGGTGGCTGGGACAATTGTTTGAGCGGATTAACAACATTCTTACAAAAGCAATTGCATGCAGGATAAAATTACCAAAGTATTAAAAGCGATTGCAGATCCCACACGACGTGAATTGTTTCATGCTTTGGTGGTTGCTGCGTCTGCGATGCCTATTACACAACTTTCGGCACAATTTGATATTTCTAGACAAGGAGTGACAAAACATTTAAAAGTCTTGGATGAGGCGGGTTTAATTTCGATTGAAACTATGGGAAGAGAACGTTACTGCCAGGCAACACCAAAAGAGTTGCAAGAGCTTCAAAAATGGTTATCATTTTACGAACAGTTCTGGGACGATAAACTCGAAAAATTAGGTGCTTTCTTAGACGGTAGTTCTATCTAGTGATAAGATTTTCAATAGCATATACTCGATTGGTGGTTACCGCTGAATCACTTTGATCAGTTAAAAAAAATTGATTTCGTTGTAGAAGACGAATAGAGGATTTATTCTCTTTATGAGTGTAAGCCTCTATTCGATCTAATGCCAAATCTTGTTTTCCAAAGCCAACTACAGCTTGCAATGCCTCGCTCATGATGGACTTGCCCTGATAAACTGGAAGAAGGTCATAACCCACTTCAGCGGTTTTTCGATCCTCTGAAAATTGCCAAAGTGAAATAGCCCCAATACATTGCTCTGGAGCGTCTTTTAGGGCTATTACCCAATAGATTGCATTGCCTTCCTTCCTATCCTTTAAACGGTCTTTAATAAAGGCTTCGACTTCTTGTAAGGTCGTAGGTGGGCTGCGCTTGATATATTGATTCAACCTAACATCTGTACGCATAAAGAAAATCTTCTCTCTATCTCCAACATTTGGGGCGCGTAAAATTAGGCGCTTTGTCTCAAGGTCTTTATTTATAGACTCATCTTGGTTTTTAAACATAATCGAAGATAGCATAATACTTAATGGAGATTTCTATAAAACCAGTATCTGCCAAAATTAACTTACAAAAAAACCAGATTACTACTCCTTGATATATCCAATCTTGATCCAATAAGCCGATCCGCTTTTAATAATTTCTTTTACGATAACCCTTTCGCCAACTACTGAAATTCTTTTTATTTCATTAAATCCCGGCCGTCCATATGAATTGCCACGTATACGTCTCGCACGTGAAGAACTTAAAATATCACCTACTGAAGGTGGCCCCGTTTTTTGCTCCATTGGAAAGACAGTATTGAACAAACGATTTCCCTGAGATTCTGAATATTGCATATACCCTGTATATGGAAATACAACCTCCATCGCTTTATCAAATTCTACTTGTTCCTCAGGGCTTAATGGGTATATATACATATACTCAAGATATTTATTTAAATTCTCGCTTTTCTTTACCTTTTCCCAAGCTAACTCCTTAGGTGTAGGTTCTGGTATTGCTGGCTCCTCTACTATAGAATCTACAGCTGTTCTAGCCCCTTCGCTATTAAGTTGCGCTTCAGTAATAACCTCTGCATCATTATTGGGCTTTTCTATTACTTCTACCACATCACTCCTAGTTTTGTCATCTATAATATCATCTGCATCATCTTCCATAGACATTGGAATGATAATGATTGCTGCTATAATAATTGCAGCAATTCCTAGAATAAAAGGCAGGAGCTTTTTAGTTTCACTAGTCGGCTTCTTCGGTGCTAGATTTTCATTTTTATTAGGTTTAATGCTAGTTTCCTTCGGGATCGCTTTTTCAGTTACCACCTCAGGTCCGCCAGAAACGGTAGGCGCCACGATTGGGTCGGCCTTTACTGTCGTTTGTGGACCAGATCGATCTAAAGCATCTAATACACCTCCAATACCCGATTCAAAACCTGGGGTAAAATCTATATATTGAATTCTTCTCAACCGAAAAGGAATCTTACATTCTTCCACCATCACAGGAATTACTGACTTATTTTCTTCAATGCCATAAGACACCTCATTCATCACCATCTTTGAGGCCACAGAAGCCTTAGATAACACTACAATAATAGAATCTGATGTAGCAAGAGCTTCTTCAATGATATTATCCCAGGTAGCCCCACCTTTAATATTTTCATCTACCCAGACTTTAATTCCTGATTCTTCTAAACGACTTTTAAGTTGTCGCATAAAATCGGTATCCTCTCGGGAGTAACTTATAAATACAGTATTCTTAGCCATAATTTTGGTTGTTTAATTATCTAATCTATCAACTGATATGTTTTTTTAAAAATCTCTTGATCACAGGCGTACATCTCATCATCTACTCCTACCATTAGCCAATCACCTTTCTTCCCTTTCATTCTACCCTCCATGGTTTCTACCACAAAAGGTTCATGTATCTGTAAACATCTTATAGCAATTGGTTTTTTTTTCGCTTTCGCGAAAGCGTAATCAGGAACCTTATATTGCTCAAATACTAACATTGCCATATTAATTTACGATAAAAATCTCTTTTTCAGGAACTTAATAAATCGATCCTCAGGGTTTTCAGTCCCTAAAAGGCTTGTATATGCTTTATAGGCGTTGGTATGTATTGACAACTTCTGTCGTACATCTGCCATTTCTGAGGCTTGCTCATAATACTCCTGCGCCTCTTTAAGGTTTCCAAGATATAAGTGAGCTTCGGCAGAAGTGGCGATTTTCCATAGTGTATTGAAAGAAGTCTGTGCGGCATGTTCTAATGCTACCTTGGCGTATTCTTGCATCTTTTGTTCATTCCTTTCCAAGACAAGGGCTAAAAACGCCACATTTATCGCGTGGTAAAAACCTTGCTTATAATCCTTATTTGCCTCCGCGATTTGAAAACCTCTTTGGTAATATTCCTTGGCTAACTCTCCTTTTTCTTTGTGATAGGTATTCAGGTATTGTCGCTTATAACGCCCCGCTAATAGACCTAAAAAATCACTGTCATTTGAGTGCTCAAGTTTCTTTTCTAAAATAAGCATTGCCTCTTCTTGCCGATCTAAACCTTCTAATGCAAAAATTAGATTTTTAAGTCCGTTGTGATCCAATGCATCTTTTTGTGGTAATAACTCTTTTACTACAGCATCATATTCTCCCATCGCAATATTGATGGTTTCTTTATCTGTAAATTTATTTGCAAAATCTCCTCCTTTAAAAGCAGACATAATTACACCGTAGGTATCATTTGCTGCATCATCGACCTTCATCATTGAAAAATGATTGCCGGCAACAACAGCCTGGACCTCTTTTGGAAAAGGGGTAAAACTAGATGCTAAGGGAATATATTCATCCTGAGTGGCAGCAATTACTTTTAAGGTAAAAGGCAATTGATCTTGAAAAAGTGATTTCCATTGCAATCGCAATTGGCTAATAAAAGCACCATCTGTAGCAAGGGCCTTAGTCTTTGCATCATTCTGGTCACTCGTCAAAAACCCATTATTTGGTACACCAAAAAGAAGTACATGGCTAATTTTGTCTCTTTCTTTTTTATCTAAATCTACGATTGCTTTTTGTACGACTAGTCCGCCCAAACTATATCCTATTATAGCGATACGCTGATACCGACTATATTTATATTTTATGGCTGTTTTTAAATAATCGGCAATAGTTTGAATATCCTCAACAGAGGCCCATACATCTTTTCCCAAGTTGGGAGTGATAGCACCGCTATATCCTAAAGGAAAAAGGTCCCATCCTTCTAATGAAGGTTCAGATTGTAATAAATCCGGCAGTACCCCAAAACTTTGATCGGCTTCTCCTGTAAAACCATGAACAAATAGAACTGCGTTATTTGCTGTGTCTGTTTCGCGATAGGATGTAATCAATTGCTTTGGTTCGTTTTTAGATAAACTTTCTACAGCTGGAGATTCAATACCTAATTGTTCTATACGCGCAGTTGGAACCTTACTCAATATAAAATCATCATAAATTTGAATATTGGCATAAGGCCGTTGAACCGGTTTGAGTTCGGGTACTTTTTTAAAAATGTACTGAATGGTTTCAGAGATTCTGATGAAAGGTTCTTCCAGGTATTTTTTATGTTCGCCTCTTAAAACTTCCAAAAGACATTTGGTAAAAAGGCTATTATAATCTCCGTCCAAAATCCAAGACTTTTGATCTTCACGACACGAAGAAATGATAGACATTCCATTCCCATTATCAATGTTTTGTGCCAAGCCTTCTGCGTGTTGCAGTTCCTTTTGAGGTGTAAAATTACTGTCAAAACTAAGATTATGAGTCATTCCCGCTGCATGACAACAGTCTAAAAGTAAGATTAATCGTTTGGATTTAATCCGGCCAATTTTTTCTCGGAGTTCTTCTGCTTTTACCCATGTATTATTAAAGTCTTTGACTTCAAAATTACTAGGTTGTAAAAAGAAAAAATCTCTATTCTCTTCTTCTGGAACTGTTGGCTGATTAGAAAGTTCTAGAAGATCGTTTGTGGTATAGGTTCCTCCATGTCCAGAATAAAACAACAATACTGACGCCTCTTCAGTGGCTTGATTTATTAAGCCATCTAAGGCCCCTAAAATACCATCACGGGTAGCAGTTTCTTCGGTAAGGATCGTAATATTTTCTTTCGGGTAACCACCCAAAGTAGGCTCTGCGAGTAGATTGTAAATTGCAGTAGCATCACGGACCGTAATTGGAAGGTCATTCCCCACCCCAATAATTAATGCATATGCGTTCTTTAAATCCCCCATTATTCGATTTTACAAAGCCGCTTCTTGATAGAGCAACTTTAATTCATTCACTTGTTCATGTGATATATCAGTATCGGGGGAAGACGTTAACTCTAAAAGTGTTTGCGCCATTTGTGCCTTTTTTAAATCAAAGACTCCTATTTCCTTAAAGATAACACAAATTTCCAAAGCAGACTTACCTGAAACGTCTATACCTTGCTGATCTGCAATGTCTTTGAGTGTATTTTTAATTGAGGAATGAATGAGCCTAACTTCTTCTTGTGGGGATCCTGTTCCTGATGTAATATTAGAATTCAACGAACTACTTTTAGAAATACCATTGGGTTTTAGACCCGAAAACAATCCTTTTGCCTTATCTAACTTACTTTGGAATGTCAAAGACAAACCTTCCTTATTTGCAGTTAAAGAACCAAGACGCTGAATCGCATTGGCAAAGTTCCGTCGAAATAATATTAATATTATCAGTAAAACAACGGGCCATATAATTGAATCTATGAGCATTACAAAAACTTCAAAGGTATCCTTAGACAAAGCTGGTGGTGTGTTCTGTACAATCATATTCGTTTTTTTAAGAATCAATGCCAAAAAGACATTGTGTGTTTAAATGCTTCTGTTTCACTATAATTCATAAAATAGGGGTCATTCTGAAAATTTTGAAGCGTAAAAAAAGCTCCAGAGGCAACTGCCTTTAAAAGAAATTCGTTCATAAGTTCTTCCTCCCCAATACTAGCATAATATTGAGCAAAAGCATAGTCTACACTTCCGTACTGGTATGGTTTACGCAGCCCCTCAAGTCGCTCGAGCATTTCATGAGCAAATTTCTTATCTCCTAGCTTTTGTGCTATAAGGGCCAATTGAAAAGTAACTTGAATTTTTTCAGGGTATAATTTTAAGGCTACTAAAGCTTCCTTTTTTGCCAAGCTAAATTCTTCTAACCAAATTGCCGCATCTATCTTTTTTATAACATCTCCTTCTCCTTCTAATAAAGACCGGAGGAAAGGCTCAGCATTTTCACTCCCTAAGATAAGAAGTTGCTTGGCTGCAAGAAAAGTAGCTTTGTCTACTTGCGTCTTTGTTGCCCTAGCTTCTTTTAATGAAAGATAAGCGTTGAGTTCAGTTAATTTACCCAATCGTACTAAGGCGATGATATAAGGATCTTCATAGAATTTTTTCTCATAAGGAAGGTTTATGACCTCTTGATATTGACCTAATGAAATATGGCTTTGGGCTTTTATTAGCAATCTACTCTGGCAGGAACCGCAATTATCGATATCCATTTTATCCATATTGATTTGGCGATATAAACTATCGACATCTTCAGGCTTATTGACAAATTGTTGTGCAATAACCATAGCGGTACTGTTGGATAATAAATCAAAAGGAGCCAGTTTATACTCTTCTAAAACATAACGATAGATCTGTCCATTTTCACCTTGCATTAAAGCGGCATAGGTCTTGAGCAAATTGCGCTGGCGGTTGTTATTTCGTGAAAACGTAATATTTTGTAAGAGTGAATCGGCAACCTCATAGGCACCAAGATTATAATAGTGCCCTATTCGTAAGACCTTGGGTTCAAAATATTCAGGGTCGACTGCAATCGCATTATTTAATAATCGAAGATATTCGTCATTGTCACTCCCAAAAACTTCCTTTGCCAAAAGCACATCTTGATATGCAGAAAACTTGGGAGGTTTTTGTTGCAAATTTAAAGCCTCATTATCCTTAGTCCCAAAATAGCCCAAAATAACCTGTTGTAAATTTTCGACACAAAGCAAAGGATCACTTTCATCACAAGAAATAGTATCAAACGACATCATTATTTCGTCTGACACTCCATCCAATACAGATCCCTTGAAGAGTAATTCATTTCCTTGCAAATAAAAATTACCACTGATGATGGTTTTTGGTTTGATTACATTTTTTAGCACGTTACTATCTCCATCAATACTTAGCGCATTATCAATAGAGCTTTTATAGGAATCAATAATGCCCGGAGATACTACTTGGCCGATTCTGTTTTCTGTAATTCCCTGAATGATCCAATCGGCGGCCATTTCAGAAACAACATCATATTTTTCTTGCCCCGTATTGTTATCAAAACTAAGAACGGCTATCTTATCTGAAATACTTACGACTATCTGTCTTGGTTTAGAATCAAAACTATTTGTAATAATAAAAAAGACAGCTATTCCTACAAGTATACCTATTAGAGTTACCCCGGCGAAGAAAAATTTCTTGACTACTCGTATGGTTTTAAGTTCTTCTTCTGTCTCGATTCCATCTTCTAAACTAGCCTCCTTTAATTCCTTTATTTCGTATCTACCTATATAGAAGGCATACAATGGTAATCCTATCAAAAGCAAAACGATTAAAACAGTTACACTTTCCTTTGGTAGACCTAATGGATCCCATATTGCCGCTAAAACTTGAATGACGATCCAACTAAAAACAACATACAATGAAAGCTTCTTAAAAACCTCTCTTTTATGGCATTCCTTAAAAAAAGTTTTAATAGTCATACAAATAATTTGCTTTTTAGTGTAACAATTGTAGTATACTTCCTACATATAAGATAATCAAGGCATTAAGACTTGATAAAGTTACATTTATTGACTAATATAGGTATAAAATGCACACAACTAAAACTGATATATTATGGGAACAACAATGGAATTTAACGGAGAGGGTACTCGTTCGGGCCTAGGTATTCAACCTAAAGATGGGGACAAATCTAGGGATGATCAAAATTCAGGTTCTGATGCACTAGACAAGGCAAAACCAGGACTAGGTATCAATCCTAAAAGGGATCAAGCCAAGCCAGGTCTAGGTATCAATCCTAAATAGGAAATAATAATTTCCTAGCAACTAACTTCCAGAAGGTATCCCTTAGTTTATGTATTAAACTAAGGGATACCTTTTTTTGTGAACATCTAAAAGTTTATAAACCCTCAATTAGAAGAAACGTAGCGGCAACTAACCTTTGAGTATACTAGAGTTTATACAAGATTTACCAAAAGAACTTCCCAGATCACAAGGAATTTTAGCAAAAAAAAAAGGGATAGCGCTATGAACCACTACCCCATCAATTTAGGACAAAAATAATTGAAATTCATCCAAAAATATTCAGATGAATACTTGTTGTACGATCGAATCCTAGTACTTGGTCGTTAATCTATAATAATTGTATGTTATCATTAAAATTGGCAACCCTATCCGAGACATAACATTAATTTGTGATTGGTTGTAAACAGAAATCTTATTCCCCCAGTTCATCATAACAGGCACAAAATGTTCATCTCATATGAATCTCTAAAAAATTGACCTTTTTATGGCAACATTAATATTCTGAGCAACAGTGTATCTACGCAGATTTATAGCCTAAACAGTTATGAATTTTCATGATGTTGATAATTTATTATGGGTTGTATCTATTAATTATCTACATTTGAGTGTTATTTACTCATTAGCGAAATGTTAGTTTTGGAAGTGCTAAACATGAGCTGTGTAGTAAAATCTTAACAATTATGAAAGCGTTGTATTTTTATACGACGCTTTTTTTATGCTTCAAATTAATATTAACATCCCATTATATTGACTGTTAGATTTTTAGCCAACTTAAGCAAACACACTTAAATAGCACATCATATTTCGTGTTTTTCAATCGAGTAGCGTGACAATGAAGCTTTATTTAGAACATAATCTAGTTTACTTCTTTCCCCGGCAAGGCTAGGTATTCTCTATATACTTCAAAATTGCCTAGATTATTAACCCTAAAATTCATTTTAAAGGAAATTGAGCTGTAAAATGTTAGCTCATGTACATATTTTAGTAGTTATCATTTGCCCAAAATCCTAGGAATTCATCAATTTAACGACGCCTAAGGCCTTAAGTTGATAAAAAACGAACTTTATTTTAACAAAAGACGTTAAACTTTTGGAAGTGACTCGAAATGAACCTACCTTGTAACACTATTAATTTTAACACATACGTGGATATATGAGACAACTGAAAATTACGAAGCAGGTAACCAATAGAGAGACAAAATCACTAAATAGTTACTTACAAGATGTGAGTAAAATTGATTTAATTACTGCTGAGGAAGAAGTTGAGCTAGCCCAACGTATACATAAAGGTGACCAAAGAGCACTTGATACTCTAACCAAAGCAAATCTTCGTTTTGTGATTTCGGTAGCTAAACAATACCAAAATCAAGGCCTTACCCTATCTGATCTTATCAATGAAGGAAATGTAGGTCTGGTAAAAGCTGCACAACGTTTTGATGAAAAACGTGGTTTTAAATTTATCTCTTACGCAGTATGGTGGATCAGACAGTCCATTCTACAAGCGATTGCAGAACATGCGCGTACGGTTCGTTTGCCTTTAAATAAAATTGGTGAAATTAGTAAGATCAAAAAAGCTTCTGTATATCTTCAACAATTACATGAGCGTACACCTACAGCATCAGAATTGGCAGCGCATTTAGATATGTCCATCACTCAGGTGGAATTATCACTTAAAAATGTGAGTCGTTCAGTATCTATGGATGCTCCATTTGCCGAAGGTGAAAATGACAACAATCTTTACGATGTGATGAGCTCTAGCGAGTCTCCGAGACCTGATCAAGACTTAATGCAAGAATCATTAAGTACCGAAATCACTCGAGCCCTAGAAACATTGACAGAAAAAGAAGCTGATGTGATTCGTCTTAACTATGGTTTAGGTGATCAACCTGCACTCACTTTACAAGAAATTGGTGATATGTTTGGCCTAAGTAGAGAGCGTGTTAGACAAATTCGCGAAAAAGCAATTCGTCGTCTAAGACACACATCTAAGAGTCATATCCTAATGAAATACTTAGGATAAGAAGATCTAGAGTCTCAATTAATCTTTTACAATTATTACCGTAGCCTTTACGCCGGTAGCAAGGTTCCATATATTGGAAGATATCACTTGCTTATTATCGTCGTACATGACAAACTGTGCCGTATTTGGACCTGACTCGCCTTGATTTAATGCTTCGATATCTATTTTATTGAAGCCTTTTTCTAAATCGATATAAAAGCCTTGAAATTCTCCAGTCAATAAAATGTTTGGATGAACAACTTGGTCATTGAGATAAACACGTACTCGATCCCCATCTACATATTCATGGTCACGATATAAGAACTTTACAAATTTTGACCCACTTTTAAAGTCTCCCAAGTATTGATTATTCAAATATTCTGGTCGAACTGGTCGATCTGATTTTTCGTAGGCCTTATTCAATTTGGTTGTAAGTGCTGTAAATTCCTTTTTAGCAAATTGATTACCTTGATTAAAACGAATGTTTTTTTTCAAATCAGCATTCATGGGATCACTTAATGTAACCCTACTCTTTATAGAAATGTTGCCCGATCGTATACTTTCTAAAGAATTCTCTGGGGAAACCATTACCGATTGCTGAACGTCATTATTCTCAATACCTCCTATTGAAATAGATTTTCGCGGAGCATCTATTTGAGCAACCAAACTGGTTACGCAGAGCGAAAAACCTATACATATGTATTGTTTAAACATGATTTTGATTTGAGGTATGCAATCTAATTCGCGGCTTTTGGTAAATATAACTATTGTTTAAAAACTGATCCTTGAGCTTTATACTAAATTTATGATTATCTCTTTTCATAAACTATGCCAAGCTGTTTCCCTATGTATGCTTACGCGAAATTGCATTCCACTACATTTCCTTAAAGACAATACTATTAACTTATGAGCGAACTTTCCTCCTTCCTCAGAGGAAAAACAAATCATTCCACGCTTCTCTGTAATAAAAACGCATTCTCTGTCGTTCTTAAGGCATCAATCTCAATCGAACCTTTATGAATTTTAGACCCTTCTTAATAGCATTAATTGCCATTTTCACCTTGACTGCATGTAGTACTCGAGATGATGACGGTACAACTGACGGATTAGATAATTGCTTGAATTTTGGCGAAAGCCAACTAAAAATCACCATTCAAGAATCATTTACGACCCTGCCATCAAAGGTCTCGGTTTTCTTCAAAGTAAATGACAACGCTGGTAATGCCGTACCAGGACTAATAGGCAACAACTTTAGAGTCTTTGAGAAAGGTCGTAATGACGATTGCTTTAATGAAATATCAAGCGCCGAATCTTCTGCCGATATTTCTTCCAATGCCCAAATATTTACAAATACAACCTTCTTAGTACTAGATTTAAGTAATAGTGTCCTTAGTGGTAGCCTCTCAGAATTGAAACAAGCTTCTGTGAGTTTTATTAATAATGTGATGCCATCGACTCCTACAGAAGCGACAAAAATGGGAATTTACTGGTTTGATGGTCAAGATGAACTTCACCTACTCGAGCCTATAACAAATAGTATTTCAGATTTAGAAGATGCTGTTAATGGCATTACAACAGATATTAGTAGTGATCCATCCACAGATCTATATGGCGCAGTGATCAAGTCTTCAGAAATCGCAAATTCCACAATAACCGCCTTTGAGGACCAAAGTATCTTTGCTGCAGCCTCTGTTGTAATCTTTACTGACGGAACAGACCAAGCTGCACGCTATACGAAAGCGCAAGCCTTAAGCAGTGTTAGAAACTCCAATGAGGACGTATCTTTCTTTACAATTGGCTTAGGTAGTGAAATTGATAGCACTACCCTTTCAGAAATTGGTATTACCGGAAGTGTAGTCGCAAGCAATTCTGCCGAACTGGAACAGGTCTTCAATCAAGTTTCAGACAATGTCGCCGGACAAGCAAATAGTTTCTATTTATTTGAATATTGTAGCCCGAAACGAGATGGCTCTGGTCGCAATGAACTTGTGATTCAAGCCTTTGATGGCGATCGTCAAGGTGCAGTAGAAACTGCATTCGATGCAACAAATTTTACTGGAGGTTGCCAATAAGCTGTATTTCAACAGATAAGGTATTAATTTTATCGAAATCGGTATAATTTACAAGTCATAATTCGTTTTATCGCGAACGATTTGTAAATTGAAATTGTGAAAGTAGCTGATTCAAATCTTGTTAATGAAATCGAGGATATTTATATCCTTCAAACAGGCATTTTTTATTTTTGCTCAGATTACGTTATTTCTGAAATTAACGAGGGTATAAATTTTAACTGGGAACTAGCACAAGAAGTTATTCAATTGGTTTATGGCCACTACGGCACAGGGGTTGAAATTTCATATATCTCCAATCGAGTTAATTCATATTCTTTAGTGCCACAAGACTGGCTCAAATTTTTCTCTGCAAGACATTCTATGCGCTGTTTTGGCATAGTAAAATACTCAGAGGCTGGATTAATGAATGTGATGATGGAAAAACTATTTTTCAAGTCGAAATTGAAAAAATTTAAAACCTTATACGAAGCAACTGATTGAGTAAAACTAAATGCCCCAGTATTGTATAGAAAGTTGAGTTTCTAAGCACTCAGAATTAGTCAAATAGCTCAGTGGCGGCGTAATAATCCACTTTTTTTAGATCTAATCTCTTACGGTGTAAGCGCATTCGCTTTTTATATGATGTCCATGAGAGATCTTTAGAGGCAGACCAGCCCATTTCTGCATGTCCGATAATTCTAGGAAAAGCCAAATATTCAACATCATCCATAGTAACCGCAGTTTCACTCCATAAAGGCGACTCTATGCCCAAAATATCCTTTCGGGCAACACCTTTAAGCAGTTCTAAAGGTTTCCAAACATAAGCACTGTCTACAGAAGTAGGTCCTGCCCATGTTAAACCTATTCTTGAAGCCTTATCATATTTCATATCTAAATAAGTCTTTGGTGCCGGTGATAAAACCACCTTTGCCCCTTGCTCAACACCTTTAATTGCCGTTTCTGCCTTGGTCCAATGTTGCACTATAGTCCCTTTTTGTAAACTAGCCGCCGAAATATCTTCCCACCCCATTACCTTTTTTCCATGTTTGCGCACAATAGTCTGCGCCTTATTCAAAAATTTGATATATTCATCTTTAGGGGTTGCATGTGATTCGTCACCACCAATATGAATATACTCCCCAGGTGTCATGGCTGCCAATTCTCCAATTACATCATCTAAAAAAGTATAGGTGAGATCCTTGTCGACACAAAAACTTGAAAAGCCAACTTTCATTCCCGTATACAATTCTGGAGCAATCCCGTCACAATTCAGTTGGGGATATGAGGTCAAAGCAGCATTCGTATGCCCCGGCATATCAATTTCTGGAATAATAGTAATAAATCGTTCGGCAGCATAAGCCACTAATTCTTCATAGTCGTCTTGAGTATAAAAGCCACCCTTTCCACCTCCTACTGCTGAACTTCCTCCAATAGAAGTCAGTTGTGGCCATGCTTTTATTTCAATACGCCATCCTTGATCATCGGTTAAATGCAAATGCAAGGTGTTCATTTTATAGCTAGCGATTAAGTCGATATAACGCTTCACATCATCCACACTAAAAAAATGTCGTGCGACATCCAACATAGCTCCTCTATAGGCAAACTCAGGGTAATCTTCAATATCGCAACCAGGTACGCCGATAGCCGTAAGCGGTGACACTTGATTTTCAAGCAAACTTTCTGGGAGTAATTGAAAAATGGTTTGCATTCCCCTTTCTAAACCGGCACCAGATTTTGCTCTGAGTATTAATTGATGTTGATTAATCGCTAAGTTGTATCCTTCTTCATCAACTTCCCCTTCAAAATCTGCATTTAATTGAATGAAAATTCCCGGCTTATCAGAGTTGATGGGTTGTGTTTCAATAGGAAGAACCAAAGACATTCCATCCATTATATACGACTGTAAATAGGTAGCCGTATTATAAGCCTCTGTGTCCTCAGTCACATAGAGCGTCGTGTTCTTATATACAACAAATGTTTCTCCATTAGGCGTCAGCTTTCGCGGAAGCGGAATCAAAACCCTCTCATCCATACTCACATCTAATAATGGCGGCTTTTCTACACAAGAGATTAGAATAAACAGTACTGCTATTAAAAGCGCGAATCGTTGAACCGATTTCTTCATAAGGAATGTTCTAAATATTACTGAGCCTTTGCTCTAAAATTGGTAATAAGCTGTCTTCAGATAGGCTCCTTCAGGAAAACCAATAGGATGATCACTATCATGAAAGGTCTTGTCTAAGATACGAAATGACCTCCCTGAATTATGCAAGACGTTTTCTGAAATTTCAAAAAAGCTATCTGCACTCACTCTCGAGGAACAGGAAGCAAGCACTAAAACACCTTTTGATTTCACCAATTGGACACCTAATGCTGCAAGACGAGTGTAGCTGTTCTTTGCCGCATTTACCTCCTTGGCACTTTTTGCAAAACTTGGAGGATCTATCACCACAACATCAAACTTCTTTCCTTCATCAATGAGTGTCTGCAAGCCCGCAAAAGCGTCTACAGCCATTGTTTTATGTTTTCCCTTATGCGGATTCAAACGACCGTTATTAACAGCCATTTCCAAGGCTTGAGCACTAATATCAAGACTTATTACCTCTGTGGCTCCTCCAGCAAGCGCGTGCACTGAAAAGCCTCCTGCATAACTAAAAACATCCAATACCGACTTGCCCTTAGACAGTTTTCCAACACGACGTCTATTGTCGCGATGATCTAAGAAGTATCCAGTTTTATGTCCGTGAATCACATTGGCCGAAAAACGAATCCCATGTTCGTTAAACAACACCACTTCATTTTTCAATTCTCCAAACAATACTTGTCCGTCTTTTAAACCATAGGGAGTGCTTTTTTGTAAGCTACGACTTAAGCGTAGCACAAGTGTTTTGGCTTGGGAAGTCTCTATAAGCAATGGAAAAATTAAATTTAGATATGGATACCATATCGCCGAATATATTTTTACGACAAGAACATCTGCATAAACATCTGCAATAAAACCCGGGAAGCCATCATTCTCACCAAAAATGAAACGATAGCTATTAGTATCTGTTTTTAATAATTTGAGGCGCTTTGAAAAGGCTTCATCGATTTTTTGCTCAAAAAAAGCAGCATCAGGCTTTGCTGGCTTGCTACTTATCACCTTGATCCGAATGGGAGATGCTGGGTCATATAAACCCACAGCAAAAACAGCATCTTTTCGTTGATCAAAAAGAATAGCGATATCTCCCGATCTACCCTCTTTATTGAGTTTGGAAATACTATCAGTAAAAATCCATGGATGCCCTTGTTTTACTAATTTTTCAGCATTTGCTTTGAGTTTCACGGCAAGTCTTTGGGGCGTAATATTGGGTAATTTTTGCATAGTGGGGAAGATACTTTTTTTTAAGCTTCTGCAATGCCTCGCAAAGAGAAGATTTGAATTTTGGGAAATTGAAATTTGGAAATTGATTCAATCAATTAAATATTGTATTTTCAAAAGATGAAAAAAATGGTTCTTTTTAGTGTTGTTTGTGCTTCCATACTTTTAGTATCCCTTCAAGAAAAAAAGGAAAATCCACTCGTCAACATTGCTACTTATGATAGCGATTTTGCTTATGATGTGCGTTATGCAACCACCAATAATTTTCTTAAACAACAAGTTTATGACTGCGTGCAATGTCTTCTCATTCCCGAAGTCGCAACTGCCCTTGTAGATGCCAATAACTACTTTTGCGAATTAGGCTATAAAATCCAACTGTTTGACTGTTATCGCCCTCTATCTGTTCAGAAAAAGATGTGGAAAATCTATCCTAACCCCTCCTATGTAGGAAATCCATATGGGAGTGGCTCTATTCACAATCGAGGAGCAGCCATTGATATGACCATCGTCAAATTAAACAATGATACTCTAGACATGGGGAGTGATTATGACCATTTTGGCAAAGAAGCCCATATTGATTTTGCGCATAATGACACCGTTAAAGGAAATCGAAAAATCCTATGGGATGTGATGAAAAAATTTGGCTTTGCTCCTATCCGAACCGAATGGTGGCATTTTAACTTCGAAGCTAAGAATTATGGTCTTAAGGTAATGGATGTTGACTTTGAATGTGAGTAAATAAATCATAGCTCGCATATCTAACTACCGGTCACGCTTCCCTGCCTACCAGACAGGCAGGCGCGAAATTGCGAATCAATAAATTCCAAGCTCCAAGTTCCAAGTTCCAAGTTCCAAGTTCCAAATCTCCAATCAAAAACATCCCTCT